>CAWAJF010000016.1:0-65614 GCA_963782345.1 uncultured Solirubrobacterales bacterium | reverse complement strand
TAGTCACGCGCTGAGCGGACCGCGGTCCGCCTGAAGCCGGTCGCTCGACCGGCTACTCAGTTTTGAAACATCCGGCCAGGGCGACGGCGGAAGTTGCGTGGATGCTCGTCATCGCCGATTCCGTCGGTGATGAGGCTGATGCGGAATATCGTGCTGGCGGCGGTGGCAGGCGCGCTTCTCGCGACACCGGCTGTCGCGAACGCGTCCGGGTCCTGGGACTCGCTGCTCGCCCCCGAATCGGCATGTCCGGATCAGTCCGATGCCTCGCTTCCGGCCGCCGCACAGGAGCGGACCATGATCTGCATGCACCGGTGGGCCCGCGCCCGAGAGGGGCTCTCCGGGCTGCACGTCTCGAAGCGGCTCCGCTCCTCTTCCAGGCGGAAGGCTCGGGACATCAGGCGCTGCCACGACTTCAGCCACTACGCCTGCGGCCGGGACGCCTTCTACTGGTTCAAGAGGGTGGGCTTCCTGCGTGGGACATACGGAGCCGGCGAGAACCTCGAGCTGGGAAGCGGCGAGGCCGCCACCGTCCGCGGTGCGATGAGCGCCTGGCTCAACTCTGACGAGCATCGGGCCGTACTGCTCGGGCCGCGCTTCGACGACATCGGCATCAGCGTGGTCTCGGGCAAGTTCAAGGGGTACAGAGGCGTCGCCGTCTGGGTCGCTCACTTCGGCTACCACTAGGCCGGAACGAGCCGCCGGTTGCCGGACGCCCCGCCGAGGATCGGCGAGCAGACGACCGCCAGGTAGACGAGCAGCGTCAGGTTCCGTGCGACGAGCGGCCAGACGAACGCTCCCGTGAGAGCATCGACGCCGTCGTAGTTCTGGAGAACGATTTGGGTGAGCAGGACCGCGACGAGCAGCACGAGGTTCTCCTTGCCGAGGCCGTAGGCGCAGGCCGAGAGGGGAATGATCCAAAGCAGGAACTGGGGCGAGAGAACCGGCGCGAAGACGACCATGACCGTGAGGAGGGCCGTCACCAGCTCGAGGTTCGTGGCGCGCGAGCGCCATCCGGCGGCGGCGACCCACAGATACACCAGTGCGCCGAGGATGACCGAGACCCAGCGTGCCGAGTCGGCGCCCGACGAGTGGATCTCGAATCCGCCATGGCCCGTCCCGGTCGCGATCCCGGACGAGCCAAGCACACGCGCGACCTCGAAGGGACTGGCAGCGAGGCTCTCGACCTGAATGGCGCGCTGCGTGTGGTAGCTGATCGCAGAGCCGAACTCGTCCCCCAGTGCCAGGACGGCGAGGACGCAGAGCGCGAGTGGGATCACACCGGCGGCGATCACCCGGCGGAGCCTCCCTTCGCCCCGGAGGAGCGCCGGAAACAGAAAGAGCGGAAACGCCTTGATGGCGACACCGATCGACAGCAGCCCCGACCAAGTCGCGGAGCGCCCTCGGTCCCGGGCGAGGACCGCGGCAAGCACGAACAGCGCCGGGACGAGGTCGAACCGCGAGAGCGCCAGCGGTCCCGTGTCGATCAGGGAGGGATCGAGCACGACACCGGAGAGGATCAGCAGGCCGGCGGAGTAGATGCCGAGCGCGCTGAGCACGCGCCTCTCGCCGCCTGGGAGCGCGAGAGCGATCAGCACCACCAACGCCAGGTCGAAGGCGAGCATCTCCCACATAAAGCCGTCGACGAAGCCCTGGGTGCTGTGATCGAGGTAGATCGGCGCGATCAGAACGGGGACCGAAAGCGGCGGGTACTCGATGCCCTGGTCTCGGTACGGCAGGTCACCGGCCTTGATGGCCTGGGCCTGCGGTGCGAAGTCATTGATCAGGACTGAGGACCAGTCCCCGATGGTGGGGACGAAGACGGCGAGGTGGAATGCGCAGACGAAGGCCGCGGCGGTCGCCCGCCAGCGGATGGGCATTCGGCCTACTGGACCATCGGCAGCTCTGTGCCGCTGATGCCGCCGCCATTCGCTGATCCGGCGGCGGTGTTTGTGGCCGCCGTTTGTGACGGGGCCGCCGGCGCGCCCTGAAGGAGCGGAAGCTCCACCGGAGTGGCCGCGATGATGCCGCGAGCTGCTTCACGGATCATCTGCGACGCCGGCGCGTCCGGGTCCTCGATCACGAGGGGCTTGCCGTCGTCGGCGTGCTCGCGCAGCTCGCTGGAGAGCGGCACCTTGGCGAGCAGCGGCACATCGAGCTCATCCGCGAGAAGCTGGCCGCCGCCCTCGCCGAAGATCGCCACGCGCTCGCCATCGGGGCCGGTGAAGGCGGACATGTTCTCGATCACGCCGAGGACCTCGAGGTCGACCTTGGTGGCCATCTCGGCCGCACGGCGCGCGACGCTCTGCGCGGCGGGCTGGGGCGTGGTGACGATCGCGATCTTCGCCTGCGGGAGCAGCTGGGCGAGGGTCATGGAGACGTCGCCGGTGCCAGGCGGGAGGTCGAGCAGCAGGTAGTCGAGCTCATCCCAGGCGACGTCCTCCAGGAACTGCTGGATCGCCTTGTGGAGCATGGGCCCGCGCCAGACGACGGCGGCGTTCTCCTCGACGAAGAAGCCGATCGACATCACGGTGGGGCCGGACGGGGAGACGGGAGGGATGATCTTGCGCTCGGGCGAGACGTCGGGCTTCCGGTTGATGCCCAGCATGCGGGGGATCGAATAGCCGTAGACGTCGCAGTCGAGCGCGCCGGTCCTGTGGCCCTCGGCCACCAGGGCGGCGGCGAGGTTCGCCGTCATCGTGGACTTGCCGACGCCACCCTTGCCCGAGGCGACGCAGATCACGTTCTTCACCTGGGCCAGGGCGCCCTCGGGAAGCTTGGCGCGGCCCAGCTTCTGTTGGAGGCCGGACTTCTCGCTGTCGGAGAGGACGTCGAAGCCGACGCCCACTGATTTGACCCCCTCGAGCTCGGAGACGTGCTTGGCGACGGCGTCCTGGAAGTGGGAGCGGATCGGGCAGCCGGGGGTCGTCAGGGAGACGACCACGTCGACACGCCCGTCGTCGTGGATGTCGATCGAGCGCACCATGCCCAGCTCGACGATCGAACGCCGCAGCTCCGGGTCGATGACCTGAGTCAGCTTCTCGGTGATCTGGTCCTTGGTCGGCATTGGTCAAAAGTGTACGCGGACATGAAAACCGGGCCACTGAGGGCCCGGTTTTCGAGGGAGGAGAGGTTGCTGCTTCCCGCTCGCGAGAGATGCGAGCAGGTCTCCCCGGGCGCGCCACCTCTCGAGGGCGGCCCGGGCTAAGCGACTAGATGCGCTCGCGCACCTTCTTCACGGCCGGCTCGACGCGCTGCCTGTAGATGGGCTCCACGCGCTCCTTGACGACCGGCTCGAATCGATCCCGGTAGACCGGCTCGACGCGCTCACGCGCCTTGCGGGCCTGGCCGACCAGCTGATCGGTGACCTGGCGCCGGACGTCGCCGCCCTTTGCCTCGGCCTTCTCGATCTCTGTGCCAAGCCGCTTGCGCAGCGAATCGATCTCGGTCGTCCGCGCCTGCGAGTCGCGGAGGGTCTTGACGCGCTTCTGCAGCGTCTCGATCTCCTGCGAGCGGGTCTCGGAGTTGGTCCATGTCTCAGCGGTCGTGCGAACCGCATCGGCGACCGTCGGAACGGCGCCGACGGCGACGTCGACGGCCTGGAGGGCCTGCTCGGACGGCTTGCGGCCATCGGTCGCGACTTCGGTCTCTGGGGTCTTTGTGGTGTTGGTCTTGGCGGTGGTGTTGGTCTTGGCGGGCATGGTGGCTCTCAATCCCTTCAACTTTGCTTGGTCTTATTAGCTCTAAGCATATTCAGAGCTTAGCAGCGAACACATGTTTTGGCGAACACATGTTCTTAACCGCCCGGCGGCCTCCGGTTACAGGGCTGCGCGGAAACTCAGCGGAAGAGCGAGAGGATTCGGCTCTCACGCGCGGCGCCCACGCGATCAACCCACTCCGCGGGGCTGTCCAGCTCCTCGGGACGCGGCAGCGCGTCCGGGTTTCTCCACGCCCGGTTGAGGGTGCGGATCCCATGCGAGCGCACCACCTCGTCTGCGAAGGCCTTGCCGCGGCGATACTGCGCGAGCTTCATGTCGAGGCCGAGCAACTTGGAGACGATCGAGTCGAGCAGCCCGCGGCGCTGGCGATCCTGATCGAGCGCGCGCCGCAGATCCGTGTAGCCCGGGTCGAGCTGGTCTCCGACGGCGTCCATGACATGCTCGGCGTAGCCCTCGACCAGGGTCATCGTCGCGGTCAGCTTCTCGACCAGGCGCCGCTGCGGCTCGGGCCAGAGCACGGTCGCCAGCTCGCCGCTCGTCGCCGACCGGATCAGCTCGCGCGGGTTCGTGCGGGCCAGCTTGCCGAGGAGCTCCCCGGGCTTCACCTCGATGGCCGCCTTCTCGAAGAGCTCCTCGGCAATCTCGCCGATGTGCTCGCGCAGCCACGGGACGGCCGCGAAGTGGACCGCGTGCGTGGTCTCATGAAGGGCGATCCACCTCAGGAAGAGGTCCCGGTCGACGTCGAGGCGGGCGCGGGCCGCCGAGAGGTTCGGCCCGACGAAGAGCAGCCTGGGCGCACGGGCCGGGCCGATCAGGGCGACGTCGTACTGGCCGATCACGCGTTGGGAGAGGTAGCCCACCGCGAGCCCGATCTCGGCCCCCGTCGCGGCACCGACGATCGTGCGCTGCAGGCCGCTCTTGCCGTTCGAATCCTTGATCCGATCCTCGAGGCGCGACTCCACCCTCGTGGACAGATGCCGGAACGTCTCCAGGTTCACCTCCGCCCACGCGGCCCTGTCGACCAGCTCCGCCGGGGGCACGCCACCCTTCGGCTTCAGTCCGGTGTAACGGCGGACCAGATCGGCGGCTCGGTCGGACTCCAGCCGGAGCTCCTCTTCGCTGCCGTCCCACCGGGGCCCGCTCCCCGAGAGCGCCCGGGCGACCCGGTCCGCCATGTTCCAGTCGACGAGACCCTCAGGCATGAACCGCCTCCTGGGCCTCACGGAGCACGGCCAGATCGGTCGGCGTCCTGGCCGCGGACACGTCGTAACGCGCGCTCAGATCGAGCGGCGCATCCTCGAGGCCTCCTCCGGCGAACTCGACCGTCGCGCCGGCCGTTCTCGCGATCAGCTGCCCGGCGGCCGCGTCGACGGAGCGGCAGCTTCGGGTGGTGAGGAGCCCGTCGTATCGCCCGCAGGCCACGTAACAGAGGCCCACGGCGATCGACCCGGGAGAGCGGATCCGAAAGGCGCGGTCCCGGAGCACCTCTGCGGCCTTGACGACTCGCTCGGGCTTCGACGCCTCGAGCGCCACCAGCTCGAGCCCGTCACCGAGCGGCGCCTGGATCTTCACGCCGTCGCGCTCCGCAGAATCCCGGGTGGCGACGAATTCCTCCCCGGCGCCGAATTCATAGACGTAGCCGAGGGTCACGTCGTCCATCGAGTCGCCATCCGCGACAGCGATGCTGACGCTGTGGAGCGGGATGGTCCGGCGCGCGTTCAGGGACCCGTCGATCGGGTCGATCACCACCCGGAGCGGCGAATCGCCGCTGCCGAAGCCGACCGATCCCCGCTCCTCCGAGATGGCCGTGAACTCGTGGCCCTTCTCGTGGAGGGCATCCAGCTCCTCGAAGATCGCGTCCTCACAGAGACGGTCGATGACGAGCGTGTTGTCTCCGCCCTCTCCGACGCCCTCGTACTGCGTGCGGGCCTCGATTCCGTGGTGCTCGGAGAACACGCGCTTCTGTGCCTCTACGGCCCGGCGGCAGGCGGCAATCCACTCGTCGTCGCTCGGACCGGCCACGCGGCCAGGTTAGCGATGGTCTCCAGGTAGCCTGGAATCGATGGCGGAGGAGCACGACCTCGGGGGCCCCAGGCTGAGCGAGCAGCAGCAGGCGGTCGTCGCCCACACCGAAGGACCCCTGCTCGTCCTCGGAACCGCCGGGAGCGGCCGCACGGAGGCGCTCGCGCGACGCCTGGGCCGCCTGGTCGGCGAGGGCCGCAGGCCGCTCGTCCTGTCGCGCTCCACCGCCGCCGCGAACCGCATCTCGAGGCGCGCCGAGGAGACGATCGAGACCCCTTATGAGGAGCTCGTCGTCCACACCCATCCGGCTGCGGCCGCGCGGATCCTGCGCGAGCACGCGACGGAGGCCGAGCTGGATCCCTTCTTCGAGTCCCTCAGTCCCGCCGAGCGGCTGGCCATGTTGCTCGACCGGATCGACGAGCTGCCCCTCCGCCGGCATGAGATCCGGGGAAACCCCGCGGGGCTGCTCGCCCGCATCGTCGACCGGATCGACGCCCTCAAGTCCGCGGGGGTGACCGCTGAGCGATTCCGGCGCTGGTCAGAGCAACAGACGGCCGGCTCCCAGTCCGAGCGCGATTCAGCCGCCAGGGAGCGCGAGTTCGCGGAGCTCTACGAGATGCACGACGCGATGCTGCGGGCGGCGGGCGCGATGGACGACATCGACGCCGTGATCGAGCTGACCAGCCGCCTCGAGCAGCAACCCGCCCTCGCCGAGGCCGTCTCCGCCCGGTTTCCGGACCTGATGGTCGACGAGGCCGAGGATGCCTGCCCGGCCGAGCGCTCGTTGATCGAGGCGCTGGCCGCCGGCGCGGAGAGCACCGTGATCAGCTGCGACGACGAGCAGGCTCGCGCTCCCTGTGGCGCCGCCTCCGCCTGGGCGCGCCAGGCGTTCTCTCCGCAGGAGGTGACTCTCGAGCCGAGCTGGCGCTACGGAGGGGACCTGCTCGATGCCGCACACGCCGTGGTTGCCCCCTCCGAGCGCGGGGCCGAGGTGCGACGCCGTGCGGCCGGGCCCTCCACCCGGGTGCGCTTCTGGTTCGGAACGAACGAGCGCGCCGAAGCCCAGGCGGTGGCCCGCGACATCGAGACGGCGCTGGCCACGGGCGAGGTGAAGATGGAGGACGTCTGCGTGGCGGTCCCGAGAGGCGGCGGCAGGGCGCGGGGCATCGCGGCTGCCCTCGAGGAGCGGCGCGTCCCGTACCGCGTGACCGGTCCCGGCGCGTTCTTTCAGCGGCCTGAGGTCCGCGACGTGATCGCGTGGCTGCGCCTGCTGGCCGACCCGACGGACGCGGCCGCCGCCGTCCGCGCGCTCAGCAGGCCGCCCGTCGAGCTCAGGTCCGTGGACCTGGCGCGCTGCACGACGATTGCCCGCCGGCGCAAGCTCGACATGGTCTCGGCCCTGGAGGCCTCACTCGAGAGCCCGCAGATCCCGCCCGAGGCTCGTGACCGAATTCGGGAGTTTCTCCAGCTCCATCGCGCGGCGGCCAGGGCGATGGGCGAGATGCGGGCGGACGTCTTCGTTCGCCGCCTGATCGAGCGGATCGGCTTCCGCCGCCACCGCCTCTTCGCCGCCCATCCGGAGGCGGCCGAGAGGCTCCGCAACCTCTCGCGGCTGGGCGAGCTTGCCGCCGCCTGGACCCGCCGCGAGCCGACCGGATCGAACCGGGACTTCGTGCGCTATCTGGTGGCCGTGTCCGAAGCGGGGGTCGCTCCCGTCGATGAACCGGGTGAGCCGATGGCCGACGCGGTGCGGGTGATGCCCCTGGAGCGGACCAAGGGGCTCGAGTTCTCCCGTGTCTACATCGTCGGGCTGCACGCCGGGGCCGTCCCGGGAGCAGAGCCGGCCGGTCCCCCCGTCGTCCCAACCGGCGTCGGCGGGGCCGGGCCATCGCACGAGGACGAGCAAAGGCGCCTGCTCTACGTCGCGATGACGCGTGCGACGGACGAGCTGGTCCTCACCAGGCCGGCCGCGACCGAGGCCGGCAACGTTCGCCCGTCGCCGCTCTACGAGGATGCCCGCGCCGTGCTCGACGCGAGCGAGCAGGAGCACGGCGAGGAGCTCTTCGGGCCCGCCGAGGGACTGCAGGCCACCTACCGGATGATCCAGGACGAGGTGCTCGAGGAGGCCTGGCGCGCCGGCGGAAAGCTGCGCGAGCCGCGCCTCGACACCTACGTGGACGTGACCCGGGCTGTCGCCCGCTTCCTCGAGCTGGTGAAGCTGGCGGGGCTGATTCAGGGCTCGAGTGAGGAGCCCGTCGCCGACGCGCTCGCCGCGATCAACGATCTGCTCGATCATGCGATCTCTCCAGAGCAGCGCAGCGCCCTGCGCGACTCCGCCCTCGACGCCTACCTGCTCGACGAGGAGGGTGCGGCCAAGCGCCGGCGCGAGCTGATCGAGCAGCGCGATGAGCCCTCGCTCGAGGCCTTTCTCCCCCGCCGCGGCGAGGGCCTCGCGCTCTCCGCAACCGACATCACGCTCTACCGGACCTGCCCGCTCAAGTACAAGTTCGCCCGGGTCTTCGGGATCCCCCAGGAGACGACGATCAACCAGCGCTTCGGGATCGTCATCCATCAGGTCCTCGAGCGCTTCCATGGGCAGCAGGCCGCCGGTACCGAGACGGAAGCCGAGGCGGGCAGCCTGCAGCAGCTGATGGGCCTGTTCGCGACCGCGTGGCGCCGCTCGGGCTTCGGCGAGTCAGACGACGAGCTGCAGTTCCGCGAGAAGGCGATCGAGGCCCTGCATCGCTACCACGCGCGCGAGGTCGCGAGCGGCTCGCACCCGCGCTGGGTGGAGCGCAAGTTCGACTTCCGCATCGGCCCTCACCACCTGCGCGGGCGGGTCGATCGCGTCGACCAACTGCCGAGCGGCGGCTACGAGCTGATCGACTACAAGACCGGCGACCCGAAGCCGGCGCAGGAGCTCGAGTCCGACGTTCAGCTGGCGATCTACCGGCTGGCCGCGCGGGAGGCGTGGCGACTCGAGAGCGCGGCGGGCAGCTACTGGTACGTGCTCGCCGACGAGAAGGTCGCGGTCGGCGGGTCGCCGGACGATCTCGAGCGCGTCGAGGGCGTGGTGCTCGAGGTCGGCGAGGGGATTCTCGGCCAGGACTTCGAGCCGCGACCCTCGCCGGAGATCTGCTCGTGGTGCGACTTCCGGCTGATCTGTCCCGCCTCGGAAGCCTGAGGGCTGTACATATGTACAGATATGTGGTACATATGTACACATCATGCTGGCGTGGATCTATCTCTCCGCTGCGATCGCGACCGAAGTCGTGGGCACCGTGTTCCTGCGCTTCACCGACGGCTTCACCCGGCCGGCCCCGTCGATCCTGGTGATCATCACCTACGTCGCCTCCCTCTGGCTCACGGCCCTGGCGCTGAAGAGCCTCGAGATCAGCCTTGCCTATGCGGTCTGGGCTGGTGTCGGCACCGCGGCGATCGCGGTGATCGGGATGGCCGCCCTCGGTGAGTCGGTCAACGCGCTGAAGCTGGGAAGCATCGTGCTGGTCATCGGCGGCGTCGTCGGGCTCAACATCTCGGGCGCGAACTAGTCTGATGACCGTGGCGACGCAAACGGCGACGCAGGGTCGGCGGGAAGAGATCCTGGAGGCGGCGCTGCGCGTGATCGGCCAGTCGGGCCGCGAAGCGGTCACCCATCGGGCCGTGGCTCAGGAGGCGGGGGTTCCATTGGGCTCGACGACCTACTACTTCGATTCGCGCGATCACCTCCTCGGCCAAGCGCTTGAGCACGTCGCACGGAAGGAGGCGGACCGACACAGGGCGCTCGGGGAGGAGCTGCGAAGCGCGGAGACCCCGCGGCAGCTGGCGGACATGCTTCTCGACCAGCTCATCTTCGAGGCCGAGGATCGGATCGCGTACATCGCCGAGTACGAGCTCTGGCTCGAGGCCGGCCGACGTCCCGAGCTTCGCGAGGCGGCGACGACCTGGTGCGATGCGGTGCAACTTGCCGTCGCGGGGGCGATGGAGAAGCTAGGCAGCACCGATCCGGGCGCGGACGCGAGCCTGGTCGTCGCGGCGATCGACGGCCTTGGCGAGCGTGCGCTGGGCCGAGAGGATGACGCGGCGCGGGCGGCCGCGGAGTTCAGGCCCCAGCTCCGCCGCCTGGTGGAAAGGCTTGTCGCATGAGGGGATCCGGCTTCGCCATCAGATCGCGGCTGCAGCAGCCGCCCGCACAGGTCGCTCCGGGCTAGGCCTCGGGGCTGCCGCCCTGCTGGCGCAGGTAGCGCTCGAAGTCGCGCGCGAGGGACTCCCCCGAGGGAACATCCTCCTGTACGTCCAGGCTGTCGGCCTGCTCGGCCTCGAGCCGCTGGACGAGCTCCTCGATCTCCGGGTTGGCAGCGACCGCGCGGGTCACCTGGCTCTCATAGGAGTCGGACTCCTCCTCGAGGCCGGACGCCTCCACCGCCACGCCGACCAGTCCCTCGAGCCTGCGCAGCAGTGCGAGAGCGGCCTTCGGGTTGGGGACCGCGGCGACGTAGTGAGGGACCGCCGCCCAGAGGCTCGCCGACGGAATCCCGCGCCGGCGGCAGGAGTCGTGGAGAACGCCGACGACGCCGGTCGGCCCCTCGTAGTTCGAGCGCGCGAGCTCGAGCTCCTCGACGAGCCTCTCGTCCGATGCGAGTCCGGTGATCGGCACGGGCAGGGTGTGCGCGACGTCGGCGATCAGAGCGCCGAGGGTGACCACCATCTCGACGCCGAGCAGCTCGGCCGCGTCCGCGATCCCGTCCGCGAAGGTCCGCCAGCGGAGATTCGGCTCCGTGCCGGCGAGCAGAACGAGGTCTCGCTCGGCACCGGGGGGAGTGGCGCTCAGCAGGACGTTGCCCGGCCATTCGATCTCCCGGGTCTCGCTGTCGATCATCTGGATCGTCGGCCTGTTCGCCTGGAAGTCGAAGAACTCCTCGGGATCGATCTGGGCGATCACCTCGGCGTCGAGGGACTCGGCGGCGGTGGTCAGAGCCGTCGTCGCCGAGCCCGCCGCGTCGTTCCAGCCGGCGAAGGCACAGACGAGGACCGGAGATCGAAGCTGCGGGGGCTCGGCCTCCCAGGCGAGCGCGTCCATGATTCGAGACTAGCGAGTTGCCCGCCGCGAGACCCCCGGTCGGGCTCCGCTGGTGTCCGGCC
The DNA here is from genome assembly GCA_963782345.1 of uncultured Solirubrobacterales bacterium. Classification (GTDB taxonomy): domain Bacteria; phylum Actinomycetota; class Thermoleophilia; order Solirubrobacterales; family 70-9; genus DASUPK01. The sequence continues at coordinate 54,734 of CAWAJF010000016.1, read as the reverse complement.
GAGTCTGGACACTCATCCGGTGGAAGCGACGGCGACCGCACCTCAGATCGCGGAGCTGCAGCCTGGACAGCGCTTTCGAGGTGTGTTCGCCTGCGTGCGCAAGGACCGGCTCTCCGCGCGCAACGGGTCCATCTACCTGTCCTTGGAGCTGCGGGACCGCAGCGGCTCCATTCCCGCCCGGGCGTTCCGGGAGGTCGACCGGCTGGCCGGGCGCTTCGAGCGAGGTGACGCGATCCGCGTCTCAGGCAAGGTGGAGCGCTTCCGGGGCGAGCTGGTCGCAGAGGTCGAGGACATCCAGACGGTCGAGGAGGCCGAGCTGGACCCGTCCGAGTTCCTTCCCGCGGCGTACAGGGACGCCGAGGAGCTCGAGGGATTCCTGGAGCACCTCACCCGCGAGGTTCACGACGAGCCGCTTCGCCAGGTGGTCGAGCGCGTCTTGTTCACGGGGCCCGTCGCAGCCGAGTTCCGGCGTGCCCCCTGCACCAGGGCGGGACACCACGCCTACGTGGGGGGGCTGATGGAGCACACCGTCGCGGTCGGCACCCTCGTCGGCGAGGTCTGCCAGCTCCATCCGCGCCTCAATTCGGACGTGCTGATGGCGTCCGCGCTGCTCCACGACGTCGGCAAGACGCGCGAGTTCAGCTACGGCGCGGAGTTCGGGATCACCGAGGAGGGACGCCTGATCGGTCACCTCCCGCTGGGAGCCGAGATCGTTGGGGCCGCCGCCGGAGGGCTGCCGCCCGAGCGCCGTGCGTCTCTGCTCCACTGCATCCTCTCGCACCACGGCGCCGACGGGAGCCGCTCGGGCTCAGGAGGACGGGGCTTCGGCACTCCGGAGGCACTGGCGCTCTACCGGCTGAATTCCCTGGACGCCGGCATCAAGGGCGCGCTCGAGCACGGCCTCTAGGGCAGCGCGTCAGGGCCGATGGGATCCAGTGGCTCCGCCCGCGTTCCCCGCATTCTCCGCGTTCCCCGCATTCTCCGCGTTCCCCAAGTTCCCCGGACCGGAGGTGCCGGAGCTACCGGAGGTGCCGGCGCTACCGGAGGTGCCGGAGCTGGTGGAGCTACCGGAGTTGCCGTGGGAGGCGCCGCCCCCGGTGCTGGCGGCGCTGTTGCCGGGTGAGCTTCCTGATTTGCCACGGCTCGACGGATCACCTCCGCTCGATGGACGGCTCGCGCCCGACCGTCCGGAGCCACCGCCGCGGCTACGGCCGGAGGACGGGTGGCTCGGTGTGTGGGCTCCCGCGAAGCCCGACTTGCCGCTGCTGTGTGAGCCGCCCGAGCTCGCCACGTCCGCGCCGCTCGATTTGCCTGACCCACCCTGCTGCGACGAGTCGCTCTTTCCCTGGTCTTCCTTTGTCCCGCCCGTGCCGCGGTTCCCGCCCGTGGCGCCTCCATGCAGCTGTCCCGGCAGGGCGGGAAAGAGAGCCCGCGGGAAGAGAATGGCTCCCGGCTCGCCGACCGCCGAAAGGCCACCCACCGGCCCGGCGACCGTCGGACACGCAGCCGTGCCGCACCCAGGGGGCGGAGTTCGGACTGAAGCCGCAGCGGGGGCGGAGCCAAGCAGATCCGAGTGGGCGAGGGCCGTCCCCGCTCCACCGACGACCAGGCACATGAGCAGGGCGATCAGCCGCGGTGAGCGTGCAACCCCGGACCGGCGACGTGTGTCGCGAACGACCACCTCAAGGGCGGCGGCGACCTCGGGATCGAACTGCGTGCCCGCGCAGCGCTTGATCTCGGTCACGGCCTCGGCCGCCGAGCGTCCCGCCCGGTAGGGCCGGTCGCAGCGGATCGCGTGGAAGGTGTCCGCGCAGAAGACGATTCGGCTCCCGAGCGGGACCTCGTCGCCCTTCAGGCCATCGGGGTAGCCGCCTCCGTCCCAGCGCTCATGCGAATGACGAACGATCCGGCCGACCTCCTTGAGCTCGGCGACCGTGCTCAGGATCTCCTCGCCCACGACGGTGTGCTCTCGCATCAGCTTCCATTCGTCGTCGGAGAGAGGCCCCGGCTTCTCGAGAATCCGTCTAGGTATCCACGCCTTCCCGATGTCGTGGAGCCGCGCGGACGCGAGCAGCTCGTCGGTCTCGGCGCCCGCGATTCCCATTCGCTCGCCGATCGCCTGTGTGATCAGGACGACATCACTGGAGTGCTCGGCCGTGCTGGCGCTCGTCTCCGCGAGGATCCTCTCGCAGGCGCGGATGGCGATGTCTCGCCTCGAGGTCCGGATGGCGCCGTTCGCGCCGAGGCCAATGCTCAGCCTGCGGACGGGTCTCCTCTGATCCCAGCCTGCGTGCACCAACAGTGTTACAGCCGCCCTGAGCCCGGACCTACCAATAATGCAGGGACTACTCGGGGCGTGTGCCCGAGGGCCTGAGGGCCTGGACGAAGAGCTGAGCGGCGATCAGCAGCGCGAGTCCCGCGAAGGTCAGCTCGAGGGCCCGCTGCGGAATGGAGTTGGCGGCGACGACTCCGATCCCCACCCCGATCGGTGAGAGCGCCCCGATCACGAGCCCCTCTCGTACCCGGATGTTGCCGTAGCCCCTCTGCCGCCAGACGGCCACGAGCGCGACCGGGACGATCGCCAACAGCGACGTCGCCTCGGCGCGGACCTGCGTCTCGCCCATGAAGATCACAAGCGCCGGCACGAAGAGGATGCCGCCACCGACGCCGAGCAGCCCGCCGACCATTCCGGCGGCGAATCCCGTGATTGCGGCGGCGATCGAGCTCACGAGACGATCAGCTTCGCGGCGACGACGACCAGCAGGCCGGCGAAGAGCAGGGCAATCGCCCGCTCAGATATGCGCTGCTGGAGTGCGGTGCCCGCCACCGCCCCGCCGATCGCGGGCAGGCCGACCAGGGCGGCGTTGGCCGGGTCGACGTTGCCATAGATCCCCTGCAGGCTCACGGCTACTGCGGCGATCACGACGATCGCCATCATGCTCGTCCCGGCCGCCTCCCGCGCGCCATAGCCGAGCCAGACGATCAGCAGCGGAACGATCAAGCTGCCACCGCCCACTCCGAGCAGGCCACTGAACACGCCGCCCGCCGTGCCGATCAACGCCAGCTTCAGGGTTCGGGGCATGTCGGGCATGGCGGGCGATACTACGGCGATGCGTCCCGCGGAGACAGATGACGGCTCCCTCGAACGGCTGCTCCTGCCGCTCCGCCGGGATCCCGCCCACTCGGCCGTCCTCACCGACGTCGACGGAACCATTGCGCCGATCGTGCATGATCCCGTCGATGCCGCCGTGCCCGAGCGAACGCGCGATCTACTCCGGGCGCTCGCCGAGCGCTATGCCCTGGTGGGCTGCCTGAGCGGTCGCCGGGCGCTGGAGGCGCGTCGCATCGTCGGCCTGGACGAGTTGGCCTACTCGGGCAATCACGGCTTCGAGCTGCTCCTCCCGGGCGAGGAGGTGCGGCCGGACCCCTCCCTCGACGGACACGAGGAGGACGCGCCGAAGTTCGTCCAGAGCCTGGACCGCTCGGAGCTGGAGCGCGTGGGGATCAGGATCGAGGACAAGGGCGCGATCGTCGCCCTGCATTGGCGCGGCGCCGAGAACGAGGGGGCCGCCGAGTCGCTCGCCCGCGAAATCGCCAGCGAGGCGGAACTGAAGGAGCTGATCCCGCACCGCGGCCGGAAGGTCCTGGAGATCCGCCCGAACGTCCCGATCAGCAAGGGCATGGCCGTCGCCGCCCTGATTCCGGCACGGCCGGTGCACGCGGCGCTCTACGGCGGCGACGATCGGACCGACGTAGACGCCTTCACGGCCCTGAGGACGCTGCGGGAGGATGGGAAGCTCGGCGCCACCGCCTGCATCGCGGTCGCCTCTGAGGAATCCCCACCGGAGGTCTCGCGCGCCGCTGACCTCACGGTCGATGGCCCAGAGGGATTCCTCCGCGTGCTCGAGGCGCTTATGCGAGGGCGCCCCGCAGGCGAAGCCGAGGAGCGACCCGTTTAAGGCTATGGCCTTCTGCGACCTCCTCCGAACGACCGTCCTGCTCGCCGCGGGCGCCGCCACCGCCCTGGCAGCCATCACCGTGATCTCGGCGAGCGCGTCGGAGGACACCCTGACCCTGTACGTGGCGGCCGGCTGGTGGATCGTCGCGCTGGCCGGCGGCATCGTCCTGGGGCGACCCGCCAACGCCGCGGAAGCGATGCGGCCCGCGCTGGCGGAGGCCCGGACGGCGACCTCTCTTCCCTCTCTCGGCAACCCGACGCGGGCCGCCCTGGCGCGGCTCTGGCCCCTCGGCGCCTTCGCGGCGATCGCCGGCGGGCTCGGCCTGGTCTTCTCAGGAGTCGCCGCGGTGGGCGCCGGCTTCGCCCTGGGCGCGGCGCTGACCCTGCGCGCGAGAGAGGGAGCGGTGGCGGCCATCGAGGAGCGCGACGGCGTTCGCTTCTACGTCGAGTCCGGGTCGGCGCTGCAGCCGGTCAGGCTGGTTCGAACCCCAGGGCTGCGAAGGGGCCGGCCGCCGCCGGGACACCCACCCCCGCCGCCCACCGCCCCGGCTTAGACCGCTTCGCCCTCAGGCGGGAGCGGCCTCGGCGCTCGCCTCGTCAGCGTTCGACATCTGAACGTGCGCCTTGCTGTCTCGGGTCCGGATCAGGACCAGCGTCGCGACCACGCCCAGTGCCGCGATCACCGCGCCGCCCAGGAAGGCTGTCTGGAACCCCTCGGTGAGCGCGTTGGGGAGGCTCGAGGTGCCGGTCGCCATCACGTCGTTCGTGCGCGTGGTGGCGAGCGTGGAGAGCACCGCGAGGCCGAGCGCGCCACCGATCTGCTGCGAGGTGTTGATCAGGCCGCTGGCCAGACCTTGCTCGCGGTCCTCCACTCCGGAGACGGCGGCGATCGTCGAGGTGACGAACCCGAATCCGAGCCCGATCGCCGCGAGGACGGACGGACCGAGGATGTCGGTCAGGAAGCCGCCGCCGACCGAGATCTGGCTGAACCAGAGCAGCCCGACCGAAACGAAGGTCAGTCCGGCCGCCAGGATCGGCTTGAAGCCGAACCGGGTGACGAGCTGGCCGCCGAGACCGGCCGCGAGGATGATCGTCACCGCCAGGGGCAGGTAGGAGAGCCCGGCGTGAATCGGGCTGTAGCCCAGCACCTGCTGCATGTACAGGGAGATGAAGAAGAACATCGAGAACAGCGATGCCCCAAGGAGCAGGCCGACGACGTTCGCGCCGGTCAGCGTCCTCAGCCGGAAGATCCGGAACGGGACCAGCGGCGCCTTCGAGCGCAGCTCGATGGCCACGAAGGCCGCGATCAGGGCGACCGACAGACCCAGCAGGCTGACGATCTTCGTCGAGCCCCAACCCGAGTTGCTGGCGTCGAGGAACGCATAGGCCAGCACCGAGAGGCCGGCCGTGACGGTGACCGCACCCGCCGCGTCGAAGTGGCGCGTTGCGGACTCCGAGCGGCTCTCACCGATCAGGCCGGGCGTCAGCGCCAGCGCGATCGCCGCCACCGGGACGTTCACCCACAGGACCCACTGCCAGCCGAGTCCATCGGTGAGGATGCCGCCGAGCAGGACGCCCGCGGCGCCCGCGGACCCCGCGACCGCGCCCCAGGCCCCGAGGGCCTTGTTGCGCTCGGCCCCGTCCTTGAAGAGGCTGGTGACGATCGAAAGTGCCGCCGGCGAGACGATCGCCGCGCCCAGGCCCTGAGCGGCCCGCGCCGCGATCAGCTGGCCCTGCGTGGCCGCGAATCCGGCGGCGAGGGAGGCGGCGCCGACCACGAACAGGCCGGCCATGAAGACCCGCCGCCGGCCGAGCAGGTCGGCCGCCCGGCCACCGAGCAGCAGGAAGCCGCCGAAGGCGATCACGTAGGCGTTCACGACCCACGGGAGGTTCTCCTCGGAGAAGTGAAGGCCCTTGCCGATGCTCGGCAGGGCGACGTTGACGATGGACGCATCGAGAACCACGATGAACTGCGCGACGCAGAGGAGGATCAGCGCGGTCCAGCGCTTCTCGAGATATTCCTGGGCTGTGGTCATCCCCCTGACTCCTTTCGCGGTGCGGGGTGTCGGTGCCTTGTCACTCTTACAACGAACGGAGATCGGCGCAATGGACAGGTCGGGTATCGTTCGTCCGGAATCGGAAGCTGAATTCCGCTTTCGCTTACGGCACTATACGGAATCTGGATTCCGTTTGCGTGCATCCCTCACACAGCTGATGACTCCCCCCACCGCCAAGACCAAGCCGGAGGCGCTGCCCACTCAGCGGGCGGATGCCCGGCGGAACCGCGAGGCAATTCTCGAGGCGGCCCGGGAGGGCTTCGCCGAGCAGGGCTTCGACTGCCAGATGGAGGACATCGCTCGCGCCGCCGGGGTCGGCGTCGGGACGGTCTACAGGCATTTCCCCAACAAGGAGGCGCTGCTCGACGCGCTCATCAAGGACCGCTTCGACACGATGGCGGCCCGGACGGCCGAGGCGCTCGAGCGTGAGGACGCGTGGCAGGCGTTCTGCGAGTTGATGCGTTGGTCGGCCAAGCTCCAGGCTGACGACCGTGGCCTGTCGGAGGTCCTCGGGGCGCGGCCCCTCGTGGGAGAGGCGGCCGCCGCCAAGTCCGGGCTCGTCGAGCTGAGCGACAAGCTGATGCGCAAGGCCCAGCGGGCCGGTGAGATGCGGAAGGACCTGATGATCGAGGACATCCCGACGATGATCTGCGGTCTCAGCGCGGTGACCGGCGCGGCGGAGGGCAGCATGCCCGCGATGAACTGGGAGCGGTTCCTCGAGGTGATGCTCGACGGGATGCGCGCGCCCGGCAGCTCCAGGCTGCCTCCCGCCAGGGCCCGCCTCAATCAGCCACGCTGACGCTTTCTGAGCGGCGCGAACGAGCGCCAGGCGCGCGTGTTCGCGACCTGCTTTGCGCTCAGCCATGCGCGGCGGGCCGTCGCAACGGAGTACTTGATGTTGTCCAGGGTCTCGGTGCCGTGGGCGTCCGTGTTGCAGACGATCCGCACCCCGGCCTCGGCGGCCAGCTTGGCGTGGCCCTCGTTCAGATCCCGCCGGTTCGGGTTGCCGTTGATCTCCATCATCGTCCCGGTGCGGGCGGCTGCCTCGGCGATTCGCTCGATGTCGACGGCGTAGGGCTCCCGGCGCAGCAGGAGACGGCCGGTGAGGTGCCCGATGCAGTCGACCAGCGGATGCTCCATGGCGGCGATCACGCGCTCGGTCATCGCCTTCTCGGAGATCGCGAACGAGGTGTGGACGCTGCAGATCACCCAATCGAGCTCGGCGAGCAGCTCGTCCGAGTAGTCGGGCGAGCCGTCGAGCCCGATGTTCACCTCCGAGCCGGCGAGCAGCCTGAAGCCGCGCGGCGCCGACTCGTTCCAGGCCCGGATCTCCTCGATTCGCTTCGCCAGCTGCCGGGGGGTGACGTCGTTGCCGAAGCCGTGGGTCGCCGAGTGGTCTGTGACCGCGAGGTACGCGTAGCCGCGCCGGCGCGCGGCCTCGGCCATCTCCTCGAGCGAGTTGCGCCCGTCCGAGAGGGTGGTGTGGCAGTGGAGGTCGCCGCGGATGTCCTCGACGGTGACCAGCTCCGGCAGCTCGCCGGTGTCACCGGCCTCGATCTCGCCCCGCCCCTCCCGCAGCTCAGGCTCGATGTACGGCAGGCCGAGCAGCTCGTACACGCCGGCCTCGTCCGCGAACTTGTGGACCTTCTTCCCCTCGACCTCGGCGACGCCGTATTCGCTGACGGAGTACCCGCGCGCCAGGGCCCGCTCGCGGAGCTGGACGTTGTGGGCCGCGGATCCGGTGAAGTGCTGGAGAAGGTTGCCGAGCACATCCGCGGCGCCGATCCGCAGGTCGATTTTCAGGCCCGAATGCGTGAGCACACTCGCCGCCGCGTCTCCGCCGCGCCGGGTCTCCGCCGAGAGGCCGTGGGTCGCGAGGGCCTTCGCGAGCTCCGCCGGTCGGTCGGTGATCGCGATCAGGTCGAGGTCCTTGCAGGTCTCGGCCCACCGACGGGCGGAGCCGGCGACCTCGATCCGGCTCGCCACGCCGAGCTCCATCAGGTCGCTGCAGATCTCGTCCGCGATCGGGAGGACATGGGAGAGGAGCAGTCGCTCGCCGATCCCATCCTCGGTAACACCCTCGAGCGAGGAGAGGATGTTCTCCTCGGTCTTCGGGCCGAGGCCGCGGATTCCCGCGATCCGGCCCTGCTCGGCGGCCTCCTTGAGCTGGATGAGATTCTCGACTCCGACCTCGTCGTAGATGCGCCTCGCCGTCTTCGCGCCCAGACCCGGCACCCGCGTCACCTCCACCAGGGTCGCCGGGAACTTCGCCTTCAGGTTGTCGGCGGACGGGATGCTTCCGGTCTCGATCAGGGTCTCGATCTTCTGGGCCAGGGTCTTGCCGACGTTCGGGAGCTCGGTGAGGCGCCCCTCCTCGGCGAGTTGCTCGATCGAGACCGGGCTCTGCGCCACGGTCCGCGCGGCCTCCTTGTAGGCGAGCACTCGGAAGCGATCGGCGCCGTCGAGCTCGTAGAGAATGCCCAGCTCGCGCAGCGCGGCGGCTATCTCGGCGTTGCGCATAGCTCAAAGTTATTGGTGGCGGCTATCTTGCCGCCGTGCCCGCGCCCCCTCTCCGGACGGCCGACGTCTGGGTGATCCTCCCCACCTACAACGAGGCCGAGAACCTCGAGCGGGTCGTCGGCGCCGTGCTGGAGCAGCTGCCGCCCTCGCGGCGGGTCCTGATCGTCGACGACAACTCGCCCGACGGCACCGGTGAGATCGCCGATCGGCTGGCGGAGGCGGATGACTCGGTTGCGGTGCTCCACCGCGAGCGAAAGGAGGGCCTCGGGCCCGCCTACCTCGCAGGCTTTCGCGTCGCGCTCGACGGCGGCGCCGAGCGGATCATCGAGATGGACGCGGACTTCTCCCACGACCCGAGCTACCTGCCCCGGCTGATCCAGGCAACCGAGCGAGCCGACCTCGCGATCGGCAGCCGCTACGTCCCCGGCGGCGGGATCACCGAGTGGGGGCCGCTGCGGCGATTGATCAGCCGCGGCGGCAGCGCATACGCGCGGGCGGCCTTGGGGCTGCCGATCAAGGATCTGACCGGCGGCTTCAAGTGCTTTCGCCGGATCGTGCTCGAGACGATCGACCTCGACACGATCGAGGCCCGGGGGTACGCGTTCCAGGTCGAGACGACCTATCGCGCCATCAAGTCGGGGTTCCGGGTGGTCGAGGTGCCGATCGTGTTCAAGGACCGCGCCGACGGGACGTCGAAGATGAGCAAGTCGATCGTCGCCGAGGCGATGTGGCGAGTGCCCGCCATGCGCTTCAGGCGGTGGTAGGGACTCGCTTCACTTTGTATAGTAACTATGGACGGTCTGGCTAGACTCAACAGCAGACCCGCAACCACGACCTAGGAGACCAAAGTGCCGGGCAAGCTCAACGACGTAACCGACGCGACATTCCAGTCCGACGTTCTCGACGCCGACGGTCCCGTCCTCGTCGACTTCTGGGCTCCCTGGTGCGGTCCGTGCCGAGTGGTCCACCCTGTCCTCGAGGAGATCGACTCCGAGCGAGATGACCTCACGATCGTCAGCCTCAACACCGACGAGAACCCGCAGACCGCGGCCAAGTACGAGGTCCTCTCGATCCCGACGATGATCGTCTTCAAGGGCGGCGAGGCGGTCACCCGGCTGGTCGGCGCCAGGCCGAAGGCGCGGCTCGAGTCAGAGCTCGAACCCGTTCTGGCGTAGCTACAGCTTCTTCGGGTTCTTCAGATTCGCCTCGAAGCCGTCGAGTAGGGCCTTCAGCCCGCGCTCGAACCGGCGATCGGTGAGGCCCGCCGCGTCCATGGTGGTCGTCGCCGCTCTGCTCGACCCGCGCTGGAAGGTCGAGATCGAGGCCGAGGCGATCGTCGCCTAGAGGATCTGCTCGCTGACGAAGCCGGCGAGCAGGACCGAGAATCCGCCGATCTCGACCACGATCAGCGCCCACATGAACGGGTGCTGGCCGGGCGGCTCGTCGCCCTCACGGAACTGGTTGTCGGTCTCCTTGCGCATCCCCTGCCATGCGTAGCTAAGGATCGCGGCGACGAAGAAGGCGATCACCGCGAACGCCGCAATCAGGTTGACGGCCGTGCTCCAGCCAGAGAGCTCGACGAAGGTGGCAATCAGCAGCGTCGCGAACGAGTAGAGGAGCGCGGCTCGGTGGGCGGTGTCGATGTAGGGATGGGCGAGTCCCTCGGGGCTCGCCGCCATCCCCCGGTACTTCCAGACGCCGAGCAGGAGCGCGCCGAGAAAGATCAAACCCGCGGCGAGGAGGACGGCTTTCGTATCGCCTCCGAGCTCCATGCGGGGAGCCTAATCGGCGGCCTTGGTGAGTTATCGACCCCCGTCGGTTGGAAACTCACCAACCGCGCCGCCGGCGGAGGCGGTGGACCGTCCCGGACGTGACCTCGGTGAGCGATTTGAGCTTCACGTCCGCCAGCTCGAGTGCGGCCGACTCGGGCGGGAAGTCCTCGTTCGGTACGGCGATCACGGCCATTCCGGCCGCGTGCGCCGAGCGAATTCCGTTGGTCGAGTCCTCGATTGCCACGCACGACGCCGGATCGACGCCGAGCCGCTTCGCCGTCTCCAGATAGACGTCGGGCGCCGGCTTGCCCGCACCGACCTCCTCCGAGGAGACGGTCGCCTGGAAGGCGTCGGCCACTCCCGCCAGATCGAGAACGAGGTCGATCACGTGCCGGTTCGACGAGGACGCGAGGCCGAGCGGCCACTCGGCGGCGAGGGATTCGACCGCCTCGACGGCGCCGGGAAGCAGGGGCAGCCTCTCCCGGTAGCCCTCGGCGACCCGGTTCGCGACCGCGGAGGAGATCTCCGCCGGATCCATGTCCACGCCGAGGCGGTCCCGGACGTAGCGCGACCACTCGAGGGAGCTCATTCCGAGCATCTCTCGCGTGGCAGCCTCGTGCCAGTGGCCGCCGCTCTCCTCGGTGAACCGCCTGCGAACGTCGTCCCAGACCGCCTCGGAATCGACCAGGACGCCGTCCAGGTCGAAGATCACCGCGTCGGGCACTCAGGCCTTGCTGACCGCGATCCGCAGCTCCCGGCCCTCGATCGTCGCCTGCTCGCCGGCGCCGTCGGCGCCGTAGTCGACCGAGGTCGCCAGGGTCTCGCCCGCGATGTAGCTCTCGTGCTCGCGGGCGGCGGACAGGAGCTCGTCGTCGCCGCCGAGCTCCAGCGAGATCCGGTCGGAGACCTCCAGGCCGGCCTGCTTGCGGGCCTCCTGGACGGCGCGGACGACCTCGCGCGCGAGGCCCTCGCGGCGGAGCTCCTCGTCGAGGTCGAGCTCCAGGGCGACCGCGTGGCCCGACTCGGCCTCCACCTGGTAGCCCTCGAGCGGCTCCATGACGAGGTTGATGTCGTCGGCCGAGAGCGTGTGCTCGGAGCCGTCGATCGATATCCCGACCTCGGCGCCGGCCTCCAGCTGCCCGGCGACGCCGGCGGCGTCGAGGGCCTCGACCGCCGCGGCGACCTGCGGCATGCTCTTGCCGAAGCGCGGCCCGAGTGAGCGGTAGTTGGGCTTCACCCGATAGGAGACCAGCTCGGCCTCGGTCCGGACGAAGTCGAGCTCCTTGACGTTGAGCTCGGAGGCGACGACCCCGGCCAGGCGCTCGATCGCCTCGCGCTCGGCGTCGGAGGCCACGACCACGGCCTTGCGGAGCGGCTGGCGGAGCTTCACCTTCGCCTGCGAGCGCGCTGCCCTGCCGAGCTCGACCGTGCGGCGGACGGCCTCCATCCCGGCCTCCAGCTGCTCGTCGATCAACGTGGGGTCGACCTCCGGGTAGTCGCAGAGATGGACTGAGTCGGGGCAGTCGCCGAAGGCATCCTCATCGGTCCCGACGGCGAGGTTGACGTAGATCTCATCGGCGAGGAATGGCGTGAAGGGGGCAAGCAGGGTGATCGCCGTGATCAGGCAGTGCCGCAGGGTGGCGAAGGCCGTCTCGTCACCGTCCCAGAATCGACGCCGGGTCAGCCGTACGTACCAGTTGGACAGCTCCTCGGTGTAGTCCGCGATCACGCGAGCGGCCGTCGTGCAATCGAAGGCGTCCATGTGCTCGCGGACCTCGGCGATCGTCCGCTGCAGGCGGGAGAGCGCCCAGCGATCGAGCTCGCCCGCGGATCCATCTCCCCTGCCGCCCGAGCTCCAGACCTGCGCGAGCGCCTCCGGCTCGAGGCCCGTTGCGTTCGCGTAGAGCACCCAGAACGAGTAGGTGTTCCAGACCGTGAGGAGGAAGTGGCGGACGGAGTCCCCGACGGTGTCGACCGAGAAGCGATACCCGGCCCAGGGCTGCTGGGAGGCGAAGTAGTACCAGCGAAATGCGTCGGCGCCGTGGCGGGCGATCACGTCCCAGGGCTCGACCACATTGCCGCGGCTCTTCGACATCTTCTGGCCCTCCGGGTCGAGGATCAGGCCGAGGCAGACCACGTTGCGGTAGCTCGAGGTGTCGAAGAGGAGGACCGACTCGGCGAGCAGCGTGTAGAACCAGCCGCGGGTCTGGTCGATCGCCTCGCAGATGAAGTCGGCGGGGAAGCGGTCCTTGAACAGGTCCTCGTTCTCGAACGGGTAGTGGTACTGCGCCCACGGCATCGAGCCGGAGTCGAACCACGTGTCGATCACGGAGGCGACGCGGCGCATCGTCCCGTCGCAGCCGTCGCGCTCGCAGGCGAAGCTGGCGTCGTCGATGTAGGGGCGGTGCAGATCGTCGGGGACCTCTGCCCCCTTCTCTCGCAACTCGGCGATCGACCCCGCGCAGAAGCGCTCCTCGCAGTCGCTCTGGTCGCACTCCCAGATCGGCAGCGGGGTGCCCCAGTAGCGGTCGCGCGAGAGCGCCCAGTCGACGTTGCCCTCGAGCCACTTGCCGAACCGGCCGTGCTTGATGTGCTCGGGGTGCCAGCCGATCTCCTCATTGGCGGCGAGCATCCGGTCGCGTACCTCGGTGGTCTTCACGTACCAGCTCGCCTTCGCGTAGTAGAGAAGCGGGGTGTCGCAGCGCCAGCAGTGCGGATAGGCGTGCAGGTAGGCCTCGGCGCGCAGCAGCTTGCCCCTCTCCTCCAGCGCCTCGACGATCGCCGGGTCGGCGTCCTTGACGAACTGGCCCTGGAAGTCCGTGATCCGCTCGTCGAAGCGGCCCCGCAGATCGACGGGGTTCTGGAGCGTGATCCCGTACTGCTCGCCGAGCCGGAAGTCGTCCTCGCCGAAGGCGATCGCCGTGTGAACCAGGCCGGTCCCCTCCTCGGTGGTGACGAAGTCGGCGAGGAGGACCGTGTGGCCGCGCGGGCCGAAGTCCGTGATGTAGTCGAACGGCGGCTCGTAGGAGGTTCCGGCGATCGTCTCGCCCGGGAAGTGGGCGAGCACCTCGGCCTCCTCCCCCAGGACGTGCTCGACGCGGTCCCGGGCCATCACGAACACCTCTTCCCCGACCCGCGCTCTCACGTACTCGATCTCGGCGCCGGCGGCGACCGCGGCGTTGGTGATCAGCGTCCAGGGCGTGGTGGTCCAGATGAGGAGCTGGTCGCCGGGCTCGAGCGGCGACTCCGGGATCTGGTCGCTCGGCGCCGGCTCGCGGATCGGGAGCTTCACGTAGACAGCGGGGTCCTCGACGTCGTGGTACCCGAGCGCGACCTCGTGGGAGGAGAGCGCGGTGCCGTCGCGCGGGCAGTACGGGACGACCTTGTAGTCCTCGTAGAGGCGGCCGTCGTCCCACATCCGCCGCAGGGCCCACCAGACCGACTCGATGTAGGAGTTGGTCATCGTCACGTACGGGTCGTCGAGGTCGAGCCAGAACCCGACGCGCTCGGTCAGGCGATTCCAGTCCTCGACGTAGCGGAACACCGACTCCCGGCAGCGGGCGTTGAACTCGGCGATCCCGAACTCCTCGATCTCCTCCTTCGAGGTGATCCCCAACTCGCGCTCGACCTCGAGCTCGACCGGGAGGCCGTGGCAGTCCCAGCCCGCCTTCCGCGGGACCCGGTGGCCGGTCATGGTCTTGAAGCGCGGATAGATGTCCTTGAAGACGCGCGCGAGGACGTGGTGCGACCCCGGCCGCCCGTTCGCGGTGGGCGGCCCCTCGTAGAAGCTCCACAGGGGCGCGCCGGCGCGGTTGGCGAAGGAACGGCGGAAGACATCGCGCTCGCGCCAGCGTTCGAGGATCCGCTCCTCGAGCTCGGGGAAGGACTGCTTGGGGTCTACTGGGCGGAATCCGGCCACGGGGGCCGGATTCTCGCAGTCAGTCCTTGGGAATCGTCAGCGCCCCGTCCTGCTCGATCGTCCAGCGCGGATGATGTGCGACTTCCCAGGGGTGTCCATCGGGGTCGATGAAGATCCCGGAGTACCCGCCCCAGAAGGTCTCAGCGGGCTCGCGGCCGATCGTCGCGCCCGCCTTTCGCGCTTCCTCGATCACCCGGTCGACCTCGTCGGTCGAGCGAGTGTTGTAGGCGAGCGTGGTGCCACCCCAGCCCCCGCCGTCCGTGACCGCGCTGTCCTCGGCGAGCTTGTCGCGGCCCCAGAGCGCGACCACCATGCACCCAGCCTGGAAGAAGACGATGTCGTCGGCCTGCCCGGCGCCGGTCCTCCAGCCGAGGGCCTCGTAGAACTTGCGGGCGCGGTCGAGGTCCGAGATTCCGAGTGTGATCAGGCTGAGACGCTGCTCCATGGGATGGCTCCCTTCCGAGATTTGCGATTGAGGCCGACCCTAAGCGGCAACAAAGCCCCTGCCTTGAAGATTTCGGACGTTCATTAGGTTGGTCCGATGACCGGATACCGCGAGCTCGCTCCGTCGGGGGACGCGTACTCGCTGGTCGCCTGCCGCTGGGTGCGGGAGGTCGCCGAAGGGGCGAGCGATTCCGTCCTCGTCCTCCCTGACGGATGCGTGGACCTGCTCTGGCGCGAGGGCGAGTTGGTGGTTGCCGGCCTCGATCGAAGCGCCAGGCCCAGCCCGGTCGCCCGCGGGGAGAGGATCCTTGGGCTCCGGCTCCGGCCGGGCGTCGCCGGCGCCGTGCTGGGAATGCCGGCAAGCGAGGTGCTGGATGTCCACGTCAGGTTGGAGGAGCTCGTAGGCGGTCGGGCGAGCGAGCTCGCCGCGCGCCTCGGGGAGAGCAACGATGACGGCGAGGCATTCGACCTGATCGAGCGGATGGTCGGCTCGCGGATCCAGGAGGTCGGTCCCGATCCGCTGGTGCTGGCCGCGACCCGTCGCCTCGGCTTTCCCGGCAGCCGCGTCGACCGGTTGGCCGACTCGCTCGGGATCGGCGAGCGCCAGCTCAGGCGCCGCTTCCACCGGGCCGTCGGTTACGGGCCGAAGACGCTCGACAGGGTCCTGCGCTTCCGGCGCCTGGTCGCCCAGGCCGGGGCCGTCGCGGCCGGGGAAAGCGACCTCGCTCGGGTGGCCGCCGACCTCGGCTACGCCGACCAGGCGCATATGACGCGGGATTGCCTGCGCTTGTCGGGCATGACCCCCTCCGCCCTGGCAACGCACTGGGCCGGCTGACGGGCGGGTGTTTGGCTGACCAGCCAGTCGGGTAGTCGCTGGCAGATCGCGGCAGGCACGCTCGGAGCGGGCCTCACCGCGAGTATCGGCAGGGGCTAGGCATTCCGCACCCGGTGCAGGGCAACGGGGTCGGTTTCCGCCCGCAGAAGACGGAATCCGCAAGAGGAGCACCCCAATGGGCATACCAAACGCACTCAGACGTCCGGACAAGGTCTCGTCTAGACGTCCGGAGAAGGTGCCCGAGGCGCCGCATTCGCTTCCGATCGAGGAGCGAGTCCGCAAGCTACCGGAGGCGGTGCTGTTGGCGACCGGCTACTTCGCCAGCCGCGTCCCGGCGGTCAACGAGCTGATCCGCCGCCTCGACTGACGTGCGTCCAGGGCGGGTTTCGTCCTTGACGCCAGCGAGCAGGAGCGGAGTATGACAATCGGGACATCGCTCTTTTTGATCGCGGTGGGGGCGATCCTCCGCTACGCGGTGGAAGACAAATGGCGGGCAGTGGACATCCCGACCGTCGGCCTGATCCTGATGGTGGTCGGCGTGTTCGGGTTGATCCTCGGGCTCTATCTGACCTTCGTGCGCGGCAGGCGGGATCCCTCGCTCGAGGACCCGGCCGTGCCCCCACGCCGCGCGCGCTACTAGGTCGCCTAGGCTGCGCGGTCCAGCTTGCGGCAGAGGTCCGCGAGCTGGCGCTTCTCGGTCTCGTCGAGGACGCCGAAGGCCTCGCGCACGCGCTCGGCGTGCGCCGGGAAGGCATGCGTGACGAGGTTGTAGCCGGCCTCCGTGAGGCCGACGGCGACCGCCCGGCGATCGCTCTCCAGCCGGCTCCGGTTGACGAAACCGCGGTTCTCGAGCGTGTCGAGGACCTCCGTTGCGGTGGCCTTGGATGCCCCCAGGCGGCGACGCATCGTTCGCAGCTCGAGGCGGCCTCCCGCGCTGGTCAGCAGGACCAGCATCGTGAAGCCTGTCGCCGACACACCGATCCGCTCGAGATCCGCCGCGAGGCGGCGGGTGAGATTCGCCTCGGCCCGCATCAGCGCCTCCAGTGCACGATGCGCAAGCGGATCGATGGGCCGAAGGGGCGTCGCCTCGCCGGTCACTGGGAATCAAGTTATGGGCCGCGGCGGACGTAGGATCAGCTCGTGCTCCTTCGATCGTCCATCGCGGTGGTGGTGGCCGCCGCCATCGTCGCCTTCGCGGGCTGCGGCACGAAGAAGAACGACCTCGCCCCGGCGGCATGCCTGGTGGGCAACGAGGGATACCTGAGGGCGCTCGAGCGCGCACCCGCTGAAGTCCGCCTGGCGGGCACGACCCCGATCTCGGACTGCCTGGTCCCCGAGCAGGCCGCCGGGCAGCTGGCGAACATCGGCCAGGCAATGATCGTCGCGGCAACCAAGCTGAACGCCCAAGCGCGCAACGGCTCCGCTCCGGCCACCCTTCAGCTCGGCTACCTGATCGGTGCGGTCGCCAAGGGTGCCGACGCGATCCACACCGACCTGTCCAGGCGCCTCAATTCCGCTGCCCGGTTCAGCCAGACTGGCGGGACGCTGTCGGCGAGCTTCGAGCGCGCCTTCGGCCGCGGCTACGCCGCCGGGCACCGCTTCGGCTAGGTAGCCTCTGGTTCATGGAAGCGAAGACGGCCGAGGAGCTCTGGGGCGGCGAGACCGCGAAAGCGGTCGAGAACTTCCAGCTCTCGGGCCACCCGATCCCGGCTCCGGTGATCCACTGGCTCGGCAGGCTGAAGGCCGCCTCCGCCCGTGCGAACGCCGAGCTCGGCAAGCTCGACGGGGACCTGGCCGAGCGCATCGCCAAGGCTGGGGACGAGGTCGCCACCGGCGAGCACGACGACCAGTTCCCGATCGACGTCTTCCAGACGGGCTCGGGAACCTCCTCGAACATGAATGCCAACGAGGTGATCGCCGAGCTCGCCGGCGACGAAGCCCACCCGAACGACCACGTCAACATGGGCCAGTCCTCGAACGACGTCTTTCCCTCCGCGGTGCACCTGGCGGCCCTGGGCGAGGTGCACTCCGATCTGCTGCCGGCGCTCGACGAGCTCCGGGCCGCGCTGGAGCGGAAGGCCGACGAGTTTGCGGACATCGTCAAGGCCGGGCGCACCCACCTGATGGACGCGGTGCCCGTGACCCTTGGGCAGGAGTTCTCGGGCTACGCCGCGCAGATCAGGCTCGGGGCGGAGCGCGTCCGCGCCACCCTGGGGCGCGTCGGGCAGATCCCGCTCGGTGGCACCGCGACCGGGACCGGCCTCAACACCCATCCCGAGTTCGCGGCCAAGGTCCGCGAGAAGCTCAGCGCCGAGACGGGCCTGGACATCGCCGAGCCCGCCGACCCCTTCGAGGCGCAGGGAAATCGCGACGCGCTGGTGGAGCTCTCGGGAGCGCTGAAGACCGTGGCCGTCTCGCTGTTCAAGATCGCCAACGATCTGGCGCTGATGGGCTCCGGGCCGCGTGCGGGCCTCGCTGAGATCGTCCTGCCCGAGCTGCAGAAGGGCTCATCGATCATGCCGGGCAAGGTCAATCCGGTGATCCCCGAGGTCGTCATCCAGGTCGCCGATCAGGTGGTCGGCAACGACGCCGCCATCACCCTGGCCGGGAGTCAGGGTCAGTTCGAGCTCAACGTGCGGGTGCCGCTGATCGCCCGCAACCTGCTCGACTCGATCAAGCTGCTCTCCGCTGCCGCTCGCCACCTCGACGTCAAGTGCGTCAGCGGGATCGAGCCGAACGAGGAGATGCTCGAGCGCCACGCCGAGGCGACCCTCGCCACCGCGACCGCGCTCAACCCCCACATCGGCTACGACCGGGCCGCGGAGATCGTCAAGGAGGCCCACACCTCGGGGCGGCCACTGCGCGAGGTGGCCCGGGAGATGGGAGTCGAGGAGTCGGTCCTCGACGAAGCGCTCGACCATCGCAAGATGGCCCGCCCGCACGACTGATCCCTCCGGCTAGCAGCCGAGCCGCTTCAGCTTCCGCTTCAGCTTGCGTACCTTGCGCCGCGGCTTGGCGGTGGGGTCGCCGGCCCTTCTCGCCGCCCGCAGCTTCCGCTTGGCCTTCCGGAGCTTCTTGCGGAGCGGCGGACACGGATCGACCACGGGTGTCAGATCCGGAATCGTCGTTGTGGCGGTCGTCGTCGGCGGGGAGCTCGCCGGTGGCGGCACCCGCTCGAAAGCGCCGGAGTCGCACGCCGGGCCCTGCGGTCTCGCGACGCCGCGCTGGTCAGTCGGCGCGCAGGTCGCCACCCCCCGGTCGATCGCCGGGCTGCCCGAGAGCAGGGCGTGGGTGAAGGTCGTCCCACCGTTGTTCGCCAGGGGCCCGAGGAGCGCGGAGACGTTGAGGGCGTCGCTCGATACCGAATTGAAGGTGCACCCGGTCGTGCTACCGACGACGTTCCCGCCCGCGGAGCCGAGCGTTCCCGAGCAATCCGGGTTGGGGCCCGAATTGCCCGCCAGGATCGAGTCGTGAAGCGTGGCACCCGTCGAGGGCGTGCTGACCCCACCGGTGGCGCCGCCGGCGTTCGCGGTGAGCGTGACATGGTCGAGGCTGAGGGTGGTGGCGAGCCCCGCGTCGATCGCGCCGGCGCCAAGCGCGTTGGTGGAGGTGTTCCCTGAGACCGTCGAGTTGCTGAGGGAGAGGGTGGCGCCCGCGGCGATCCCGCCGCCGCTTCCATCCGCCTGGTTTCCGCTCAACGTGCTCCGCTCGACGGCGAGGTTCCCGATCCCGGTCAAAGCCACCGCGCCACCGGTCTCGTCGATGGAGGCCGGTGCGCTCGCGTCTCCGCCGGTCACCGTCAGGTTTCGCAGGGTGACGAGTGGGTCACTCAGCAGCTGGAAGACGCGGTCGACGCCACCGCCGTCGATGACCACCGGGCCGCCCGGCATTCCCTCGATCGCCAGGCCCTCCCAGATGTCGAGGTCCCCCGTCTCGGCGTCGTTCTCGTCTCTACCGCCGATCGTGAGGGTGTAGGTCCCGGGGGGCAGCTCGATGACGTCAGCGTCCACGAACTTGTCGCCGGCCGTGCATGGCGCGATCGGCGCCGGCGGCGTGGAGGTGGCGATGTGCGTGGAGCTGTCGGCGGAGTAGATCGCCTCCCGCAGCGAGCAGTGGGCGGAGTCTGTGTCGAACTGGTCGTCCGTCGTGTCGACGGCGATCGTGGCCGCCGGGGCCGAAGCGGGCATGAGCACTGCGGCGGCCGCCACCAGCACGGCGCACGCGACAACTCGTCTGATCGAGCTTCCCTCTCCCACGAACAAGACATACCGAGCCTAGAAAGGAAAACGCGGTCGCGCAACCCCCTGGCCGTCTGGACGACCGCCGCGGGAGGCGTCTAGCCCTGGAGGGTGATCAACCGCTCCTCGGTCAGCTCGCGCACCGCGTAGTGCGGGCCCTCTCGCGTGTTGCCAGAGTCCTTGACGCCGCCGTAGGGCATCTGGTCCGTGCGGAATGTCGGCACCTCGTTGATCAGGACGCCGCCGAACTCGAGCTTCTGGGCTGCCTTGATCCCGTTGCCCATGTCCCGGGTGAAGACGCCGGCCTGAAGGCCGTAGCGAGAGTCATTCGCCATCTCCAGCCCGTCCTCGAATCTCTTGAATGTATGGATGGTGGCGACGGGTCCGAAGATCTCGTCCTTCCACGTGTGGCACTCGCGTGGGTCATCCTTGATCACGGTCGGCACGATGCAGCGGTCCTCGTCGACCAGCTCACCGCCGGTGAGGATCTCCGCGCCCTTCGACGCCGCTTCGTCGATCCACTCCTTGACGCGGTCACGGTCGTCCGGGGAGATCACGGGTCCGACGTCGGTGTTCTCGTCCATCGGGTCACCGGTGACCAGCGACTCGACGTTCCTCACAAACCGCTCGGCGAACTGATCGGCGATCGACTCGTGGAGGAGGATCCGTTGCACCGAGATGCAGCTCTGACCCGCGTGCGAGAAGGCGTGGATCTGGGCCTTGTCGGCCGCCGTCTCCCAGTCTCCATCCTCGTTCACGATCAGGGGCGCATTCGAGCCGAGCTCGAGGTTGACCTTCTTGTGGGGGGCCTTGGAACGAATGTCCCACCCGACCTGGGCTGAGCCGGTGAAGGTGATCGCTCCGATCCTGTCGCTCTCGACGATCGCGTTGCCCACGTCCGAGCCGGAGCCGCAGACGACCTGCAGCCAGTTCTCGGGCAGCCCCGCGTCGTAGAACACCTCGGTCAGCTTGATCGCGGAGATCGGTGTCTGGCCCGCGGGCTTCAGCACGACGGCGTTGCCGGCGGCGATCGCAGGGCCGAGCTTGTGCGCGACCAGGTTGAGGGGGAAGTTGAACGGGCTGATCGCGCCGACCACGCCGTAGGGAACGCGGATCACGATGCCGAGCTTGCCCTCGCCGGCCACCCCGGCGTCCATCGGGACCGTGTGCCCCGTGAGGCTGCGCGCCTCGACGGCGGCGAACTCGAGTGTGCCCACGCAGCGCTGCGCCTCGACGCGGGCGGTCTTCACCGGTTTGCCGGCCTCGGCGGCGATCGTCATCGCCAGGTCGTCCTCGCGCTCGGCGACGAGCTCGGCGGCCCGAGCGAGAACTGCCGCGCGCTTGTGGGCAGGAAACTCGTCGGCCAGGAAGGCCTCGGCAGCCTCGTCGGTCGCCCGGTCCACCAGGGCCGCGTCGCCCTTCGGCACTCGGCCGACGACGGTTCCGTCATAGGGGGCCTTGACCTCCGACCACTCGCCGGTCTCGATCCACTCGCCGGCGACGTAGAGCTTGTGGTCCGCAGCCTGAATCGTCTCGGTCGCCATCGTGTCCTCTCCTTCCCTGGCTTACCCACAACCTAGCTCACGCACGCAACCGCAACTTCCCGCCGCGCCGCCCGTTATTCAGGGGTGATGCTCCGGGGGACCCGAATCCTGCTGGCCGCGTTCGCGTGCGCGATCGCGATTCCCGCCTCGGCCTCGGCGAAGGTCTGGGTCGTCCACGGCGCCGGCTTCGGCCACGGCGTCGGCATGAGCCAGTACGGCGCCTACGGCTACGCGAAGCACGGCTTCAAGTACGACCAGATCCTCACCCACTACTACACGGGCACCACGATCGGGACGACCGCGGACCAGGCGGTCCGGGTGCTGTTGCGCGACTCCGCGGGCAGCGTCGCCTTTCACGGGGCAAGCTCGGCGTGTGGCGTGGGTCTCGCGCCGAAGAAGACGTTCGTGGCGAAGCGCAAGCGCGCCGGCGTGGTGCTCCGCTCGAAGAAGGGAGGGGTGATCGCGCGCTGTGGGGCCACGATGACGGCGGTCGGCGCGCCGACGGTCGTGGTGGCTGGAAAGGGCACATACCGCGGCTCGCTCGAGGTGAGGGCGGCGTCGCGCGGCCTCGACGCGATCAATGTCCTCGATGTCGAGGACTACGTGCGCGGCGTGGTCTCCAAGGAATCGCCGTCCTCCTGGCCGATCGAGGCTCTCAAGGCGCAGGCGGTCGCCGCCCGCTCCTACGTGCTCTCGACGGCTGCGCACGGGGGCTCGTTCGACGTCTTCGACGACACTCGCAGCCAGGCATATGGCGGCGTCGGCGCGGAGACGGCGAAGAGCGATCAGGCGGTGGGCGCCACGCATCTGCAGGTCGTGCTCTACAACGGCAAGGTCGCGCAGACCTTCTTCTTCTCAACCTCCGGCGGGCATACCGAGAACAACGAGTTCTCCTCGCTCGGCTTCGGGCAGCCGGCGGTGCCGTACCTGCGGGGAGTCGACGATCCCTATGAGGCCGACGCCGGCTCTCCGTACGAGCGCTGGAAGCGGAAGTACTCGCTCGGCCGAATGAGCTCGGCGCTCAGGAGCGTGGGCCTGCGGGGCAAGCTGCGGAAGATCGTCGTCATCCAGCGTGGCGCCTCGCCGCGGATCGTGCGCGCCAAGCTCGTCGGCAGCCGCGGCAAGACCAAGGTGAACGGTCCTCAGCTGGCGAGCGCCCTGGGCCTGCCCGATACGTGGGCCTTCTTCAAGAAGAAGTAGTCAGCCGTCGGGGTAGGGCTGCAGCGGGATGCCGTGGTCTGTGTCCCGGGTTCCGAACTCGTACGCCGCCGCTCCCTTGACCGTGAGCCGCTCGGCGGGGCCACCGTCCAGCTCGACGTCGAGCTCGAGGTCCGAGACCGAGCAGTTGAGCGTGTTGTGCTCCGGTCCGACCGGATCGGCGTAGATCCAGGCCACGAAATCCTCCGCCGCGGCGCTGACGTTGCCGGTCACCTTCACGCCCTTGCCCCTGAGCCCAAAGCTCGCGCCGGTCGGCGACTCCTCCACCTCGGTGCTCGGGACGTGGCCGAATCCTCCGAGCCGATGCCCCTTGCCATCGAGCATCAGCATCGCGTTGCCGACCCAGGGTGTGGTCCGGCCGCCAACCTTGATCCGGCCGACGGCCATGTCGAAGTAGTCCTCCGGGGAGCGGCCCTCGAACCCCGAGCCCTGGATCCAGACCCAGCGCTCGGCATGCTCGGAGCCCCAGTTGTGGCCGATCATCCCGCGCCAGTCCTCGACGCCGATCCGCTCGCCGCCGACGTCGACCTCGCCGTTGAAGACGGCGTCGGGATATGGGCTGAGGAACTTGGTCTTTGGCAACTTCGAGCGGTAGAGGAAGTCGCGCGGCAGGTGGTGGAAGGGCTCGTGGCTGTCGGCGAAGCTCAGGTCCCACTTCGCCTCCAGGGCCGTCGTGGCGACGCGCCCGGTCGCTCGGCCGTCGGTGAGCGACGCATCGGCGACCTCGATGTAGGTGCCGGGCGCGGCGCCGAGCTCGTCCGCGCCGAACTGGCGCTTGGTGGCGCGCGGTCCGGCGGCCGAAGAATCGAAGAGGACGAACCAGAGCGCGCAGGTCATCTCCTCGCCGGGGCGCTTGTGAACGGTATGGCGGATCCAGACGCCCCTGCCACCGCCGGGCTGGACGAGCTTCAGATAGAAGCTCTCGTAGTGGCCGGCCTTCTCGGCGATCTCGGGAAAACGCGCCGCGCTCCTCACGGGCGGGACGCTATACGCCGGTGAGCCGGCGGGCTCGCGCGCGGACCTCGGCGACGATCTCATCGGCATCGGAAACCTCGCGATCCCGCATCAGCACCTCGCCGGCGACGACCGTGGTGTCAACGATCGAGCCGCCGGCCGCGTAGACGAGATCGGCGTCGAGGTCGCCCGCGGAGAGCTCTGGATCTGAGCCGCGGAGCAGTAGGAAGTCGGCCGGCTGACCGGCTGCGAGCGCCGTCCCGCCCAGCACCGGCGAGCGGATCCCGCGCGCGATCGCCAGCGCCTCCCCGGCCGGCAGCGTCGACGGGTCGCCGCTGGCGTGCTTCTGGCCGAGGGCGAACAGCTTCACCTCCTCGAACATGTCGAGGTTCGAATTCGAAGAGACGCCGTCCGTGCCGAGCCCGAGCGCGGCTCCCGCGGCGGTCGCGGCCGGGTACGGGAGCAGCCCGCCGACGGCGAGCTTCATGTTGGCGGCCGGGTTGGCGACGACGGTGGCGCCGCGTTCCGCGATCAGGTCCAGCTCATGCCGGTCGAGCCAAACGCCATGGGCGAGGACGGTTCGCGGACCGAGCGCTCCGAGGTCATCCAGGTGGACGGCGGGGCGCTTGCCGTGCGCCTCCAGGCAGTCCTCGACCTCCCGCTCGGTCTCGGAGAGATGAATGTGGAGCGGGATCTCCCGCTCGCCGGCGAGCTCCGCGATCCAACGCATGGTCTCGGGGCTGACCGTGTAGATCGCGTGCGGGCCGAGGCCTGGCTCGACGAGGGGCCCTGCCTCGGAGAGACGGTCCAGCACCTCGAGGACCTCGGGTCGGAGCGCCTCTCCCTTCGCCGGATCGAACTGGTCGATGATCACGCTGCTGACCACCGCGCGGACTCCCGCGTCGCGAACCGCGGCGGCGACCTCGGTCCCATGCCAGTACATGTCGACGAACTTGGTGGTGCCGGAGCGGATCATCTCGACGCAGGCGAGCCGGGTGCCCCAGTAGACGTCCTCGGGCTCGAGCTTCGCCTCGGCCGGCCAGATCCGGGTACGAAGCCACTCCATCAAGGGGATGTCGTCCCCATAGCCGCGGAAGAGGGTCATCGCGGCATGGGTATGGCCGTTGACCATCGGCGGGCAGAGCAGGAGTCCCCGGCCGTCGATCACCTCGTCGCCGGGCCGCGGCTCAACGTCCGGACCGAGCTCCGTGATCACCTCGTCCTCCACGCGCAGCCCGAGGCGCTGCCCATCCAGCGTTGCGCCGGTTACCGTGAGCCTCAACTGCCCGGGAGCCCCTTCGCGAGCGCCGGCAGCACATGCTCGAGGTCGGCTGCGAGCGTTCGGGCGGTCCGGTCGCGGCCGCGCCGGTACTCGTCGATGGTCAGCGGCTTGTCCAGGATCCCGTTCCCGAGGTTGTCGATTGTGCAGACGGCCGCATAGGCAAGGGCCGCCTCGCCGGCCAGCACTGCCTCGGCGGCGATCGTCATGCCGACCATGTCCGCGTGGTTGGCGAGCGCGCGGACCTCCGCCGGAGTCTCGAAGCGCGGTCCAATCGTCTGGGCGTAGACACCGCCGTCCTCGAGCTTCGTCTTGGTCAGAGACGACCAGGCGCTGATCACGATCCGCCGCCACTCGGAGTCGAAGCCGGGAACCGAGTGGCCGCGAGGGTCGCGGTAGAAGCTCGGTGCGATCTCCGGCGCGTAGAAGTCGTCGGGACAGCTCAGCATTCCGACCTT
Organism: uncultured Solirubrobacterales bacterium; assembly: GCA_963782345.1. GTDB lineage: Bacteria > Actinomycetota > Thermoleophilia > Solirubrobacterales > 70-9 > DASUPK01. The sequence goes on along the minus strand of CAWAJF010000016.1, from coordinate 29,538 downwards.
CAGATCCTGGTCGAGGCTGCCGGCCGAGCCCAGAGCGAGCACCCGGTCACAGCCGAGCTCGCAGGCCGCGCGGACGTTGGCGCGGTGGTCGACGAGGTGGGCCGGAATCGAGCGATCGAACCCGTGCCGGGGGATGCCGACGATGTCCCCGCCGTCGCTCGCCTCGACGGGCAGCGCCCCGCCCACGTCGAGCTCCATTCGCTTGCCCTCCACCGGGTCGGCTCCCTCCGGGAGGCTGTTGCCGTGAATCACGCAGAGGCGACTGCCGGTCGGCCGGGGCGCGGTCATGCGCGGACTCTAGTCGGCGGTATTTCAGGCGGAGCGCTAGGTCCTGATGTGGATCACGTCGCCGTCCCGGACGACGTAGTCGCGGCCCTCGATCCGGAGCGTGCCTCGCTCACGGGCGGATGCGTAAGTGCCCGCGTCGACCAGCTCGTCCCAGCCGACGACCTCGGCGCGGATGAACGCCTTCTGGATGTCGCCGTGGACCCCGCCCGCGGCGTCGTATGCCGTTCCACCCCGCGGCAGGGTGTGGGCCACCGCCTCCTTGTCGGTGTCCACGGTGAAGAAGCTGATCAGGTCGAGGAGATCGAACGCGGCTCGGATCAATCGCTGGAGGCCGGAGCGCTCGATGCCCAGCTCGCTGCGCATCTCCTCCGCCTCATCCGGGTCCAGCTCCCGCAGGTCCGCCTCGATGCGGGCCGAGATCACCACCACCTTCGCTCCCATGTCCTCGGCGTGGGCGACCAGGTCCGCGGGCGCCTCGCTCTCCCCTTCGTCGACATTGACGACGTAGAGGACCGGCTTGGCGGTGAGCGGGGAGAGCTTGCGCTGGGCGTCCGGCGCGGCCTCGGGCACGGGCACCTCACGTGCCGGCCGGCCCGCCGACAGCGCCTCCACCACGCGCTCGAGCCAGTCCCGCTCCGCGATCGCGTCCTTCTCGCCTGAGCGCGCCTGCTTGGTCACCCGCTCCAGGCGCCGCTCGGCCGACTCGAGATCGGCGGCGAGCAGCTCGGTCTCGATCAGCTCCGCGTCGGCGACCGGATCGACCCTGCCCTCGGGATGGGCGACGGAGCCCGAGCCGTGGGCGCGGATCACGTGGCAGATCGCGTCCGTCTCCCGGATCGAGGCGAGGAACTGGTTGCCCAGGCCCTCGCCCTGCGAGGCGCCCTTGACCAGGCCGGCGATGTCGTGGAAATCGATCGTCTCGTAGACCGTCTCGGAGGCACGGAGGGTCACGGCGATGCGGTCGAGGCGCTCGTCGGGGACCTGCACGACCGCGACGTTCGGCTCGACGGTGGTGAACGGGTAGTCACCGGTCTCGGCGCCGGCGGCGGTGAGAGCGTTGAACAGCGTCGATTTGCCCGCGTTGGGCATCCCGACGATCCCGATCTTCATCAGAGGGGGACGATCAGGCCCAGGCCGGTGCCGATCACGGCGCCGGCGAGCACGTCGGAGGGGTAGTGCATGCCGAGGTAGGGGCGACAGACGGCGATCGCCCCGGCGAGCACGAAGAGGAGGGCGGCCTCCGGCGCGATCCGGGTCATCGCGGTCGCGCAGGCGAACGAGGACGTCGCATGGGCGGAGGGGAAGCTGAGCGAGCTGGGCGCCCCGCCCAGCGGTGGGAGCCCCTCGAGGACCGGCCGTGGGCGCTTGACCGCCAACTTCACCGCGAAGTTGAGGCCGATGGCGATCGGGCCGAGGAGACCCGCGACGACCCAGTCGTCGCTGTGATCGGGGTCGACGAAGGCCATCACGATCCCGATCGCGAACCAGACGGCGCCGTACTCTCCGATCTTGCCCAGCGCCTTGCCGACCGCCTCGGCGGCAGGGCTGTGGAACCGGGTGCGCATCCCGTAGAGCAGGCGGCTGTCGAGGCGCTGGAGCACCGGCGCAGAATACGGTTGATCCGAGGCCACGCGACACCGTGACCCGATCCAGACGAGCTGCTCAGCCCGGTAGGTGAAGCTGCGCCAGAATCCCTCAGGTGGCTGAGACCGCGAACAGGGTGCTGGTGCCGGGATACCGGCACGTGCCGGGGAACCACTGCGGCTCGACGGCGCTGCGCAACCTGCTCGGCTTCCACGGCGTCGAGATCTCGGAGGAGATGGCGTTCGGGCTCGGCGCGGGGGCGTGCTTCTACTACGTGGTGCTCGACGAGCACTCGCCGACCCGCTTCACGAACGGCCGGGCCGCTCGCCTGGAGGAGAACTTCCTCGAGCTCACCGAGGCGCCGTTGCGGCTGCGGACCGACCCGGACCCCGAGGCCTCGTGGGAGATGGCCAAGGAGGACATCGACGCCGGCCGTCCGGCGGTGCTCCTCACCGACCTCTACTACCTGGACCACTACGGCCGCTCGGCCCACTTCCCCGGCCACGCGGTGGTGCTGGCCGGCTACGACGACGAGCTCGCCTGGCTCTCGGACACCTCATTCGAGGACCTGCAGACCACCTCGCTGGAGAGCCTGAAGGAAGCCCGCCACTCCCAGCAGCCGATCTTCCCGCTCGTGGGACACGCGATCGACCTGCCGGCGGGCATCGAGCTGAGGCGCGATGAGCTGCTCGCCCACGCGCCGAAGGCGATCGAGCGGGCGGCGAGCCAGATGCTCGAGCCGCCGCTGGGCGACTTCGAGGGCCTGTCCGCGCTGCGGCGCTTCGCGGCCGAGGTGGGCGACTGGCCCGAGGCCACTGAGGACTGGAAGTGGTGCGCCCGGTTCCTCTACCAGGTGATAGAGCGTCGCGGGACCGGCGGCGGGAACTTCCGCAGGATGTACTCCCGCTTCCTGGAGGAGGCGGGCTATGAGGAATCCGCGCTCGCCCATGAGGCGGCGGAGGATTGGACGGAGCTCGCGCTCGTCGCGCGCACCGCGAGCGTTCCGGATGAGCCGGATCCCGGCCATTGGCGCGATCTCTCGGCCGAGGCAGCGAAGGTGCTCGACGCCGAGGAGCGGCTCTGGACCGCCCTCCGCGCTCGCGGCTGACCGGCGCTAGCCGCCGAAGCCGATGCGCTGCGGCGTCGTCGCGCTGCGGAGGAAGACCACCTGGCTCAGGTCGATCGCGACCATGCCCTCCTCCGCGTCGAGGTCGAGCCAGCCCTCACCCTTCTCCAGGGCCTTGCGCAGGTCCTTCAGCTTGCCGTCGTCGATCCTCACCTCGACGACCTGCCCTCCCGAGAACCCGATCGAAACTCGCTCTGCCGATGTCATCAGTGCTCCTTGGCCGGTTCGACGATCTCCGTCAGCACGCCGCCGGTCGAGCGCGGGTGCAAAAACGCAACACGTGAGTTGCGGATCCCAACTCTAGCCTCTGAGTCGATCAGCTCGATGCCCGCCTCCTTGAGCCTGCCGAGCACGTCGTCGATGTCGTCGACGGCGTAGGCGACGTGATGCAGGCCCGGCCCCTTCTTCGAGAGGTACTTGCCGACCGGGGTGTCCGGGCCGAGCGGCCGCAGCAGCTCGACGTGGCCCTCGCCGACGTCGAGCAGCGCGGCCTCGACACCCTGCGACTCCACGATCTCGCGGTGGGCGAGCGGCATGCCGAGGGTCTCCTCGTAGAGGGCGAGGGCGCCCTCGAGGTCGTCGGTGGCGACGCCGATGTGATCGATCCGGCCGAGCACGGGGCTGGAGTCTACGTAGCGGGCAGTGGATCGCTCTGCGTGCGCTCGCCGTCGGCCTCCTGCTCGACGCGAAGGATCTCGCGGAGCGCCGCCACTCCGACCTCAAGCTGCTCCGGGGTCGGCTCCTTGGTGGCGATCAGGCGCTGGATCTCATGGCCGGGGCGGTGGAAGGCCCGCGCACCCAGGGTCCCGGGGTTCCGCTCGCTCCAGGCGAACATCTCCGCGGCGAGCGACGCGCTCACTACGCCAACCGCCGCACGAGCCACCGGGCCCGGCTCCTCGAGCGTCCGCTCGAGCAGGAGCTGACCCGCCGCCGAGAGGACCAGCATCGGGGCGACCAGGTTGGAGCCACAGCGCTCATGCTCCTTGGTGGCCGAGGCCGGGTCGTCCGAGCCGGCCTCATAGGCGCCGATCGCCTTGTGCTCGACGCCGTGGTAGGCGGCCAGATTGCGGTCGCTGAGAGCGACCATCGCGGGGGCGAGGCCGAGGGCCGCCTGGATCAACTCCGCCGTCGCGCTCGCTTCGCGCTTACGGAGCGCGCGGCTGGCGCTCGAGGCGACGAACATCGCGGCGATCACCCGCACGTCCTCGAACGGGAGCCGGGCGGAGCGCAGCTTCATCCTCACGGTGGGGATCAGCAGGAAGGCCTCGGCGAGCCGCAACGGCCCCCGGAGCAGGGGCACCCGCACCGCGAGATCGGGCGCCAGTGCGGGCTTGCGCCCCGATGCCACCTGGATCTCGCCGGCCTGGTCGCGTGCGGCGGCGGCCCAGGAGGTCGGTCCGTGGATCAGCAGGCCGTTGCGCAGGGCCATCCCGCCGAGGCGAAGGACATAGGTCTCCTCCTCTGCCCCGGGACTGGTGGCGGCCCGGTTTCCGTTGGTCTCGCTCAAGAGAGCATCCTCCGCGGCAGCTCGTAGAAGAAGCGGGCCGAAAGCTCGATGTCTGAGGCCGGCACCCGCTCGTTCGCCCCGTGGATCAGAGGCGCGGCATGGAGCAGGTCGATCTCGCGGTGGGGGCAGAAGCCGTAGACGACCGCGTCGGGGAACGCGCCACGGAAGGGGTTGCTGTCGCTGAACCCCGGCATCACCGTCGGTGCGATCTCGGCGCCCGGATCGACGTCCGCGAGCCATCCTCGGATCGCATCGGCGAGGGGCGACTCCATCGGCGAGCTGTTGCCGACGACCGCCTCGCTGAACTCGACCTCGTAGTCGTCCTCGCCGATCAGCGCGGCGAGCTGGCGAAGCGCGTCGTCCTTGCCCTGACCTGGCGGGACGCGACAGTCGATCAGGGCCTCTGCCTCCGAGGGGATCACGTTCGCCTTCTTGCCGCCCTCGGCCTTCGTCGGAGTCAGTGTCACCCCCAGCATCGGCTCGACCAGGTAGTCGGCGAGCAGCGGCTCCTCGGCGCGCAGGCGCTCGAGGCCGGCTCGCACTCCCTCCTCACCGGTGAACGGCTCGCCGATCATCACCTCGAGGAGCGCCTCGCCCACGTCCGTGACCTCTGGCGGCGGCTGCTCGCTGAGGGCCGCCAGGTAGGTGGAGAGCTTGAGCAGGGCGTTGTCGCCGATCCGCGGCAGGGACGCGTGCCCGGCCTTGCCGTGGGTGCGGAGCTTCATCCGGAAGATCCCCTTCTCGCCGACGCTCAGCGTGTAGAGGCGCCGGCCCGCGAACTCGACGAGCTCGCCACCGCCCTCGTTCACCACGAAGTCGCTACGGACCGCATCGGCGCGCTCCTCGCAGAGCCACCGCGCTCCCAGGCCGCCACCGACCTCCTCGTCGGCCGTGATCACCAGCATGAGCTCGCCGGTGGGTGGCCGCCAGCCGCTCTCCGCGAGCGTCGCGGCGGCGGCGACCTCGGCCGCAACCTGCCCCTTCATGTCGAGGGCGCCCCGCCCGCGCACCCAGCCATCGGCGACGTCGCCGGCCCACGGGTCGAAGCTCCACTCGTCCGGGTCGGCGCGAACCGTGTCGACGTGGCCGAGGAAGGTCAGTGTCGGACCATCGCCCGCGCCGCGCAGCCGGGCCACGAGGTTGGGGCGGCCCGGCTCGGCGGAGAGCTGCTCGCATTCGAATCCGGCATCGGTCAGCGTGCTCTGAAGGAAGTCCTGGACGGGTCCCTCGTTGCCGGGCGGGTTGACCGTGTTGGCCTGGATCAGCCGTCCGAGCAGCTCGACCGCCCGAGGGCCGAGGCCCTGGGGGACGGCTGCCGTTGCGGTGCCCTCCTCCATCGATCCCAGCCTAGCGGCCACAGGGCCGCAGCTTTTCGGAGTGCGCGGCCGGGCGGGTCATACTGCGGCAGCATGGCGGACCCCGGCGAGCAGCTCTTCGAGACGAGCGGCGGGGCGCCCCGGACGGGCGTCCCTCCCGAGGATGCACCGCTCGCCGTGCGAATGCGCCCGCGGGACCTCGACGAGCTCGCGGGACAGACGCATCTACTCGAGCCGGGATCCGCGCTGCGGATCGCGATTGAGTCGGGCGAGCCCCACAGCGCGATCTTCTACGGGCCGCCGGGGAGCGGCAAGACGACGGTCGCCCGGATCATCGCCGCCCGGGCCAGGGGCGCCTTCGAGGAGCTCTCCGCCGTGAACGCCGGACGGCCCGAGGTGCGCGAGGTGATCGCCCGCGCCCGGGAACGCCGGGCCTCCGGTCGCCCGACGATCTTCTTCCTGGACGAGATCCATCGCTTCAACAAGGCCCAGCAGGACGCCCTGCTCCCGGCCGTCGAGGAGGGGCTGATCACGCTGATCGGAGCCACCACCGAGAACCCATACTTCGAGGTCAACTCGGCGCTGCTCTCGCGCTCGCAGATCTACGAGTTCCAGCCCCTGACGGTGACCGAGATCGAGGAGCTCATCCTGCGCGCGCTCGGCGACGAGCGGGGCATTCCCGATCCTCCGTCCATCTCGGGCGACGCGCTTCAGCTCCTGGCGACCCGGGCAGGCGGCGACGGCCGCGTCGCGCTCGCCGCCCTGGAGCGAGCGGCGGAGGCCATCAGTCAGACCGGGGTTGGCGAGATCGACGTCGCGGCCATCGAGGACGCGCTGCAGCGCAAGGCCCTTCTCTATGACCGCGAGGGCGACAAGCACTACGACTACATCTCGGCCTGGATCAAGGCCACCCGCGGCTCGGACGTCGACGCCTCCCTCTACTACCTCGCGGTGATGCTCGAGGGCGGCGAGGATCCCCGCTTCATCGCCCGCCGGATGGTGATCTTCGCCTCCGAGGACATCGGCAACGCGGACCCGCAGGCCCTCCTGATCGCCAACGCGGGGGGTCAGGCGGTCGACCGCGTCGGGCTGCCGGAGTGTGCGCTCAATCTCGCCCAGGTCGCCGCCTACCTCGCCCTGGCCCCGAAGTCGAACGCCTCGACGAAGGCGATCTCGGGGGCGAGCGCCCACGTCCGCGAGCACGGCGCCGCCGAGCCGCCGCCGCATCTCCAGGACGCCCACTACCCCGGCGCCAAGGAGCTGGGGCGAGGCGAGGGCTACCGCTACCCGCACGACGAGCCCGGCGCCGTCACCGACCAGCCCCTTGCCCCCGGGCCCCTTCGCGATCAGCGCTTCTACGAGCCGACCGACCGCGGCTTCGAGGCGGAGCTGCGGGAACGGCTGGAGCAACTTCGCCGGCGATTCTCGAAGGATTAGCGCGACGTTAAGGCGCTGTGGCGGTGCTTCGCGCCGCAACCTTCTCGAGGAGCCCGTGTTCTGAACGTTGTCTGACGCTCTGGCAATCACGTTGGTTCGCCGGAGCCGGCGCGTAAATAGCCGGGGAGTGGACAACGAAGGCCGGGAGCTCGGGGATTGCTCCCGGCCTTCAGCTTTTGGGAGCGGACGGCGGGGAAACTGGGAGGGAGCGGCCTCGGCGGGAGGTCGCTGCCTGCGAACGCCCGGCTGAACCCTCGCGCGTATCATCGCCGCGACGAGCGCAAGCGACGAGAGGATGCAGTGATGGAGGCGAGCCGTACCCGCAAGACCGGCACGAGCCGGAAGTCCAGCTCCAACGGCAGCAAGAGCAACAAGTCCTCCGCGAAGCGCACCAAGTCCAAGGCGAAGTCCAAGCCCGCGCTCGAATCCTTCAACCCGGCGACCGGTGAGCTGATCGGGACGGTCAAGACGATCACCCCTGCGAAGGTCCAGGGGATCGTCGACGAGGTCGCGGAGGTCCAGCCGTTCTGGGCCGCCCTCACACTCGAGGACCGCGCCCGCTACATGCGCCGCGCCGTCGACGTGCTGCTGGCCGAGCTCGACGAGCTGGCCGAGCTGCTCACCAGCGAGCAGGGCAAGCCACGGGTGGAGAGCTACACGATGGAGATTCTCCCCACGGTCGACTCGCTCAAGTGGATCGCCGACAACGGGCCGAGCATCCTCTCCGACGAGAAGCTCTCGATGCCGGTCATCCTGAAGTCGAAGAGCGCCAAGTTCACCTACGAGCCGATCGGCGTGGTCGGCGTGATCGCGCCCTGGAACTACCCGTGGTCCATCCCCTTCGGGGAGGTCGCGATCGCCCTGATGGCGGGGAACGGGGTCGTGCTCAAGCCGGCCAGCCTCACGCCGCTGATCGGCGAGCGGATTCGCCAGACCTTCGAGAAGGCCGGGCTGCCCGAGGGGCTGATCCGCACGGTCCACGGCGGCGGCCGGATCGGCGACGCTCTCGTCAAGTCCACCGCGGGCAAGATCTTCTTCACCGGGTCCGTCGAGGTCGGGCGCAAGGTCGGCGTGGAATGCGCCAAGCGGATGAAGGGGTCCGTTTTGGAGCTCGGCGGTAAGGACCCGCAGATCGTCTGCGCCGACGCCGACCTCGCCAATGCCGTCTCCGGCGCCGTCTGGGGCGGCTTCGCCAACGCCGGCCAGACCTGCTCGGGGATCGAGCGGGTCTACGTCCTCGACGAGGTGGCCGACGCCTTCCTCGAGGGCGTCGTCCGTGAGACCGAGCGCCTCACGGTGGGCGACCCGCGGGAGTGGACCACCGAGATCGGCCCGATGGTCTCGGAGGACCAGGCGAAGATCGTCACCGAGCTGCTGGACGACGCCGTCAAGAGCGGGGCCAAGAAGCTCACCGGCGGCCCGGTCAAGATCAAGGGCATGAAGGGGAGCTTCATCGCCCCCGTCGTGCTCACCGGCGTCACGCACGACATGCGGATCATGAACGAGGAGATCTTCGGCCCGGTGTTGCCCGTGATCAGGGTGGGCTCCGAGGAGGAGGCGATCGCCCTCGCCAACGACTCGCAGTTCGGCCTCGGCGCGTCCGTCTGGACCAAGGACCGCGCCAAGGGCGAGCGCATGTCGCATCAGCTCCAGTCCGGGATGGTCTGGACCAACGACCACTCCTTCTCTCACGGCGCCTGCCAGTGCGCCTGGGGCGGTGTCAAGGACTCCGGGCTCGGCCGCTCCCACTCGAAGTTCGGCTTCTACGAGTGCGTGAACATCAAGCAGCTCGCCTGGGAGCCCGGCTGGGCCAGGGACATGTGGTGGCAGCCGTACGACCGCAAGCTCGCGGACGCGATCCGCTCCTCCGCACAGGTGCTCTACAGCCGCAACGGCAACCGGCTGAAGGCACTGCGAGAGGGCTTCAGGCCGCTGATGGAGGTCACCCGCCGCACGATGCGCAAGGGCGAATAGATCTCGTCTACGGCTACTTCCTGACCCCTGACTGAATTGCCCTCAACCGGGACTATCGCCCTGCCGATGGGTTAGGGGGTACGGATGATCTCGACGAACGCAAAGACAGGCAGACTGGGCATGGGCATCGCACTGGCGCTGCTCCTCGCCTGCGGGTTCCTCGCTGCGACGGTGGTCGGCGCTGGGAGCGCGGCCGCCAGGGCGGTGTCGTACAAACACAAGGGATTCAACCTCAGTGGCGCGAACCAGAAGCGCCGCCTGACGGTGCGCTGCCCCAAGCGTCGCGTCCCGCTCGGAGGCGGGATGACCAGCTCGCCGACGCCGAGCGCGGACGGCGAGGGCATCTATCCGCACTCCTATGAGCGACTCGGCGTCCAGCACGGCTACCACAGCACGGTGGTTCTGTTCGATCCATCGCCGGGCAGCACCACCGCGCGGCACGTGAAGCTGCAAGTCGCCTGCGTACGGAAGCAGAAGCACGTCACGCCTCCGCACACCACGATCTACGTGAACCCGGGAGAGACCAAGACGGCGGTCGCCACCTGTCCGGGCCGCCGTCATCTCTTCGGAGGCGGCTTCCAGCGCACCGACTTCGTGGCCCGGGGCGGCGACTACATCACGGAGTCGCGGGCGATCTCGTCCAAGTCTTGGAGCGTCACCGGGACCGCCTTCGGCGGCTTCGGGGGCGAGCTCACGGCGATCGCCTACTGCTGGCACAGCAAGAAGCCGCTGGTCACGGAGGTGTCCGCCTCAGCCTCCGTCGCCCCCGGGCAGTTTGCGACGGCGACGACGCCATCGTGCCGACGTGGGCACATCGTCTTCGGCGGCTTCAGCACCTCGCCGGCGGGGTCGCTCTTGTTCACCAACGGCAGCTTCACCGGGAACGGCGGTTGGGAGGCCTCCGGGATGAACCGGTTCGGCCCGGCGGCGAACATCGCCGCCTACGGCTACTGCCTGAAGCTCTAGACGATCAACGCTAGCTTTGCTCGCGATGATGGAGCGAGCGGCAGCGGTGGAGAGGCCCACCGCCAGCGTCACGGGCCAGCCGGCGATCGAGCTGATCCGCCTGCGCAGAGACTTCGGTGAGCGCACCGCGCTGGGCGGCATCACCGTGCGCCTGGAGCCGGGCGAGAGCCTCGCCGTTCTGGGGCCGAACGGCTCCGGCAAGTCGACCCTCCTGCGCATCCTCGCCGGGCTGCTGCGACCGAGCGACGGAGAGGCCTCGGTGCTTGGCTGTTCGCTGCCCGGCGAGGTGCACCGCCTGCGGGGCAGAGTCGGATACCTCGGGCACGCTCCCCTGCTCTATCGCGACCTCAGCCCGCGAGAGAACCTGAACCTGGGGGGCGCGCTGCATGGGCTCGATCCGGAGGCGTCGGCGCCCCGAATCGAGCGGCTGCTCGAAACGGTCGGGATGTCGGCGCGCGGCGACGACCGCGTCGCCGAGCTCTCGGCGGGGATGAAGCAGCGGATCGACATCTGCCGCGCGGTCCTGCACGAGCCGGAGCTGCTGCTCCTCGACGAGCCCGATGCCCACCTGGACGTCGAAGCCCGTCTCCTGGTAGCGCCGCTGATCGGGCCCGGCAACGGCCCAAGCCGTGTGGTGGTCAGCCACGACCGCGAGTCCGCCACGGCCGGAGCGGATGTCGTGCTGGAGCTGCGATGAGCCCGTTCTCCGCCCTCCTGCGCAAGGACCTCCGGGTGGAGCTGCGCACCCTGCGCTCGCTGCCGGCGATGGCCCTGTTCGCGGTCAGCGCGTTCGTGATCTTCCGCTTCGGCCTCGACCGGACCAGTCTCGACGGCGAGCTGGCGGCCGGCGTGCTCGTGCCGACTCTCCTCTTCGCAGCGCTGCTGGCGATCAACCGCCTGTTCGTCGCGGAGCGCGAGGAGGGCGGCTTCGACCTGATCCGCCTGGCTCCGGTGGACCGCACCGTCCTGTTCGCCGCCAAGGCGAGCGCGCTGGTGATCTACCTCGTGGTCCTGGAGCTGATCGCCGTGCCGATCTTCGCCCTGTTCTTCCTTGATTCGGCCTCGGGGCTGATTCCGTTCGCCCTCGTGCTGCTCCTGGCGAACATCGGCCTGGCAGCCACCGGGACGATGATCTCGACGATCGCGACGATGTCGAGCGCCCGGGACCTGCTCGCGCCGCTGATCCTCCTGCCCCTGCTGATCCCGCTCGTGATCGCGGCCGCGGGGGCCGGAGAGCACCTGCTGGCATCCGGGGGCCCCGACTATGGGCGCTTCGGAACATGGCTGGCGTTGCTCGGTCTCTACGATCTGGTCTTCCTCCTGGTGGGTTACGCGACCTTCGACTTCCTGCTCGAGGACTAACCCCGGGACATCGAATGGCCACAGCGCTCAGATCGATAACGCTCCGCCGCCTCGCGATCGCGACGGTCGTGGTGATGGGCGCGGGCTATGCGCTCGCGTTTCTCTATGCGCCCGAGGATGCCGACCAGGGCTTCATCCAGAAGATCTTCTACCTGCACGTGCCCCTGGCGACCGTCGCGCTGGTGGGCTTCATGGTTGCCGCGGTGCACGCGATCCGGCACCTGCGGACCGGCGACCCGAAGCACGATGCGCGCTCCTACGTCTCGATCCACATCTCGGTGATCTTCGGCCTCGCCGTCCTGCTCACCGGCGCGATCTGGGCGAAGGGCTCCTGGGGCGTCTGGTGGGAGTGGCGCGAGCCGACCCTGGTCAGCTTCCTGATCGTCTTCCTGCTCTACGCCACCTACTACCCGCTCCGCTACGCGATCGAGGACCGCGAGCGCCAGGCCCGCTACGCCTCGGTCTTCGCGATCACGGCCGGCGCCTTCGTGCCGCTCAATTTCCTCGCCGTCCGCCTCGCACAGCCGCTGGTCCATCCCAGGACCTTCTCCTCGGCCGGCGGCCTGCCCGGGTCGATGCTGTTCGCCTTCCTGGTCTGCATGGCCGGGATGGCCCTGCTCTGGGCGACGCTGGTCTGGTTCGAGCTCGACGCGAAGGCGGCGTCGGGAAACCTGAAGCGGATCCGCCGGGCGCTGGAGGCCACCGCGTGATCCCCCTTGCGATCGCGAACGCCGACCGCTACGTGGGCGGTGCCTACCTCGTCTTCCTGCTCCTGCTCCTGATCTACGTGGCGATCATGGCCGCGAAGCTCCAGCGCATCCAGCGCGAGCTCGGCTCGCTCGCCGAACTGGCAGACCGGCCGACCGGGCGCGGAGGGGGCCGCGACGTGGGCCAGATCCGCGGCCGCGAGCAGGAGATCCAGGCGGTGCGCCAGGGGGATCGCGGATGAGCGGCCTGCTCGCCCTCGGCGTCTCCCACAACACCGCGCCGCTGGCGCTGCGCGAGCAGCTGGCGCTGACCGAGGGACGCGCGGCCGGGGTGCTCAACGCGCTCGTCTCGGAGGAGCCGATCAGCGAGGCCGTGGCGCTCTCGACCTGCAACCGCAGCGAGCTCTACCTCGTGGCGACGGACTCGGTGGAGGCCGAGGCGGCGGGTCTCGGGGTCCTGGCCAGGGAGGCTGGAATCCGGCCGACGGAGCTGCTCGGCCCGCTCTACTCCCTCCGCGGCGCGGAGGCGGCCAGGCACCTGTATCGCGTCACCGCGGGGCTCGACTCGATGATCGTCGGCGAGGCTGAGATCCAGGGCCAGGTGAAGCGTGCCTACGAGCTGGCCCTCGTCGAGGGCGCGCCCGGCCCGATCCTGAACCGGATGTTCCGCGGAGCCCTCGCCGCCGGCAAGCGGGCACGGACCGAGACCGCCGTGGGCCGGAAGGGCGTCTCGATTCCCTCGGTCGCCGTCGAGCTCGCCCAGCGGAACCTCGGAGATCTCTCCGAGCGGCGCGTCCTGCTGATCGGCGCCGGCGAGACCTCCGAGCTCACCGCCCGCGCCCTCGCCGCGCGCGGCTCGGACGCCGTCTTCATCGCCAACCGGGGCTACAACCGGGCGATCTCGCTGGCCCAGAAGTTCGGCGGCAAGGCGGTCCGCATCGACGACCTGCCGGCGCAGCTCGCCGGCGCCGACATCGTCGTCTCGGCGACCAACTCCCCGCACCACCTGATCGAGCGCTCGGGGCTCGAGCTGATCATGGGGGAGCGCGAGGGCAGGCCACTGCTGCTGATCGACCTCGCGGTTCCGCGCGACATCGACCCCGAGACCCGCGAGGTCGAGGGCGTCAGCCTCTACGACGTCGACGAGGTCCAGGCGATCGTCGAGCAGAACGCCTCCGGTCGCCAGGCCGAGGCCCGCCGCGCGAGCGGCATCCTCGACGTCGAGCTCGCCCGCTTCGAACGCTGGCTCGGCGCCCAGGAGGTGATGCCGACGGTCGCCGCCCTGCGTGAGCGAGCCAACTCCATCGTCGCCCAGGTACTCGCGGAGAACGCGACCCGCTGGGAGAGCCTCTCCGCGACCGATCGCGAGCGGATCGACCAGATGGCCCGGGCGATCGCCAACCGCCTGCTGCACGAGCCGACGGTCAGGATCAAGGGAATCGCCGACCGCGAGGACGCCTACCTCCAGGTCAGCGCCCTCCGCGAGCTCTTCGGGCTCGACGCCGGCACTGAGCCGGAGGCCACAGAGGGCGCCGACGTCGCCGATCTCGACGAGAGGCGCCGTCGCAACGACCGCGGCTGAGGCGACGGTGAGGGAGCCTCCGCTTCGGCTCGGCACGCGCGGCAGTGCGCTGGCCCTCGCACAGGCGAACGCCGTCGCCAAGGCGATCGGCGGCGCCGAGGTCATCCCGATCAAGACCTCGGGCGACCAGCCCCGGGGTGAGGTCCTGCAATCCGACACGCCATCCGGTGGCGACAAGTCACGCTTCGTCAGGGAGATCGAGCGGGCGCTCCTCGACGGCGAGATCGATCTGGCCGTCCATTCCGCCAAGGATCTGCCCTCCGAGCTGCCCGACGGCCTGGAGATCGCGGGCGTGCCCGCCAGAGAGGACCCGCGAGACGCCTACATCGGCACGGTCAGCTCGCTCGGACAGGTCCCCGGGGGCTCGCGGATCGGCACATCGAGCCTGCGGCGCCGCGCTCAGATCCTGGCCCGGCGGCCGGACCTGGACGTCGTCGAGATCCGAGGCAACGTCGACACGAGATTGGCCAAGCTCGGCGACGGCGAGTTCGACGGCCTGGTGCTGGCGGCCGCCGGGATGCGCCGCCTCGGCCGCACCGAGCAGATCAGCTTCGCGCTGGAATTCGACGAGGTGATTCCCTCGCCCGGTCAGGGGGCGCTGGCGATAGAGGCAGCTCACGACAGGGACCGCCCCGTGACAGCCGTGGAGTCGATCACCGACCGCGGCGCGCTCGGGACCCTGTCCGCGGAGCGCGCTCTGGTCGCTGCGCTCGACGCGAGCTGCAATACGCCGCTCGGCGCGGTTGCCACCCTCGAGCGCGGCGGACGGATGCGGCTGCGGGCATTCTGCGGGCTGCCGGACGGCAGCGAGTGGATCCGCGACGAGCTCGAGACGGACGCCTCCGAGCCCGAGGCTCTGGGGGGCGCGGTGGCCGACAGGCTGAGGGCCGCGGGCGCCGCTGACATCCTGGCTCGCGCCGAGGAGATGGCGGTGAAGCAGTGAGCACGAGCCCGGGCATCGTGTACCTGGTCGGCGCCGGCCCCGGCGATCCGGGATTGATGACCACGCGGTCCCTCGATCTGATCGTCGCCGCGGACGTGATCGTCCACGACCGGTTGATCCCGCGCGATGCGCTGGCGGTCGCGGGGCCGGACGCCGAGCTGATCTACGTCGGCAAGGAGCCCGGAGCGGCCAGCGTGCCCCAGGAGGGGATCGCGGAGCTGCTCGTCGAGAGGGCGCGCCAGGGCAAGCTCGTCGTCCGCCTGAAGGGGGGCGACCCGTTCGTCTTCGGCAGGGGCGGTGAGGAGGCCGAGGCGCTCGCCGACGCCGAGATCCCCTTCGAGATCGTCCCTGGAGTCACTGCCGGGGTCGCGGCCCCTGCCTACGCGGGCATCCCGGTGACCCATCGCGACGACGCCTCCGCCGTGGCCTTCGTCACCGGGCACGAGGACCCCGAGAAGGAGGACTCGAGCCTCGACTACGAGGCCCTGGCCGGATTCCCCGGCACGCTCGTCTTCTATATGGGTGTCAAGGCCCTGCCGCGGATCGCGGAGGCGCTGATCGCAGCGGGCAGGGACGCGTCCGAGCCCGCGGCCGTCGTCGAGCGCGGCACGCTGCCCGGTCAGCGCACCGTGAGCTCGACGCTGGAAGGCATCGCGGCGGCGGCCGAGGAGGCGGGGATTCGCCCGCCGTCGGTGACCGTCGTCGGGCCGGTGGCGGCCCGACGACAGCGCATCGGCTGGCTGGAGCGCCGCCCGCTGCACGGCAAGAAGGTCGTCGTCACTCGCGCCCGCGCGCAGGCCAGCGAGCTGGCGCGCCAACTCGATGCGCTCGGGGCGGAGCCGATCGAGCTGCCCGCCATCCGGATCGAGCCCCGAATCGACTCCGAGGAGGTGCGCGCGGCGGTGGCGAACCTCCACACCTATGCGCTGGTCTGCGTCACCAGCCCGAACGGCGCCGGGCTGCTCTTCGAGGCGATGGCCGTACAGGGCCGCGACTCCCGTGCCCTCGCCAATGCCTCCGTCGCCGCGATCGGGGCGGGGACCGAGGCCGCTCTCGCGGCGGGCGGGATCATGGCCGACATCGTCCCCGAGCGCTTCGTCGCCGAGCAGCTGGTCGAGGAGCTCAACAAGCTGGAGCTGGCCGGCAAGCCGGTGCTGATCGCCCGGGCAGCGGAGGCCAGGGAGCTGCTTCCGGACGCGCTGCGAAAGCGAGGCGCGCAGGTCGACGAGGTCGCCCTCTACGAGACGGTCGCGGAGACCCCCGACCCCGACGAGCTCGAGCGCGCCCGCGACGCGGACATCATCACGTTCACCTCCTCATCAACGGTCCGGAACTTCCTGGCGGCGAACCCGGACGGCGTCCCCGCCGGGGCGAGGGTCGTCTCCATCGGACCGATCACCAGCGAGGCCGCGCGCGAGGCCGGGCTGAAGGTGGACGTGGAAGCCGAGCGCCACGACATCTCGGGCCTGGTCGAGGCGCTGCTCAGGGCCACGTCGACGTAGGGTTTCGGCGTGGCAACGCCCCGGCCGATCACCTTCCTCTCCGACTACGGCTACGAGGATGAATTCGCCGGCGTCTGCCGGGCGGTGATCTCGCAGATCGCGCCCGGCGTCCCGCTGATCGACCTCACCCACGGGATCGGGCGCCAGGACGTGCGTCAGGGCGCCATTGCGCTTGCCAACGCCCTGCCCTCATGCCCGCCCGGTGTGCACCTTGCGGTCGTCGATCCGGGTGTTGGGTCCGCTCGCCGGGCGGTCGCGGTCGCTGCCGCCGAGGGCCGCTTCCTGGTCGGCCCCGACAACGGGTTGCTCTCCCGCGCGCTCGACCGCCTGGGCGGCGCGCTCGATGCCGTCGAGCTCTCGAGCTCCCCGTTCCGGCTGGAGCCCGTCTCGGCGACGTTCCACGGCCGCGACCTCTTCGCGCCGGTGGCGGCGCACCTCTCGCTCGGAGCCCACCTGGAGGAAGCGGGTGAGCCGATCGATCCGAGCTCGCTGGTCGCGCTCGACCTTCCGAGCCCTCGCATCACAGAGGTCGAGGTCGTCGCCCACGCCATCCACCAGGACGGCTACGGGAACGTGACGCTCGATCTCGACGGGTCGATGCTGGCCGATGGGCCGCTGCGGCCCGGCGATGCGCTCGAGGTCCGCGCGCCGGATGGCCGGTTCGACGCGGTCTGGGCTCACACCTTCGCCGACGTGGGCCCGGCCGACGTTCTGCTCTTCGAGGACTCCTCCGGAGCGCTCGCCCTTGCGGTCAGTGGCGGCAGCGCAGCGGGACTGATGGACCTGCGGCCGGACAGCGAGGTCACGCTCCGGCCCTCCGGTTGATGGAGCGCGGGCTCCCTCACCGTCACTACCGAATCACCGACTCGACCAACGAGCGAGCCAAGGAGCGCGCGCTGGCCGGTGCGCCCGGCGGGCTCGCAATCACCGCGGCCGAGCAGACCGCCGGGCGCGGCCGCCGGGGACACCCGTGGTTCGCGCCCCCCGGATCCTGCCTGCTCTATTCAGGGCTGATCCGGCCCTTCGCCCCCGATCAGGCCCCGCTGCTGCCCTTGGCCGCGCCGCTCGCGGTCTGCGAGGCGGCGGAGGCGGTGGCCCCGGTTCGCTGTCAGGTCAAGTGGCCGAACGACCTCTGGATCGACGAGCGGAAGGTCGCCGGGGTCCTCGTGGAGGCTCGCCCCGACGAGGGCTGGGCCGTGGTCGGAGTCGGACTCAACGTTGCGATCACCGACGAGCAGTTCCCACCCGAGCTGCGAGAGACGGCGATCTCCCTGTTGCCGACGGAAGCCGAGGGCGGCCTGCCCCCCGGCGGCGCCCCGAGCGTCAGGGCCGCCTTTGCGGCGCTGAATGAGTCGCTCGGCCGCTGGCTGGAGACCCCGGATGTCGAGGTGCTGGACGCCTACCGAGCCCGCGACGCCCTCTGCGGCAAGCGCATCTCCTGGGACGGCGGAGAGGGTCGCGCCGAGGAAATCGACGAGCGGGGGCACCTGGTGGTGGAGAAGGAGGACGGGGAGCGGGTGGCGCTCGGCGCCGGCGAGGTCCACCTCGCGATCGAGCGTTAGGACCCCTCGCTGGAGCTGTGGGGATCCGATCGAACGAGGAAGACCGGGTAACTGGCAGCGACCGTTTCGAACTCCTCCAATGGAGCTGAAGGGTCCACGGGGATGTGAGCGCGAGCTCCGGGCGCCAACTGCAGGTAGCGCTGAAGGATCGGGCCGCGGACATTCGGCTCTACCTCTTCCAGGCGTATCGCCTCCCGCCCGCCGTGTCGAAGCACCGCGTGACCCTCGGCAGCACGAACATTGGCGACCCAGTTCACCCCCTCTCCAAGCATCGCCACGAGATAGCGCTCGCCTCCGTAGTCCGCAACCACGACAGGAAACGAGATCAATCGACCGCTGTGACGGCCTCGGACCTCCAGAGTGTGGAGCTGCCTCGGCGCCCTGCCGGACGCCGCCATCCGGCCCCACAGGCCGTTCAGAAATCTGGCCAGGCGGTTCGGCCTCCCACCCTTGTACATCCATGTGTCGAGCTGATGGGGCATCCAACTGCCCCTCAGCTAGTCGCACCGAGGATGGCCGCCACGGGGCTCCACCGGCCTACGACTCCTCGGCGGCCTTTAGCTCCTCGTCGGCCTCCGAGGCCGCGCCGTTCTCGCTTTCGGTGACGTCGAGCTCCTCGATCTCCTGCTCGCCGTCGGCCTGGGCCGCGGCTCCGTTCTTCTTGGAAGCGTCGCCGCTGTCCTGCTTGCCACCCTTGCGCTTGCGGCGGCGGCGGCGCCCGCCGGCCTTCGGGAAGTTGCGGAGCAGCTCGCGGGCGACCGCCGAGGGCTTGCGGGCGGCGCGCATCCGGGCGCCGCGAAGGACCTCCTCGCCCTCCGGGGTGTGGGAGACGCCCGCGGCGAGCAGGGCCGCGGCGAGGCGTCGGTCCTGGTTGCGGGCCGCGTGAACCAGCCGGCGGGCATTGCGCCCATGGGCACGACCGGAGGAATTGACGAGCAGGCCGAGGAGGCGCTTGGTCTCCGGCCAGCGCTGCACGGCGTACTCCTCGTGCAGGTCGCGTGTGTAGTCCGCGAGCCGCCAGACCCAGGCCTGGGCCTGGTCGCGGCGCCCGATCCGCCTCTCCGCGAGCGCCTCGAGCATGACCTTGGTGCCGGCCCGGCGATCGTCGCGCGGCCAGGTGCCGATCGTGTCGATCGCGTCATCGAAGGCATCCGGCTCGCGCAGCGTGGCGATCTCCGCGAGGGCCTTGATCCGCAGCTGCTGGTTGCGGTTCCGCTGGACGCAGGTGAGCAGGAACCGGCGGCGGAGCTCCTTGGTCTGATCGTTCTGGAGCATCGCCTTGGCGCGCCGCCAACCCGACGGGTTGACCCGCGCGCCGGCGAGGGCCGCCCAGACGTGCTGCTCGGAGTGGTTCAGGTTCTCCACCGCGATCCGCCAGAGCTCTCGCTCGAGGACACGCAGGCGGCGATCTGACTTGTCCGACACCGGCACGACGCGCTTCTCGACCCGGACCCTGCGGCCGCGCCCACGCCTCACCGGCCCGACCACGATCGCGCCGCCGCGATAGACGTCGCGGTCGAGCAGGCTGTGGAGCGTGACGATCGTCTCGTCGTGCGTGGTGGCCGGGTGGACGAGGTCGATCACCAGGCCCGCCTCCTTGCCCGGGTTGCGGCGGGTGACTCGCCCGACGCGCTGCTGGTAGACGCGACGTGAGGCGGTCGGGGCGAGATGCATGCAGATCGTCGCCCTGGGGCTGTTCCAGCCCTCGGCGAGCAGCATCGCGTTGCAGAGCACATCGACTTCGCCTCTTTCGAAGCCGGCCAGGATCTCGGCCAGCTCGCGCTTGGGCGTCTCGCCGGAGACGGCGCGGGCGTTGATGCCGGCGTCCTGGAAGGCCTTGGCGACGTTGTTCGCGTGCTTGACGCCCGCGGTGTAGACGACGCCGGGCACCCGCCGGAAGCGCGAGCGGTAGAGGTCGGCGATCGCGACGTTGAAGGGCGCCTGGTCGAGGAGCTTGGCCAGCTCCTCCTGGTCGAAGTCCTGATCCACCTCGCCCTTCCGCAGCGGCACCTTCGCGATCGTTCGCACGCCGGGGCCCGGCGGGATGCGGACGCAGCGCAGCGGCGCGATCACGCCGCGGCGCGCGGCCTGGGCGAGGTCGAAGCGCGAGGTCTGGGTCGGGAAGAGGTCGGCGACGTGGCGGGCGATCAGGGCGCCGGTGGCCGTCATGCCGATGAAGACGGGACCGACCCAGGCGCGGATGCAGCCGCTGGTCTTCTCGCCGAGGGCGGTATGGGCCTCGTCGCAGATCACGATCGAGTACGCGTCCGAGATCCGGCCGGCGTTACGGACGAACCACTGGTAGGTCTCGACCGTGACCGGGCCGTAGGGATGGTCGGCGCCGTCGAGCAGCGGCGGCGAGAGGCGCTCGCCATAGCCGCGGTCGGAGATCTCCCCGATGAACTGGT
The DNA here is from genome assembly GCA_963782345.1 of uncultured Solirubrobacterales bacterium. Lineage (GTDB taxonomy): Bacteria > Actinomycetota > Thermoleophilia > Solirubrobacterales > 70-9 > DASUPK01. The sequence goes on along the minus strand of CAWAJF010000016.1, from coordinate 9,274 downwards.
CGACGAGGTTGCGGCGGTGGGTGAGGATCAGGATGCCACCGGTGCGCGAGGCCTCGATGAAGCCGACAGCGGCGACGGTCTTCCCGGATCCGGTCGCGTGCTCGAACCAGAAGCGCCGGTCGGCGCCCGGATCGTCCGGCGCCTCCTCGACGACGTCCTCCTCGTCCTCCTCGACCCAGTCCTCGGCCTCCTCCTCCTCGGTTGCCTCCTCCTCCTCCTCGATGACCTCCACGGCGGTCTCGGCGTCGGTCTCGGATTCGACGCCGTTCTCCGAGGCGGCCTCCGCCTTCGCGGCGGCGGGGGCGTTCCCGTTCCCGTTGCCGGTCCAGCCATGGCCGTTGACCCGCTCCTGGACGTCCGCGATCAGCGCGGCGAGCGTTCCGGAGAGCGCGTCGACCTGATGGGCGGAGAGCTCAGCGCCATCGGCGAGATGCGGCTCGTCCTCGGAGAGCAGCCGCTCGAGACCGAGCATGAGCGAGAAGTCACGGCGCCACTCGATCGACGGCGCCTCCCGGCCCTCGTCGATCTCGGCGAGGGCGGCGTCCAGGGCGCGGCGCCGGGGGGTGCCGGCGGCGAGATCCTTGGGCTTCTCGCCCTCGAGCAGGAACGGCTCGCGCGCGAACTCTCGTGCACGTTCGATGTCGGCGCTCGTAGGCGCCGCCTTTGCCGCTTTGGCGGCCGGCTTGGTCTCTTCAGCCATCTGAGGCTCTCTGATCCGCCGCTCCCCGCCAGACGAGATAATGGGCGAGGCGCAGTTGGCCTGATCACGGAAGACACCCGAGATACGGCTGTCCGCTCCGGGCTCTCCCTTGGTCCAGGAACTTGATGGACCAATAGGCATTAAAGCACTCTTGACCTGGAACTCGTATTCCCTGAATGTGAACTTCAACGCATCGAGGCCCCGGCTCGTGCGGGCGATGCTCGCCGCCGGGCTCCTGGCGGTCGTCGCGCTGACCGGCTGCGCCGGAGGGAGCGGGGGCAATCCGGACTCTCAGCTCTCCCTCCAGCAGGCGACCGAGCCGCTCAGCGGCGCCCCGCCCCAGCTGGCGGCGGTCCGCAGCCAGGCGAACCAGCTGCTGAACGGCGGCAAGGACGCCTTCGACCAGCGAATCCGGGCACTGCGGGGTACTCCGATCGTGGTCAACGACTGGGCCTCGTGGTGCGGACCCTGCCGCTTCGAATTTCCCTTTCTCCAGTCCCAGGCGAGCAAGCACGCCAAGGACATCGCCTTCCTCGGGGTGGACTCCGATGACTCGAGCACGTCGGCGACGACGTTCCTCGGCGAGTTGCCGCTTCCCTATCCGTCCTACAGCGATCCGGACAAGTCGATCCGCCAGGAGCTGCACGGCATCGGCTATCCGGCGACGGTCTTCTATGACCGGGCCGGCAAGGTCGTCTACACCCACCAGGGCCAGTACCGGAGCGAGGACGACCTGGCGGCCGATATCCAGAAGTATGCAAGCGGGGGTGCGCGTTAGCGCAACCCGGTTGATTTCAAGGCGCATAATGAATTCATGACCGAGCTCGCGATCGCGCTGCTGGTCGTGGCGCTGCTTCTGTTCATCGCCGAGGCGCATGCGCCGACGACCGTGTTGGGGCTGCTCGGCGTGGGCGCGCTCGTCGGGGCCGGGTTCGCCTGGCGGGACGCCGGACACGATCTCCCGATCGCGGCGATCGTGATCGCCGCGGTGATCCTCGCCGGCTTCATCGTCTTCGCCTCCCGGAAGGCGCTCGCGGCCCACCGCGACGAGCCGGTGCGCACCGGGTACGAGGAGCTGATCGGCGCGGTCGCCGAGGTGCGCGAGCCCCTCGATCCCGAGGGTCAGGTGTTCGTCGCCGGCGCCCTCTGGCGGGCGAGGGTGAGCGGCGAGGGCGAGGTCGGCCTAGGCAATAGAGTGCGCATCAAGTCGGTGGACGGCCTGACACTGGAGGTCGAGCCCGCGTCCGACCAAGACCCGGCAACCGTCAAGGAAGGGACTGTGTGACATGGCGATAGCGATCGGCGTCATCGTTGTCATCGCGTTCTTCGTACTGATCTTCCTCGGCTCGGCGGTCCGAGTCCTGAGGGAGTACGAGCGCGGAGTGATCTTCCGGCTCGGCCGGCTGATCGCCCAGAAGGGCCCGGGGCTGATCCTGCTGGTGCCGGTGATCGACCGGATGGTCCGGGTCGACCTGCGGACGGTGACGCTCAACATCCCGCCCCAGGAGGTGATCACCCGCGACAACGTGCCGGCCCGCGTCAACGCCGTTGCGTACTTTCGGGTGATCGATCCGAACGACGCGATCGTCGAGGTCGAGAACTTCCTGCTCGCCACCTCGCAGATCGCCCAGACGACCCTGCGCTCGGTGCTCGGCAAGGCGGACCTCGACCAGCTGCTCGCCGAGCGCGAGCGCCTCAACGAGGACCTGCAGAAGATCATCGATGAGCAGACCGAGCCCTGGGGCGTCAAGGTCAGCACCGTCGAGATCAAGGACGTCGAGATCCCCGAGCAGATGCAGCGGGCGATGGCGCGCCAGGCCGAGGCCGAGCGAGAGCGTCGCGCGAAGATCATCAACGCCGAGGGCGAGTACCAGGCCTCCGAGAAGCTCGCCCAGGCCGCGGACATCATCTCGAAGAACCCGGCGACGCTCCAGCTGCGCTACCTGCAGACCCTGCTCGAGATGGGCGTCAACCAGAACACGACGATCGTCTTCCCGCTGCCGATCGACCTGATCGAGGCGTTCACGGCGATGGCCAGGCAGCACGCCGGCGAGTGAGCGGCACCGAATACAGCTTCGCTCCGACGGGCGCTTGAGCGCCGACTGTCGGCTCACCGTCACCGTGCGGCCAACCCGCGACGCCGCGGAGCTCGATGCCGCGATGGCGCTGCGCCGTACGGTCTTCTTGGGCGAGCAGGGCGTCTCTCCCGAGGAGGAGTTCGATGGCCTCGACGACGAGTCGACTCAAATCGTGGGTCTGGACGAGGCCGGCGTGATCGCGACCTGCCGGTTGCGGTACATCGAGTCCGAGACCTGCAAGCTGGAGCGCATGGCCGTCGAGCACCGGCTCCGGAAGCTCGGCGTCGGCAGCAGGCTGCTCGCGGGAGCGGAGGCGGAGGCGCGACGGCAGGGGGCCGCGGAGATGCTCCTGCACGCCCAGCGCCGCGCCGAGCCCTTCTACGCCTCGAACGGATACGTCGCCGAGGGCGAGGCGTTCATGGAGGCCGAGATCGAGCACGTCCGGATGAGGAAGGCGCTCCGGTGACGAACGAGAAGCCGAAGCCCGAGATCCGGCTCGACCAGCTCACCGGCCTGCGCACGATCCTCTCCCCCGCGCGGGCCGACCGGCCCTTCGACTTCGGCGGCATTCCGACCGAGGAGAGCGACGAGGCCGCCGAGAAGTGCCCCTTCTGCGAGGGGCGCGAGGACCGCACCCCGCCCGAGACCTGGGCGGACCGGCCCGGCGGCGGCCCGCCGGACAGCCCGGGGTGGCGGGCCCGCGCCGTTCCGAATCTCTATCCGGCCCTGGCCCAGACCGACCGGGAGGGCGACTCCACGGCCGATCAGGGCGTCACCCCTGCCGGGGATCCGCTGCGGGCGGTCTCGCGCGGGCGCGAGCCGGACCTCTTCCGCGCCACCATCGCCACCGGATTCCACGAGGTGATCGTCAACTCGCCGAAGCACCGCACCGCGCTCGCACAGCTCGACGACTCGGAGCTCACCACCGCGGTCGCCGGATGGCGGGAGCGAATGAGCGCCCACGCCGAGCGCTCGGCCTACGTGCAGTTGATCGTCAACGAGGGCAAGGAGGCCGGGGCCTCGCTCGAGCACAGCCATGCCCAGCTCTACGCCCTCGGATTCGTCCCGGCCCAGGTCGCGCGCGAGCGGGAGCGCTTCATCTCCTACAACCAGCACACGATGGGCGGCGACCTGCTCGCCGAGATCGCCTCCGAGGAGGTGCGCCGCCGCGAGCGCCTGGTGGCGATCGATGACGATGCCCTGCTGATCTGCCCCTGGGCTTCGCGATCCCCCTTCGAGCTCAGGATCATCCCGCGCCAGCCCGCGCCGAGCTTCGAGGACGACGGCGAGGTCGGCGCCGGAATGCTGCGGACCGCGCTGCGCGCGCTGGAGGCCCGTTTCGAGCGGGTGCCTCAGCTGAACGCCTGGACGCTCACCGCCCCGCGCGGTGCCGACGAGTTCCACTGGCACCTCGACATCGCGCCGCGAATCGGGATCCGCGCCGGCTTCGAGATGTCCACCGGGGTGGAGCTGAACGTCTTCCCTCCGGAGCGAGCCGCAGCCGAGCTGCGCGAGGCGCTCGGATAGGGTCCCCCGCCCATGCCGCCCACCCGCCGACCAATCCCGCGCTTCATCGCGAACGCCAGCACCGAGGGGCTGCCCTACGGGCGCTGGGGCGCGCTGCTGCGGGATGAGTTCGCCAAGGCCTGCGAGCCCCACATCGCCGAGGCGGGCGGTCCGCCCGGAGAGGTGACCTGGTTCCCGGAGCGCGGCTGGGGCGGCCGGGTGTACGTGCCGGGCGTTGCCCCCGTCGAGGGCGCCCAGACGCCCAGCGAGTACTTCGGCGTCGTCTCCTTCGTGCGGCCCGCCGAGGGCGAGAGCGGCGAGGCCGGCGCCTTCGAGGCGACCGCCGACTTCACCGACGTCACCGCCGACCAGAACCCCGACTGGATGATCGACCTGAACGAGGAGGTGATCGGCTCTTGGCGCGGCGAGGGAAGTCGCATGGGCGACGTCACCCTGGTCTGGGGGACGCCGCTGGTGCCGGGCGCCAAGGCGGCGACGGCCGAGCTCGAGGCCGAGGTCGTCGACCAGACCCCGGTCACGGACGAGCGCTTCACGCTGGTGGCCATCGACGCGGTCAAGGGCTTCCCGGACGAGCTCTTCCTCGAGGTGAAGATCTGGAGCGAGCAGGGCCAGGAGCTGGCCGCCGAGAGCCTCTACGACGAGCCGGAGTAGGCGCCGACCGAGGATCCTGCCACTGTCGAGCACGTCGCCGGGGTGTTCGGCGAGAAGTACGAGGTGAAGGAGTACTACCCGAACCTCCACGCGGCGGTAGAGGTCCCCCTGACCTGACGCGGTGCTTCAATGACGCCGGGCCCCGATAGCTCAGCTGGATAGAGCGACTCCCTCCTAAGGAGTAGGCCCCAGGTTCGAATCCTGGTCGGGGCGTTCGTGATTTGCAGGTGCTTCTCGATCCGCCTCAGCGCCGCCGACCGAGATGGGTACAAAATGGGTACAGGGCGGTCGCGCTTAGTGACTCCTGCCGCGCGGAGGCGGTGTCCTGCGAAAGCGAGAGGAGGTAGTGTGCCGGCTGCTGAGCCGCCCTCCTTGTGAGCCCGCGAACATCGCCGCCTTGCAGGGCGCCAGTCCAGCGACGGTTGATCGTTCCTCCGCTGGTTGCGGCGGATCTTCCGAGATACTTTTTTCGGTCGCCATGGCCCTTCCGTTGCGGCCCCGCGATCTCTCCCGGCGCAGAAGCCGACGTGAGCATCTGGCGCTGGCCGCGGGGCTGCCGCCGAGATCGTCGAGGACATCCCGGCGCTGGCGGCCCAGTTGCATGACAGGCGGGTCCTGCCTGTTATCGGCGCCCGGACCTCCTACGACTGCGGCGTGAGGCTCGCGGGCCGGCGTCGGCCACGATCTCTGGTCGAGTACACGACGGACCCATCGTAGGCGCCGCGTGCCGAAGGCGTAGAGGGGGGACAACCTCGGCAACGTCGCCGATGCGATTGCTCAGAAGCTCGGCCAGATCGGCGTTGTGCGCGCGGTCGGACTGGACCTCGAGAGCCACTGGCCGGACATGTACGGCATGGACGAGCATTACTGCGCGTACAGGCCGCTAGGGCGGCTCGTGCGCGAAGCGGGCGTCGGCGAGGCGATTACGTTCAACTACGACTGCGGCTACGAAGCAGGGCTCAAGGCCGAGGGCTTTCGGCGGGGTGGGAAGAGCACGGCTGTGGGCCAAGACTTCGACGACCACCTGACGGTGATCGCCGACGCGGCGACCAACAACCAGCTCGCGCGCCGTGGCTTCACCGTGTTCAAGGCTCACGGATGCGCAGAGCGCTTCCGCATCCTTGAGCCTGCAGACGCCGACCGCGCCGCAGAGATCATCGTCATCCGCGAATCGGAGCTCACGCACTGGCGCCAAGCGAACTGGATGCGCGACCAGTTACGCAACTCGGCGCGCCACTCGGTCGTCCCTGCTGCTGGGCTTCTCGGCCTCCGACCCGGTCATCGTCGGTGAGCTCATCACGGTCTTCGAGGAGATCTACGATGACCTCGTGCCGGACGGGATACCGCGCGTCGTCGCGATCGACCGCGCTCCGAACACACCGAGGCTGGTCAACCTCATCCACGCGGGCCTCGGAGGCGAGCTTGCGGGCGACGGCATGGTCACGGCGATCCCGACGACGGACACCTGCTCGCTCAGCGCGATCCTCACCCTACTTCTGACCGAGACGCTCGCTGTGAAGCTCGACGACCACCTCGGCGGTCTGGCCCTGCACACCGAGCTCGAGGCGAGGATGTCGGAACTGACCGTCAGCGCCCCAGTGATGCTCCGTTGGACCTACCTGCTCCGCGGGCGCGGCGAGTACCAGTGGGCGCAGCGCGTCAACTTACTTGAGGCGGCGCAGCGCGGCTACGTCCCGCCTGGCTCACGACCCGCCGGCTACCGTCCGGCTGATCGATGCGCGACGCAGGCTGCGTGAACTACTGGGCACGACGGCGCCGGAGACGCCGGATGAGGCATTGACCGGCGGCGGGTTCGTCACGAGGGGCGCACACTCGTACTTGCCTGTCGATGTCAACCACAGCGAGCTAGCCGGGATGTGCCGCCCGGGTGGCGAGCCGGCAAGGATCGCCGGGATGCTTGGCGCTCCCGGGCTTGAGATCGTCCTCCTCTCCGCGCGTACTGACATGACCAGCGGTTTTCGCATCCAGACTGGCAACCAGGTCGCCCTGTCATGAGCCTCGCGCCTTTGCTCGATCGCCTGCGCGAAATGGACTTCACGATCCACGACGGGCCTTGGCGACCGTTCGGCGAGGAGTTGCCGATGGTCGCCGCAGTCACCTGGGATGCTCGGACCGCCCAGCTCGCCATCATTGCCAACGACGAAGCCGACTACGGCGACGAGGACTGGCGCCAACTGCTGTTCGCGGGCTCGGCACTGCGCTACCAGCTTCGTGCCGACGGGCCGTCGGCGTTTGGTGCGCCGGTCATACTCGCCGTCGTCAACAACACCGGGATCCGGCACCTGCGCGGCTTAGCCGAAGCCCTTGCGCGTGAGGTCGTGGTGTTCGCCCGTGTCGATCTGAACCTCGTGCCGCGCTCGGCACTGGGCGACCCGTCGCGGCTCGATGACGCGCTTGCTCCGCTGCTGCCGCGCTGCCGCGCGACCCTCGGCCAGGAGATCTCCAAAGGCGAGGTCAACAAGTTCTGGCAGATGCTGCGCAACGAGATCACCAAAGCCGCAAACGCCCTGCCCGACATCTTCGGCTCGGCACGGTCAACGGCTGCGCAGGATGCCGAGAAGGCACTGATCGCAGGGGAGGCCGACCAACAGCAGCTTCCTGCTCTTCGGCCGGTCGCGCAGGTGTCGATCCGCAACTTCCGCTCGTTCGGCGAGGCGTCCGTGAAGTTCGCCCCGGCCACCGTGATCAGCGGCTCGAACGGCAGTGGCAAGACCAGCCTGCTCGAAGCGCTTGAGATCGGATGGGCCGGCACATCGCAGCGAAAACCGCCAGATGTCAACGCTGCCGAGTACGCCCGCCACTTGCCCACCGACGGGGAAGGCAACTTCGCCAATCGACGTCGGAGACCAGCACATCGAATCGGTCTCCAGCCGTCCTAGCGCCGAACTCGGGCGCAACTTGCTGGCATACGAGGCGCTGACCGCAGTGGTCAGCTCTTCGCCGGCAGACCGCTACAGCTCGCTGTTGCAGGCGACAGGCCTCGAGGTTCCCGACCTCAAGGGCCGCACCGGCGCGTTTCTCGACGACGCCAAAGCGGCCGCCGATGCAGCGCTGGAGAAGGCAGGATTATTGCCGCTTCCGCGTCGTGACAGTCACGGCGAACGCCACCTGTTCAGCGAGCTGCGTCGGACGACGACCGAGGGGTTGCCACCGTCGCACGGAGTCGTCGGCGCCGAGCGGGCATTGGCTGAAGCGACCGGCGGAGCCTACGTCCCGCGCCAATGGATGTCCGAGGAGGCCGCCGCGTCACGGCTGGGGCGCGTCGATGACCTGGTCAACCAGATCATCGCTGGGGTCAGCGACATCCAGGTCGGCCCCCCGATCGAGCAGGCCATCGCCGACATCGAGAAGGTCATGGACGAGCGCCGCGAAGCCTCGCGGCGGCTGAACAGGCTGCTCTGGACGAATAGACACTGCCCAGCCCGTAACGCCCCCGCGCGACGTGGCACCTACTGCGACGCAGGACATCCCGCCCAGGCTCGCGGCGCGGTGGCTGGCTCATGCCAACGCGTTGTCCGATGCGGCGGAGCAGTTCGCTGCAGACGCGGCCGACCTGCCGAACGCTCAATGGCGAAATCGCCTCCAGAGCTACGCCGATGCGCTGAGCAAAGCGGCAGGCGAGGTGCCTGTCGCGAAGTTGCGCGACATGGCCGCGCCGACGCCACCCCCCGCCCCCGCCACACCCAAGGCGGATCCGTCGTTGTTCGTCAACGCGGGGTTCACCCGTAGTGTCGAACGCACTACCGTCGAGCAGCCCCTGCGAGTCCTTCTGGAGGAGATCAACAAGTACGGGCCGGCGCTGTCTGCCCTAGTCCAGAGCCTGCGGACACACCCCGCCGCCAAGTTTGCCGACTACGCGCCGCAGGTCCTTGAAGCGGTCTACGCTACGAGCTGGCCCGAAACCTGCGCCGCGAGGGGCCGATTCTCAACGCCAGCGAGATCCTGATCAAGACGCTGCTGCACGGCCGCCTCGCGCCTATCGTCCGCGAACTCGTCGGAGCGATCGTACGCTTCGAGTGGTACTTCAAGACCGTTTCAAGATGCCGCCGAGTGGCCGCAAACTGGTCTTCGGCGGTCTCGCCACCACGCAGCAGGATCTCGACGCCCGCCTCGTGCTCAACGCCGCCGAAGGCACCGCGCTCGGTATCGCCTGGTTCTTGGCCTTGCACATGTTGCAGCCCTCCGAGCGGCGGGCGGTGCTCGTCCTCGATGACCCAATTTCGGTCTTCGACCCGCCGAACCTCGGCGGGTTCATCAGCACCCTGCGGGCTTTCCTCCGGCTCACCCGTCCCGAGCA
>CAWAJF010000015.1:0-90464 GCA_963782345.1 uncultured Solirubrobacterales bacterium | reverse complement strand
GTCGTCGTAGAGCTTCTTGACGACGACACCGCTCGGAGGGCGCGGCTTCGACGCAGAGGCTGCAGAGCACGCACTCGTCGAGGTTCTGCCGGGCGACCACGACGCTGCCGTCGCTCTCCGACACGTCGAAGATGTCGACGGGGCAGACCTCCTCGAGTTTCGACGCGAGCTCCGGATCGTTCGCGATGGAGTCATCGATCTCGACGTCGATGAAGATCCCTTCGAGCTGCGCGGCCGGCCATCAGACCTTCGCTCCGAGCTTCTCCTTGACAGTGTCCGGGATCTCGTCGATCCGCTCGACCACCGGGATGCCGGCGGCCTCGAGGCGGGCGATCTTCTGGGTGGCCGAGTCCTCGGCGCCCTCGACGATCGTGCCCGGCGTGGCCGAAGCTCATTCCCTGCATCTCCTCGTCGTCCATGAACTTGCCGGCCATGAAGGCGATGATCGGAAGCTTGGCGTCGTTCGCCGCGCGCCAGTCGACCAGCTCGGCCTCCATCCGGCCGCCCGGCTCGGTGTAGATCACGATCGCCTCGGTCTGGTGGTCGTCCTCGAAGAGGGGCATCAGCTCCGCGTAGGTGGAGCCGATGATGGCGTCGCCGCCGATCGAGACGGCGGTGGAGACGCCGAGGCCGGCCGCCGTCAGCGTGGAGGAGATCTCCGTGGTCATCCCGCCGGAGCGCGACATGACGCCGATCGACCCCGGCTCGTAGGCCTTGGCGGCGTCCTTGGCCGGGCCGCCGATCCCGCCCATCTTCGCCGACGCCGGGGGCGATGATCGCCGAGGCAGTTCGGGCCGATGATGCGGGCGCCTCGCAGGTTGGCGAGCTCGACCATCTCGGCGACGTCGCGGCGCGGGATGCGCTCGGTGACGATCACGATCAGCTTGATCCCGTTCTCGATCGCCTCGAAGACGGCGTCCTTGGTGAAGGCGGGGGGGACGGTGACGACCGCGCCGTCGATCTGGGAGCCGTGGTTGGCGACCGCCTGCTCGACGGTGTCGAAGACCGGAACGCCGTGGACGTCGCGGCCCTTGCGGCCGGGGGTTACGCCGCCGACGATCTTGGAGCCGTAGTCGAGGCACTCCCTGGTCAGGTTGACCGCCTCGCGCCCGGTGATCCCCTGGACGATGAAGGTGAAGTCCTCGTTCAGGAGGATGCTCATGCGGCCCCCTGGACCTTCTGGACGGCCTCGCCGGCCGCGTCCCACATCGAGGTGGAGCGGTCGCGGAACTCGACGCCGTAGCGGTCGAGGATCTTCGCGCCCTCCTCCTCCCAGGCTCCCGGGATCCGGAAGACGGTGATCGTCTCGGCCGGGTCCTTGCCGAGCTCGATACAGGCCTTGATCACGCCGCGGGCGACTATGTCCACCCGGGTGTTGGAGACGATCGACATCATCACCGCGATCTTCTCGACGCCGTCCTTCTTCAGGACCTCCTTGGCGAGGCCGCAGGACTTGGCGACCGACGGGTTGCCCCCGATCTCGGCGTAGTTGGCGGGCTTGCCGCCCTGGCTGCGGACCGCGTCGGTGAGGGTGAGGGAGCCGCCGCCGGCGCCGATCACCAGTCCGAGGTTGCCGGTGAAGCCGTGGTCCTTGCCTTGGATCACGCCGCGGTGGTCGGCCTCGTCGATCGCCTTCACGTTGCGCTCGAATTCCGATGGCTCGTAGAGCTCGCGCGGCTCCTCGAGCTCGACGCCGATCTCCTTGAGCATCTTCTGGTGGCGTCCAACCGCCTCGTCCTCCATCTCCATGTGCGCATCGAGGGCGACGAAGGAGCCGTCGGCGAGCCGGGCCAGCGGGTTGATCTCGGCGAGGGTCATGTCGTAGTCGCGCTGGAGCTGGGCGAGGCGGGCGAGGACGGGCGTGGCGCGGGTGAGCTCGCGCCCGGTGAGCCCACCGGCGGCCGCGACGACCTCCTTCGCGCGGAAGTCGGGGATGGGGTGGAGGTTCGAGAGGTGGCCGCGGCCGACGTGGTCAGGGTGCTTCTCCGCGACCTCCTCGATGTCGATCCCGCCCATGTCGGAGAAGAGCATCATCGGGGCCTTGGCGCGGCCGTCCCAGAGCACCGCGGCGTAGTACTCCTGCTCGACCTCGGCCTTGGGGTCGACGAGGACGCCGACCGGCATATGGCCGTTGATCTCGAGCTCGAGGATGTCGGCGGCGTGCGCCTCCGCCTCCTCGGGGGAGTCGGCAAACTTGACGCCACCCGCCTTCATCCGCCCGCCGGTGAGGACCTGAGACTTGATCACGGTCGAGCCGCCGATCCGCTCGCTGGCCTCGCGGGCCTCCGCGGCGGTCTTGCAGAAGCCGTAATCGGTGACCGGAATCCCGGCCCGCTCGACTATCCGGCGGCTTTCGAACTCGTAGAAGCGCATGGGGGTCGCCCTGGGGGGCGGGCGGGAACAGTACAAAGCCCTCGATTTCCTGGCGCTGCAACTGGTTCATCGGTCCACGGCACCGGAGCTCCATAGAAATGAGGTTGTGCGGCGGCGGATCGATCGCCATCCTGAGCGCCGCCGGGGGGAAGGATCCAGATGCCAAGGGAAGGAACCAAAGTGCCTCGCTCAATTCGCCTTGCCGCGCTGTCCGCCGCCGTAACCGCGCTTCTCGTGGGGGCGGTCAGCGCCAACGCGGCCTCCGTGATCGGTCCGGGAGGCCAGGTCAGCGCCTGCTATGTGAAGAAGGGCAAGAAGGGCAAGAAGGGCAAGAACGGTCGGAAGGGCAAGAAGGGCCAAGCGAAGGGGACCCTGCGCGTCGTGCCCCCGGGGAAGCGCTGCAAGAAGGGGGAGAGGCCACTCACCCTGAGCGCCCAGGGCCAGCCGGGACAGACGGGAGCGACGGGACAGACCGGCGCCCAGGGCGGCTCGGGTCAGACCAGCAGCACCCTCGAGACGCGCGTCACCCAGCTCGAGTCGGTCCTCTCCGGGGTCACCAACACCGACCTGCTGAGCACGATCACGAACGCCACCAAGCTGAACGGGATCAGCGCATCGGATCTGACGGGCGCGATCGCCTCAGTGAACGCGCTCTGCACGGAGATGACCACAGCGGTCGATCAGCTGAACAGCCTGCGTACCGTGCTGGCAGGGCTCTCGCTGACCGCCCCCTTGCTCGCGCTCGGAGATCTTGTCGTGCCCTCCATTCCAGCTGCGCTGCCGACGTTCGCCTGCCCCTAGGCGCTCTCGGCCTCGGCCATCCCCGGCGCGGGCTGACGCTCGCGCCGGGGGCGCAGCATGGCCAGCGCGGCGATCGCGCCGACCAGGCAGAAGATCGCCCCGATCTCGAACTGGAGCTGGAAGCCGTCCGTGAGCGCCCTGGCGGCCGAGGTGCCTGAGGCGATCTGGTCGTGCGTGTGGTTGGCGGCGAGGGTGCTCAGGACCGCGAGGCCGAGTGCGGCGCCGACGAACCGCGAGGTGTTGAGCACGCCGGAGGCGAGCCCGCTGACCGCCCGGTCGACGCCCTGCACGGCGACGATCGTCGCCGGCACCAGCGCGAGGCCGAGGCCGAAGGCCCCGAGCACGCCGCCGGGCAGGACGTTCGCCACGTAGCTGCCACCCGGGTGGACGCTGGTGAGCAGGAACTCGCCCGTCGCGGCCAGCAGCATCCCGGCGGCCAGGGTGATTCGCGGCGTGATCCGCTTCGCGATCCGTGGCGCCAGGGTGGCGCCGGTCCCGACCGCGGCCGTCATCGGCACGAACGCGAGGCCGGTGGTGAGGGCGCTGTAGTGGAGCGTCCCCTGCATGTAGAGGGACTGGAAGAACCAGAAGCCGAAGATCGCCGCGTAGAGCAGGAAGATCACCAGGTTGGCCGCCCGGAGCGTCCGCAGCTTGAAGATCGTGAGGGGCATCAGCGCCACCTTGCTCGGGACTCGATCGAGATGGTTCTCATAGAGGGCGAAGGCGACCAGGAGGGCGGCGCCCGCGCCGACCGGTCCCCACACCCCCAGCGCGCCCCAGCCGAGGCGGTCGGTGGTGACGATGCCGTAGGTGAGCGCGGTCATCCCGAGGGTGACCAGCAGGGCGCCCGGCAGGTCGAAGTGGCGGTTCTCGGCCTCGCTGCGGCCCTCGGGGACGAGACGGGCGCTGAACAGGACGATCGCCAGGCCGATCGGTACGTTGATCAGGAAGATCGCGGGCCAGCTGAATGCCTCGGTGAGGATCCCGCCGAGCAGGACGCCGGCGGTGGCGCCGATCGCGCCGACCGCTCCCCAGGCGCCGAGGGCGCGGTTGCGGGGCGCGCCCTCGTCGAAGGAGGTGGTGATGATCGCCAGGGTGGCGGGGGAGAGGAAGGCGGCGCCGATGCCCTGCACGGAGCGGGCCGCGATCAGAGCTTCGGAGGTGGGAGCCACCGCGCAGAGCAGGGAGGCGGCGGAGAAGAGCAGGGTGCCGGCGAAGAACATCCGCCGCCGGCCGAAGAGGTCGGCGGCGCGCCCGCCCAGCAGCAGAAAGCCCGCGTAGGTGAGCGTGTAGGCGTTGAGAACCCACTGCAGCCCGTTGGTGGAGAAGCCGAGCGAGTCCTTGATGGAGGGGAGCGCGACGTTCACGATCGAGACGTCGAGGATCACCATGAACTGGCCGAGACAGACGACCAGCAGCAGTGCGTTGGAGTTCCGCCTCACCATCCCCCTCGCTGTCGTCACGGGGTTCACTTGCGGACTGCCTCCAGAATGTATGCCGCCTCGATTGCCGCCGCGCGCCGTGAGGAGCTCGCGTGATGCTCCTCGTTCTCGTGCTGGCGGTCGGGGGCGGCGGATGTGATTTCGATGTTCTCTGTGTCTGGCATATCGGTTGCCTTCGCTTCGATTTGATAGTACGATGAACATCGTACCAAAGAAGTTCGATGAACGTCGTACAAGCTAAGCTGATCGGTATGCACCTCCATCACCCAGAGAGAAGCGAGCTCGAGCTGCCGGCCGTGCTGCACGCGCTGAGCGACCCGCACCGGCTGGAGATCGTCCGCCGCCTCGACGAGGACTCCGAGCCCCGCGCCTGCGGCACCTTCGGCTTCGACATCAGCAAGTCGACGATGACCCATCACTTCCGGACCCTCCGCGAGGCCGGCGTGATCCGGCAGGAGCGGCAGGGCACGACGAAGATGACCGAGCTGCGCCGCGAGGACCTGGACGCCCGGTTCCCGGGCCTGCTCGACGCAGTGCTGAGCTCGAAGTCCGTTCACGTATAGACGACGAACGGGCACTGCTCGAATCGACATCGCCCCACCCCGGGGTCAGGTCTTGCATACGACATGTGGCATGCAAGACCTGACCCCCGAATTGGGCTTTGGACATGGGCGCGGCGGACCCATAGTCTTGGCCGCGAGTGAGTGACGCGTCCGTCATCCGCAGTGCGGCTCTCGACGATCTGATCGCGGCGCTCGCCGGGCGCGGTTACACCGTGATCGGCCCGAGGGTGCGCGACGGGGCGATCCTCTACGAGGAGGTCTCCTCGGCCGACGACCTTCCCGCCGGGATCACCGACGAGCAGGAGGGCGGCACCTACCGCCTGCACGAGCGTGGCGACGGCGCGCTCTTCGGCTTCAACAACGGGCCGAACTCCTGGAAGCACCACCTCTTCCCTCCGAATCTGACCCTGTGGAAGGCCAAGCGAGCGGAGAGCGGCGAGATCTCCTACGCGCAGGACGACGCCGACCGCCCGCGCTTTGCGTTTCTCGGCGTCCGCTCCTGCGACCTGGCCGCGATCGGCGTCCAGGACAAGGTCTTCATCGGCGACTCCTACACCGACACCGACTACGACGCCCGCCGCCAGGGCGCCTTCATCGTCGCGATCAACTGCTCGAAGGCGGGAAACACCTGCTTCTGCGTCTCGATGGACACGGGGCCGCGCGCGAGGTCCGGCTACGACCTGGCGCTGACCGAGGTGCTCGAGGGGGAGCACCGGTTCCTGGTCGAGTCCGGCTCGGATCGAGGCGAGGAGATCCTCTCGGAGATCGGCGCCGAGGAGGCCGAGGAGGCCGATGAGGCTGCGGCGACGGCGGTCTCGGAGGAGTGTGCCTCGCAGATGGGCCGCGAGCTCGACACCGACGGGATCAAGGACCTGCTCTACCGCAACATGGAGCACCCGCGCTGGGACGAGGTCTCCGAGCGCTGCCTCACCTGCGGCAATTGCACACTGGTCTGCCCGACCTGCTTCTGCCACACGGTCGAGGATGTTGGCGACCTGGCCGGCGAGGAGGCCGAGCGAACCCGCCGGTGGGACTCGTGCTTCACGCTCGATCACTCCTACATCCACGGCGGCAGCGTCCGCAACTCGGCGCCGTCGCGCTACCGCCAGTGGATGACCCACAAGCTCGCCACCTGGATCGACCAGTTCGGCACCTCCGGCTGCGTCGGCTGCGGGCGCTGCATCACCTGGTGCCCGGTGGCGATCGACATCACCGAGGAGGCCGCCGCGATCCGCGCCACCGACCTCGGCCCGGATGCGGGTGAGGAGAGGGGGATCAGTGCAGACCATTGATGAGCTGCTTGCCGAGGCGCCCGCGTTCAACGGGATGTCGAAGGAGCACCTGGAGCTGATCGCCGGCTGCGCCCAGAACAGGGTCTTCGAGGACGGCGACTACCTGATGCGGGAGGGCGATCCCGCCAACACCTTCTTCGTGATCCGCCACGGCAGGGTGGCGATGGAGATCTTCGTGCCGCAGCGGGGCCCGGTGACGATCGAGACGATCGACGACGGCGACTTGCTCGGCTGGTCGTGGCTCGTGCCGCCCTTCCGTGACCATCTCGACGCCAAGGCGATCGGCAACGCCCACGTCGTCGCCTTCGACGCGGCCTGCCTGCGCGGCAAGTCGGACACGGATCCGGTGCTCGGCTACGAGCTGATGCGCCGCTTCATCCCGGTGATCGTCGATCGTCTGCAGGCGACGCGCGTCAGGCTGCTGGACGTCTACGGACACGTCGCGAGCAGCTGAGCCGATGGTCGCCGACCCGATGCTGCCCACCTCCTACGTGGTCGCCGACAAGCGACAGGAGCTGGAGGACACCTGGACGCTCGAGCTGGAGCCCGCGGGAGGCGACGGCGTTGGCGCGTTCGAGCCGGGGCAGTTCTCGATGCTCTATGCCTTCGGGGCGGGCGAGGTGCCGATCTCGGTGAGCGGCGGGGGTGAGGCCGGCGGGCGCATCGGGCATACGGTGCGCGTCATGGGCGCCGCAACGCGCGCGATCTGCTCGGTGGAGCCGGGCCAGCAGCTCGGGGTGCGCGGGCCCTTCGGCAAGGGCTGGCCGCTCACCTACGCCGAGGGCGGAGACGTGGTCGTGGTCGCCGGCGGCATCGGGCTTGCCCCGCTGCGGCTGGCGATCAAGCACCTGATCGCCAATCGCGACAGCTACCGGGCCGTGGCGGTCCTCTACGGCGCGCGCTCGCCCGACGAGATGCTCTGGGGCTCCGAGCGCCAGTCCTGGCGGGAGGCGGGGATCGAGGTCGAGACCACCGTGGACAGCGCGCCGGGCGGCTGGGAGGGAAACGTCGGCCTGGTCACCAAGCTGATCCCGGTCGCAGCCTTCCAGGGGCCGCGGACGACCGCGATGGTCTGCGGCCCTGAGGTGATGATGCGCTTCGTCTCGCAGGCCCTCCAAGATCGCGACGTGCCGCCGGACAACATCCACGTCTCGCTGGAGCGGAACATGAAGTGCGCGGTCGGCCACTGCGGCCACTGCCAGCTGGCCCACCGCTTCGTCTGCAAGGACGGCCCGGTCTTCCCGGTCGGGCGGATCGGGACGCTGCTCGGGGTGCGGGAGCTGTGAGCGCCGAGCGCCCGAAGCTCGCGGTCTGGAAGTTCGCCTCCTGCGACGGCTGCCAGCTCTCGCTGCTCGACTTCGAACAGGAGCTGGTCTCCCTCCCCGACCGGATCGAGGTCGCCTACTTCCTGGAGGCGACCCGCGGCGAGGTCGAGGGCCCCTACGACATCTCCCTCGTCGAGGGCTCGATCACCACGCCTCACGACGCCGAGCGGATCAAGGAGGTGCGGGCAAAGTCGCGGCGCCTGGTGACGATCGGGGCCTGCGCGACCTCGGGCGGGATCCAGGCCCTGAAGAACTTCGCCGACGTCGAGGACTTCATGTCGATCGTCTATGCGACGCCCGACTACATCTCGACGCTCGAGACCTCGACCCCGATCTCGGCCAACGTCCACGTCGACTTCGAGCTCCAGGGCTGCCCGGTCAACCGCCACCAGCTGCTCGAGGTGATCAGCGCCTTCGTCAACGAGCGCAAGCCGGCGGTCGCGAACCACTCGGTCTGCGTGGAGTGCAAGCGAGCCGGGAACGTCTGCGTGATGGTCGCCCACGGCACGCCGTGCCTCGGGCCCGTCACCCACGCTGGCTGTGGCGCGCTCTGCCCGAGCTATGACCGCGGCTGCTACGGCTGCTTCGGGCCGATGGAGTCGCCGAACGCGCCGTCGCTCTCGGGCTGGTTCGAGGGACTCGGCGTCAGCGAGGTGGACCTGATCCGCGTCTACCGCACCTTCCATACGGCGCGCGAGCCCTTCCAGACCGAGAGCGAGAAGCTCGGTGGCGCCCCGGGGCCGAAGATCGGCCCATCGATCTCCGACCCCGAGGAGCGCAGTGGCCGGTAACGGCGAGACCCGGACGATCAAGACCGAGGCGCTCGCCAGGGTCGAGGGCGAGGGTGCGATGCAGGTGAAGATCCGCGGCGGGGAGGTCGAGAACGTCGAGCTGCAGATCTACGAGCCGCCGCGCTTCTTCGAGGCCTTCCTGCGCGGCCGCGACTTCAAAGAGGCCCCGGACATCACCGCGCGGATCTGCGGGATCTGCCCGGTCGCCTACATGACGAGCGCCTTCAACGCGATGGAGGACGCGCTCGACGTCGAGATCTCGGAGGGGATCGGGACCCTTCGGCGACTGATGTATTGCGGCGAGTGGATCGAGTCCCACGCCCTCCACGTCTTCCTGCTCCACGCCCCTGACTTCCTCGGCTTCGAGTCCGCCTGGGCGATGGCGCGCGACCACCGCGAGGTGGTCGAGGGCGGCCTGAAGATCAAGGCGATGGGCAACGAGCTGCTGCGGACGATCGGCGGCCGCGCGATCCACCCGATCAACGTCAGGGTCGGCGGCTTCTACAAGGCGCCGAGCAGGGCGGACCTCGAGGCGCTCGTCCCGGGCCTCGAGGAGGCGCGGGAGCTGGCGCGGCAGTCGGTCGAGTGGGTCTCGAAGCTCGACTTCCCGGACTTCGAGCAGGACTACGAGTTCGTCGCGCTGCGCCATCCCGAGCGCTACGCGATCGAGGACGGGCGCCTCGTCTCCGGCTACGGGCTCGACATCGGGCCGGGGTCCTACGAGGAGCATTTCTCCGAGCAGCACGTCCCGCACTCGACCGCGCTCCAGTCGCGGATGAGCGACGGCGGCACCTACTTCCTCGGGCCGATGGCGCGCTACTCGCTCAACTCCTCGCAGCTCTCGGACGTGGCGCGCGAGGCGGCCGAGCGGGCCGGGCTCGGGGAGACCTGCCGCAACCCGTTCAAGTCGATCGTCGTTCGCGCGGTCGAGATCCTCTACGCCTTCGACGAGGCGCTCCGGCTGATCGCCGGCTACGAGCCGCCGGACCCGCCCGCGATCGAGGTCGAGGGGAGGGCGGCGACCGGCACCGGCTGGAGCGAGGCCCCGCGCGGGATGCTCTGGCACCGCTACCGCCTGGATCAGGACGGCTCGATCGCCGAGGCGAGGATCGTCCCGCCAACGTCCCAGAACCAGGCCCGGATCGAGCAGGATCTGCTCGAGTTCGTGAAGCCGCGGGTCGAGCTCCCCGACGACCGCCTCCAGTGGGAGTGCGAGCAGGCGATCCGCAACTATGACCCGTGCATCAGCTGCTCGACCCATTTCCTGAAACTCGACGTGGATCGGGCGTGAGCGTCCCGTGGTGAAGCACTTCATCCACCGCGAGCACCGGCCGACCGATCCGGCCTTTCTGCACGTGGAGCGCCAGTACCTCGACCGGCAGGGAGAGTCGCTGCACTTGATGGAACGCGAGCGCGAGCACCTCCAGAGGGACATCGAGAACGCACGCCGCGAGGCGCACGGCCTCGGGATCTCGCTCGCGCACGCGCCGGAGTCGGGCTACCGGGCCTGGCTTGCGCTGATCGGTGTCGGCAACCGCTTTCGCCGCGACGACGCCGCGGGCCTGGAGGTCGCCGCCCGGCTGCGAGCAACCCATCCACCCGGCTGCCGGATCCTCGAAGAGGAGGGCGAGCCGGCCACGCTGATAGAGAGCTGGGCGCTGGTCAAGGAGGCGCTGGTCGTGGACGCCGTCAGCTCCGGCGCGGAGCCGGGCACCCTTCATCGCTTCGATGTGTCCCGGGAGCCGCTGCCGGCCGAGCTCTTCCGTCCCTCGACTCACGCGCTCGGGGTCGCCGATGCGGTCGAGCTGGCCCGCGAGCTGGAGCGGCTTCCTCCCCGGCTCGCCGTCTACGGGATCGAGGGGGAGAGCTTCGAGACCGGGGAGGGGCTGACCCCGGCGGTGGAGGCGACCGTGGACGCCCTCGTCGCCGAGCTGCACGCCGAGCTGGGCGGGGAGGAGCTATCCCGAGGCGAGGAGGTCGCAGGGGCCGAGGCGGGAGCCCCGCTGACCAGCAGCGCCACGCCGGGAAACGTCGCAGTCGTCCAGCGGATGCTGGATGCCGTCGTGCGAAGAGATCTCGACGAGTTCGTCGGCTGTCTCACCCCGGACGTGAGGTGGGACGATCGCGAGGGGTGGCCCGGGGTCCGGCGGATGTATCACGGTCATGCGGGGGTGCGTGAGTGGTGGGACGCGTTCATGACCGTCGGCGGCGAGGTCCTCGACGCCCGGGTCGAAGACATCGCGGAGTCGACCGACGGGCGCGTCCTGATCGGCGTTCTCGGAACCTTCAGGGGACGGTCCGCAGCGGCAGAGACCGAGTTCAAGGCGCACGCCTGGTATGTCTTCACGCTGCACGACGGCAGGGTCTCCACGGCGAGGCTCTTCTGGGACAGAGCGGAAGCCCTGAGGGCAGCCGGACTCCTGTAGCCGCCGCCGAGGGCATCCTGATGGCTACTCGGCGTCACGCCCTAGCCGGAGGAAACGTCCTCGGCGTCCTTGGCGTCGGCGACCGCCCATCCCAGGCGCTGGATGAGCTGCGCCGCATGGTGATTGCTGGCCAGATGCTCGGGTTGGACGTCCTCCGCGAGCATCACATCGGAGTCCTCGTTGGCGCTGCCGTTGCTCCGCACGATGATCGTGGGCATGGGGAAATTTCCTTTCTTGGGAGGTGTGCTGCAGAGGGTGCTGCGCGGTCGCTAGCGCGCAGAGTCGCGCGAGACGGGCGGCACCCGGCGTTCTTGATGCAGGCGGGCGACCTCGTCCAGTACGCCGCGACGGGCGCGGAACTTGCGCTCGTAGCCGCGTACCCGCTTGATCGTCGCGAGATCCGCCTGCTCGAGCGCGGCGGCGACCTCATCGATGCTCAGTGCGTCGTAATTCGGAAGCGGTTCATCCTGGCGCAGCCAGCGGAGCTTGTCGAAGACCACGTGGCGATCCTCGTGGGCGTGCTCGTAGGTGTCGACCTCCGCGAGCTCCACCTGGGAATGGCTGGAGAGCGCAGCGACGACTTCCTTGGTCTTGAGCTTGTGGTAGCCGGCGAACGGCTCTTTCGAAGTCGCGGTGGTCATCGGGTCTCCGTTCGTGGAGCTCCCGGCGGGAGGATCGACGGGGGTGGGATCGAGGGCCCGGCGGGCATCGGTGATGCGACTGGGACCGGAGTCGCGGGAGGGATCGGTATGAGCTCATTCGCCATGTGAACACCTTATCAATAATTCATGAAATACTTTTCAACTATATGGAGCGAGGCTCGAGACAGGTCCCTCCGCGCTGGGACTTCCTGACGAACCACGCCCACGTCCTGATCTGCGTGGCCCGCGATCCCGGCATCCGGCTGCGGGACATCGCGGTCGCCGTAGGGATCACCGAGCGCGCCGCTCACCGGATCCTGTCCGAGCTCGTCGACGACGGCTACGTGGTGCGCGAGCGCCAGGGGCGCCGCAACCGATACCAGGTGAAGTCGAAGCTGCCGCTGCCTCATCCGCTCGCCGAGGAGCGCGAGGTGGGCGATTTGCTCGAGGTTCTGATCCGCTGATCCCCCGAGGCGGTGTGATGATCTCCAGGGCGAAACCGAACGAAGGAGATCCGATGGAACTGGATGGAAAGGTCGCGCTCGTCACGGGCGCCAGCGCCGGCATCGGCGCGCAGGTCTCACGCAGGCTGCACGACGCCGGTGCGTCGGTCGGCATGCTGTCGCGGCGCGGCGAGGACCTCGGGCTCGAGCGCGCGCTCGGCCTGGCCTGCGACGTCCGAGACCGGGAGGCGGTCAGCGCGTCCGTCAGCGAGACCGTGGAGCGCTTCGGGCGCCTGGACGTGGTGATCGCGAACGCGGGCGTCGGCGCCTACGGGAACTTCCTCGACCTCGACCCGGAGCAGATCGAGGAGATGATCGACGTGAACCTGAAGGGCACCCTCTACACGGCGGCGGCGGCGCTGCCGCACCTGATCGAGGCGGGGGAGGGGACTTCATCTCGCTGGCGAGCGTCGCGGGCCTGCGCGCCTTCCCCGGCGAGTCCGTCTACAACGCCTCGAAGTTCGGCCAGCTCGGCTTCACCCGCTCCCTCGACCACGAGCTGCGCGAGAAGGGCGTGAGAGCCACCTGCATCTGCCCGGGCGGCGTGAAGACGGACTTCGCGATCGGAACCGGCCGCGAGCAGGGCGATCCTGAGCTCGACGATCTCCTGACCCCGGCGGAGGTGGCCGACGTCGTCCTCTTCACGATCACCCGCCCCAGGCGAATGCGGATCCTGACCACCAGCTTCCGCCCGATGGTGGAGGGGTCTTGGGGGTGAACCCGCTACCGGCTACTTCCAGGTCCGTGGCCAGGAGCGCTTGGGAGGGTGGGCTCGCAGCCTGATCCGGTAGTCGACGGTGAGAGCTCCCTCCGGGCCGGCGACCACGGGGTTGAGGTCCATCTCGGCGATCTCCTTGTGGGCCTCGACCATCGCGCTCACCCCCAGCAGCTGGTCCTCGATCGCATCGAGGTCGGCGTGCGGGGCGCCGCGGAAGCCGGTGAGGAGCGGGAAGGTGGCGAGGGAGCGGATCATCTGGCCGGCGTCGGTGCGGGTGATCGGCGTGATCCGGATCGAGACGTCCCGCAGCAGCTCCGCCCGCGTCCCGCCGGCGCCGCAGGCGAGGACGGGGCCGAAGGTCGGGTCGTCGGCCACGCCGATCAGGAGCTCTGCGCCCTGGCCGACCATCTCCTGGACGATGAAGCTCTCGCGCTTCGCCCCGGCGTCGGAGACCGCCCCGTCCATCTCCTTCGCGGCGCCGGCGACCTGATCGGCGCTCAGGCCGATCCGGACGGCGCCCATCTCGGTCTTGTGGAGGAGCCCCTCGCCTTCGGCCTTCAGCGCGACCGGGCCACCGAGCTCCTCGGCGGCCTCGGCCGCGGCCTCCGGGCTCGCGGCGCTTCGCCAGCCCGGGATCGGGATCCCGTAGCAGGCGAGCAGCCGCGAGGCGCTCGCGATGTCCATCCACTCGCGGCCCGTGCCGAGCGCCTCGGCGATCAGGGCGGCGGCCTCTTCGGCGTCGGCGTCGTCGAACGCCGGCGGCGCCTCATGGGGAGTGCGGCGCCAGTCGACGTGGCGCATCACTCGGCCGAGGGCGTGGGCCGCGTCCTCGGGGTAGAGGTGCACCGGCATCGACCCGACCGCCCGCGCCGCCGCATGATCCTTCTCCGACATGAAGACCGCCTGCACCGGGATCCGCCGCGGCATCTCCGCGACCGCCTCGTGGATCGCGCCGGCGACATCCTCGGGTCGGGTGAGCAGAGGCTTGATGAAGATGACGATCAGCGCGTCGAGGCCCTCGTGGGCGGCGAGCACCCGAATCGTCTGACGGTAGTGATCCGCCGAGGCGGTGGCGATCATGTCGACGGGGTTCAGCACTCCCGCTTCGGCGGGCAGGATCTCGCGCAGGGAGGCGAGGACCTCCTCCGGCAGCTCGGGAACCTCGAGACCGGCGGCCTCGCAGGCGTCCGCGCACATCACGCCGGGTCCGCCGGCGTTGGTGACGATGCCGACGCGGTTGCCCTCGGGCAGCGGCTGCGTCGCCAGCAGGGAGGCGACGTCGAGCAGCTCGGAGAGGGTCTCCGTGCGGATCACGCCGACCTGCTCGAAGAGGGCGTCCACTGTCAGGTCGGACGCCGCGATCAGGGCACCGGTGTGCGAGCCGGTGGCCCGCCGGCCCGCCGGCGAGCGGCCGCTCTTCACGGCGACGATCGGCTTCTCGCGTCCGATCCGGCGCGCGACTCGCGAGAACCGGCGTGGATCGCTGAAGGATTCGATGTAGAGCAGGGCGACGTCGGTCGCGTCGTCGCTCTCCCAGTACTCGAGCATGTCGTTCGCGGTGATGTCGGCGCGGTTGCCGATCGAGGCGAACGAGGAGACGCCGAGGCTGCGATCGCTCGCCAGGTCGATCAGGGCGAGCCCGAGGGCGCCGCTCTGGGTGACGAAGCCGACGTTGCCGGGGGGCGGCCCGGCCGGAGCGAAGGTGGCGTTGAACTGGTGGCCCGGCGTCGTGTTGAGGATCCCGAGGCAGTTCGGCCCGATCAGTCGCATCCCGGCGGCGCGGCAGACGGCGACGAGCACCCGCTCGCGCTCCGCGCCCTCGGGCCCGACCTCGGCGAAGCCCGCCGAGATCACGATCAGCGCGCGGACCCCGCGCGCGGCGCAGGCGCGGGCCGCGTCCAGCACGGCCAACGCCGGCACCGCGATCACCGCCACTTCCACGTCCTCGGGCAGCTCGCCGATGCTCCGGTAGGAGTGGACGGACTGGACGACGTCCGCGTTCGGGTTGACCGGGTAGGTGACCCCTTCGAATCCGGACTCGAGCGTGTTGTGGAAGAGCTGCCCGCCGACGGTGGCCCGATCTCGCGAGGCCCCGATCACGGCGATCGCGCTCGGCTCCAGGAAGTAGCGCAGGGCGGCCTCCGCCGCGCGCCTGTCCCGATCCGCAAAGCGGCGCACGGCCTCGTCCTCGAAGGAGGTCGGGAACACCGCGCGGATCGTGCCCGGCATCGATGAGACCTCGACCGGGAATCCGCTCTCCCGGAAGACCTGCATCATCCTGTGGTTCTCGGGCAGGACCTCGGCGTGGAAGACCGAGATGTCGTTGTCCACGGCGACCTCCGCGAGATGGGCGAGGAGGAGGGTGGCGAGGCCGAATCCCTGGAGCTGATCGGCCACGGCGAAGGCCACCTCTGCGTCACCGCTCCGATCCCCGATGTAGACGCCCTGACCGACCACCCGATCCCCCCGAATCGCGACCAGCCCGTAGCGCTGGCGGTAGTCGACGGTCGCCATGTCGCGCGCCGCGGCGTGCAGGTCGACGCCGCCGGAGAAGAAGCGGAACACCCGGGAGCTCTCGTCGAGAGCCGCAAGGAACGCGTGCAGCGCCTCCTCGTCGTCCGCTCGGACGGGCCGGACGTGGACGGTGGAGCCGTCGCGCAGCGCGACGTCGGCTTCGCGCTCGGCCGGATAGGTGGCCTCTGTTCGGGGCGGTGCGGTCAGGCGCACAACACTTGCAGAAGACGAGTTCTTCGCCGACCCGCTTAGGCTTCCGGCGTGAACGATCGTCCCCTCTACAAGCACGTCGTCGCGGGATACGAGGACAACGAGCGCGGCGAGGACGCGCGCGTCCTCGCCGAGCGCATCGTCGAGAGAGACGGCGGCGTGCTCAAGGTCGTGAACGTGGAGAAGGGCTCGCCCGCCGACACGCTGCAGGCCCTGGCGGAGCGGGGGGAGGCTGACCTGATCGTGCTCGGCTCAACTCACCGGGCGCACGTCGGCTCGGTTGCGCCGGGAAGCATCGCCGAGCACCTATTGCACGGCGCGCGCTGCCGGCTGATCATCGCGCCGAAGGGCTACGCGGCCCAGGATCATTCGGGCGACCGCCTGCGCGTGATCGCGGTCGGCTACGACGGCATGGCGGAGTCGCAGGCCGCGCTGGACGAGGCCGCGAAGCTGGCCGAGAAGTTCAAGGCATCGATGAAGGTGATCGGCGTGGCGACGCCGGTCCCGGCGATGGGCGCCGCCGCGGCGGCGCAGACCGCGCCGGAGGCCGGGGCGGACTTCCAGACGCGCCTGAAGGACGCCGTCGACGCGCTTCCGCGGGAGCTCCGAGCCCTGCCGCTGCTCGAACGGGGCAACCCCGTCGACAAGCTGGTCGACGCCAGCGAGATCGGGGTCGACCTCCTCGTCCTCGGCTCCCGTGGCTTCGGCCCGGTGATGCGGCTGCTGGTCGGGAGCGTCTCGTCCCGGGTGATCCGGACGGCGCCGTGCCCGGTCATGGTCGTGCCGCGGCCGGGCTAGGCGTTCGTCCACGGGTGTGATTTGCTGATCGCCGATGCCCGAGCACAAGGATGTCCCGCCGCAGCTGCTGGAGGCGATCGAGAACCTCTCGCGCTTTCACCACGACCATGAGCAGTTCTACTCGCAGGTTCCGCTCCAGAACGCGCGGGAGATCCAGGCCGCCTCACGAGCGCTGAAGGCGCTGGCCGGCCAATGGAGGAAGGCCGAGCCGAGCGATCATCCCGCTCCCAATCCCTATGCCGGCGCCGAGGACCTGAACCCGCCCGGCCTCGTCGGCGAGAGCGGGATCCTCTTCATGGAGGGCGAGGGCGAGCCGGCCGAGATCGTCGAGCTCAAACGCGAGCTGGAGGCGAAGGCGGCGGGCTGCGAGCAGACCGGCGAGTGGCTCTCCGCCGCGATGGAGCAGTCCTGGGCGGTGGCCGGTGCACTGGTCCAGTTCGACGATCTGATCGACCTGCTCGGTGAACGCCATCGCATCATCGGCAACGACTGGCAGGCGGCGGCGATGAACGGTCTCTGCAGCAGGTTCCTGCGGCGCGCCCTCGAAGTGGTCGAGCAGGTCGACTTCACACCCGCCGCGCTCCGCGAGGACCTCGCCGGCCCCAGGCGGAACCCCGGCTACCTCTACACGGCCGGCGAGCTTCTCGACGAGGCCTCCGACCTCTTTGCCCGCTCGGCGACGCTCGTGCACGAGAACGAGCGCCGCTGGCGGGTCTTCGGCGACCGGGTGCGCGAGCTCCAGGCCGCCGCGGAGTAGCCGCCAGCTCGGCTACGCGCAGCGCCTGCGCGACGGTGATCCAGAGCGTCACTCGCCGAGGCGCCTGAGAGCATCGGCAAACCGCTCGGCACCGTGCTGACTGCGCCGCGGACCCGCGGCGCTAGAACCCCCGCCGCTCCTTGTCGGTGTGGTCGACCTCGCGGGGATGATTGCGGAGCTCCATCCGCAGGCGGACTTCGTGAACGAGGAACAGGACCAAAAGGGCGAGGCAGACGACGCTGATCACGCCGAGCTCGAGGGGGCTGTACGCCTGGAAGAAGAGCCCGTAGAGGTAGAGGCAGATGAGGCCGGCGCTGAACACCCAGAACCCGACGCGGAATTTCTCGAACGCGAGCCTCATCAGATCTTCTCCGGGATCATCTCGATGGCCCCGCACGGGCATTCCTGGACGCACAGGCCGCAGCCCTTGCAGAAGTCGAGGTCGATCTCGTAGAGCTCGCCGGGCTGGCCGAGCTTGATGACGGCGTTGTCGGGGCAGACGCCGTAGCAGTTGTCGCAGGAGAAGCAGTTGCCGCACGACATGCAGCGGCGTGCCTCGTACAGCGCGTTCCCCTCGTCGAGCCCGCCGACGACCTCGTCGAAGGTCGAGCTCCGGCGGGCCACCTCGAGCTCCGGCTGGACGCTCCGCGGCGCGTCGGCGTAGTACCAGGTGTTGAGCTGGTCGAAGGTGACTACGTCGTGCTTGGGGGGCGGCTCGAAGCTCTCGCCGCGCAGCCAGCCGTCGATGTTGCGGGCGGCCTTCTTGCCGTGGCCGACGCCGACCGTGACCGTGCGCTCTGCGGGGACCATGTCGCCCCCCGCGAAGACGCCCTCGTGCCCGGTCATCATGTTCGGCCCGACCTGGACGACGCCGTCCTCGACCTCCACACCGCTGACGCCCTCGAGCAGCGAGAGGTCCGCCTCCTGGCCCAGCGCGAGGATCACGGAGTCGGCCTCGAGCTCCTCCAGCTCGCCGGTGGGCTGGGGGAAGCCGGTCTCGTCGAGCTCCATCTTCTCAACTGTGATGGTGTGCCCCTCGACCTGCTTGATGGTCTCGAGCCAGCGCATCATCACGCCCTCCTCCTCGGCCTCGACGACCTCGAACTCGTGGGCGGGCATCCGGTCGCGATTGCGGCGGTAGACGACGACCGCATCGGTGGCGCCGAGGCGCTTGGCGGTGCGGGCCGCATCCATCGCGGTGTTGCCGCCGCCGTAGACGACGACCCTGCGACCGAGGAGCGGCTTCTCGTCGCCCTCCATCTGCTCCAGCACCGAGACGGCATCGAGGATGCGCGCGGCCTCGCCGGCCGGGATGTCGGCGTGCTTGCCGATGTGGGCGCCGACGGCGAGGAAGGCGGCGTCGAAGCCGCCCTCGGCCATCGCGTCCTCGATGTTGGTGACCTTCTTGTTCAGCTCGAGCTCGACGCCGTAGTCGAGGATGCGCTGGATCTCGGCATCGAGCACGTCGCGCGGCAGCCGGTAGGCGGGGATGCCGAAACGCATCATGCCGCCGGCCATCGGGCCGGCCTCGTAGATCGTCACTTCGTGTCCGAGGCGTCGCAGGTGGTAGGCCGCCGAGAGTCCGGAGGGCCCGGCGCCGACGACCAGCACCCGCTTGCCGGTGGCCTCGGCGGCCGGCGGGAACTTCCAGCCCCACTTGATCGCGTCATCGCCGATGAAGCGCTCGACCGAGTGGATGCCGACCGCCTCGTCGAGCTCTCCGCGGTTGCAGGAGGTCTCGCAGGGGTGGTAACAGACGCGTCCCATGATCGCCGGGAAGGGGTTGTCCTCGACGATCTTCAGGAACGCCCGCCCGTAGCCCTCGCCGCCGTCCTCGGCCTCATAGAGCCAGGCCTGGCAGTTCTCGCCGGCGGGGCAGGCGTGGTTGCACGGGGGCAGGCGGTCGACGTACTGGGCGCGCTCGGTCCGCCAGCTGCCGGTCTTGTTGGCGAGGCTCGAGCCGACGTCCAGCGTGATCGCGTAGGGGTGGGAGGCCATCACTGCGGTCCGTGTGGTGTGTCGGCCAGCAGGTCCGTCCGACCCTCGTGGAGCAGGTCGGGCAGCGATCCGTAGGCGCCGTCCAGGCCGAAGCGCCGGATGTTGGCGTCCGCGCGTGCCTGGATCGCGTCGATCACGTCGGTGCGGGGGGGATCCTTGAACAAATGGGCGTAGCGCTTCTGCAGCTTCAGGTACTCGGTCACCGGGACCTGCTTGCGGATCTTCGAGACGCCGACGACCTCGCCGTCCTCGGCCTCGAAGACGGGAAAGATGCCGGTCTCCTTGGCGAGGCGGGCGATCTTGACCGTGTCGGCGGAGGCGGAGCCCCAGCCGAGGGGGCAGGGGACGAAGACGTGCAGGTAGCGCGCGCCCCTGAACTCCATCGCCTTCTCGACCTTGTACTCGAGGTCACGGAGCTCGGCGACGGTCGCGGTCGCGACGTAGGGGATCTCGTGCGCCATCGCGATCAGCGGCGCGTTCTTGCCCTGGCCGAAGACGTTGCCCGGCTCGTCGCCGACGGGCTTGGTGTTTGCGGTGCGGGCGGCGGGCGGCGTCGCGCCCGAGCGCTGCACGCCGGTGTTCATATAGGCCTCGTTGTCGTAACAGATGAAGAGCACGTCGTCGTTTCGCTCGAACATCCCCGACAGGCAGCCGAAGCCGATATCGAGCGTGCCGCCGTCGCCGCCCTGCCCGACGACGCGGATGTCCTCGCGACCCTTGGCCTTCAGCGCCGCGGCGATCCCCGTGCTGACCGCCGGCGCGTTGCCGAACAGCGAATGGATCCAGGGCAGCTGCCAGGAGCTCTCCGGGTAGGGGGTCGAGAAGACCTCGAGGCAGCCCGTGGCGTTGGCCGCGATCAGCTTGCCCTTCGTGGCCCGCATCGCGGAGTCGAGCGCGAAGCGGGCGCCGAGCGCCTCGCCGCACCCCTGGCAGGCGCGATGCCCGCAGGTCAGCGTGTTGGAGCGATCCATCCGCGCCTGCACCGAGCGCTTCTCCGGATCGAGCAGCCGGCCGCCGACCGCATAGGTCCCTGTCTGGTAGAGCTTGACGTCCTGGGAGGGCATCAGTGGGGCTCCGCCGCGACCACGCCGAGGTCACGAAGCATGTTCTCGGCGTGCGGGCCGGGGGGCCGGCCGTTGCCCTCGCGGCCCAGCTCGCGCTGGACCAGCTCGATGTCCAGGTCGAGGAAGTTGAGCGGCTCGAGCTCGTCGCGCCCGGCCTGCTCCAGAAGCCGCTGCAGCGACTCGCGGGTGATCGCCCTTCCGCCGAGGCCTGCGATCACGGTGCTGCAGCGCGCATGGCCACCCTCCATCGCCTCGTGGACGTCGGTGGAGACGATGCCGCCCCGCCCCGGGGCCAGGGCCTTCTCCAGGACCACCACGCGGCAGGCGCCCGAGAGAGCTTCGCGGACCTCCTCGAGGGGGAATGGCCGGAAGGACTTGATGCCGAGCGCGCCCACCCTGACGCCGGCGCCGCGCATCTCGTCGACGACCTGCTCGATCGTCCCCAGCACGGAACCGAGCGCGACGATGATCGTCTCAGCGCCCTCGGTCCGGTAGCGGCGAACGAGCCCGCCGGAGGGTCGCCCGAAGTCGACCGCGAAGCGCTGGGCGACCTCCGGGATCACGTCGAGGGCCTGCATCTGCTTGGCGTGGGCGAGGTATTTGACCTCGAAGAAGGCCTCGGGGCCGACCATCGCCCCGATCGTGACGGGGTCGGCAGGGTCGAGCAGCTGCCGGGGCTCGAAGGGGGGCACGAACGCATCGACCTTCTCCTGGTCGGGGATGTCGACCTCGTCGTAGGCGTGGGTGAGGATGAAGCCGTCCATGCAGACCATCACCGGCAGCGAGAGCTGCTCGGCGATCCGGAAGGCCTGGATGTGCATGTCGAGCGCCTCCTGGTTGGACTCGGCGTAGAGCTGGATCCAGCCCGAGTCGCGCATCGACATGGAGTCGGAGTGGTCGTTCCAGATGTTGATCGGCGCGCCGATCGCCCGGTTCGCGATCGTCATCACGATCGGCAGTCCCAGGCCTGACGCGTTGTAGACCGCCTCCGCCATGAAGAGGATGCCCTGGGAGGCCGTCGCCGTGTAGGTGCGGGCGCCGGTGGCGGACGCCCCGATCGCGGCCGAGAGCGCCCCGAACTCGGACTCGACCATCAGGTACTCGCACGGCGCCAGGTCGCCGGTCCGGACCAGGTCGGAGAGGTGCTCGACGATGTGGGTCTGCGGAGAGATCGGATAGGCGCTGATCACCTCGGGGCGGCAGAGCGCCACGGCCTCGGCGACCGCTCGGGAGCCCTCCTCCTGCCTAAGCACGGGTGAGCTCCCTGACGTCGTGCTGGACGAGCTCGTAGGCGACGTCGGCGGCGAGCATGTTGCGGTCGGCGATCTCGCCCGAGAACTTCTGGGCGATCGCCCGGACGACGGCGCGCAGGGTGACGGCGCCGGTCATCGCCGCGAAGCCGCCGAGCAGCGCGGTATTCGGCATCGGGCGGCCCAGCTGCCGGTTGGCGATCTCGCTCGCGGCCAAGGTGACCAGCCGGCCGGGGGCGAACCCCTCGGCGAACTCGCCGAGGCCGAGATCCCCAAGGCTGCGCGAGGTGTTGATCAGGACGTAGCCGCCTTCGCTCAGGCCGCCGAAGACCTTGACCTGGTGGAGCAGGGTGGGGTCCTGGATGATCAGGGCGTCGGGCTCCGAGATTGGCTCGCGCACTCGGATCTCCTTGTCGTCGATCCGGCAGAAGGCCGTGACGGGCGCGCCGGTGCGCTCCGATCCGAAGGTCGGGAACGCCTGCGCGTGCTCGCCGTCCTCGAAGGCGGCGATCGAGAGCATCTCCGCGGCGGTGACCACGCCCTGGCCGCCGCGACCGTGGATCCGTACCTGGAGCATCAGCCCGTCTCCGTCGGCTTGGCGGCGAGCTCGCCGAGCTCCGTGAGCGACTCCGCGATCCCCTCTCTCAGCACCTCGAGATCCGGGACCGTGTCGCGGTCGGCGTTCACGCAGAAGTAGAGGGTCCCGTCGTAGCTGAATACCGCCAGCCCGACCGCGTGATCGGCGGCGATCGGGACGAGGGGCCAGATCTGGTCGACTTTCGAGCCGAAGTAGTAGAGCGGCAGCTGCGGCCCTGGAACGTTGGTGATCGTCAGGTTGAACAGCCGGGTCGCGTACATCGAGCGAGCCATGAAGCTGTGGATCACCGGCGGCATGTGCCGGGTGATGTCGATCAACGTGGTCGAGCCCGTTGCCTGATTGCCGGATTTGAGGGTCTCGGCGTCCTCCATCTGGCGCTCGTAGCGGCGCTTCGGGTCGCCCTCGGCGACCGGCAGGTGAACGAAGAGGGTGGAGATCCGGTTTCCCATCGCGAGCCGGTCCCCAGCGGTGCGGACGTTGACCGGCACCATCGCGCGCAGCCCCGCCCGCGGCATCTCCTCGCCGCGGTGTTCCAGCAGCCGTCGCAGGCCTCCGGCGGTCACGGCGAGGACCACGTCATTGAGGGTTCCGCCGAGCTCGTTCTTGATCTCCTTGAGCTCGTCCAGCTCCGCAGTGAGGACGGCGAGCCGGCGTCCGGTGCCGATCGGCCGATTCAGGCTCGACTTGGGGGCCGAGATCAGCTCGTCGCGGATGAGCAGCTCGGCGAGGGCCTTGGAGCGATGGACGGCATCCCGCGCGCGTGACGGGTGAACGGCGATCCCGAACGCGGACTCCGCGGCGTGCAGCCCCGACTCGGCTGCCCGGACCGCGGCGTTGCCCACCGCGAGATACGGCTTGGCGAGTTGCACGGTGGTCCGCCTCCAGCGCGACAGCTGTGACGGCGTGAGCTCGTCACCGGGTGGAGTCCGGCTTCCATCGCCGTCGCCGTTCGCGTGAGCGTTCGGAGAGACCCGCCTCTCGCGCTGGGTGTCGAGCAGGGTGGTGCCGATGTCCACCGACCCGACCCCGTCGATCATGCAGTGGTGGGTCTTGGTGACCATGGCCCAGCGCCCGTCCGCAAGCTCGAGGACCACGATCTCCCAGAGAGGCCGGGTGCGGTCGAGACGATGCGAGAAGTACTCGCCCGCCCACTCGACGAGCTCGTCGATGCCGGCGGGCGCTGGCAGGGCGGCCCTGCGGACATGGCGCTCCACGCGGAACCCTGCGTGCTTCACCCAGTTGGGCCAGCGCAGGCCGCTGGTCCGGATGGTGGACAGCCGGTGCGTGTAGCGAGGGAGGTCCGGGAGGCGCGCCATGACGTCGGCGTGGATCTGATCGAGCGGGGGAGCGCCGCCCCCCGGCTGGGGCTCCATCACCATCACCGCGCCGATGTGCATATGGGCGCTCGGGTCGGCCTCCTCGAGCTCGAGGAAGGTCGCGTCGAGGGCGCTGAGCTGGTCGGCCATGACGTCTCCGACCTCCGCCTACCTGGCCGACCGGGCGGCGTCGAGCAGCACGCGCTGCTCGGCGGCGGCGATCAGCCGGCGGGCCCTGTCGACCGCGTCGATGTTGACCGAGATCGCGTCGATTCCGGCCTCCACGAGCAGCTGGGCGTACTCACGGTGCACGGAGGGCGCCTGGC
This sequence comes from uncultured Solirubrobacterales bacterium, assembly GCA_963782345.1. Taxonomy (GTDB): domain Bacteria; phylum Actinomycetota; class Thermoleophilia; order Solirubrobacterales; family 70-9; genus DASUPK01. The sequence continues at coordinate 66,758 of CAWAJF010000015.1, read as the reverse complement.
CGCAGATCGAGGTGGACAGGCCGAGCTCCTTGGCCCGCGGGATCAGCAGGCGCAGGTAGTCGGCGACGGCGGCGTCGCGCTCGTCGAAGAGCTCGGCGACGGCCTCGGAGTCGCGATCCGCGCCCAGCATCAGCTGGGTCAGGTCGTTCGATCCGATCGAGATGCCCTTGACGCCGAGCTCCGCGTAGCGGGGCAGGTGGAAGTAGACCGACGGCACCTCGGCCATCACCCAGAGCTCGAACTCGGGCAAGTCGAGCAGGCCGGCGTCGCGCATCTGGTTGCGACACGCGGTGAGCTCGCGCGGGGTGCGGACGAACGGGAGCATCACGTGGAAGTTCGTGTGCCCGGCGTCCCAGACGCGCTTGATCGCGGCGAGCTCCAGGCCGAACAGGTCGGGTTCGCGCATGTAGCGCAGGGCGCCGCGGTAGCCGATCATCGGGTTCGACTCCTCGGGCTCGAAGCGATCGCCGCCCTCGAGGCCCTTGAACTCGTTCGAGCGGAAGTCGATCGTCCGGTAGGTGATCGGCCGGGGAGCGAATCCCTCGGCGAACTTGGTGAGGGCCTCGCCCATCCGGTCGACGAACTCGCCGCTCTTGCCCTGCTCGATCAGCAGGCGGGGGTGACGGCCCTCGAGCGCCTCGATCACCATCAGCTCGGCGCGCAGCAGGCCGCAGCCCTCGACGGGCAGGCTCGCCGCCCGCTCGATCTGGGATGGCTCGGAGAGATTGACGAGGAGCTGGGTCGCGGTGACGGGTGCCCCACCCCCTACGGGGGCGGGACCGTCACCGGACCCGGTCTCCTGTCCGCTGACGGCGATTTCGCCCTCGTACACCGTCCCGTGCGTGGCGTCCACGGTGACGAGCTCTCCGTCACGCAGCTTCGAAGTGGCATCGGCGGCCCCGACGACGCACGGAATGCCGAGCTCGCGCGAGACGATCGCGGCGTGGCACGTCATGCCGCCTGAGTCGGTGATGATCGCGGCCGAGCGCCGCATCAGGGGGACCCAGTCGGGCGCCGTCATGTGGGTGACCAGGACGTCGCCCTCCTTCAGGTCGTTGCCCCGACTGAGCTCGGAGATGATCTTGACCTCGCCGTGGCCGACGCCGGGCGCCGCGCCCAGGCCGCGCACGAGGGCCTCGCCCTCATGCTCGGCGAGCTCCACGGAGGTGTCGCCGCCGGAGGAGGTGACCGGCCGGCTCTGGAGCATCCAGGCGATGCCCTCCTCATCGAAGGCCCATTCGGTGTCCTGTGGGGTCCCGTAGTGCTCCTCGTCGCGGATGCCGAGCTCGGCGACGCGGCGAACCTCGTCGTCGGTGAGCACCGGCTGGGTCGACTCCTCACCGGAGAGCTCGCGGGTGCGGGTGCCGCCGTCGGGGAGGGGCTCGATGACGAGCTCCTTGCGCTTCACGTCGCGCTTCTCGATGTGGAGCGTCTCCTTGTCGACCACGTAGCGGTCGGGAGAGACCTGCCCGGAGACGACGGATTCGCCGAGGCCGAGGGAGCCCTCGATCACGAGGCGGTCGCGGTCGCCCGAGGCCGGGTCGATCGTGAACATGACACCCGCGCGGGTGGAGAGGATCTGGATCTGGACGACGACCGCGATGTCCATGTCCGATTGGCCGAAGCCCTGCTTGGCGCGGTAGAAGACGGTGCGGGCGCCGAACAGCGAGGACCAGCAGTTGCGGACGGCCTGAACGACCTCGTCCGGGCCGCGTACGTTCAGGAAGGTCTCGTTCATGCCGGCGAAGGAGGCGGCCTCCGTGTCCTCGGCGGTGGCCGAGGAGCGGACTGCGACCGGGGGGTTGTCGCGATCGCCCGCGAGCTCCAGATAGGCGGCGCGGATCTCGCTGGCAACCTCGTCCGGGATCGGCTCGGCCTCCACCATCTTGCGGACCGCGAGGGTTGCGGTCTCGAGCGCGGCGGTGTCGTCAACGTCCACCGAGGAGAGCTGCTGCTCGATCCGGTCGCGCAGGCCGCCGACGTCGCAGAAGAGCGCATATGAGGAGGCTCCGACCACGAAGCCGGAGGGGACCGGGAGTCCCGCCGCCGTCATCTCACCGAGGTTCGCGCCCTTCCCGCCGGCGTAATCGACGTCCTGCTTGGTCAGATCCTCGAAGCGGCGGAGCAGAGCGGTTGAAACGGTCATCGAAACCCCTTCCAGATGGCGAATGGTCTGTAGGGCAAAGGTACGCCTGGTTCATGGCTGTTTCATCCGCAACGTGTACCGGTCTTAGAGACCGTGGGGACTACGTAGACGGCTAACGCCTGACTCCCCTACGATCCCCGGTCCCCCCGCCATCGCAACCGCGTCTCGGCGCCGAACGGTGTGAAAACATCTCGCGCCTCGCAGGGAGGGGGATCAATCCAAACCAAGGAGTTGAACGCATCAGTGAGTGAAACAACTGCCGCGACAGAGGCACCGACCAAGCACGCCAAGCTGCTCTCCTGGGTCGAGGAGATCGCCGAGCTGACCCAGCCCGACTCGGTCCATTGGTGTGACGGATCCGCCGCCGAGTACGACGACCTCTGTCAGGCGCTGGTCGACGCCGGCACCTTCGAGAAGCTCTCCGACGCCAAGCGCCCCAACTCCTATCTCGCCCGCTCCGACCCCGACGACGTGGCGAGGGTCGAGGACCGCACCTTCATCTGCTCGGAGCGCGAGGAGGACGCAGGCCCGACCAACAACTGGCATCACCCCGAGGAGATGCGGGAGGTCCTCACCGACCTCTTCAGCGGCTCCATGCAGGGCCGCACGATGTACGTGGTCCCGTTCTCGATGGGCCCGATCGGCTCCCCCGTCGCCCAGATCGGCGTCCAGGTGACCGACTCCGCCTACGTCGCCGCCTCGATGCGGATCATGACCCGGATGGGCGGCAAGGCCCTCGAGGCGCTTGGGGAGGACGGGGACTTCGTCCCCTGCGTCCACTCGGTCGGCATGCCGCTCACCCACGGCGAGCACGACGTCTCGTGGCCCTGCAACGAGACGAAGTACATCGTCCACTTCCCCGAGGCACGCGAGATCTGGTCATTCGGCTCCGGCTACGGCGGCAACGCGCTGCTCGGCAAGAAGTGCCTGGCGCTTCGCATCGCGTCAGTGATGGCTCGCGATCAGGGCTGGATGGCCGAGCACATGCTGATCATCAAGCTGACCTCTCCCGAGGGCACGGTCAAGCACCTGGCGGCGGCGTTCCCCTCCGCCTCGGGCAAGACCAATCTCGCGATGCTGCCGCCCAGCCTGCCGGGGTGGAAGGTCGAGACGATCGGCGACGACATCGCCTGGATCCGCTTCGGCGAGGACGGGCGGCTCTACGCCATCAATCCCGAGGCCGGCTTCTTCGGCGTCGCGCCCGGCACCGGCGTCAAGACCAACCCCAACGCCATGAAGACGGTCGACAGCGACACGATCTTCACGAACGTCGCGAAGACCGACGACGGCGACATCTGGTGGGAGGGGATGGGCGAGGCGCCCGATCACCTGATCGACTGGAAGGGCCGCGAGTGGACGCCCGAGAAGGACGAGCCGGCCGCGCACCCGAACTCTCGGTTCACGGTGTCGGTCACCGAGTGCCCGACCTTCGATCCGGCCTGGGATGACCCGGCCGGTGTGCCGATCGACGCCTTCATGTTCGGCGGCCGCCGCGCGACGGTGGTCCCCCTGGTCCATCAGGCATTCGACTGGGAGCACGGCGTCTTCCTGGCGGCGACGATGTCCGTCGAGACGACCGCCGCCGCCTCCGGCGCCGTCGGGCAGCTGCGCTTCGACCCGATGGCGATGCTGCCGTTCTGCGGCTACAACATGGCCGACTACTTCAAGCACTGGCTGGAGATCGGCGCCAAGGGCGATCAGGCGAAGCTGCCGAAGATCTTCGTCGTCAACTGGTTCCGGAAGGACGACGACGGCAATTTCATCTGGCCGGGCTTCGGCGAGAACACTCGAGTCCTCGAATGGATCGTCCGCCGCACCGAGGGCGAGGGCGAGGTCGCCGAGACGCCGATCGGGCTGGTGCCGCCGCCGAGCGACATCGACACCGAGGGCCTCGACATCTCCGAGGAGGACATGGAGACCCTGCTCAAGGTCGATCCAGACGAGGTGCGCCAGCAGCTGCACCAGGTCGAGTCGCACCTGGCGCAGTTCGGCTCCCGCCTGCCGGATGAGGTCCGGGCGCAGCTGAAGGCATTGGAAGACCGGCTCGGCTAACGGCCCTTTCGCTTCCGGGCGCCCTTCTTCAGCTTCTTGCAGCCGCTGACCGGGTCCTTCTTGTCGCGGAAGGCCTGGCCGCCGCCCTTGCCGCAGTTGACGGCGCGGTCGCGGGCGCCGTCCTGGGCCTCGAGCGTGTCGAAGCCGCCATCGCCGTAGATGCTGTCGGTCCCCGCGCCGCCGTCGATCGTGTCGGCCCCGCCCATGCCGTGGATGACGTCATTCCCGCCCCTGCCCAGGATCAGTGGGTTCTTGCCATTGGTCCCGGTGAGGATGTCGGGGCCCTCTGATCCCTCGAGGATCTCCAGGTCGTTGGAGAGGTGGGTGGGGCTGCAATTGCCCCTGGCCGGGTCGGTGGCCGTGCCGCCGAGGGTGGCCTTGACGCCGTTCTGGGGCGCGTAGACGTAGCGGGCGAAGCCCGCGATGTCGAAGCCCGGGCCGCCGCTGTAGTCGTGCCCCTGGCAGAGGTCGTCGCTGACCAGCTGATCGTTGCCGTTGCCGCCGATCAGCTTGTCGCCACCGGTGCCGAGAGCCAGCAGCGCGTCGCTGCCGTCGCCGCCGTTCAGGATGTCGTTCCCGGACTCCCCGCTGAAGAGCACGTCGTCTCCCGGGGTCCCGTCGAGCGTGTCGTTGCCCGGGCCACCGTTCATCAGGGTCGTCGTCGTCGGGTAGTTGCCGCCCAGGCTCAGGTGGTCGTCTCCGCCATCGCCCCAGACGGTGACGAAGCTGAGTGCGGCCGACGGCGCCGGGCAGTTGACGAGCGCTCCCACGGCGGCGCAGGTGTCGATCGCCCCCGCCAGGCGAGCGATCGGAGTGCCGGCGCGCGAGCTGATGGAGAACAGGCCGCCGGCGGCGTTCACGACGATGTCGTCATTGCCGCCGCCTTGCTGGCCGAGGACGTACAGGCCTGGGTCCGGACCCCGTGGGTCCATGTAGACGTAGGCGCTCGCCGGCCGTGGGTCCGGGGGGATCTCCAGGCCCCTGCCGATGCCGCAGGCGGTCGGCTTTTCTCCGACGGTCAGGTCGCAGGTGTCGTTGCCGGGACCGCCGTTGAGCCGATCCGCCCCTCCGGCGCCCGCGATCTCATCGTCCCCGGGCCCACCGTCGAGGCCATCGGGGCCGGCGGTCCCCCTGATCGTGTCGTCGAACGCCGAGCCGAGGATGTCCTCGATGCCACTGAGCGTCTCGTGTCCATCGGGCGTCACCGCCGTGCCCGCCCCGAGATCCACGTCGGCGCCGCTGGTCGTGTCCCAGGAAGGCGTGGTGTCCGCATAGCTGACGGTGTCGGTCCCATCGCCGCCGGAGTAGTCGTCGCCGTTCGGCCCGCCGCGGAACCAGTCGTCGCCACTGCCTCCGGTCATCTTGTCGCCGCCGTGCCCACCCACCAGGAGGTCATCCCCGGGACCGCCATCCATGTGGTCATCGAGCAGGTCTCCGAACATGCGGTCATTCCCGGCGCCGCCGGTCATGTCCTCTCCGCCGGAGCCGCCGTGGATCTCGTCGGCCCCGTCGCCCCCGTCGAGGGTGTCGCTGCCGTCGCCGCCCAGCACGAGGTCATCGCCGATTCCCCCCTCGAGATGGTCACGGTCGCTGCCCCCGTCGACGGTGTCGTTGCCCGTCCCCCCGTCCATCGCGTCGGGGCTCGGGCCGCCCTGCATGAAATCGTTGCCGTCCTCGCCGAAGCTCCTGTCCTTGCCCTTGATGTTGAGGATCGTGTCGTCGCCGGTACCGCCATAGACACGATCGCTCCCCCTGCCGGCGAGGATGCGGTCATTCCCGTTGCCGCCGCAGATCACGTCCGAGCCCTTGCCGGTGACGATGTAGTCGTTGCCGCCCCCGGCGATCACGACCTGGTTGCCGTGCCCGTGATTCCGGGCGACGTACTTGTTGTTGCCGCCGCCGAGGACGACGGTCGCCTTCTTGCCGTGGCAGGTGGGGCGTGCCTGGGCGGAGGCGGGCATCAGCACGAGCGCTGCCGTGCCGAGCAGGGCGGAGGCGACCGATGCGAGCCGTAGGCGCATACTGATTCATCGGGGAGCGTGACCGGCCGCTGTAGGGGCACTACTGGGTAGCGGCCGAGGAATAGAATCGCCGGGTGATGAGCGAGCAGGTCAAGTTCGAGCTCTCCGAGGAGGAGATCCCCACCGGCTGGGTGAACCTGCTCGCCGATCTGCCCGGCGATCCGCCGCCACCACCGCTCAGTCCGGCGACCGGCGAGCCGGCCGGGCCCGACGACCTGGCGCCGATCTTCCCGATGGGCCTGATCGAGCAGGAGGTCTCGACCGACCCGGACATCGCGATCCCCGACGAGGTTCGCGACATCTACCGGCTCTGGCGCCCGACGCCGCTGCTCCGCGCAAGGCGCCTCGAGCGAGAGCTCGATACCCCCGCCCACATCTACTACAAGTACGAGGGGGTCTCGCCGGCCGGGTCGCACAAGCCGAACACCGCCGTGGCGCAGGCCTTCTACAACCGCGAGGCGGGGATCAAGAAGATCTCCACCGAGACCGGGGCGGGGCAGTGGGGCTCCGCGATGTCGCTCGCCTGCCAGCTCTTCGGGCTCGAGTGCGAGGTCTTCATGGTCGGGATCTCCTACGACCAGAAGCCCTACCGCAAGGCGATGATCGAGACCTGGGGCGGGACGGTGCACCGCAGCCCCTCGGATTTGACCGAGGCCGGCCGCTCACAGGCGTCACACGAGTCCGGGAGCCTGGGGATCGCGATCTCCGAGGCGGTCGAGGTGGCGGCGCAGTCGGAGGACACCAACTACTCCCTCGGCTCGGTGCTCAACCACGTCTGCCTGCACCAGACCGTGATCGGCCAGGAGTGCATCAAGCAGATGGAGATGGCGGGGGAGGCCCCGGACGTCGTCATCGGGTGCGTCGGCGGCGGCTCGAACTTCGCGGGCGTCGCGTATCCGTTCTTGCGCCAACGGCTCCGCGAGGGCACGCAGACGAGGTTCGTCGGCGCCGAGCCCGCCGCCTGCCCGACCCTCACCCGCGGCCGCTACGCCTATGACTTCGGCGACACCGTCGGCATGACCCCGCTGATGCCCATGTACACGCTGGGCCACGACTTCGTCCCTCCGCCCGTGCACGCCGGCGGGCTGCGCTACCACGGCGACGCGCCCAGCCTCTGCGCGCTGGTCAAGGAGGGTCTCGTCGAGGCAAAGGCGGTCGCCCAGACGGCCGCTTTCGAGGCCGCCGTTCGCTTCGCCCGCTGCGAGGGGATCATCCCCGGGCCCGAGCCGGCCCACGCGATCCGCGCCGTCTTCGACGAGGCCGAGGGCGCCAAGCAGGCCGGGGAGGAGCGGGTGATCCTCTTCAACCTGTCAGGACACGGGCACTTCGACATGTCCGCATACGCGGCCTACTTCGCCGGTGAGCTCGAGGACCTGGAGCTCTCTGAGGACGAGCTCTCGGCGGCGCTCGATCGCCTCCCCGAGGCACCCGCGTTGGCCTGAGCAGGCACCCGGGGCGGGCTCACATCTCGTAGGACTTGGCGAGCTCCGGATCCTTCTTCGCAAGCATCTCCGCCAGGTTCACCATCACCTTGCACTGCTTCCAGGTGGCGTCGTCCTGCATCTTGCCGTCGATCATGTGGACGCCGGCGCCGTCCGGGATCGCCTCGATCACCTTCTTCGCGAAGATCACCTCGTCCGCCGGGGGAGAGAAGACCTTCTTGGCGATCTCGATCTGCACCGGATGCAGCGACCAGGCGCCGACGCAGCCGAGCAGGAAGGCGGCGCGGAACTGCGTCTCGCAGCCTTCGACGTCCTTGATGTCGCCGTAGGGCCCGTAGAAGGGCAGGATCCCGGCCGCCGTGCACGCGTCCACCATGCGGGCGATCGAGTAGTGCCAGGGATCCTGCTGCGCGGTTGCCCGCGGCGCGTCCGGATTGTCGGGATCGGGGTCCTCGATCACGCGGTAGGCGGGGTGGCCGCCGCCGACCCGGGTGGTCTTCATTCGCCGGAAGGCCGCCAGGTCGGCCGGACCGAAGCTCATGCCCTGCATGCGCGGGCTGGCCGTCGCGATCTCCTCGAGATTGACCACGCCGAGCGAGGTCTCGAGGATCGCGTGAATCAGCAGCGGGCGCTGCAGCTTGGCCTTGGCCTCGAGCTGGGCGAGCAGCCGGTCGACGTAGTGGATGTCCCAGGGCCCCTCGACCTTGGGGACCATGATCACCTCGAGCTTGTCGCCGATCTCGGTGACCAGCTGCGTGATGTCATCAAGAACCCAGGGGCTCTCCAATGCGTTGACGCGGGTCCAGAGCTGGGTGTCGCCGAGGTCCACCTCGCCGGCGACCTCGATCAGGCCCTCACGGGCCGGGACCTTCTTCTCGACGGGAATGGCGTCCTCTAGGTTGCCGAGGAGGATGTCGGTCTGCTTGACCATGTCCGGCACCTTGGCGCGCATCTTCTCGTTGGATGCGTCGAGGAAATGGATCATCCGCGACGGCTTGAAGGGGATCTCGCGGGGAGGCTCGGGAGCGTCGATTGCGAGGGGCTTGAAGAAGTCTCTTGGGTTTCTCATGCAGGGAACGCTATCTGGACGGGTGGGCGGGGCGCGGCACGGATAGCCTCACGCGATGGCGAAGATCCGCGAGGCGGTGCCGGGAGAGGTCGAGCGGGTGCTCGGCATGTACGAGTGGCTCTTCGCCCCGCCCGGCTCCGTGCCGCCGCACTGGGACCCGGGGCGGGCGCGATCCGCGATCGCCGACGCGATCGCCGATCCGGAGTCCGCCGTGCTGGTCGCCGAGCATCGCGGCGAGCTGCTCGGGCTCTGCACCGCGTATCTCGACCTCGACTCTGTTCGCTTCGGGCCGCGCTGCTGGGTCGAGGATCTGGCCGTGAGCCCTCGGCATCGCTCGCAGGGAGTGGGGAAGGACCTCCTCGATGCCGCCAAGGACTGGGCGCGCGACCGCGGCGCGACCCACCTCGACCTCACGAGCGCCGACGCCCGGGCCGACGCCCACCGCTTCTACGAGCGCGAGAACCCCAGCCAGCGCTCGGTCTGCTTCGCCTGGGAGCTCTAGCGAGGCGACCTGTTACGATATATCGCGTTAACTCATGATTGATCGAAAGGAATATCGATGCACAGACAGGTCAGCCGCTCGCGACGCCATGGGCGGCACGAGATGAGGGGCGGTCGTGGGCACGGCCGGGGACGCCATCGCGTCCGCCGTGGCGATGTCCGCAGCGCGATCCTGGCGCTGCTCGATGACCGCGCCATGCACGGCTACGAGATGATCACCGAGCTCGACGAGCGCACCGGTGGTCGCTGGCGCCCGAGCGCCGGCTCGATCTACCCGACGCTCCAGCTGCTCGAGGACGAGGGACTGGTCACCGCCGAGGAGGTCGAGGGCCGCAAGGTGTACTCGCTCACCGACTCCGGCAAGGAGGCCGTCCCGGACAGCACCGAGGGCCGGCGGCCCTGGGAGGAGGGCGACGAGGACTCGCCGCGCTTCGCCGTCCGCAACGAGCTCATGCGCACGATAGGCGCCGCCAAGCAGATCGCCCGCGGCGATGACGACGCGCAGATGGCAAAGGCAGCGGAGATCCTGAAGGAGACCCGCCGCCAGCTCTACGGAATCCTCGCCGAGGAGTAAGTCGTCAGCCACCGATGGCCCGCCGTGCGGCGGACTCGGTGGCGAACGTCTCCGTGGAGACGATCAGGCCGTCCTTGAAGCGGAAGTAGGACCAGCCGAGCTGAGCGGTGCGCTCGCTCGCTGGCCCGATCAGGGCAAGGAACTCGAACACGACCCCGTCCTCTCCGACTTCCTCCAGGGTTCGCACTTCGACCTCGATTCCGCCCACCCGCTCGATCAGGTGGTTGAGCTCGCGGATCACCTCGCGCAGTCCGTGATAGCTGCCGGCGTCACTGGGATGCGAGGGAATCCCGACGTCGGGCAACGGGCGCCGCACGATGATCTCGGGATGGAGAGAGCGCCGCAGCGCGTCGCTGTCGGCCGCGTTGAAGGCCTCGATCATCGCGCGGACCGCATCCGCACGATCGCTCATGCCGGGTGCGACAGGGCGAGCACAGGCGCCAGCTCCGCTTCGGTTGTCCAGGGCGCGCGCGGGCGCCCGATCAGATAGCCCTGCACGCAGTCGACCCCCATGAAACGCAGAAGCTTGAGGGTGTGCTCTTCCTCGACGCCCTCGGCGACGGTCTGGAGCCCGAAGTTCTGGGCCACGGACAGGATCGATCGCACGACCCGCTGGTCCCGGGGTTCGTCGCCGAGCGCCCGGATGAACTCCATGTCGATCTTCAGGGAGGTCACCGGCATTCGCAGCAGATAGGTGAAGGAGCCGTAGCCGGTTCCGAAGTCGTCGAGCGCCACGCCGCAGCCGAGGCCGCGGAGCGCCGTGATCAGAGCGTGGGCCGCCTCCAGGTTCTCGGCGGCGGCGGTCTCGGTGATCTCGAAGGTGACGTCGCCGGCCACGGCGCCCACCCGGTCGAGCGCCCCCTGCACGGTCGCCGCGATCCCGGCGTCGCTGAGGCTCTTCGCCGACAGGTTGATCGCAACGGGATGCTCGGCTGCAAGCTCGATTCCGCGCCGGATCGCCCAGCGATCGATCCGGCGCATCAGCGGCGAGGTCTCGACGTGTGGGAGGAACTTGTCCGGCGGGACGGGCTCTCCATTGGCCCGGAGGCGGAGGAGCAGCTCGTGGTGGGAGATCTCGCCGCTGTGAAGGTCGAGCACCGGCTGGCGGTGGAATTCCAAGCCGTCCTGGTCCAGGGCCTCTTCGACCTGGTGTCGCCAGGCCTCCCGCTCGCGGTTGACGCGCCGTTCGCGCTCTCGCCTGCGGCGATCGGTGATGTCGCGGGCAACCGAGGTGTAGCCGGTGACCTTGCCGACCTCGTCCCGCACCGGATAGACCCGCAGGGAGACGTCGATGATCTCGCCGTCCTTGCGCAGACGCGTGGTCTCGGCCGAGACCGTCTCTCCGTCGCTCACGGCGGCCGCCAGGGTCTCGAGCTCGTCGCGCTGGTCGGGGGGCACCAGCCGCTCGAGCTTCATCCCAACGATCTCGCCGGCGCGATAGCCGTAGATCCGTTCTGCAGCCGGGTTCCAGGCGATGATCGTGAGGTCGAGGTTGGTGGAGAGCATCGCGTCCTCTGCGGAGCGAACCATGTCGGCGAGACGGTCACGCTCCGCCTCGCGATGCTTCTGCTGGGCCATGTCACGGATGAACGCCGTGAAAGTCGGGGGATCACTGTCGGCACGGGTGACCGAGACCTCGACAGGAAGGATCGTCTCGTCAGCGCGCCGGCCGAGCATCTCGAAGCGTTTCCCGACGAATTCGGGTGCCTCCCCGCGGACGAAGCGTGCGAACGCATGGTTGTAGAACTTTCGGTGCACCGGCGCGACGATCAGCTCGGAGACGTCGCGCCCGATCGCCTCCTCCCGGCTGTAGCCGAAGGTGCGCTGGGAGGCCGGGTTCCAGTTGATCACGCGGCCTTCCGGGTCGACCGTGATGATCGAATCCAGCGCAGCCTCGACGGCGGCGGTGTGCAGGGCCTGGATCCGGCTCTGACCCTGTCTTGCCTCGAGCGCTTCCCGCCTCGCGCGGTCGGCGTCGTAGTAGAGGAGCACGAGCCGTCCGGCCGCTGCCACCAGGGTCAGGCCCGCGAGCACGAGGGTGGTCGCGTCGAAGGGGTCGAAGTGGTCCCAGATCAGCACCGTGAGCGCGAGCGTGATCGCCGCGAGGGCAAAGGCCAGATCGACAACACTGGCCGGCCGAGGGCTCGTCGTCGCCGGCCGGGAAGGGAGCCATGCGGCCGTGGCCATCAGCACGGTGCCGATCGGCCAGAGCGAGTCGATCACGGTCTGGTCTCCGACGAAGCCGTTCGCGACCTGCTGCGCGTAGACCGAGTCGGCGATCGCGATGATCGCCGCACCGCCCAGCAGCAGCAACAGTGCCGGTCGAGCCCGCCACCCGAGCGTTGCGAGCGCCATCAGCACCGCGCAGATCAGAAGCAGATCGAGGGTGGGGTAACCAATCGTGACGACCCTGCTCGCCGTTGAGCCCTCGAGCGTGCCGACGACCGGGTCGTAGACGAGCCACGACCACACGGTTGCCAGGCCGAGCAATGGGGTGAGCAGCGGGAGGAACGAGTAGGAGGATCGCCACGCCCGCCTACCGAGCGTGAGGACGCCGGCGATTGCGAGTGGATAGAACGCGTAGTAGAGGGCGTCCGCGAGCGATGGATAGGGACCGGCGACCGCATCGACCTCGAACTGGAAGTACAGGTCCCCCCCTGCCGAGCAGGCCAGAGCCAGGCCGATCAGACCCCAGCCCCATGGATCTCTCCGAGCCCATGCCGCCGCGATCGCGGCCACGGCCGCCCCGATCGTCAGGCACAGGTAGGCAACATCCCCGATGCTCACCTGCGTGGAGCCGTATCCGAGCGCGCCGGCCTCGGAGAGAAAGCTCAGCGCAAGCAGAGCTCCCGCCACTCCCAGCACGAGCCACGCCCAGGCAGATGTCCGGCTTTCTGCCATCACCTCTCTCCATCGGCATCGCCCCCTCGGCCCCCCTCCGCGTTTTGCCGCAGATTGTGCGTCTCGCTACATGTAACACGAATATGGGGGCCGGATGCGCCTGCTCGACGAATAGCCATTCGCCTCCGTCACTATCCTTCGCGTCGGGAGGGCCCTTCCAAACGACTTCAGAGGAGCCATGGCCGTAGCCGCCGAGCAAGAGCAGACGACCTTCCAGGAGATGACGGACGACCAGAAGGCCATCGTCGAGATGGTCCGAGACTTCGTCGACAAGGAGATCATCCCCAACGCCGAGGAGTTCGATCACGAGGACAAGTTCCCCGAGGCGATCGTGGAGCAGATGAAGGAGCTTGGCCTCTTCGGGGTGACGATTCCTGAGGAGTACGACGGCATGGGTCTCGATCTGACGACCTACGCGATGATCGTCGAGGAGCTATCGCGCGGCTGGATCTCGATCTCCGGAGTCGTCAACACCCACTTCATCGGCTCCTACCTGCTGATGAAGTTCGGCACCGAGGACCAGAAGCAGTACTTCCTGCCGAAGATGGCGACCGGCGAGATCCGCGCCGCCTTCTCGCTCTCCGAGCCTGAGGTCGGCTCCGACGTCCAGGGGATCAAGGCGACGGCGACCAGGGACGACGACGGCAACTGGGTCCTCGAGGGCCAGAAGATGTGGGTCACCAACGGACTCGGCTCCAGCGTGGTCTTCGTGCTGATGAAGAACGACCCGAAGGCCGATCCGCCCTACAAGGGGATGACCTGCTTCATCACCGAGAAGGAACCCTGGAAGGAGAAGAACGAGGGCGATTTCGCCGGACTCGAGATCCCGCCGAAGATCAAGAAGATGGGCTACAAGGGCGTCGAGTCCACCGAGCTCGTCTACTCCGGCTATGTATGCCCGCCGGAGCGAATCCTCGGCGGCGAGGAGACGGGGCTCGGCAAGGGCTTCTCGCAGATGATGGACGCGCTCGAGGTCGGCCGGGTGAACGTCGCCGCCCGCGGCGTCGGCATCGCCCAGCGCGCCCTGGAGCTGGCCTTGAAGTACAGCCAGGAACGGAAGACCTTCGGCAAGCCGATCGCCCAGCACCAGGCGATCCTCTTCAAGCTCGCCGACATGGCGACCAAGATCGAGGCCGCCCGCCTCGTCACCCGCAAGGCCGCCCGGATGAAGGACGCCGGCCAGCGCTCGGACCTCGAGGCCGGGATGGCCAAGCTGATCGCATCGGAGACGGGCAAGGAGTGCGTCGAGGACGCCTTCCGGATCCACGGCGGCTACGGCTACTCGAAGGAGTACGAGATCGAGCGCCTCTACCGCGACGCGCCGCTGCTGCTGATCGGAGAGGGAACCTCCGAGATCCAGCGGATGGTGATCGGCAAGAAGCTCCTGGAGCGCAACAGGATTTGAGCGCCGTCGCGCTGGTGACCGGCGCAAGCCGGGGGATCGGCGCGGAGATCGCGCGTCAACTCGCCGCCGATCACGGCTTCGTCGTCTTCGCGGGCGGTCGGGATCCCGACGACGTCGAGGAAGCGGAGCGGATCATTCCGGTCGAGCTCGACATCACCGATCAGGACGAGATCTACGCCGCCCTCGAGGTGATCGGCGAAGACCCGGGACGGCTCGACGCGCTCGTGAACAACGCCGGCGTCTACGGGGATCCGGTCGGCGCCGCCGACTACGACCTGGACCGCGCCCGCGAGGTCCTCGAGGTGAACACCTTCGGCCCATGGCGGTTGATCGAGGCCTTCCTTCCGCTGCTTCACCGCAGCGAGGCGCCGCGGATCGTCAACGTCTCGAGCGGCGCGGGCCAGCTCTCGGACATGAACGGCGGCCGCGCCGCCTATCGCGTCTCGAAGGCGGCTCTCAACGCGCTCACCCGCACTCTCGCCTGGGACGAGGACGACGTGAAGGTCAACGCGATGTGCCCGGGCTGGGTCCGCACCGACATGGGCGGGTCCTCCGCACCGAAGTCCGTCCAGGAGGGCGCCGACACCGCGGTCTGGCTGGCCACCCTGCCGGAGGACGGACCGACGGGAGGCTTCTTCCGAAACCGCGAGCCAATACCTTGGTGAGATGGCCTCGACCCCAGATCTGATCGCGACCGCCATCGAGCGCTTCCAGTCCCAGGTCCCGGCACTGGCCCAGCTCAAGCTGGTCTTCGAGCTCGAGCTGCGCGGCCGCGGCGACGTCCAGATGTTCCGGGTCGAGGTACCCGGCCCGAAGATCAGCAAGTCCGCCTCGACCGAGGACGCGCGAGTGACCGTCGAGATCACGCGCTCGGAGTTCAACCGGCTCGCCGAGGAGGGCACCGTCGGCGACTATCGCCAGGCCTACGACTCCGGTCACATCAAGGTCACCGGCGACAGCAACATCCAGAAGCTGGTCGCCCAGGTGATCGAGCGCCACGAGCAGCGGGTCCGGACCAAGAAGGTCCACCGCTAGGGGTGCCCGCCAGGGCGATCGATCCCGCCCGGCTGGCCAGGCTGCGGGCCGCCACCCAACTGCTGCACCGGCCCGCCTCCTCCAAGGATCCCGCCGAGATCGCCCGCGCGATTGCCGGGGCCCAGGCCCAGGACGTCTACGCCGGCCCGCTCACCTTCCGCTCGCGCAGCGGGAAGCTGACCGCCGCGGACATCAGCCGGGCGCGGACCGAACAGCGCTCGCTCCTTCGCACCTGGGTGATGCGGACGACGATCCACCTGATCCCGACCGAGGATGCAGGCTGGTGGCTGCCGCTGTACGAGCCGGGGATCGAGCGCTGGTCACGGCGGCGGCTCGAGCAGCTCAGGATGCCCAAGGCGAAGCAGGACAGGGCGTTGCGCGTCGCGGCCCGCGTACTCGCGGATGAGGGTCCGCTCACTCGCAGCGAGGTGCGCGACCGGATCGAGGCGGCCGGGGTCGGCCTGAACACGCAGACCGGAATGCACATCGCCCTCACCGCGGTCGTCTCCGGGATCGCCTGTCTCGGCCCCGACAAGGGCAAGAGCGCCTGCTTGATCCGCCGTGAGGACTGGCTCGGGAAGCCGCCGCCCTTCGACCGAGGCAGGGCGCTCGCGGAGCTCGCCCGGCGCTACCTGCGGGCCTTCGCTCCCGCCACCGATCGCGACTTCGCCTATTGGTCCGGCCTGCCGCTCCGCGACGTACGCGCGGGACTCGAGTCGATCTCCGGCGAGATCGAGGAGGTCCGGGTGGGGGAGGAGACGATGCTCGCGCCGCGCGATGCCCTCCCGCGCCTGCCGGCGACGGGACAGGTTCGGATGCTCGGGAACTTCGACACCTACCTGCTGGGCTGGAAGGACCGCAGCTTCTCGGTCACCGGCGAACATGCCTTGCACGTCAAGGAAGGAGGCGGAGGTTGGATCCGGCCGGTGATCGTCGAGGACGGCGTGGTGGTCGGAGGGTGGCGCTCGGCGCGGCAGGGAGCGCGGCTCGAGATCACCCTGAATCTGCCGAAGGACGAGCGCGAGCGGCTGAGGAGGAAGCTCGACGCCGAGATCGCCGACATCGCCCGGTTCGAGGGTATGGAGGCCACGCTCCTCTGACCCGGGTACCATCCCGCGCCGCACCACGGGAGGAGTCACAACGACTCAAGGAGACCGACTGAAACGATGAGCGACGAGAACCATCAGCTGACCACGGACCAGGCCGAGCGCGAGGCGTCGGGAGCGCACGAGTACGGGCGCTACCTGGAGGAGTTCGAGGTCGGGGCCGTCTACAAGCACTGGCCCGCCAAGACCGTGACGGAGTCAGACGACCATCTCTTCTGCCTGATCACGATGAACCACCACCCGCTGCACCTGAACGACGTCTACGCGTCGCAGTCCCAGCAGGGCCAGAACGTCGTGGTGGGTCCGCTGGTCTACTCGCTCGCGCTCGGCATGTCGGTGAGCGACGTCTCCGGCAAGGCGATCGCCAACCTGGCCACGGAGGAGCTCAAGCACCCCGCACCGGTCTTTCACGGCGACACGCTCTTCTGCGAGTCGGAGGTCCTCGAGGTCCGGCCGTCGGAGTCCAAGAAGGATCGAGGCGTCGTCAAGGTCCACACCCGCGTCTACAAGCAGGACGGCACCCTGGTCGCCGAGTTCAAGCGGGCCGTGCTGGTGCCGCGGAAGAACCCGGGCTAGCCGCAATACGCGCCAGAGCCTCGTCGGGGCTCACCGAGAGCCTACGAAGCGTTCGCGTACCCGCGTTCGAGACGTGAGATAAGGCTCTGGGAGTAGGGGCCTCCGCTTGACGCTGTAGCGCAGCTTGTTCTGGCTCAGGCCTCGGGGCGTCGCGGAGCCGGCGGAGCCGTGATCCGATCATCTCCGTATAGGGCGTCCGGTAGAAGAACTCCCAGCGCTCCTCGCGGTCGTCGTCCGGCTCGATCTGGCGATTCCACCGTTCCATGGTCAGGCGATGTCTCCCCACACCAGCGATGAGGATCGGGCGGCGCTGTCTCTCCCCGGCCGAGCCCGCACGGGCTCTTGCGTCAAGAGACCTGGGCGCTTCGGACTCGCATAACCCGCTGGCGTATGAGCGATTCGCAGCGCGCATGGGCTATTCCGAATCGACTTGGTCCTTCCCGGGCGCAAGCCCGGACCGGGCTAGTGCGCTTCGTCGGGCGCGTGCGCCGGCGGGCGTGACTCCTCCGCGAGCGAGGTGATCTCGAGCACGCCCCGGGAGGCCTCCTCGAGGACCTCGGTCGCCTCCTCGGCCGAGCGGGCGTACAGCTCGACCAGCAGGTGGACGATGATCCGCTCCTCGTCGTGCTTGTGGAAGCGGACGTGGGTGAAGAACTCGCGCGTGCCCTGCTCGCCCAATGAGCCGTAGGTGAGGGATTCCGCGGCCTCTGGGCCGGAGCAGCTCTCGACCTGGTCCTGGTCCACGGTGACCGTGCAGGAGGCGACCCAGGGCGTGCCGGCCACCATCCGCTCCCAGCGGTCCTCGATCGGCACGACCTTGTCCTCCTGGATCGTCAGATGCGGCTGGTCGTGCAGACAGCGCAGGCACTGGACGACGGCCTCCTGGACCTCGTCCAGGCGCTCGGACGGCTCGCCGGTCTCCGGATCGACCCGCAGGATCGCGTCGTAGTGCAGCTGGACTTCGAGGTCCTGAGCCCAGCAGCGGTAGCAGCGGAGCCAGGAGCTGCGGTCGCCGTTCAGCTCCGGTTCGCTCATCCGGCTACGCGGGTTGCGCGGCGCGATGGCGGTCGGCCACCAGCTCCGCGATCTCGCCCATGATCCGGTTGATCTCGAAGTCCTTGGGCGTGTAGACACCGTCCACACCGGCCTCTCGCATCGCCGTCGCATCGGCCGCGGGAATGATGCCGCCGACGACCACCGGGATGTCGGCGCCGTCGGCGCGCAGCAGCTCGACCACCCTCGGCACCAGCTCGCGGTGGGAGCCGGAGAGGATCGAGAGGCCGACGACGTCCACGTCCTCCTCGATCGCCGACTTGGCGATCTGCTCGGGGGTGAGGCGGATGCCCTGGTAGATCACCTCCATGCCGACGTCGCGGGCGCGGACGGCGATCTGCTCGGCGCCGTTCGAGTGCCCGTCGAGGCCGGGCTTGCCGACCAGGATCCGGATCGGGTGGCCGATCTCAGCCGAGACGGCGGAGACGCGCTCGCGGACGCCGGCGAGCAGGTCGCCGTTGACCGATCCGCCGCCCGCGGCCTCCGAGACGCCGGTGGGGGCCCGGTAGTCGCCGAAGACCTCGCGCAGGACCCCGGCCCATTCGCCGGTCGTGGCCCCGGCCTTGGCGGCCTCGATGGTCGCCGGCATGATGTTGGCGCTCTCGTCGTTGGCGGCCTCGGCGAGCTTCTCCAGGGCGGCCTCCACGGCCGACTCGTCGCGCCCGGCCTTCCACTCCTCGAGCGCGGCGATGCGCTCCCGCTCGACCTCCGGATCCGGGGTGAGGATGCCGCCGTCCTCCCCGGTGGTCAGCGGCGAGTCCTCGGACTCGGTGAACTTGTTCTGGCCGACGACGGTGATCTCGCCCCGCTCGATCTTGGCGATCCGCTCGCGGTTGGACTCGACGAGCCGGGCCTTCATGTAGGGCACCGCCTCGACGGCGCCGCCGCGCTCGGCGACTTCCTTCATCTCGGCGTCCGCCCCGGAGGCCAGCTCGTCGACCAGCCCCTCCATGACCACGGAGCCCTCGAAGATGTCCGGGTAGTCGAGCAGGTCGGTCTCGTTGGCGAGGATCTGCTGGATGCGGAGGCTCCACTGCTGGTCCCACGGTCGGGGGAGGCCGAGCGCCTCGTTCCAGGCCGGGAGCTGGATCGCTCGGGCGCGGGCGTCGCGACCGAGCGTTACGGCCAGGGCCTCGAGCACGATCCGCGGGACGTTGTTCTCCGGCTGGGACTCGGTCAGGCCGAGCGAGTTGACCTGGACGCCGTAGCGCAGGCGCAGGAACTTCGGCTCGGTGACGCCGTAGCGGTTGCGGCCGATCTCCTCCCAGAGCCGGCCCATCGCGCGGAGCTTGGCGTGCTCCTCGATGAAGCGGACACCGGCGTTGACGAAGAACGAGATCCGGCCGAAGACCTTGGGGAAGTCCTCGTCGGCGACCTGGCCGCGCGCCTTCACCTCGTCGAGGACGGCCATCGCGGTGGAGAGCGCGTAGGCGATCTCCTGCACCGGCGTCGCTCCGGCCTCCTGCAGGTGGTAGGAGCAGACGTTGATCGGGTTCCACTTCGGGATCTCGTTGACGGTGAAGGCGACCGTGTCGGCGATCAGCCGCATCGAGGGGCCGGGCGGGAAGGCGTAGGTGCCGCGCGAGAGGTACTCCTTGATGATGTCGTTCTGCGTCGTGCCGGCGAGCGCGGCGCGCTCGACGCCGTTCTCCTCGGCGACCGTCGCGTAGAGGGCGAGCAGCCAGGCGGCGGTGGCGTTGATCGTCATCGAGGTGTTCATCTCGCCGAGCGGGATGCCGTCGAAGAGCGTGTGCATGTCGCCCTTGTGGACGATCGAGACGCCGACCTTGCCGACCTCCCCCCGCGCCAGCTCGGCGTCCGGGTCGTATCCCGTCTGCGTGGGCAGGTCGAAGGCGACGGACAACCCGGTCTGACCCTTGGCGAGGTTCTTGCGGTAGAGCTCGTTGGATCGCCGGGCGTCGGAGTGGCCCGCGTAGGTGCGCATGACCCAGGGACGATCCCGCTCGGGGAGGCGGTGCTCGCTCATCGCCCTAATGGTAGGTGCCTCGTAAATTCCGCAGCGCAACGACCGCTCCGACGGGGCGTGATGGGTGTTCTTGCAATTCCCAGCAAGCCTCACGGCTACTCTCACGCCCGGATGCGAACCAAGCTCACAGCCCTGCTGATCGCCGCCGCCGCCCTCACCGCCGGCGCGGCGGCAGATGCCGCGCCGATTCCCGTCGCGACCTACACCTTTCAGAGCCAGGACGACGTGAACGCGTTCCAGAAGGTCTTTGGCCCCGGCTGCAAGCGCAAGTGGGCCGGCAACAAGGCGCTGGGTATCGGCGTGGGCAAGAAGACGAGCTCGTGCGTATATCGCTCGTCGGTCGTGGGCGATTCGAGCGATCAGTACCCCGATCAGGGAATGGTCGCGAACGTCACGGCCCGGGGCGGGACGCCGAAGCTGCAGAAGAAGACCTTCGTGGGCCTGGGCGTCCGCCGCAGCGATAGCGCCGGCTACGTCTTCCGCGTGCTGCCGACCGCCCACAAGTGGCAGTACCTCCGCGATCCCAAGGGCGCCGGGGGGCCGAAGCTCGAGGCGTCGGGCACTGCCAAGTTCATCAAGCTCGCCTCCAAGCCCAACGTGATCGCGATTCGAGCCTTCTCATATGGCGGCACCACCACCAGCGTGATCGCGTCGGTGAATGGACATCGCGTGGTCTCGACCACGGATTCGGGTGAGGATCAGCCCGACGGGCGACAGACGGCCGTCACGGCCGGCGTCAAGGGGTCCGCGCCGGGCACCGGGGTCGTGGGCTTCTTCGACAACGTGATGGTCCAGGTTCCGAACCCCTTCTAGGGCACGGAATTTCCCCGTAGATCGGGCGCAATCCTCTACCTTCAGCCGCGTGGGAACGACCACGGTTGAGCGCCCGAAATCGTCCGGTCCCGAGGAGGGATTGGGCGGGAATTGGCTCGTGATCGTCCTCAACGACGACCACAACACCTTCGATCACGTCGCGAAGACGCTCTCTCGCGTGATCCCCGGTGTCTCCCTCGACGGCGGATACCGATTTGCGGACATGATCCACAGCCGCGGCCGGGCCGCGGTCTGGACGGGACCACGCGAGCCCGCCGAGCTCTACTGGGAGCAGCTCCAGTCGGCCGGCCTGACGATGGCCCCGCTGGAACAGCACTAGCGGCCACCAGGCCGCTCCACTTCGGAGCGGAGGGCGAAGCCCGTAGCGACTTACGTGGGGCGGCCGCCTGTGGCCGCGATCTGATGGCGAAGCCGTGTCGGACTACTTCTTCCTCGGCGAGTCCTGAACCAGGGTGTTGTTGCCGGGCCCGCCCTTCAGGCGGTCCTTGCCGCGGCCCCCGATCAGCTGATCGGGCCCCGGGCCCCCGAAGAGGCGGTCGGCCCCCGCGCCACCCCCGAGCAGGTCCGCGCCCGCGCCGCCGATCAGGACGTCGTTGCCGGCGTTTCCGCTGAGCAGATCGTCGTCGGCGCCGCCGTTGAGCTTGTCGTTCCCCGAGTTGCCGAGGAGGATGTCCCGTCCCGCTCCGCTTGCGCCGAAGTCGTCGCCGCTGCCGCCCTGCATGCTGTCCCGGAATCGCCCGCCGGTCATGCGGTCGTTGCCCGGGCCGGCCAGCACGAGGTTGAACGCCGAGCCGCCGCCCACGTAGCGGTCGCTCCCGGGGCCGAGATTCGCGGCCGCGCCGGTGCCATGCCCGAATCCGCCCGGCAGGTTGCGCTGGCCGAAGCCGCGGTCCGGGCCTACGCGGGAGAGATTGACCCGGTCGTTCCCGCTGCCGGTCACCACATCGACCTCGGACACTCGCGAGCACGCGACGGAGCCCGTCCGCGGGTTCTTGCCGTTCACCTTCACCAGTCCGCCCTTGCAGACGACGGCGACGTGATCGGAGCCCTTGCCGCCCGTGACGGTGAGGAGACTGCCCCGGACCGAGGCACGCACCTTCGCCTGGGCTGGACCGGGGACCACGAGGAGCGCCGCCGCGACCGCGACGGGCGCCACGAAGCGCATGGATGGCCGATGGGAGAGCGTCAGCACGGGCAATGAAGGAACACCGGGGGGATCGCGAAGTAGCTGAGCTACTCGCCCGCGATCAGCGTGTGCCAGACCGGTAGGAGCGGCTTGTTGTAGTAGTTGACCGCCTCCTCCCGGAGGGCCCCGATCTCGTCCGAGTACCAGTAGCGCTCGAAGTCCCCGCGAACCTCCCAGAGCGACGCCTGGCGGAAGTGGAGCGGGTCCTCGACGTTGCGGGTCAGGGACCAGCCCTTGGCGCCGAAGGCCATCGCCCGGGCGGCGCCGGGCTCCCAGACCTCGTACCAGCGCTCGGCCCGGAAGGGGTGGATGTGCCAGTCGATGTAGACGACTTCGATCGCGCTGGTGCTCGACCCCTGCTCCCAGGTGCCCTGGACGGCCTCCTGCGCGCTCACGCCCCCACCTCCGCCCGGATCGCGCCCGGGCCGTCCTCGGTCTTGCCCTCGTTCTCGCCCTCCGCCCCGACGAGAATGGAGATCTTGCCGAGGTGCTTGTTCTCGTGGAGCAGCTGATGCGCCTCGGCGACGCCCTCGAAGCCCATCACCCGCCACAACACCGGCTGGATCTTGCCCTCGGCCATCAGCTGGTTCGCGCGCATGCACTCGTATGCGTTCGCGAAGTGGGAGCCGATGATCTGCTTCTGGCGCATCCATAGGTAGCGGACGTCGAAGTCGAGCGTGTACCCAGAGGTCGCGCCGCAGATCACCACCTTGCCGAAGGGCTTGACGACGAAGACGGAGGTGGGGAAGGTCGCCTTGCCGACGTGCTCGAAGACGATGTCAGGCGAGTCGCCGAGGATCTCCTTGACCCTCTTGGCGAAGCCCCTGGACTCCTTGAAGCGGGCCTTCTCCTGCTCCGGCGTCTCGTCCCCGGTTCGCATCATCCCCGAGAACTCCTTGCGGTTGATGTAGTCGACCGCCCCCAGGCGCTTCACCAGCTCGCCCTTCTCGTCGGAGGAGACGACGCCTACGGCGTTCGCCCCGGCCGCCGCACACAGCTGCGTGGCGAAGACGCCGAGCCCCCCGGCCGCGCCCCAGATCAGGACGTTGTGGCCGGCCTGGAGCTTGCACTGGTCGATCAGCATCCGGTAGGCGGTGAAGTAGGTGAGCCCGTAAGCCGAGGACTCGGCCCAGGAGAGGTTCTGAGGCCGCGGAAGCAGCTGCTGCGCCTGAACCTTGGTGAACTGCGCGAACGATCCCCAGGTCGTCTCGTAGCCCCAGATCTGCTGGCTCGGGGCGGCGAGCGGGTCGAGCCCGTGCACCTCGACGTCCTCGTAGGAGGCCTGGTTGCAGTGGATCACGACCTCGTCGCCGGGCTTCCACTTGGTGACGCCCTCGCCGACCTTCCAGACGATCCCGGAGGCGTCGGAGCCCCCGATGTGGTGGCCGTACTCCTCGTGGTCGCCGTATCCGAACACCGACACGGGCTTGCCGAGCGCCGCCCAGACGTTGTTGAAGTTCACTCCTGCCGCCATTACGCGGACGATCACCTCGAAGGCGCCGGGCTCCGGCACCTCGATCTCCTCCACCTGGAAGGCGTCCTTGGGCTCGCCCTCGCGCTCCGGGCGAATCACCCATGCGGCCATCTTCTCGGGCAGCTCGCCCGGCTGGACATCGAGCTTGAAGTCGGCGATCTCTACGGCCAATGTGTCTCCCGCGTTCGTTGGGTGGCTGACGGAGGGATCGTATTCAACGTCCGTGGCGTCCGGGGACACCCCTACGTTGGAGCGTCGGATGGAAGCGTCAGAGCGACAGCTGCCGATCGAGCCTCCGGAGCGGCCCGGGTCCGTCCGGCTGGTCGAGGATCGGATCGTGATCGAGAACCTGACCATCGCCGAGGCGGAGACCGCCCGGGTCGTCCGCGAGCGCGCCGAGGGGGGCGAGGAGCCGGCCCGCGCCGTGCGTCGCGCGATCGAGATCGGGACGCGTGTGCTCGACCGCGAGGACACCGCGATCGAGGTCGATTACGTGCGCCGGGAGTTCGAGCGCCTCAGCCGCACGCACAGCGAGACGGTCGAGCAGGCCAACCAGGAGGCCGTCGAGCGAATCGAGGAGGGCCTGCGGAGAGCGCTCGGCGGCGATGAGGGGCCCGGCGCGCTGGGACAGGCGCTCGAATCACACAGCGAGGAGCTCTCGGAGCAGATCGCCACCACCTTCGGCGAGGACCGCGAGGGTGCCGTCCAGACGCAGATCAAGCGCATGCTGGACGAGCGCGACGAGGAGTTTCTGCGGCGGCTCTCCGCCGACGACGAGCGCAATCCGCTCGGCCCGATCATGGCGACGCTCCGGACCTGGGCGCGCGAGCGCAAGGAGGATCAGGACACTCGCGATCAGAAGCTCGAGTCGAAGGTCGACGAGCTGCTCAGCAGGGCCGCCGAGCTCGCCGGACTCGACCAGGGCCGGGAGGCGCTGGAGGAGGCCGAGGAGGCGGGCACCCGCAAGGGCCGCAGCTTCGAGGAGCGCGTCGACAGGGTGCTGGAGCGGATCGCCGCCACGCGCGGCGACGCCTCGTCCCACACGGGCGGCGAGCTCGCCGAGGGCGGTGGCAAGAAGGGCGACACCCTGATCGAGCTCGGCGCCGCCCACGGCCCGTCCCAGGGCCGAATCGTCTTCGAGGCCAAGGACAAGCGCCTCTCGAAGAACGACGCCTGGCGTGAGCTGAACGAGGCGATGAACGCTCGCGCCGCCTCTTTCGCCGTCCTCGTCGTGGCCGGGGAGGATCGGGTGCCCGCCGGTCGCGAGACGCTCGTCGAGTACGAGGGCAACAAGCTGATCGTCGCGGTCGACCGCGAGGAGCCGGAGGGGCTCGCTATCGAGGTCGCCTACCGGCTCGCTGCCGCGCGGGTCGCGATGGGCAGGGAGCGCGATCTGACGGTCGACCCGGCGGAGGTGCGCGTCGCGGCCGAGGAGGCCGTCTCCTGCCTGAAGCAGGCGCAGGCGATCCGATCCACGCTCACAGGCATCAAGACGAGCTCCGAGAAGGCGCGCGCCACGCTCGACGAGATGGTCGAGAGCGTGCGGGCTCGGCTGGAGCGAATCGAGACCCTGATCGAGGTCGCGGATGAGGAGGCCTAGGCGTGGCCGCCCCGCGACGGAAGGTTCGTCCAGATGGGAGTTCGCGGGCTCAGGTGGGCGCCCCGGGCGGGCGACATAAGCCGAAGAGGAATATGGAAGCGCCCGAAAACACGGGGCGGCCACCCGAGGGGGGTGGTAGCGTCGGCCTACATAGACTTGACCCGGATCGCGTCGTTCAGACGCTCAAATCCGACCCGGATGCCGCCGGGTACTCGCGGCTCGAGCTCATGCTCACCGCCGTCCTGCCCCGGCTGATGCGGGATCCGGGTACGCCGAAGGCCGGCTAGGTCTAGGGCAGCAGCAGGTCGTTCTGGCCGGAGGGCCTTTCGGGTCCAACTGTGAAGCTGAACGGTCGCACGGCGGTCCCGTTGGCGCTCGCCTCATAGCTTCCGGTCTTCATCTGGACCTTGACCGTGTCGGCGTCTCCCGGCGCGATCTCGGGGCTGTCGGCGGTGACCGGCCCGTGGATCGAAAGGCTCGCGGTCTCGTTCCCGAGGTTGGCGACCGTGAAGTTGACCAGGCCCGCCCCGAATTGCTTCGGTGAGACGATGACCCCGGTGGGCGCGAGCTTCACGCTGACCTCGGCGGGGACCGGCGGGCGCGGGTCGTTGTTGAAGTCGTTACGACCACAGCCCGCGCCCGCGAGCACCACCACGAGGGCGGCCACGGGCAAGACCAGCGCTCTGCCCCTCCTCCGCAGCATGCCCCGAGGAATCTAGCCGAACCGAGGGACAGGCCGCTGCAGTGGGTCAGGCCGTGAAGGGAAGCTCGATCACCTCGGCGGCGGTGGAGCCGTCGCCGACGGCGAGCCGCTCGCCGACGGTGGCCTCGCGGCGAACGATCGCGAGCGCGATCGGGCCGTGAGCAGGGGAGAGCGAGGCGGTGCCGATCACGCCCACCTCGCGGTCGCCCAGATGCAGGGAATCGCCGTGTTCGGCGGGTGCGCTCAGGCGAAGCCCGCGCAGCGTCCTATTCGGCTTGCCGCGGTAGTGAAGGCGGGCGACCGGCTCCTGTCCGATGTAGCAGCCCTTCTCGAAGTCGACGGCGCGCTCGACGATGCCGGCCTCGGCCGGCATGTGCTCGGGGCCCATGTCCAGGCCGAATCTGGGTCTGCCGGACTCGACCCGAGCGACCTCGGCGACCTCGCCACTCACCGCGACCGCGCCCGCCGCGCCCAGCGCCTCCGCGAGCGCGGCGGCGTCCTCGGCTTTGACGATCAGGTCGACGCCGAGGTCGGTGGCGACGCCGAGCACATCGGTGCCGTCCCACCGGCGAGAGCGCTGGGCGTGCTCGGGGCCGAGCCCATCGAAGCCGGAGAGCTCGCCTGCGCGGGGGCCGATCAGCGAGATCACGGCCCAGCGGTCGGTGACATCCTCGATCTCGACCTCACGGCCGATGCTGTAGGTACGGAGGTGCTTCAGCACTCCCGACGCCGGTGCCGGCTCGAGGTCCAGCCGGAGGTCGCCATTCTCGAGGCGGAGGATGCGCAGATCGGACGCGAGGTGGCCCTTGCGATCCAGCAGTGCGGCGTAGCAGCCCCGCCCGGGTTCGAGGGCCTCGATGTCGTTGGTCAACTGGCCCTGCAGGTACTCCGCGGCGTCAGGGCCGGTGACCAGCATGGCCGCGCGCTCCCTGACGAGGAACCCGGCCTCCTCGCGGAGGGCGCGGTATTGCCCGTCGAGCTCCACTGGGATCGCAGTCTCGGTCACCGGGCCGATTGTAGGTCTCCGCATCCGCCGGCCTTCGGAGGGCGGGACACGGAGCAAAGTTAGTATCGCCTAACTTGCAAGTTTGGATGTGCTTCAATGCCCGCGATGGCGATGCCGGCGCACAATGCCCACCCCAAGCGCCGCACGAACGAGGGCGCCGAGAACTACGCCAAGGCGCTCTACGAGCTGCAGGCTCGGGAGCCCGAGGGGGTGGGGACCACCGCCGTCGCGCAGCGGCTGGGGGTGACACCGGCGTCGGCATCGGGAATGCTGCGGCGGCTGGCCGATGAAGGGGTCGTCGAGTACGCGCCCTACCGCGGTGCGCGCCTGACCCCCGAAGGCGAGCGCATCGCGCTCGAGGTGATCCGCCATCACCGGCTGATCGAGCTCTTCCTGGCTGAGGTCCTCGGCATGCCCTGGGACCGGGTGCACGAGGAGGCGGAGGTCCTGGAGCACCACATCTCCGAGGAGCTGGAGGAGCTGATCGCGGCCAAGCTCGGCGAGCCGGCACACGATCCGCACGGCGATCCGATCCCGGACCGCGACCTGGCCGTCAGCGTCGACGAATCCGTTTCGCTGATCGACCTCGACCCGGGGGAGGAGGCGGTCTTCAGCCGTGTCTCCGACAGCGACGCCTCGATGCTGCGCTACCTCGCTGAGCGCTCGATTAACCCGGGCACGAGCCTGCGGCTGAAAAGCCGTGAGCCGTTCGGCGGCCCGCTGATCGTCGAGATCGGCGATCGCGCGCATCCGCTCGGCGCGGAGCTGGCGAAGAGCATGCGGGTCCGTCGTCGGCCATCGGGCGCGGGATGAGCGAGAGGGACCTCGCGGCAGAGGAGGACGTCGGCCTCGCGGAGCCGCTCCCGGGGGAGCTCTCGGCGCCGCCGGGACCCGGAGACAACCTCGGCGGTGTCGAGAACGTGTTGCCCGAGGATGTGCTCCCGGGCGAAGCGGCGGTCAACCGGGCGGCGCGGCGTTCGCTCGACGGCCAATCTCGCGGCCTCCCTCGGATCTGGCCGTTCCTCGGCCCGGCATTCATCGCCGCCGTCGCCTACATCGATCCCGGCAACTTCGCGACCAACATCGCCGGCGGCGCCAAGTTCGGCTACCTGCTGCTTTGGGTGGTGCTCGCCGCGAACCTGATCGCGATGGTCGTGCAGACCCAATCGGCGAAGCTCGGAATCGCGACGGGCAGGAACCTCGCCGAGGCGTGTCGCGCCCTCTTCTCCCGCCGGACCTCGATCGGGCTCTGGATCCAGGCGGAGATCGTCGCGATGGCCACCGACGTCGCCGAGGTCGTGGGAGCAGCCCTGGCGCTCAACCTTCTCTTCGGGATACCGCTGTTCGCGGCCGGCGTGATCTCGGGCGCGGTCGCCTTCGCCATCCTGGCGCTCCAGCAGCGCGGCTTCCGCCGTCTCGAGGCAGGGATCGCGGGGCTGGTCGGGATCGTGGTGATCGGCTTTGCCTTTGAGATCGTCGAAGCGAAGCCCGATGGAGGCGAGGCGTTGAAGCATCTGGTGGTGCCCGGCTTCGCAGGGACCGAGAGCGTCCTGCTCGCCACCGGGATCATCGGCGCGACCGTGATGCCCCATGTGATCTACCTGCACTCCGCGCTCACCCAGCACCGGGTGATCGGCAGAGACGAGAGGGAGCGGCGGCAGATCCTGCGGTTCGAGCGGGTCGACGTGGTGATCGCGATGGCGATCGCCGGACTGGTGAACATGTCGATGATGGCGATGGCGGCGGGGCTGTTCCATACCTCGGGCCTCGTGGAGATCAACAGCATCGAGGGCGCCTACGACGGGCTCCGGGACCTGGTCTCCTCGAACGCGGCGATCGTCTTCGGAATCGCATTGCTCGCCTCCGGTCTCGCGTCGTCCTCTGTCGGGACGCTGTCCGGGCAGGTCGTCATGCAGGGGTTCATCGAGCGCCGGATCCCGATCTACCTGCGCCGGGCGCTCACCTTGGTGCCGGCCCTGATCGTCCTCGGTGTTGGCCTGCCACCGACCGACGCCCTGGTAATCAGCCAGGTCGTCCTCTCCTTCGGGATCCCCTTCGCCCTGGTGCCGCTGCTGCTGGTCTGCGCGAAGCCCGATTTCATGGGCTCCCTTGCGAACCCGGCCTGGCTCAGTGCGATCGCCGGCTCCCTGGCGGCCCTGATCATCGCCTTGAACGTGTTTCTGTTGCAGCAGCTCTTCTTCGCGTAGATTCCGGGTGTGGCACTCGCACAGGACTTCGACGCGGTCGTCGACACGCTCCCGGCCGACTGGACCGACCTCGAGCTCGATCTGCGCATCGCCGACGAGACGCGCTACGTGGACGCCGCGGTGATTCTCTCCCTGGTGAACGCGCAGCCCTACTCGCGTGCCGACTGGCACTGGCGGATCAACGTGGCCCACCGGTTCGGGCATGCCGCCGCGGCCGAGACGGTCCGAGGGGCGCTGAGCAAGCTGGATCGAGAGGGCGTCGGCGGTGAGCTGCGCGTGCGCGATGCGCAGGAGGGGCGCGCGGAGGTCGTGCAGATGTGGGGCCGGCCGGAGAGCGTGCGACGCGACTTCCGCCGCCGGCGCAGCCTCTAGCGAGTTAGACGAAGCGCTCGGGGTCGGGCGCCTGGATGAAGGACTGGATCAACGAGGCAAGCTGGTTGGCGATGATGCGGGCCCTGTTCATCTCGGTTCGCGTCCAGGGCCGCTCCTCGTGGCACATCGCCTCGACGATGCCGAGGCTCTCGCCACGGAGGACGACCGGAGCGATCAGCAGGGTCCGGTAGCCGAGCGAGCACATCAGCTCGACCTCGGACTGGCTGGCCAAAGGGTCGCCGATCAGCACCTGCGCCGATTCCTGGCGTTCGAGGACCCGGTCGGTCGTCGGGTACTGATCGACGGCGAAGAACTCCTCCTCGGCCTGCTCACCGCTCTCGGCGAGGGTCTCCAGCACCGCCATGTCGGGGTGCCATCGCGAGAGGGCGACCTTGTCGGCGTGCAGCTCGCCCGCGATCAGGTCGAGTGCGCTGTAGAGGTCGGACTTGGAACGTGCGTTCGCCAGGCGCGCGCTCAGGTGCTCCAGGCGCCGATCGCCCGCGGAGATCGTGGGCGTTTCCCCGCCCGGCGTGGAGATGAGGGCCTTGGCAAGGGCGCTCCGACAGGTCTCGGCGGCGGGAGGGGAGACCTGGCTCCAGGGAGGCGCGGGGCGGCCGATGGCAAAGCCCTGGCCGCACGGGACGTCCAGGTTCGCGAGCACCTCGATGTCCTCGTGGCTCTCGATTCCCTCGGCGCAGACGGTCGCGCCGACGCGGCGGGCGAAGCGCACCAGCGACTCGACGAGCGCCATCCGGACCGGGTCCGCGTGGATTGCGCGCGTCAGCTCGAGGTCGAGCTTGACTATGTGCGGGCGAACCCACATGACCTGCTTCAGCCCGGCGTAGCCGGCGCCGGCGTCGTCGATCGCGATCCGGGCGCCACGCTCGCGGAGTTGGGCGAGCGAGTTCGCCAGCAGGCTGTCGCCGACGTAGACCTCGTGCTCGGTGAGCTCGATGACGATGTCGGAGAGGTCGTCTGGCAGAACGCGCTTGACGGCATCGGTGGAGAGCGCCGAGGGGCTGACGTTGATGGCGAGGTGGGTTCCGGGTGGCCGGCCGACCGGCTGCAGGGCCGCCTCGATCGCAGCAGCCTCGAGCTCCGGGCCGAGGCCACACGCGTTGGCCTGGGCGAACCAGGTCGTCGGCGGACGCCCGGGGGCATCGGGGAAGCGGGCCAGGGCCTCGTAGCCGGTCAGGCGGCCGGTGGTGAGCGAGACGACGGGCTGAAACAGCGGCGCGATCGCGCCCTCGGAGAGGATGCGCTCGATCTCCGAGCGCTGAGGCGCGTCGCCGCTGAGACGAACGTGATCGGGATCGAAGCGGCGTGTCCGCGATTTGCCGGAGCGCTTCGCCCAGTAGAGCGCTCCCTCGGCAAGCTGCAGGAGCGCGCCGGCGTTGTCGGCGTCGACCGGGTAGACCGCGACCCCGGCCGAACAGGTCAGCTCGGATTCGGCGGGCGACAGCCTGGCGACTGCGTTGCACACGCGCTCAGCGATCTCCTGGGCGGCCTCCGCCCCGGTGCCGGGAAGGATCAGGCCGAACTCCTCGCCGCCGGTGCGAGCGGCGATGTCTCCGCGCCGGATCGACTTGCGCAGCAGGGCGCTCACCGCCTGCAGCACGCGGTCCCCGAAGGGATGGCCGTGCAGCTCGTTGACGGCCTTGAAGTCATCGATGTCGACGGCGACGAGGGCGACCGAGTCGTCCTTCGTCGCCGCGCTCCGCAGCCTGCTGCGGAGCGCCTGCTGGAAGCCCCGGTGATTGATCAGCCCGGTGAGGGTGTCGGTCTCGGCGAGGTCTCGCAGCTCGGCCTGCTCGCGGTAGAGCATTCCCGCGAGGCCCAGGGTGAGGAGCATTCCGGCTCCGCTGAGCGCCGCCAGCCCGGAATCCCCGCGTGAGATCGCGAGGCCGAAGATTGCGCCCCAGAGCAGGGAGAACCCGACGGCAGCCCAGGGTACCATCCGACGATCGGATCTCGGGGGTTGGGGAATGCGCCCCACGCCGGCAAGTATCGGAACGGATGTCCAGAGCTACATCCCGCATTTTTGGTCAAATGGCCTGCCTGGACACATGACAACGACGCCTCCCCAAACCTGAATGGCTCGGATCGCCGCCCTGGTGCAGGATCTGATGCTCGGTAGCCGCGTGCGGACCTCGCTCGAGGCGAGCGGCCACGAGGTCGAGCAGGACACCGCGCTCCCCGACGAGCTCGACGGAATCGACCTCGTCGTCGCGGATCTGGACGTTGTCTCGCCCGAGCGGCTGGGCGAGCTGGGCGTCCCGGTGATCGGCTTCTACCAGCACACCGACGTCGACACGAAGAACCGCGCCGAAGAAGCCGGGTTGGCGCTGGCGGTGCCGCGAAGCCGGATGGTCAGGGAACTGCCTGAGCTGGTGGACCGGGTCCTCAGCTGAGTTGGCGCGTTCACCCGTGCGGTGAGGAACCCGCCAGGCACGCAATGTTGCTCGCAAGCAGGCCCAGCGCAACCCGGTGTGCCGCGGAGTGGGCAATCACGCCGTGCTCTATTGCCCAGCTGAGCCAGGCCTTCGTGCTCACCTTCGGGAGTGCGGCTGTCGCCTCCGTGCCGGTCAGAGAGAAGGCGTGCGCCGCCATGAGCGCATCGAACTGGGCTCGTTGGGAGCCGGTGTCGAGCCCTCCTACCGAGGCGAGTACATCGTCGAGTGCACCCTGGGGATCGCGGCCCAGGGCTCGATAGCCGCGCTGGAGCCCAGCGATCACTTCCACCATTTCGGGACAGTCCGCCCTGGATGTCGCGACTACCAACTCCGGGTACCGCGGGGCGCCGAACTGATCCACCCGGAACTCGCGGATTGGAATGCCCCGCTCCTGGAGCTCCACGCCCTCCGCGTTCCAAAACCCCATCGCCGCGTCGACCTTGCCCGCCGCCAGGGCGGCGACTGCGTTGAACCCGATCGTCACGCGATGCACCGAGGAGGGGTCGACACCGCCCGAGCGCAGGACCGTGTCGAGGACGGCATCGTCCGAGGGGACCCCGGTGACCCCGATCGTCTTGCCGGACAGGTCGGCCGGAGTCCGGATCTCATTCGGGTCGCGGGCGATCACCGACGCGAGTGGCCGCTGCACGATGGCGGCGATCGCATCGAGGTGGAGGCCGCGCTCGCGCGCGATCCCGAAGTCGTTGATGTCCATCACCGCGAAGTCGGCGCGGCCGGCTTCGAGCAGCTTGGCGCTGTCGGCTGTGCCCGAGGGCTCCTGCATGTGGAGGTCGATCCCCGCGTCTTTGAAGTAGCCGTTCGCCTGTGCCGCGTAGATGCCGGAGTGCACGGCGTTCGGCTGGAAGTCGAGGACCAGGGTCGCGCCTTCCGGCGCGCCCGGTTCAGCGCCGCCCCCTCCGCAGCCAAGCAGGGCGGCTCCGAGGAGGGCGGCCGCCAGCAGCGCGGCGACCCGTCTCATTGGCGGCTGACCCTATCCGGTGAGAAGCGCCGCGGGAGCCGCCCCGAGCCCGGTTTCTGAGCGGGACCTAAAGGTTTCGCCGCGGGGCCCGGCCGCGACCGAAATCCGGTTAGACTGCGCGCCGCCCGAGCCCAGGTAGGGAACCGAGAGCAACGAGGAGGTCGCTTCCAAGTGCAAGATCGAGGTCTCGCCGCATACATCGCCGAGCTGATCGGCACGCTGCTTCTGGTCTTCTTCATCACCAGCGTGGTCGCGCTCTACGTCGCCACCGGCCAGAACGCTCAGTTCGGATCCGACTTCGCCGTCGTTGGTCTCACCCACTTCCTGCTGCTCTTCGCCCTGGTGGTCAGCATCGGCGTGGCCAGCGGCGGGCACTTCAATCCGGCGGTGACTGCTGCATTCATCGCGATCCGGCGGATCGATCCGATCGACGGCTTGGTCTACATCCTCGCTCAGCTCTCCGGCGGAGTGCTCGGAGCGCTGCTCACGAAGGCCTTCCTGCTCGATGAGGGTCGCGCCTCCGACTACGGGACACCCAAGATCACCGCCCTGCTCGGCGGTCCCTTCCAGGGCTTCCTCGTCGAAGGCATCGGCGCGTTCGTCTTGGTCCTGGCCGTCCTGGCGGTGGCGCTCAACCCCGAGACCCGGCGCTGGGCCGCACTGGCCTACGGCGGCGCGCTCGGCATGGCGGTGATGGTGCTCGGGCCGCTCACGGGCGGCTCCTTCAACCCCGCCCGCTGGTTCGGGCCCGCCCTGGTCGGCAACCACTTCACGGACGCGTGGGCGTACATCTTCGGCCCGCTGGTGGGCGGCCTGCTCGCCGCGGCGGTCTACAAGTTCATCATCGAGCCCTCCAGCGGCCCTGTGCAGGAGGTGGCCGACAGGGTCGCTCCGCGCGGCCCGGCTCCACCCGCGGGCGAGGCCCCGCAGCTGCGCCAGGAGCACCGACCCGGACCGGGCGGTCCCCCGCCGTCCTCGCCCCCCGGCGGCATCGCCGGGAGCTAGCGGCCACCAGGCCGCTCGCCACCGGAGCGAAGGGCGAGGCCCGTAGCGACTCGTGCGGGGTGGCCGCTTGTGGCCGCGATCTGATGCCGACGGGGTCCCTTCGCTAGTTTGGCTGCCATGCGCAGGGTGACCTTCTCGCGCAACTACACGCTCTCGCTCTCGAGGACGTGTCAGTGCTACTGCAAGTACTGCGCGTTCGCGACGCACCGGGCGCACATCCACGATCCGGATGAGGTCGAGCGCCGCCTGGACGAGGCGGTGCGCCGCAACGCGAAGGAGCTGCTCGTCCTGACGGGAGAGCGTCCGGAGGTCAACCCCGAGGTCGCCGCGCGCCTGCGCGACTGGGGCCACGAGGACTTCACCTCCTACGTCGTCTGGGCCTGCCAGCGCGGCCTCGAGCGCGGCCTGCTTCCGCACACCAACCTCGGTGTCCTCTCACGCGAGGATCTGGCCCGTGTACGCGAGGTGACCGCCTCGCAGGGGCTGATGCTGGAGTCGATCAACCCGGAGCTCGTCGTCCACCAGGGCTCGCCGACCAAGCACCCCGCGAGGCGCCTGGAGACGATCCGGCTCGCCGGCGAGCTTCGGATCCCGTTCACCACGGGGATCCTGGTCGGGATCGGTGAGACGCCTGAGGAGCGGGTCGCGGCCCTCGAGGCGATCGCGGCGGCGCACGCCGAGTACGGTCACGTCCAGGAGGTGATCCTCCAGAACTTCGTGCCGCATCCGCGTTACTACGGGGCCGAGGTGGCGGACATCGCCGATGCCGCGTCGCGGTTGCGCTGGGCCGGGACGGCGGACGCCGTCCCCGGGACGCCGGCTATGCCCGAGTGGGCGGACGCCGTCAGCGTCGACGACATGAAGCACTTGATCGCGGAGTCCAAGCGGCTGATGCCGGACGTCGGGGTCCAGGTGCCCCCGAACCTCGCCGACTGGTGGCCCGAGCTGGTCGAGGCGGGCGCGACCGACCTCGGTGGCCTCTCCAGCAACGGCGACCACATCTCTCCCGAGGAGCCGTTTCCGAGCCCACATCAGGTGCGCAAGGAGCTCGCGCCCCGCGGATACGCCCTGACGGAGCGCCTCTGCGCCTATCCCCAGTACCTCGACCCGGAGTGGATGGAGCAGGGGGTCCTGGACGTCGTCAAGCTGAGGTACTGGAGCTTCATCCCGCGGCGCGGCTCGGGCCGCCGCCAGGAGAGTCCACCCTCGCCAGAGATCGCCCCCCGAGCGATCGAGAAGGGCCGCCGCGGCGACCAGCTCAGCGAGGAGGAGCTGACGGCGCTCTTCTCTGAGACGCGCCCCGAGGTGATCGAGGAGATGCGGGTCGCTGCCGACGAGCTCCGCGCCGAGTTGGCAGGGGAGACGGCGACATTCGTCGTCAACCGGAACGTCAACTTCACAAACGTCTGCGTGGTCGGTTGCGCGTTCTGCGGGTTTGGCCAGGGCAGGCGCTCGCCCGACGCCTACCTGGTCTCCGAGGACGACTTCGCGGCTCGGATCGAGGAGGCGATCGCCTTCGGCGCGACCGAGATCTGCATGCAGGGCGGGATCCACCCCGACTACACGCTCGAGGACTACGGGCGCTGGCTGCGGTTCGCGAAGGAGTGCGCCCCCGACATCCACCTGCACGCGTACTCGCCGATGGAGGTCCACTACATGTGCGAGCGCTCCGGGCGCCCCCCGGACTCGGTGTTCGAGTACCTGATCGAGTGCGGGCTGGGCTCGACGCCCGGGACCGCGGCCGAGGTGCTCGACGACGGAGTCCGTCAGCGGATCTCGCCCAACAAGCTGCCCGTCGCGCGCTGGATCGAGATCATCGAGGCCTCACATCGCGCGGGCCTGCGCTCGACCTCGACCGTGATGTTCGGCCACATCGAGGAGCCGCGCGAGCTCGCTCGCCACATGCGCGTGGTGCGCGAGCTCCAGGAGCGGACGGGAGGGATCACGGAGTTCGTGCCGCTCAGCTTCATCCCGTTCAACACGCTGCTCGGCCGCACCCACGGCGTCGAGGAGATCTCCCGCCAGGACAACCTGAAGCACACCGCCGCGTTCCGGCTGGCGCTCGGGAAGACGATTCGGAACCTCCAGGCGAGCTGGGTGAAGATGGGCCTCGACGCCGCCACCGAGAGCCTGCGCTGGGGGGTCAATGACCTCGGCGGCACGCTGATGGAGGAGAACATCTCCCGGATGGCCGGCTCGCACCACGGGGTCAAGCTCGAGCCCGGCCAGCTGATCGAGGCCGCCCGCCATGCCGGTCGGACGCCGGCCCAGCGGACGACCCTCTACGAGATCCTCGAGACCTACTGACGTGCATGCGAGCGATGGTGCTCGATGAGCCCGGCAGGCCGCTCACGGAGCGCGAGCTTCCGGATCCGGTGCCTGCCGAGGGCCAGGTTCTGATCGACATCTCCGCCTGCGGCGTGTGCCGCACCGACCTCCACATCGTGGACGGCGAGCTCACGGAGCCGAAGCTGCCGCTGGTGCTCGGCCACCAGATCGTCGGCCGGGTGATCGGAGCGGGGGAGGGCGCCAATCGATTTGCCGAAGGGGACCGCGTCGGTGTGCCGTGGCTGGGCTGGACCGACGAGACCTGCCGCTATTGCCGCTCCGGCCGCGAGAACCTCTGCGAGCACGCCAGGTTCACCGGCTACGACATCGACGGCGGCTACGCGGAGCGGACCGTCGCGGACGAGCGCTTCTGCTTTCCGATCGCCGGCGACACTTCCGACGACCACGTCGCACCTCTGCTCTGTGCCGGATTGATCGGGTACCGGTCGCTCCGCCTTGCCGGTGAGGGCGAGCGCCTCGGTCTCTATGGCTTCGGCTCGTCGGCCCACATCATCTGCCAGGTCGCGGTCGCCCAGGGCTGGCGCGTCTATGCCCTGACCCGCGAGGGGGACACCGAAACGCAGGAACTGGCGCGCTCGCTCGGCGCCGAATGGGCAGGCGAGGTGGGCGATCCCGCGGCGTCCGATCTCGACGCGGCGATCGTCTTCGCGCCCGTCGGCGAGCTCATGATCGAGGCGCTCCGCGCGATGGCGCCGGGCGGCACGGTGGTATCCGCGGGGATTCACATGAGCGACATCCCGGCCTTCCCCTATGAGCTGCTCTGGCACGAGCGGACGCTGCGGTCCGTCGCCAACTTGACCCGCCGCGACGGCGAGGAGTTCCTTCCGCTGGCCGCGAGTGTGCCGGTGGAGACGCGCATCCAGGTCTATCCGCTCGCCGACGCCAACCGTGCGTTGGATGACATTCGTCACGGTAGGGTTGAGGGCTCCGCCGTGCTCTCGATCGGCGGGTAGCCTCCATCATGATCATGCGAGGGCGCGCCGCAGGCGCGACCCGTTTCATGAGGGGAGAGGAAAGAGCGAAATGCCAGATGTGACCGTCAAGCGCGTCGAGGACTTCGAGGCGATCTTCGGTGGGGGCTTCCGGCGCGCGAGGGCCGGCCTGGGCGTCAGCTCATTCGGTCTCGCCGTCATCGACCTGCCGCCGAACTTCACGCACTTTCCCGAGCACGATCAGACCCACGACGACCAGGAGGAGGTCTACACGGTGGTGTCCGGCAGGGCGACCCTCCAGGTCGGCGGTGAGGATCACGAGCTCGAGCCGGGGGTTTTCGCACGGGTTGGGGCGACCGAGAAGCGCAAGCTGATCACCGGCGACGAGCCGGCACGGATCATCGCGATGGGCGGCACGCCCGGCAAGATCTACGAGCCTCCGGAGTTCTCCAACGAGGGCACCAAGCCGCCCTCGCTGAAGAAGCTCGGCTCGAAGAACGGAACGCCCGCCTAGCTAACGAAAGAGGTCCTCGTCGGCGGGTCGCCGCAGGGGCGCCGCGCCGGGACCGTCCTCGGCGATCATCAGGTCTCCGAGCCCCGAGACGATCGCCCCGGGCGCCCCTGAGTCCTTGTCGCGGGCGAGATCCGCGGCCGACGCGAGCTCGTCCGCGATCGCGATCAGCGTGGCCGAGAGCTCGCCTCCCCGGCGGTCCCGCCTGCCGCGCCAGTCCGCGAGCGGCGCGAGGCCCGCGCAGCCGATCGCGACGTCCGCCTGGCCGATCCTCCAGGCGCGACCGAAGCTGTCGGCGATCACGACCGCCGGGGTCGCACCCGATGCCGCGCCGATCTCAGCGCGGATCCGCCTGGCGGACGCGTCCCCGTCGACGGGGAGCAGCGACACCCGCCCCTCCTCCAGGTTCGAGGCGTCGATCCCCGCGTTGGCGCACACCCAGCCGGCGTTCGTCTCCGTGATCAGGACGCCGCGCTCGGCGCGGACGACCCGAGCGCTCTCCGAGAGCACCAGCTCGACCACCGCCGGGTCCTTGTCGAGCTCGGCGGCCAGCTCCCGGGCCCGCTCGCCTGGCTCGACCTCCGCGAGCAGGCGCACTCGTCCCTCGACCTTGGAGACGGCCTTCTGGGAGATCACCACGACGTCGTCCCCGGCCGGCGCGCCGGCCTCGGCGATCAGGCGGCCCAGGTGATCGCCGTCGCGCAGCTCAGGCAGGCCCGTCAGCGGCCTGATCCGCAGCTCGCGAGTGGGCAAGACCCCGAGTTCCTAGGCGGCGGCGGTCTGGGTGCGGTCGCCGAGCTCCCAGAGGACCTTGGCCGTGCGCGGGGCCGGCCGCGGATCGAGCAGCAGGCGGTCGCGCAGGAGAGAGAAGTCCTCGGGCGTGTCGAGGTCGATCCCCATGGACTCGACCTCCTCGAGGGCGAAGCTGATTCCCGCGGCTCGCGCTCGGCTCACGTGGCGGGAGCAGCTCTCGGGGCCGAACGCGGGGCTGAAGACGTCGGGAGGGGCGAGCACCAGGCCGTTGGTGCCGGTTCCGTGCCGGTCGGGGATGATCAGAACGGTCCGGGGGGAGCGGCCGATGCGGCCGTCGAGCTCCTCGGTGTCGAGCATCGGGCAGTCGACCGGCAGCATCGCGACGCGCTCGGCGCCCTCCGCCATCGCGGCGCGCGCTCCGGCGGCCGCGGCCTCGGAGTGGCCCTCGTCGCCCTCTTGGATCAGGACCTTGTGGCCGAACCAGCGTGCCTGGCGCGCGACCGAGGGATCGGCCGTGACGATCAGGACGTCATCGATGCAGCGGCAGCGCGGAAGCTTCACGATCAGGTCGAGGAAGAGAGCCTCGGCGAGCCGGTTGCGCTCCTCCGCGGAGAGCGTGCCATCGAGCCGCCCGTTGGCGACCGAAAGTCCCTTCACCGGAACGATCGCGGTCGTATGCAGGTTTTCGGAAGTGGACCCCACGAATAGTCAGGCTACCGGTTGAGGCGCGGTTGATACCCCGGCTTCCGCGGTTTTACGCCTCACCCGTAAGGGTCGAGGCGAACTCGAGGGTGCGCTCGGCGAGCTCACCCCGGCCGGCGCGTCCCTCCATGAAGGTGGCGCAGCTCATCACCCTGATTCCCTCCGGCGGCGGATCGGGATCCTCAGGGTCGCAGACCATGCCGTCGAGCAGGCCCTCGTAGAGCGATGCGGTCCCCGCGGCGGTCGAGGGGCGGCCGACGGCGCGCATGAAGTGGTCGGTCGGCCCCTTGACCACCTGCCCGGCCACGTAGGGGCTGACGGCGACGACCGGGGCCGTCGCGGCCGCCATCGCATCCCGCAGAGCGGGCATGGAGAGGATCGGCCCGATCGAGATCACCGGGTTGGAGGGGCCGATCACGATCAGATCGGCGCCCGCGATCGCCGCGAGCACCTCCGGGGTGGGGGTCGCCTCGGCGATCCCCTCGATCTGAACCTCCTCGACGGGAGCCTGGGCATGCTCGGCGACCAAGTACTGCTGCAGGTCCCGCCAGCCCTCGGCGGTCCTGACCTGCGTCCGCACCCGCTCCTCGCACATCGGGAGCACGGCGGCCTGCACGCCCAGGCCGCGCGTGATCTGTGCCTGCGCGTCGGTGCGGCGGCCGCCCTCGGCGACGAACTCCATGCGGTACAGGCACGCGGCCAGGTCGCGGTCGGAGAGCTGGAACCAGTCGGGTGTTCCGAGCTTGACCATCCGCTCGAAGACGACGAACGAGTCGTCCTTGATGCCCCAGCCCCGCTGCTCGTCGATCTCGCCGCTCAGCCAGTAGGTGATCAGGTCGGGATCGGGGGAGACGTCCACGCCGGCGATCTCGATGTCGTCGGCGGTGTTGGCGATCACGGAGAGGCCCTCGCCGAGCGCGTCCTGCATTCCGGCGGCGAGCTTGGCGCCGCCGGTGCCTCCGGCCAGGACGACGCAGCGCCCGATTCCGTTTACCGCCACCGCGCCTACGACCAGTGGTCCGCTTCGGGAAGGCCGGTGATCTTGATGCCCGCATGCGTCTTGTACCGGCTGTTGATGCCGATCAGGAGAGCGGTCAGGGGCTCCACGATCCGCGCCTGGTCGAGGGGCCCGGCGTTGACGGCGCGCAGCCCGTCGATCAGCTCGATCAGGGCGGCCACCCGGCCCTTGTCGGCCTTGCGGTTGCCGCAGATCAGCACGTCCTCGTCGAGGGGCCCCTCGCCGGCAAGGGTCGAGGCGCTCACGGTGTGAAGGGCCGAGACGACCGTGACTCCGTCGGGCGCCATCTCCTGGGCCTGCTGGGCGGCCGAGCCCTGCCAGACGCCGACGGTTCGAGTCGCCTTGCCGGAGATCGCCGCCGCCAGCGGGACGGTGCAATCGACCAGCAACTGCCCCTCCGCAAGGGACTCCCTCAGGTTGGTCAGCGTCTCGGACTGCGCCCGAAAGGGGACCGTGAGGAAGACGATCGGGCCGCGCTTGGCCGCCTCGCCGTTCTCGAGGCCCTCGACCTCGGCGCCGGAAACGGCTCCACGGAGCCGCTCGGCCGCCTCGATCGCACGCTCCGGCTTCCGCGATCCGATCACGATCGACTGGCCCGCGCGCGCGAGCCGCAGAGCCAGGCCGTAGCCCAGCGCGCCGGTGCCGCCGATGATCGGGATTGGCTCTACCACCGGCGAGCAAGCTACAAGGGTCAGGTCTTGCACGTGCACCGGGGTGCACGTGACAAGACCTGACCCTTAGGCTGCCTGGCGCCATGAGGCTCGAGGGAAAGAAGGCGCTCGTCACCGGTGGCGCCAGCGGGATCGGCGCCGCGATCGCCCGGCGGCTCGCCGCCGAGGGAGCGGACGTGACGATCGGCGACCTCAACCTCGGGAGTGCGACGGAGGTCGCGGGCGAGATCTCCGGCCTCGCCGTGGAGCTCGACGTGACCGACCTCGGCTCTGCGGAAGCGGCCGTCAACAGCGCCGGGGCACCGATCGACATTCTCGTCAACAACGCGGGGACCGACGAGTTCGGCTTCTTCACGCAGACCACTCCCGAGCAGTGGGAGAAGGTGATCGCGGTGAATCTCAAGGGGGTCCTCAACTGCACCCACGCGGCTCTCCCCGGTATGCAGGAGGCCGGCTACGGCCGGATCGTCAGCATCGCCTCGGAGGCGGGCCGAGTCGGATCGAAGGGCTCCGCCGTCTACTCCGCCGCCAAGGGCGGGGTGATCGCCTTCACCAAGGTGATGGCGCGCGAGGGGGCTCGCTACGGGATCACCGCGAACGCGATCGCCCCCGGGCCGATCGAGACGCCGCTGCTGATGCAGGCCAAGGAGTTCGGCGAGATCGGAGAGAAGATCATCGAGACGATGAAGGCGGGGACTCAGCTGCGCCGGCTAGGTCAGCCCGAGGAGGTCGCCGCCGCCGCCGCGTTCCTCTGCTCGGATGACTCCTCGTACGTCACCGGCGAGTGCATCGGCGTCTCCGGCGGGATGGGGATGGTCGGCTAATGATTCGCGTAGCCCCCGGACGCGAAGCGGAGGAGGCGAAGCGTTGATCGAGGTCGGGATAGAGCGAGAGATGGACTTCGTCGTCGAGGACCGGTTGATCACCGACGTCGGCGGCACGATCGGGGCCAGCGTGCTCTCGACCCCGGGAATGATCGGGATGATGGAGGCGTGTTGCGCCGGCCTCTCATACGAGAATCTCGAGGAGGGCAGGGCCACGGTCGGCTTCGAGGTCTGCATCAAGCACGTCGCCGCCGCCGCAGAGGGCTCGACCTGCACGGTCCACGCCAAGCTCAATTCGATCGTCGACGACCGCAAGCTCCGCTTCGACGTCGAGGTCACCGAGGGCGACCGCACGATCGGCGTCGGCACCCACGAGCGCCGCGTCATTGAGGTCGGAGCGGTCACCGGCGACCAGGGCTAGCGGCACCGCCTGGCTAGGCTGAAACGCATGGCCGAGCTTCCGAAGGCCGTTCGCATCCGCGAGGTCGGGCCCCGCGACGGGTTCCAGAACGAGCCCGAGGTGATCCCGACGGAGGAGAAGATTCGGCTGATCGGCCTGCTCGGCGAGACCGGGCTCAAGCGGATCGAGCTCACCTCATTCGTCCGGCCCGACGTGATCCCGCAGCTCGGGGACGCCGCCGAGGTGTTGACGAGGTTCGCGCCTCGCGATGACGTCGCCTATTCCGTGCTGATCCCGAACCGCAAGGGGCTCGACAACGCCCTCGCCATGCGTGACCGCTTCCAGGAAGCGAACTTCTTCCTCTCGGCTTCCGAGACCCATAACCAGAAGAACGTCAACCGCTCGATCACCGAGTCGCTGGCCGACCTGGAGGGAACGATCGGCGCGGCGCGCGAGGCAAGGCTGCGCTGCGAGGGCGTGATCTCGACCAGCTTCGGCTGCCCCTACGAAGGGCAGGTGCCGCAGGAGCGGGTCTTCGAGATCGCTGGGCAGCTGAAGGGCTTCGGCTGCGAGGAGATCGCCTTCGGCGACACGACCGGGATGGCGAATCCACGGCAGGTCGGCGAGTTCTTCGCTGAGGCCCGAGATCGCCTCGACGCGGTCGAGCTGACCGCCCACTTCCACAACACCCGCGGTCAGGGGCTCGCCAATGTCCTCGCCGCGCTCGAGCAGGGGATCGAGTCGTTCGAGAGCTCCTTCGGGGAGCTGGGCGGCTGCCCGGTGCCCCCGGGTTCGACGGGCAACATCTCGACTGAGGACCTCGTCTCGATGCTGGAGGAGATGGGCGTTGAGACCGGGGTTGACCTCTCGAGGTTGATCGCGGCGTCGGCCGAGGCACAGAAGGTGCTGGGAAGGCCGCTGGGAGCTCATCTGCTCACGGCGGGCCCGGTGGACTGGCACCGGTAGATGCGAGGGTGCGCCGAGCAAAGCGTAGGCGCAACCCGTTTAATGGGGATATGAAGAGCGACAGGTTTCGCGCCGCGGCCGAGTCGAAGGACTTCTCGGCGATCGACGACCTCTTCGCCGAGGACGTCGTCTTCCGCAGCCCGGTGGTCTTCAAGCAGTACGAGGGGCGCGATGCGGTCGCGATGCTGCTCGGGGCGGTCGCCCAGGTCTTCGAGGACTTTCGCTACACGGATCACGTCGAGACCGGGGACGCCGCCGCCCTGGCGTTCAGCGCACGCGTCGGCGACCGGGAGCTCGACGGCATCGACTTCCTGAACTTCGACGACGAGGGCCGGATCCATGAGATGGCTGTCTTCGTCCGCCCGATGAGCGGCATGCATGCGCTGGCCGAGGCGATGAAGAGGCGACTCGCCGAGACGGCTTCCCCATAAGATCACGGCCACGAGCGGCCTGGTGGCCGCTCAGCGGCAGGAAGCGCCGTTGCAGAAGCGAAGCCGCGCCAGCCGCGCGTAGAGGTCGTTGCGGATCGCCGTGTAGGCCGAGGCGCCCGGCCCGTAGAGCAGGTTCCGGAGCTCGTAGGGGTCGTTGTCGAGGTTGTAG
Source organism: uncultured Solirubrobacterales bacterium (assembly GCA_963782345.1). Lineage (GTDB taxonomy): Bacteria > Actinomycetota > Thermoleophilia > Solirubrobacterales > 70-9 > DASUPK01. The sequence goes on along the minus strand of CAWAJF010000015.1, from coordinate 23,345 downwards.
AGCTCCTCGTCCCCGTTGTCCCAGAGGTTGTACTTCCACGGGCCCCGGCGAATCCCATAGGCGCCGATGTCGGGGCTCTCGAAGAGGATGTCACGGTTCGCGCCGGCGGTGGGGTCCTCGGCGAGAGGGAGGAGCGAGACACCGTCCATGATCCGCCCGGGCCCCACGCCGGTGAGATCCAAGATCGTCGGGGCGAGGTCGATGTTCGCCGCCAGCTGGTCGCGGGTCGCGCCTTGAGGGAAGCCGGGGCCACGGATGATCAGAGGAACCCGCTCACCCTCCTCGTAGAGGAAGTTCTTGAACTCGATCCGGTGCGAACCGAGCTCGAGCCCGTTGTCGGAGGTGAAGATGAAGAAGGTCTTGCGCTTGTCGCCGTACTTCCTGACGAGCCCGAAGATTCGCTTCACCTCGTCGTCGACTGAGAGGAGGCTCTCCAGCCGGCCCCTGTAGCGCCGGTCGATGTCGGCCAGCTCGCTGTCCGAGAGGCGCGGGATGTCCCGGATCGCCTCAGGCTTGTCGGAGACGTCGCTCTCGTCGAAGTTCGGCGTGTGCGGAGCCGTGAGGTCGCCGAATACGCCGAGGTACTGCGGCGCCGGCTCCGGATCGCGGGTGGACCAGGACGGTGTCCCGGATTCGCCATGGGGATTGTTCGGGTTGTAGTAGAGGAAGAACGGCTTTGGGCTGATCGCCCACTGCTTCAGCAGGCCGTTCACCTTGTCGTTGAGCACGTAGTCGACGTAGTTCCGGCCGGACCGGTGGTAGAGCCGCACCTTGCCGTTCTCGTTGAGCTTGAACTTGTAGCGGTGCTGCTCGGTCCCGCCGGTGAGCGCGTACCACTGGGTCCAGCCCGGGGGGACCTCCCGTGGATTGACCTCGCCGTAGCCGTTCAGGTACTTCCCGACCATTGCCGTCCTGTACTTCGCCCGCCGAAGCCAGACCGCCAGCGTGTTCGAGCTGTCGAGGTCGCCGTAGCGCTGGTCGGTGAGCACGCCGTGGTTGTGCGCGTACTGCCCCGTGAGGAAGGTGGCGCGCGACGGGCAGCAGAGCGGATAGGAGACGTAGCTGTTGTGAAAGGTGGTGCCGTGCGCGCTCAGCAGGCTGAGGGTGCTGCGCATGATGGCGATATCCGTGGCGTTCATGTCGTCGGTGTCGATGACGATCACGTTCGGCCGCTTCTGCCGCTTGTTCTTGCGGCGCTGGTTCGCGATCTTCTCCCGATGGGTGTGGCGGGCCCCCTGACAGCTCTTGCTGCATTTCGCCGAGGCGGGCGCAATGGATGGCGAAGCCGCCCAGACCAGAATCGCCGCGCAAAGCGCGGCGAGGGAGAGCCCTGCCCGGTGTGATCGCCCCAGAGGCATTCTGATCTGAAACCCGCGACACCTTAGGTGGTTGCGGCCCTTATGCTCCCGCCGCCAGTCACCTAAAGAGGGAGCGAACACATATGGCGATCAGCAAAGTGGGCGTCCTGGGCTGCGGGCTCATGGGCCATGGGATCTCACAGATCTGTGCCCAGCAGGGATGGGACGTCGTGGTCCGCGAGATCGACCAGGCCCCCCTCGACAAGGGGATGGCGAAGATCGAGAAGCAGCTCGCGCGAGCCGTGGAGAAGGGCAAGATGGAGCAATCCGAGGCGGATGCGGTCCGTGGCCGCATCACCCCGACCCTCGACTACGCAGACCTCGCCGACAGCGACCTCGTGATCGAGGCGATCACCGAGGATCTCGCCCGCAAGCTCGAGATGTGGCGCGAGGTCGATGAGCTCGTCAAGGACGACGCCTACCTTGCGACCAACACCTCTTCGCTGCCGGTCGCCGCGCAGGCGGACGCCACCAAGCGGCCCGAGCGGATGATCGGCCTTCACTTCTTCAACCCGCCCCAGGTGATGCCGCTGCTCGAGGTCGTGCGCGCAGAGAAGTCGTCCGACGACGCCGTGGCCCTCGGCTTCGAGGTCGGCGAGCAGCTGGGCAAGACGACGGTCGCCGCCGGCGATAACCGCGGCTTCATCGTCAACCGGCTCCTGGTCCCGTACATGCTCGACGCGATCCGCGCCCACGAGCAGGGCGTCGGCTCGATCCAGGACATCGACACGGGCATGATGGCCGGCGCCAGCCATCCGATGGGACCGCTGACGCTGGCCGACTTCGTGGGGCTCGACACCCTGGCCGCGATCGCCGGTGTGATGGCTGACGACTACGGCGAGGATCGCTTCGCCGCCCCCGAGACGCTCAGGAAGATGGTCGATGCAGGGGACTTCGGCCGCAAGTCCGGCAAGGGGTTCTACGATTACTCCGGCGATCAGCCCGTCCCGGTGGACGCCGGGGACTAGGCCAGCCGAAGGAGGACAGGACGCATGCCCGTCGACCAGACCAGCCTCGACCGGATTCGCAACGCGACGTTTCCCTCATCACGACGCGGCTACGACAAGCACGAGGTCGAGAAGTTCCTGGCGCGTCTCGCCGACTGGCTGGAGACGGGAGCGGGCGACGATTCCCGCTCCGACACCGTCAAGCGCGAGCTGGAGCGGGTGGGTGAGAGGACCGGCGCGATTCTCGCCCAGGCAGAGGAGAGCGCCCAGCAGATTCGCGCCGAGGCCGAGGATGAGGTCCGGGGCACGGTCAACACGGCCAACATGCAGGCGGAGGAGACCCGCACCGAGGCCGACAAGTACTTCAGCGAGACGCGCACCTCGGCGGACGCGTACGCACAGCAAACTCGCCAGTCCGCCGAGGAGGAAGCCGAATCCGTCCGCCGGCAGGCCGAGCAGGAAGCGCAGGAGACCATTGAGACGGCGCAGGCCGAGGCGCGCCGCATCGTCGAGGAGGGCACCCAGCGCCGGGAGGACATCGAGGCCGTGATCGCCGACCTCATCCGGCGGCGCAACGATGTCCTGGCCGACACCGAGGAGCTCAGCGCCAAGCTGAGGGGCGCCGTCTCCGAGCACCGTTCGGAGCCGGGATCGGACCCGTTCGACAAGCCCGAAGAGCTCGACCCGCTCGCCCGCGAGGACGCAGAGGACGATTTCGAGTCCGAGGAAGGCGAGCCGGCCTCCGAGGAGACGCAGATAGTCGACGCCGAGTCCGAGCAGGAGGCTCGGACCTGACCGATCCGAGGCGGTTGTGAGCGACGTCAAGGCGGCCCTCGACGCTGCGCTGGAGGGTGGGCCCGAGCGGCACCGGAAGAAGGTCGCCGAGCAGGAGAAGCTTCCCGTCCGCGAGCGGGTCGCCAGGCTCCTGGATGCCGACTCCCTTTCAGAGGAGGGGCTGCTCGCCAACTGGGAGCAGGAGGGACTCGGTGCGGACGGCGTCGTCACCGGGATGGGAACGGTCGGCGGCCGTCCCATCGCGTTGATGGCGAACGATCCCGCCGTGAAGGCCGGCTCCTGGGGGCCGAAGACCGTCGAGAAGATCCTGCGGATCCAGGAGCGGGCGCTTGCCAACCAGGTGCCGATCGTCTACCTGGTCGATTCCGCCGGCGCCCGGATCACCGATCAGGTGCGCATGTTCCCAGGCCGTCGCGGCGCGGGCCACATCTTCCACAACCAGGTCCGCCTCTCGGGGCAGGTTCCCCAGATCTGCCTGCTCTTCGGACCGAGCGCCGCCGGTGGGGCGTACATCCCATCCTTCTGCGATGTGGTGATCATGCGCGACGGCAACGCCTCGATGTACCTCGGCTCGCCGCGGATGGCGGAGATGGTGATCGGCGAGAAGGTCACGCTCGAGGAGATGGGCGGTGCCCGGATGCATACCGCCGTGTCCGGGTGTGGGCACTTCCTCTGCGACTCGGACGAGGACGCGATCGATCTGGCCCGCGGCTACCTGTCCTACATGCCGTCCAACTGGCGTGAGGCGCCGCCCGCCGCTCCGCCCGCGGATCCCGGGGAGAGCGCTTCCGTCTCGGAGATCGTCCCGGCCAACGAGAAGGATCCGTTCGACGTCAAGGACCTGATCCGGGCCGTCGCGGACGCGGATTCATTTCTCGAGGTGCATGCGCGCTGGGCTAAGGAGCTGGTCGTCGGGTACGCGCGCCTCGACGGGCGCGTGATCGGGATCGTCGCCAACCAGCCGAAGGTGAAGGGCGGCGTGCTCTTCGTGGACTCGGCGGACAAGGCGGCCCGGTTCATCATGACCTGCAATGCGTTCAACGTGCCCCTACTCTTCCTGGCCGACGTGCCCGGGTTCATGATCGGCAAGGACGTCGAGCGCCAGGGCATCATCCGCCACGGGGCGAGGATGATCAGCGCGGTGTCGGAGGCGACGGTGCCGAAGCTGTCGGTGATCGTGCGCAAGGCCTACGGCGCCGGGCTCTACGCGATGGCCGGGCCCGCCTTCGAGCCCGACGCATGCCTGGCCTTCCCACAGGCGCAGATTGCCGTCATGGGGCCCGAAGCGGCGATCAACGCCGTGTTCTTCAACCAGATCCAGGAGATCGAGGACCCGGCGGAACGCGAGGCCTTCGTCAAGGCGAAGCGCGAGGAGTACGCCGAGGACATCGACATCCTCCATCTCGCCTCGGAGCTGGTGGTCGACGCGGTGATCGAGCCCGACGATCTGCGCGCGGAGCTGATCCGCCGCTACTCGCTTGCGGTGGGCAAAGACCGTGCCTTTGCCGACCGGCGAAATCCCGTCACTCCCGCGTAGCGGCCAGCTCCGTGAAGTAATCGAGCGCGGTGGGGTTTGCGAGGGAGTCGCGGCTCGCCGCGCGGTCGGGCGGCTCACCCATCAGGATCCGCTTGACCGGGACCTCGAGGACCTTGCCGCTGAGCGTCCGGGGGACCTCCACGATCTGGAAGATCTCGTTCGGGACGTGCCGGGGTGAGCACTGCTCGCGAATCCGGCGCTTGATCTCGCCCTTCAGCTCGTCGTCGAGCTCGGCGCCGTCTCGCAGGACGACGAAGAGCGGCATCCATCCATCGGTCCCCGGCCGGGGCACGTCGACGACCAGAGCGTCCAGGACACCCGGCGCATCGGCGACCGCACGGTAGATCTCGGCCGTCCCCATCCGGATCCCGCCTCGGTTGATCGTGGAGTCGGACCGGCCGTAGATGATCGCCGTGCCGCGCGAGGTGATCTCGATCCAGTCGCCGTGACGCCAGACGCCCGGGTACATCTCGAAATAGCTCGCGCGGTAGCGCGCGCCGTCCTCGTCTCCCCAGAAGAAGACGGGCATCGACGGCATCGGCTCCGTGATCACCAGCTCGCCGACCTCGTCGACGATCGAGTTGCCGTCCTCGTCGAAGGCCTCGATCTTGGCGCCGAGGGCGCGGGCCTGGAGCTCGCCCTTGTACACCGGCAGGATCGGGACCCCTCCGACGAAGGCGGTGCAGAGGTCTGTCCCGCCGCTGGTGGAGAAGAGCCACGTGTCCTTGCCGACGTGCTCGTACACCCAGTCGAAGCCCTCGGGGGAGAGCGGGGATCCGGTGGAGCCGACCGAGCGGAGCCGGGAGAGGTCGCGCCCCTCGCCCGGCTGGACGCCGTCCTTCATGCAGGCGGCGATGTAGGCGGCGCTGGTCCCGAAGCAGGTCACCCCGGCCCGCTCGGCGAGGTCCCAGAGGACGCCCATGTCCGGGTACGCGGGGTTGCCGTCGTAGAGGACGATCGAGGCCGGGGTGAGCAGGCCGCCGATCAGGAAGTTCCACATCATCCAGCCGGTCGTGGTGAACCAGAAGAGGCGGTCGCCGGGCTGGGCGTCGAGGTGGAGATATCCCTTCTTCAGCTGCTCGAGCAGGATCCCTCCGTGGCCGTGGACGATCGCCTTGGGCAGTCCGGTGGTGCCCGACGAGTAGAGGACCCACAGGGGGTGGTCGAAGGGGACTCGCTCGAAACGCAGTTGCGCGCCTGCGCCGAGGTCGGCGAGCTGGCCCCAGGTCATCGGCGGTGCCGCGTTCGGATGCTCCTCGAGCACCGACAGCTCGGGTGAGGCGCTCAGATAGGGGACGACGATGACGCGCTCGAGGCTCGGGATCTGGGACGCCACGTCGGCCACCACCTCCATGCGGTCGAAGTCCTTGCCGCCGTAGCGGTAGCCGTCGACGGCGAACATCACCTTCGGCTCGATCTGGGAGAAGCGGTCGACGATGCTGCCGGGGCCGAAGTCCGGCGAGCAGCTCGACCAGATGGCGCCGAGACTGGCGGTGGCGAGAAAGGCGATCAGCGCCTCGGGGCCGTTGGGCAGGTAGGCGACGACGCGGTCGCCGTTCGACACGCCGAGGGCCTGCAGGCCTTCGCGCACCGCGCCGACCCGTTCGCGCAGCTCGCCCCAGCGGAGCTCACTGAGCTTGCGGAGCTCGGACGCGTAGACCACGGCGACCTCGTGCTCGTCCTTGCCCCGGAAGATGTGCTCGGCGTAGTTCAGGCTGGCGCCCTCGAACCAGCGGGCGCCGGGCATCACCCGCTCGGCGAGCACTTGCTCGTAGGGCTCGTCCGAGATCACGCCGAAGTACTCCCAGAGCGTCCCCCAGAACTCCTCGATCTCGGTGACCGACCAGCGCCAGAGGGCGTGGTAGTCCTCGAAGTGGAGATCGCGGTTATCCGCCAGCCAGCGGATGTAGCGGGTGAGCTGGGAGCGCTCGATCATCTCGGGCGTGGGCGCCCAGAGGGTCTCCGCCATCATCCTGAATTGGGTCGCTGCTCAGCTTCGCTTCGGCCGCGCCCTCTCATCTCCTCCACGGCCTGATCTTTACACGCGCTCGGCCGCCGCGGCCGTTGGCTGTGAGGCGGTCGGCCCGACTTGGCGGCCCGCGTCCCGGTCGATCAGGCGAATGAGAGAGACGAGGAAATCGGTCGCCCGGCTGAGAGCCTCGACGTCGACACGTTCGGGGACGTCGTCGTGGGTGTGATACCAGGGGGCGAGGTTGCCGTCTGGATCGGTCGTGCGCAGCGTGATCGCGCGCATCCGGCGAGCGCGGGCCGGCATCGCGTCGTCGAGCAACGGGTGCCGGATCGGGCGGGCGCCCTCGGGTCCGGCCGCTCCCGAGGCCGACAGGGCCTCGCAGAGCTCGATCAGCTGGGGGTCATGGGGCAGGCTGATCACAGGGCCCTGGCTGATCTCGTAGGCGACCTGCCCGAAGGACACCGAATCGACGTTGACGAAGACGGTCCTCGCCCGGTCGAAGTCCTTGCGACGTGCGCGGACGAACGCTCTGCTCCCCTCACAGAAGGACTCCTCGGCGCCGGCGAGGACCACCCAGACATCGAGGTTCTCGGGCGGGTTCGCGTTCAGCTCGTCGGTGGCGGAGAGGACCGCGGCGACCCCGGAGGCGTTGTCGTAGGCGCCGGGAACGATGTCCGAAAGCGCGATGTCGATCAACAGGAATCCGGCGACGATCAGGACGATCGTCGGGATCGCCTGCACGGCGTTCAGCCAGGTCGCGTCGACGCCCGCCATGCGAGCGCCGAGGATGGGGAGGAGGGGGGCGAGGCCGAGCCAGAAGAAGAGCCGGAACGGCCCGAGACCGAGGCGCAGGCGCTCGGGCAGGCGGCGGATCCGATTCTGCGCCTTGGAGAAGATGTAGCCCGTGCGGGCGGCGTCGTAGTGCGCCATCAGGATCAGGCGGGCCGGAGCGTCGGGGCGGTCGCCGGGGGAGACGACGTTCTGGGAGGCCCGGCGAAAGAGCAGCGAGCGCACCAGGTAGAGGCGTGTGTTGAGATCGAGGTAGGTGGAGACGGCGGCCAGGAAGACGATCGTGAACCCGATCGCCGGCTGCACCGTCGCGACGATGCTGCCGGCGACGCCCATCGCGGCATGGGTCAGGTGGACGACGGCGTACTCGGGATGAGCGAAGAAGGGCTCGATCTGAGTCCGGCGTCCGACCCCGCGGAGCCGCCCGGCCAGCATGTCCGCCGCGCGGCGCTCGGCATCGGTGCCGGGCCCACGCCCCTGGAACGAGCAGAGCTCTCGAATCACCTCGATGCGTCCCGCGGAGTCCACCGGCGGGGGATTATCCCTGGCTCGCGGAACTATCGTTACGGCTGCGCCGGAGTGGCGGAACTGGTCATACGCGCGGCCCTCAAAAGGCCGTGTCCTTCGGGACATGTGGGTTCGACTCCCACCTCCGGCATGAGTCCGAACGATGGCTAGGCACGAGCCCGGCTGGGGAAGGGGGGCGAATCAGGGGTCTTGGTCGCCTTGCCCGGTTATAGCCCGGAGAAGTGGCCAAGACTCCCGAGCGGCCTGGCGGCTGGCGATGCGGCAGCACGGCGTCGTCACTCGCCCGCAGCTCCGTGAACTCGGTTTCACAGACCATGCGATCGATCATCGAATCGCGCGTGGCCGTCTGCGCCGGCTTCATCGCGGAGTGTTCGTGCTGGCGGGCCGTGAGATCAACCAGTTGTGCCGCTGGATGGGGGCGGTGCTCTTGTTCGGTGGTGGTGCGCTGCTCAGCCATCAGAGTGCGGCCGAGCTCTGGGGGATTCAACCGAGCCGATCAGGACCCATCGAGGTGACCCTGATACGGCGGGTAGGCGGCGCGCCCCCGGACTCTTCGTCCACCGCCGAAGTGTCCTGTCGTCTCGGGACCGACGGGCCCGCCGCAGGATCCCACTAAAAAGCCCTACCCGCACGCTTATGGATCTCGCACATCGACTCACGGCCGCGCAGCTTGAGTCGGCTGTCAACGAGGCCGACAGGCTCGACTTGGTCGATCCATCTCGGCTGAGAAGAGACCTCGAGGAGATGCGCGGCCAGACCGGCGCGAGGACCGTTCTCCGCCTTCTTGATCGTCAGGTCTTCCGGATGGCTGATTCCGAGCTGGAGTTGCGGTTTTTTGCGCTGGTGCGGTCAGCCAGGCTTCCGCTGCCGGAAACCCGACAGGTCGTGAACGGGTTCCGGGTCGACTTCCACTGGCCGGAACTCGGCCTCGTCGCACGCCCAGGCGCGGTTCGCGCCAGAAGAGGTCATCCAGATCCTCGAGGAGGTGATCCGCAGACTCGCTGCCCGCCGGGCCGCCGCTTAGCCTTGCTCGTATGTGCGGGCGCTACACGCTCACCGACCCCGATCCGCGACTGCTGCGGTTTCGGTTCGGGCTGGCCGAGTCGGCGAAGGTCGAGCAGGAGCCTCGATACAACGTGGCGCCGACCGACCCGGTGCTGGCGATCAGGCTGAACGCTGGGGGTGAGCGCGAGCCGGGGGTTCTGCGGTGGGGACTGATTCCGCATTACGCCGATCCAGATTCGTTTGAACGGCTCCTGATCAACGCCCGGGCCGAGACGGTCGCCGAAGCGAGCGCATTTCGCGATTCCTTCCGGGGTCGGCGCTGCCTGATCGTCGCCGATGGCTTCTACGAGTGGCGAGCGGAGGAGACCGGCAAGAAGCCGGTTTGGATCACGCGGCCGTCACGGGAGCCGTTTGCCTTCGCCGGGCTCTGGGCCGAGGCGCGCCGCGCGGATGGCTCGACGCTCCACTCGTGCACGATCGTCACCTGCGAGCCCGGGGAGGTGGTGGCGCCGATCCACGACCGCATGCCGGTGATTCTCGAGCGGGCGGGCGAGGCGGAGTGGCTCGACCCCGAGGCCGGGGAGGGGCGGCTGCAGACGTTGCTCGCGCCGACCGACGATCTCAGCGTTACCGAGGTCTCGGACGCCGTCAACGACGTGCGTCAGGACGGGCCGGAGCTGATCGAGCCGCCGCTCAGGCTTTTCTAGGACGGCGCGTCGCCGTCGTTCGGCGGGTGCTCGAGCGGCTCTTGCGCGTGCCCGTCGTGCGCCGACCGGAGCCGCGGGGCGGCTTGGTTCCTGAGTCGGCCGGCGGATCGACCGGCGGCAGCTCATCCCCGATAGGTCGTTCCTCCTCGACGTGCCACTCCTGATTGAAGGCGACCATCGCAACGGCGATCAGGATCACCTGGACCGGGACGAGCACCAGCGTCAGCAGGCCGAGCAGCTCCTCGGGTAGGGCCGGGCTCGAGAGCCCGTCCTTGGCCCGGTCGAACCAGGCCGGGGCGGCGATCCCGGCGAAGATCGCGAGGATGATCGCGAGGGCGGAGGCGACTGGCAGGACGCCGCGGTTCCAGCGCGCCACCAGGAAGGCGAACAGCACGTAGAGCGCGATGTAGCCCAGCGCGAAGATCTTGCCGCCCTCGAGCCGGGTCCAGCCACCGAGCGTGATGAGCAGTGCGAGCCCGGCTGAGACCAACAGGAGGAACACGACGAGGGCCCGAGCGCTCTTCGCCTCGGGCTTCTCCCTGTTCGGTCGCCAGAGCTCGTATCCGGGACGGATCGACCCCGCTTCCATGACGAGCAAGTCTATGGGCTCGGCTGGATGTGCGCTACACCCAACCGCGCGTGCGTGGCGATGCGGGCGGAGGGACTCGAACCCCCACGCTCTCTCGAGCACTGGCACCTAAAGCCAGCGTGTCTTCCAATTCCACCACGCCCGCGCACCCCGATTCTAGTTTTCGATGCAGTGTCTAGTACGGATGCGCGCCGTGAGGGACCTCTGGAACAATGCCGGGCCATCCGGGCATCAGCCGCAGCGGCTGCGTCGATCCGAAGGAGATCTGGATGACCTGGGACAGCTCAGCTGCCGCCGACACGGTGAACCGCATCGCCTCCCTCGGGCGAGGTGACGTTGCTGCCTGAGGCCCAAATGCAAGGGGGGAGCATGACCGACAGCGCCCGGATCTCCGTGTTCCTCGTCGACGACGTACCCGAGCTCAGGGAGCTGATCCGGCTCGGCATGGAAGAGGATCCGGGCTTTGAGGTCGTGGGGGAGGCCGGAGACGGCAGGACCGCGCTCGAGGGAATCGCCGAGACGCGCCCCGCCGCAGTGCTGCTCGACCTCTCGATGCCGGACATGAACGGTCTCGAGGCGATTCCCGAGATCCGCCGCAGTGACCCCGACGTCGCGATCATCGTGCTCTCCGGATTCTCCGCCGACCGGATGAGCGGCCATGCGATCGAGCGGGGCGCCGACGGCTACGTGGAGAAGGGCACCCCGATCCAGGAGATCCGGGACGCGACCCGCTCCGCGGTCGCGGCTCGCCGCGCGGACTAGAAAGCCCGCTGCCCTGCTGTCCTGGCCGCGACGACGTGGTTGTGCCGAGCGCCGGTCAGCGAGACCGGCGGATGACGTCCTCGATCGCGGCGACCACGGTGTCGGGCGCCTTGTTGAGGATCTGTGTGTGCTTGTGGGGCGTTGTTGCGAACACGGACACGCGCTCGTTGCTCGCCACGGCGTCGGCTGCTGCGGCCCGCACCGTGCGCATCTCCTCCTCGGTGGCGCCCGAGTGGGCTCCGGTGCCGGCCACGAACACGGTCGGGCACGCCAGCGCCGCGAAGTTGGGCCCTAGTTCGCCGTTGACGGCGTCCATCTCGATCACGACCTCGGCGGACTCGGCGGGGGACATCCGGGCCGAGCGGCCAAGCGCCGCCGCGACGCGCATGAGCCACCCCAGCCGGCGGAACTGCTTCCGGACCTTCTGCTCACCGGCCTCGTCGAGCATGGTGATCGGATAAGCGCCGTCGATCAGGACCAGCCCAGCCACCTGCTCGGGGTGCTGGGCGGCGTAGCGCACCGCGATCGTGGCGCCGTAAGACCACCCGACGAGAATCGGACGTTCGAGATCTGTCGCGTCGATGACGCGTCCGATGTCCTCGACCGCCGCATTGGCGGAGTAGTCGACCGAGGTCCCGGACTTCCCGCGCGCCCGCGCATCGAATCGCACCGCGCGGTATTTCTGGGCGAGGCCCCGGATGACGCGGTCCCAGTTCCGCACGGTGCCGAAGCCGCCGCCGAGGAACAGCAGGGGCGGCGTGCCGCCCGGTGTGTCGACGGCGTGGAGCTGGGTGTCCGCAGCCGGGATCAAGAGTTGTCGGGACATGGCGATCGGGCCTTTCGGGTTGGTGGGGATCGGTATTCAATCGCTCCGATCCGAGGTGAGGTCGGGCCTGCCACGCGGCGCGGCTTTTCGCTCCGATTTGGGCGCGCGCAAGCTACTCGGCACACGAACGTCGCGCGAAGTTCGCGGGCTTCGCGGCGAGTTGCTCGAAATTTGGCCCGTTCTTACAGCACTACCAAAGACAGGCCGAGCGGGGCACCCAGGACTCGAACCTGGAATCGCCGACTTTGGAGGCCGGTGCCTTAGCCAATTTGGCCAGTGCCCCTGGGCGGAGAATCGTAACCTGCGGGCCTGCGGCCGCCGCTACGGCTTCTTCCCGGCCGGCGGTGCGTGCGTCCCCTTGCCTTTCTTCTTCTTCCGCTTGTGCCGCAGGGCGCTCTTCGGCAGGGGCGCGGGATCGGGCCCCAGCTCGACGCGGCAGGGCGGGCCGGCGCAGATCGACAGGGGCACGAGTTGCGTGTAGAGCCACCTGCGCACGTAGCGGTAGCGCGGGTCCCTGGCGAGGGAGTGGAGCTGTGCCGGGTCCCGCCTCATGTCATAGAGCTCGGTCTGCCCGTTCGAGTAGACCGTGTACTCGTAGCGGTCGGTTCGAATCGAGCGGTAGGCGGGAGCTTTGTCCGTGTTCGTCGCCGATTTGATCGCGTCGGGCTCCTGCTCGAGGTTCCTCACGCCCTTCCTCCCGGCAACGTGTACCCGCGCCGCCCGTGCCCGCGCGGCGCTCGAGTGGGCCGCCTCGGCGCCGGTGCCGCCGGGACCGGTGTCGCCCTCGAGCAGGACCGGCCGCGTCGAGCGGAGCAGCGGCTGCTCGGCGAAGGGGAGAAGAGATCGGCCGTCCACCGAGTCGTCCTGCGACCCCGAAGCGATCTGCAGGATCGTCTGGGGGATGTCCCCATTCCAGACGAGCTCGTTGCTGACGCCGCCCGCGGGAATGCCCGGCCCTCTGATGATCAGCGGCACGCGCGACGCGGGGTCGTATGGCAGGTACTTGCCGGTAGCGATCCGATGCTCGCCTCTGAAGAACCCATTGTCCGAGGAGAAGATGATGTAGGTGTCGTCGAGGATCCCCTGGTCGCTCAGCGACTGGACGAGCCTTCCCACCGCCTGGTCGACCGAGATGAGCTGCTCCTCCTGACGCCGGCGCTCTCCGGCGATCAGGGCCGCCTGCCTCTTGGTGAGCCGCTTGCGGGCCTGCTTCCGGAACCAGTTCGGCTTGTCCTTGATGTCCTTCTCGTTGAATCCCGGCACCTTCGGCAGCGGGATGCCGGAGAGCCGGTAGAGATCCCTTGGGGCCGGGTCGAAGGGGCCGTGGGGCGAGTTGAACCAGAGGTTCAGCCAGAACGGCTGGTTCGCGCGCCCGCTGTCATCGACGAAATCGACCGCTCGATTGGCGAACACGTCGGTCTGATAGTCGATCGGCTGATCGCCGTAGAAGGTCAGGTGCGGGATGGCGGTCGGTCCTGTCTTCTCGATCACCTGGTAGTCGTAATAGAGGGCGTCCTCCGAGACCTTCCCGTACCACTCCGCCCATCCCGGGGGCACGGGTAGCGTGTCGTCCCCGGACGGGTAGCCGTTCAGGTACTTGCCGATGTGGACGTTGTAGTAGCCGTCCCTCGCGAGCCAGACCGCCAGGGCATTCGATTCGTGCGAGCGGAACTTGGTCCAGCTGCCGTTCGGCGGGAAGTTGCCGTGCACGCCGTGGTTGTGCATGTACTGCCCACTCATCATCGTCGCGCGCGACGGGCAGCAGAGCGGGAAGGAGATGTAGGCCTCGTTGAAGCTGGTTCCCTGCGCCGCGAGCAGCGACTGCACGTTCGGCATCGCCGAGAGCTCGCTGCTCGTCATGTCGTCGGTGAGGATGAAGACGACGTTCTTCCGGGACGACGCCCCTCGAGCGTCACGGGCGACGAGCAGCGACGTGCCGACGACCGCGAGCAGCGCCAGCGACGCGGCGAGGATGGCCCACGCGCGGGCATGCGTCAGCTTTTGCCTGGCGAGCGACATAGGGAGTCCGGGCGGGCGACCTGCCGGCGACCTGCCGTAAGAACCGTCCCGCGGCGGCTGAGTTTCGCAAAGAGCTCGGCGCGGAGATCCCAGACCGCCTGGAATCCGAACCTATAATCGGCTGCCGCGCGGGCGAGGTGTTAACGGTTGCACGTGAGCCTTCCAAGCTCGAGGAACGGGTTCGATTCCCGTCGCCCGCTTGCGTCTAGGATTGGTGCCACATCGGGGCGTGGCGCAGTCTGGTAGCGCATTCGGCTGGGGGCCGAAAGGTCGCTGGTTCAAATCCAGTCGCCCCGATATTCGATTCCGGTCTCTCGTCAGGTGCTGGCCTCGGCCCGACCCGAGACCGCATTTAGCACACCCTGACAACGCCGCGCCAACTACGGCGCCGCACCCGCCGCGCCCTACGCCGTGATGCGCCCGTCGATGATGTGCGCTGTGCGGTCGGCGTGGTGGGTGATCCGCTCGTCGTGGGTGACGATGATCGCCGCGGTCCCCCGGCGCTTCATCTCCTCGCGGATGAGGCCGACGACCTGCTCGCCGAGGTTCGTGTCCAGCGCCGAGGTCGGCTCGTCGAAGAGGACGAGAACCGGATCGTTCATCAACGCGCGGCCGATCGCCACCCGCTGCTTCTGGCCGCCCGACAGCTGGCCCGGGAGGTTGTTCGCGCGGTCGGCTAGGCCGAGCTCCTCGAGCAGCGTGTCGGCGCGCCGCCGCGCCGCCCGTCCCGTGCGCCGTCCCACCTCATCGACGACGAGCAGATTCTCGCGCGCGGTCAGGAAGGGCACCAGATTGACGGTCTGGAAGACGAAGCCCACCATCTCCCGGCGGAATTCGGTCAGCTCGCGCGCCGAGTAGCCCGAGATGTCGTCGCCGCCGACCACCACACGCCCCGAGGTCGGTGCCAGGATCCCGCCGGCGATCGAGCACAGCGTCGTCTTGCCGGAGCCCGACGGCCCCACGAGCGCGACGATCTCGTCGCTTCCGACGGCCAGGTCGGCGTGGTCGAGGGCGACGACCTCCTCGCTGCCCGATTTGTACACCTTGCGAACGGCGTCCATGTCGAGCGCCGAAGTCACTGCATACCTCCGATGGCGGTGGCGGGATCGACGCGCAGCACGCGTCGCAAAGAGAACGTGCAGCCCACGACGGCCGCCAGCAGCAGAAACGCCACGCTGGCCAGCAGCCGTCCGGCCGATGTCGTGAACGGGATGCCGCCGGCCGGGATGGCCGCGTCGAGCGCCAGCGCCGCGGCCGCGCCGACCGCACCCGCGACGAGCGTCACCACCACGGCCTGCAGCACGACGCCGGCGAACAGCGTACGGGAGCTCGCGCCGATCGCCTTGAGCACTCCGTAAAGCGCGACGCGCTCGACCGTGATCAGCGCGAAGAACAACGCGACGACGACGACTGCTATGGCGACCGTCACTCCGATGATCTGGTTGAACACGCTCTGCTGCTCAGAGACACCAGGGAGCTTGCCGATCGCGGCGTCGACCGTCAGCGTGTGCGTCGCGCCCGTCGCGCGGTCGATCCCCTTTGGGTCGCCGCCGCGCACCACCAGGGCCTGCGTGACGCCGGGTCCCACGCGGCTGCCCGGCCGATTGGCATTCTGCGCCGCGCGCCAGCTGCTCAGCGATCCCCAAAGCGTCGCCTGCCCCGAGTACTGGGTGTCGGCCACGAAGCCGATCACCCGGATCGGCGTGCGCTGCGGGCCCAGCCGGACCACCGTGCCGACGCGCACGCCCTCGGAGCGCAGGACGTCGTCGGCGTACGCCTCGCCGCGCGCCGGCGGCCGCGCCGGCAGCCCGCGCGGCGCCAGCGCGTAGCCAAACAGCACTACCGGGACGAGATCGCGCGGGCCGTGGCCCGGAACGCGGCTGCCGATCTGCAGGCTTCCCAGTCCGCCGACCGCGGTGACGCCCGGCGCGCGCTCGACGCGGCGGCGCACGGCCGGGTCGATGCGGCTGCGCACGAGCGAGTCCTGGGCCGTGGCCGAGAACACCAAGAAGTCGGCGCGCTGCGCCCGGAGCGCGCCGGTGTTGCCCTTCGTCAGGCCGTCGAGCAGGCCGCCGAGGAACATCAGCAGGATGGCGATCAGTGTCATGATCGCGGTGGCGACGACGAAGCGCCCCGGGCTTCGACGCAGCTCCCGCAGCGCGATCCTCATCGCGCGCCGCCTCCCGTCGTCGCCTCAATCGGGTCAATGTGCAGGACGCGGCGCGCCGCTACGCCGGCGCTCAGCAACCCGAGCGCGAGCAGCAGGAGCGACCAGAACACGACGGCGCCGGTGTCGAAGCGCAGCGTGATCGACCCGAGCGTCATCTGCGACAGCGGCGTGTACAGCGCCACGCCGAGCGTCAATCCGCAGGCCATCACGAGCACCACCTGCACGAGCAGCGAGCGCACGAGCACGGCTGAGCGCGCCCCCACTGCGCGGAGCAGCGTCAGCGCTGCGGACTTCTGGAAGGTGATGATGAGGAAGAACAAGCCGGTGACGAGCGGAGCCACCAGCCCGTAGAGCAGGAAGATGACCCGGAAGGACTGGCGCACCTGTGCCACGCCGGGCGACCTCCTGGCCGCCTCGGCACGCGTGAGGGCGTCGGCGTCCTCGCTGGCGTCGTTCACGCGGCGGGCCAGCGCGGCCGCCGAGACGCCGGGCACAGGCCGCACGCCCAGCGCGCTGGGCAGCACGGTCGTGACGTCCGGGTTGGCCGCCTCGACCGCCGCGGCGTAATCCGGCCACGCGACGAACAGCGTCGGCGTGACCTGCAGCTGTGCGTCGCGCGCGAGGCCCACGATGCGCAGCGTCCCGCCCACGCCGGCCGGCGCGCCCGCCGCCTGCACGCGCACCCGGTCGTCGAGCGAGAAGTCCGCCGCGCTGCCGACGGCCTCGCCCGTCACACGCGGAAGCCGCCCGGCGCTCAGCTCGTCGGGGGCGCCGAGGTCGGCGCGGTCGTAGCCGATGATCGCCGCGTCGGAGTCGCCGCCGCGGCCGACGCGGACGGTGAACGTGCTCTGGCCGAGCCGCCCGGCGGCCGCGAGGCCCGGTACGGCACGGATGCGGCGCTCCAGCGACGGCGTGATGACGCTCCCCTGCAGCGTGCGCTGGCCATCGGTGCTGTAGACGAGCACCGGCGCCGACTGGCGCTCGATCGCCCCGACGAACGCCGTGATCAGGCCGTTCTGGATCGCCTGCTGGGTCAGGATCAGGAAGAGGAGCAGCCCGATCGCGGATGCGAGCAGTCCGAATCGCACCTTGGCGCGCCGCATCTCACGGAGGGCGAGGAACATCTGGCGATCGAGCTTAGTGGCCGTGCTGCGGTCGCCCGGAGGCCCAACGCACCCGATTGCGGCTCATGTCGGCAACGCGTCGGCCGTCGCTGCCGGGCGGCGCAGTGCGAAGCTCCGAGTACCCGTGATCGAGCAAGTCCGCACCATTTGCTTCACTCGAGTACAAGGGTCGACGTTGTCTTGAGGGCCCGATCCGTATGAATCCGTATGAGGGACGCCCGTTTCGAGTCGTGGAGCCGAGTTGAACCAGTCGCCCCGACTTCTTCGCATCAACTCGACGCGCGGCGCGCGTCCTTCGGCCCGGCTCTGGTCAGCGGCGATTTCGCCCACTACTGGGTCTACGTCGTCGGGCCACTCGCCGGCGCGGTGATCGCCGTCGCGTTCGCCTACATCCTGCGAGGGGCAGGAGGGACCGCGATCTCGCGGGCCGCCGGGTCGGGCGTGCTGGATCCGGGGCTCTTCGAGCGCAGGGCACGTCTGGCCGGCGACATCGAGAAGGGGAAGGTGGTTCCGCCCGGCATCGCGGAGCGCGATAAGCCGAGCGACGAGGCTTCGCCCTCGGACTGAGATTCCGACGAGGCGATCACCAAGAACCCCAAAGTTGCTGCTTCCATGCAAAGCAGCAACCTGTCGGCCGAGCACAGGTGGTACCGCTTTGGTACCGGATGCATCGTCCTATCTGTCCAGATCGTCCACGGCCCTGGACGCATAGGACACGACGGACGCTCCGAGACACATAGACGCCTGAATCCGCTCGGCTGGGGGCCGAAAGGTCGCTGGTTCAAATCCAGTCGCCCCGATTGAGTCGATTCCCTTCGATCGTCTCCTTACGTAGGAGGCGCCCGGAGTACGCTTGCCGGCATGGCGGAAGGAACGGAATCCTGCCGCGTCTGTGGAGCTGCGAATCCAACCGGCTCTCAGTTCTGCGGTGCCTGCGGAGCCAGTCTTGCGGAAGCCCAGAACTGCAGCGGCTGCGGTGCCGAGAATGCCGCCGGCCAGGCCTACTGCAATAGGTGCGGTACCCGGCTCGATGCCGCCTCGCACGAGCAGTCGAGTCCTGAGGCGGTATCCAAGCCCGACGGGGAGCGCAAGCAGGTGACGGTGCTTTTCGCCGACGTTCAGGGCTCGATGGATCTCGCCGAGCAGATCGAGCCCGACGATTGGCGCGAGATCATGCAGCGTTTCTTCGCACTGCTCTCTGAATCGGTCCAGCGCTTCGAGGGCACGGTCGACAAGTTCACCGGTGACGGGATCATGGCGCTGTTCGGTGCTCCAATCGCCCACGAGGACCATGCAGCCCGAGCCTGCTTCGCCGCGCTTCACATCGAGGAGGTCGTTGCCGAGTACGCGACCGAGCTGCGGCGGTCCCAGGGACTGAACTTCTCGGTCCGGATCGGGATCAACTCAGGCGAGGTGATCGCGGGAGAAATCGGAGAGAAGGGCGAGCCCAGCTACACGGCGGTCGGCCACACCGTTGGGCTGGCGCAGCGCATGGAGGCTCTCGCCGAGCCCGGCAAGGCCTACCTCACCGAGCACACCGCCCGGTTTGCCGAGGGGTACTTGGAGCTGCGGGACCTTGGGGAGTTCGAGGTCAAGGGCGCGAGCCGCCCGATCGGGGTCTTCGAGCTGATCGGCGCGGGGGCGGCGCGCTCGCGGCTCGACCTTTCGCGGGAACGCGGCCTGTCGAGCTTCGTCGGCAGGGCCAAGGAGATGGCGGTCCTGGAAGAGGCGCTTGAGCAGACAAAGCAGGGGCGCGGCGCGGTTATCGGAATCGTCGCCGAGCCAGGCGTGGGCAAGAGCCGCCTCTGCCACGAGTTCGCGGAGCGATGCCGGGCCAAGGGCATCGACGTGTACGAGGCCCAAGCGCAGGCGCATGGCGAGGCAATCCCCTTCCTGCCCGTACTGCAGATGATGCGCGGCTACTTTGGCATCGAGGACCGCGATTCCGATCGGGTTGCCCGGGAGAAGATCGCCGGCCGGCTGTTGCTGCTGGATCCCGAGTTCTCCGACGACCTACCGCTGATCTTCGACTTCCTTGCAGTGCCGGATCCTGAGCGTCCGGCCCCGCAGGTCAGCTCCGAGGCCAGGGAGCGGCTTCTACGCGGAGTCATCAGGCGCTTGTACCGCGTCCCCGACCGAACCGATGTCGTTGTGAATGTGATCGAGGACCTCCACTGGATGGACGAGGGGAGTGAGAAGTTCGTAGCCGAGATGGTCTCCGCGGTGGAAGGCACAGCCACCCTGGTGATTGTCAATTTCCGGCCCGAATACGAAGCCGAGTGGACCGACGTCTCGGTCTATCGGCGCATCAGCCTGGCGCCGTTCGGCCTCGACTCGACCCTGGAGCTGCTTGCCGATCTGGCGGGCGGCGATCCATCAATCGATGGGCTGGCCGAGATGGTCCACGAGCGCACCGGGGGCAACCCGTTCTTCATCGAGGAGGTCGTCCGCGAACTCGTCGAGGCCGGTAATCTCGAGGGTGAACGCGGCGCCTACCGACTCACCAAGCCGATGGGCGACGCGAAGGTTCCGGCGACGGTCCAGGCGATCCTCGCCGCTCGCATCGACCGCCTCGAGGCGGCGAAGACCCTGCTGCAGGCCGCATCTGTGATCGGCAAGGAGGTGCCCGAGCCGGCGCTGCGCAGAGTCGCCGGGCTCGATGATGAAGCCCTTGCCGAGGGCCTCAAGGAGCTGATCAGCGCCGGGTTTCTCTACGAGGCTGAGATCTACCCGGAGCGGGTGCTCGAGTTCAGCCACCCTCTCACCCAGGAGGTCGCCTACGGCTCCCAGCTCGGAACTCAGCGCGAGGCGGCACACGCCGCCGCCGGGCATGCATTGATCGAGCTCAACCCCGAGCGGCATGACGAACTGGCTGCCCTGATCGCCCAGCACCTCCAGCAGGGGAACGAGCCGCTGGAGGCGGCACGCTGGAACGCGCGGGCAGCCCATTGGGCCGGCTACGCGCACCCCCAAGACGCGCTGCGCCTTTGGACCAAGGTCTCAGAGCTGGCCGCCGGGTTGCCGCAGGACGAGGAGACCGTTGCCCTCGGGATGTTCTCCCGGCTGCTGCAGCTCGACTATTCGTGGCGCCTGGGGATGGAGACCTCCCGCGTCGACGCCTTGATCGCGGAGGGGCGCGACCTGGCGACCAGGACCAGCGACACACGCTCACTTGCCCTGCTGCGCTTTCTCGAGTCATCGCGGCCGGGTCTCGATCTCACTGCAGAGGAATGGACCGCAGCAGTCGACGACGCGATCGCGCTAACGGATGAGTCAGAAGACGACGCTCTGCGGATCGCCATTCGCGTCGCCGGCTCCTATGCGTCTATATGCGCTGCGGACTTCAAGCGCACGGAGCAGCTGCTCGACGAGGCGCTCGAGCTCGCCGACGGCGATCACGGCGCCGGCGCGGGCGTCATCCTCGGCTGCCCCTACGCGTGGGCGGTGATGGCCAAAGGGGGAATCCTTCGAGATCGCGGCGAGCTCGACGAGGGCGAGGCGCTCTTGGAGGAGGCGCTGCGGATCGCGGCCGAGCACGGTGATCCCGAAACCGAGAGCTGGACGCGGGGCGGGCTCTCGCTGCTCCACTCGATGCGCGGTGACCTCGACAAGGCGCTCGCCACGGCGCTGCGCAACTATGAGCTGACCGAGCACATCGGCGACGTCTTCTCACGGCATTGGGCTCTGATCTATCTCGGGCTCGCGCATCTGGAGCGGGACGAGCCGGCCGAGGCGCTCGAATACCTGGAACGTGGAGACCAGCTCTACTGGGACGCGATGAACAAGGGCGGCGAGGGCGACGGCTGGCGCAAGGCCCTCATCGGCGAGGCGCTCGCTGGGGTGGGCAGGACCGACGAGGGCCTTGCGAAGGCCGACCAGGGCGTCGCCATGATCCGGGAGCGCGGGCTCTACTGGGGCCTGGCGCGCGCCCTGCGCTCGCTGGCAAGGGTGCGCATTGCGGCAGGTGCTCCCGGTGCGATCGAGGCGCTGGAGGAAGCCGAGCAGGTCGGCACGGAACGCGGCTTTCTGGCCGAGGCCGACGCCGCCCGCGCCGAGCGGGAGGCTATGTCGCCCGTCGGCTAGGGCTCAAACCATGCTCGAAGCTCACCTTTGGACCGTCCGTGACAGAAAGCTGCATCGTCTCCGGACTTTGGCACGAAGAACGAGGCCCTCGAGGCCCTAGGCCTGTTCGGAGTAGTCGCTCTGGACGAGAAGCGGCGGCTTGACGTCGGCACCGCGGTACCGGATTGGTACCCACTGCTTCTTCCGATGAGTCCAGAACCTCCACGAGCCAGGACGCTGCGGACACGGAGGACGGTCGCGGACACAACGAACGCCCATCGACGCCGGCTGGGGGCCGAAAGGTCGCTGGTTCAAATCCAGTCGCCCCGACTAAAACCCCTGCTAACGCGGGGGGTTTTATTTTGCTACGCGGGGTCCAATTTCCGTGCGGGGTCCAATTTGTGCCGATCGACCGCGTTGCTTCATGCTCGGGAACCAGGCACGAAGTCAAAGCGTTGCGCGAACCAGCAACCGTTGGGTCCGCGCTCAGCTTGCGGAAGCTCAGCTGCTTCGGTGCCGACCCCCGAACCGGCCGCGGATCCATCTTCCGATCGTGACTCGGGGACACTCCCCAGAACCGTTCCTTCGGGCAGCGGGGCTTCCCGCCTGGGATTCTGGCTTCCGCCTTCACGCGAGGCTGTCGCGCAAAGGCTGGTGAACCGGGGCTGGGCGGCTCCGCGGAGCCGCCGAGGAGTTGGTTTGGTGCCCTCAGGCCCCCGCCGGGGCCAAACCGCTGCGGTAGAGCTTCAGCAGGTTGTGGGTGGCGGCGATTAGGCGCCATTCCGAGCGGGCGGCGGCCCGGCCCCTTCGTTTGAGCCGGTCGATCCGCCGGTTCGCCTTGATCTGAGCGAAGACCGGCTCGACCATCGGCATCCGCTTGGAATAGAGAGCGCCACCCCGCTCGCTGTCGAGCACCCTGCGCATGAAGTCGTAGGGCCCGCCGAGCCGCGTCTTCCGCGGTCGGCCGCGAGTGGTGTCGGGGGCGACGATCGGGATCATGCCTCGCTCGCGGAGCGCGTCGAGATGGTCGTTCGACCAGTAGCCGGCGTCCGCCAGCACCACCTCGGGGCGCTCCTTAACCCCGGCCGTCTGGAGCTCGCGCTCCGCCGCCCGGATCATCGGATCGAGCTGCTCGAAGTCGCCGCCCTCGGTGGTGATCTCGGCGGCGACGATGACTTGCCCTTCGGTGGTCACTGCCTGGGCGTTGTAGGCGGGGATGAAGTTGCGCCCGAACTTCATCCGCCGGGCGTCGGGGTCGGTGGTGTTGATCTTGCCCTCGGGCCTCGGCGGTGGTGTGTATGGCTTCGGCCCCGGGCCCATCGACTGCCTGCCGCGCTCGCGAATCTTGCGCTCGCGGTAGGCCTCGTAGGCGCGCGCTCCCTGCCGCTGCGCTCGCCAGTCTCCGACCAGCCGCTCGTGGCAGAGCTCGAGGCGCTCTGAGCGATCGCGGGGGATTGCCCGCTTCTCCTCCGCTCGCCTCTCCTCGAGCCGGCGCTTCGCATCTCGCAGCCAGCCCTGCCTTCCCTGCCTCGTCGCGAGGTGGTCGGGCAGCTCGTCGCCGCGGGCGCTGCCGAAGCGCTCATCCTCGGCGGCGTCGACTTCGGCGGCCTCGGCGAGCACGTCCCTGGCGAGCTCCTCGTAGGTGCGGATCGCCGCATCGGAGGCGGCGGCGCGGAACTTGGAGCCGTCGACGGCGAGCACGCCGACCTCGACCAGGCCGCCCTCGGCGCAGAGCCCGAGCACCTGGCCGAAGAGATCGGCGAGGGCCTCTGGTGGCGGACCCGGAAGCGGGCGATCGTGGCGTGGTCGGGGGCCTGGTTCGCGGTGATCACCCGGAAGGCGACGTCCTCGCGGCAGCGGCGCTCGATCCCGCGCGATGATCGCTCGCCGACGCAATAGGCGTAGGCGAGCGCGGTGAGCATCATCTTCGGCTCGTGGGCAGCGGCGCCGTGGCCGGAGTGAATAGGAGGCGTAGAAGGGCTCGAGGTCGAGCTCCTCGATCGCCTCGATCACGAACCAGGCGAGGTGGTCACCCGGCAGCCAGTCGCGCAGGTCGGGCGGCAGGAGCAGCGGTTGGTTTCGATCCGAGCTGAGGAAGTGTTGGGCCATAGCCAGTTTCTCCCTGCAAACGGACGGATTCATGGGGGTTTGTGCG
>CAWAJF010000014.1:0-219485 GCA_963782345.1 uncultured Solirubrobacterales bacterium | reverse complement strand
CCTACGTCTCGCCACTCGCGGGACACAGGCCAAGGGACGCTGAGAAATCGGCCGCCCTTTCCACTGATCGCCACTAGTCCCCCACTACAACATCTTCAAAGAACACAGAGACAAAAGAGGAGACCATGACCACTGACACAGGGCTACCGCAGGATGAGTCGGATGGGGCTGAAACGCCGTCTGAGGACATACCTGAGGGCGCCGATTTCAGGGTCTCTTCTGACGCCGTGCCTGCGCACACGCAAGCCGCCGACAGCCGCCCGCACAAAAAGAGGCTGGCTAAAATCCCGCTATACCGAGCAGGAGATCGAGCAGGGGCCGGTTGCCGCGCTCTCTACAGCGGCAACCGCAGACGCGCTCACGACGCCCTAAAGCGCCAAGGGCTGAAGATCCCCGAGACAACACTTCGGGACTCGCGCGACACACAGCACCCTGACTGGTACGCCCAGGTTCAGCTGAAGGTCATGCCACGCATCCGCGAGTACGCGGCGGAGAAGCACACCGAGCTAGCCGACCTCGAAGGCGAGGCAGCGCGGAAGCTCCTCGACACGCCTGATGGCCGAGTACGAGAGCATCCCCGCACACGCCCTGCCCCGGCTCCATCAAGAGCCTGGACATAGGCGCAGCCGTGAACCGGGACAAGGCAGCGATGCTGAGGGGCGAGAACCCCGAGAGGCCGGCAGCCATGCGCTCAGCCGCTGAGATAGTCCTGGCGCTGAAAGCCAAGGGCTTCCATCGAAAGAACCTGCGGCTTACGCACACCGAGACGTTCGAGGTTGACCCCTCTCCGACCGGCCCGACAGCATCGAGGGGACGGCGACAGAGCAGTAGCGCGGTATTCCAGTGGTACTCACCCGCTGATCCGTGCCTGATCTACAGGGCTGAATGGTTAGCTATGCCCTGTTCCAGGCAGAGAACCCGAACCATTCCCTTCCTTCTTCTCTCTGTTCGATGATCGATGCCTTGCTCAGTTCGAGTCTCGATCCAGGACCGGAGAGCCGGAACCCCTACCTAGCTGCTGGACGGGGGGCGGGGGAGTGGCTGCGCGCTGGCCGCGCCGATCACTAAGTAATACCGCCCGACGCGCCGAGTCGCGTCCGTAAACGCGCGCACTTAGCCTGAACCCACCAGCCGACCAGGAGGACAGGCACATGAGCGAGGTTGCGCGGTTGCGGTTCCCAGACGTTGTGTTCGCAGAGGGGATCAAGAACACACCCGAGGTAGCGGCGGCATTGGACTTGCTGGACCGTGCGTTTGATGCCCTCTCCGCTCTTGATGGGGTCAGCATCGAGGGCGCGCCGGAGTTGCACGGCACCGCCTAGCTCACGCCGGCTGACACGCGGATTACGGATGCGCGGGTCCCCTCGCAAACCGCAGAGCCATGCGGCCTAGCGAGCCCGTCCCGAAGGTCATCCCAAGCAGCCGGCCGTGGTATTCGGGTGGACTCACCCCGCGATCCGTGCCTAGCCAGCGGGCGTGTGCGGTTACGCAGACCACGAGCGCAGACAGGGCACGAGGCAAGGCCGCGATCCAATCCGATCCATCCTCGCCGTCCACGCACGCGACGCACCACTGCACCGACTGACCACCAGGGGGAACCGGAAACCGGAAACCGATTCGACCAGCTCGACGGGGGGCGGGGGAGTGTGGTGAGCAGGACGCCCGCCGTATATCTATATGCCCCTGTTCCCGACATTTCCGACAGAGAACGCGGGCGGGTACACCTGCCATTTCGGGCAGGCTGTGACACGAGGACGGTCGTGAAAAGCGGCGTGCGCGCTGCAACCGGCGGCTGGCGCTAGTCGCGGCGGTCGATTCGGCCGGTTGTCGGGTCGAAGGGGTAGAAGCTGAACGTTGCGTCCTCTCCCCACCTGCCCGGCTCTTCCTTGTCGGGATGGCCCGTCCAGTGCCGCGGATCGTCCATGACCTCGTACGTCAATGCCATGTGCTCCTCTTCGGTGATCTCGTAGTTCATCGCGGCAATGCGTTCATTGACCCCTCCTCCATCGCCGACTCGCGGCAGAGGCAGATTTGAAGTGTGCCCTCGTCCTCGGTGAGCGCGAAAGTGCTGGTGCCCATCAGTACCTCGGCCATCGCGGGACCGGCGAGCAGCTTGCCGGTCGACGGATCGAGGCGGCAGACAGAGATCGTGATGTCGTCGGGATAGTCGTCGCCGGCCGAGCCAGTGGGCCGGGTTGTTCATCTCATCGAGGGTGACTGCACGTCTGTCGCGCTCGCTCCCTGCTCGTCCTTCATCCGTGACTGGACCGCCTTGAGAACCTCGGTCCCGTTGACCGCAACGAACGTGCCAGGCTCACCGCGCCACTCTTCAATCAGCCGAAACGAGTGCTCTCCTATGGCCTCTGCCATGCCCCCGGCGGTGCTTCCTCCTCCGGTATGAGGAGTTGATCGCCTCGCTCGATCGTTCCGGCCGGGTACTTGGGGCGCTTGCGAAAGAAGCCCACGTCTCTTAACCTGAAACGGCTGTGCACATCGCCGTCAAGGCCCGGCGCGCGCCGGTCAGTGGAACAGTGAGCCGGCGCTGCCTCTCAAAAAAAAACGTAGGATCGCGTCGTGGCAGTGCGTCTTTGCCTCATCGCCGCCGCACTGGGGTTCGCCATTGCCGGTTGCGGTGGCGGAAACGGTGGCGGCAACGAGGGCACTGCGTCGGAAACCACGTTGCCCGCGCCCACCCCCTCGGCGTATGACCAGGCGGTCGGGGCCTAAGACAGGAAGTGCCATGAAGACTCGTCGCTAATCGCCCGCTACGTCAAGAAGGCACACGAGCTGCTTGTACAGAGCGGTCAATACGAGTCGCTGACGAGCATCGCCGTACACGTCAACCGCTCCTATCCCGCATCACTGCCGGTGACCAATTGCGCGGACGTATTCGCGGCCTACGTCACGCTGCGGCAGGGCAGCTAAATCCGGCTTGCTGACCGGCCAACCCGGTTGGGCGCGGCGACGTGGCGGCTGCCAAAGGAAGTGTGCGGCGGAACCTGATCTGGATCTACTTGCAGAAGGTGCGGCCACCGGTCTTGCGCCCGGCGTAGTACAGCTTGAAGTGCCGGAAGAGAAATCGCCCGCCAGCATCGCACCCGTCCGGTCAAGATGACCGAGGCTGGCGTTGGGTGAATCGTCCCGTATCGGCGCAGTAGCGAATGCAGTCGTTGTACTGGTAGGTCCCCGTCCCGCGAGCAATCTTCTTGCCCCACTTTGACCAACTCATGTCGGTGACGAACGCGCTCATTCCAAATCGGAAGGTGCCCGGTCGGTATTGCCGGCCACAGCAGAACTTTGCGTAGGTCTTCTGACCTGACGCCGCTGCCGTAGGACTACCGCTCGCGGCGCCGCTGACAACCGCCCCGGTTCCTACGCCAAGAAGGACTACGGCCGTTAGGCACTTCGCAAGACGCCCATCCATCGCGCCGATCCTCCCACGGTTGCTGAGCCCCAGTCAACCCCTCCATCAGACCTAACGCGGGTCTCCCGACACGCGCGACCCAAGGAGCTGACAAGCTTGTCCCTCACCGCCCCCGAACGCGAGACAGTCATCACCTTCTCTGACGCCGACGACACCGCGACGATCCACACCCACGAGCGGAAGATCATCACGAAGCTCAAGAACAACCCCGCCGCCCGGCAGGTTGAGGACCTCACCCACGACGGGACGGCGGGCGCGGTCTTTGAGATCCCCGCCGAGCTCATCACCTTCCGCAAGGGACGCCGCAGCTCCCCCCGGTGCAGGCCCAGAGGGCCACCGCGAACCTGCGCGGAAGGTTGCGGCTTAGCGTCGCCTGATAGCCGCTTCTCGTCTGATGAAGAAGGGCGTCGTAGCTAATCCGGCGACGGTCGCTGCCCGTTCACTGCTTGACCCTCCGCCGCTGAGTTCCCAATCGGGATGAATTCCCACACAAACCAGGTGCTGCCACCCATCGGTGTCACGTGCTCGATTCGGGACCCGGATGAGGGATGTGTGGATCCTTGAGCCGTCGCTGCGACTCTAATCCACACTTTGCCCGAGACTTAGCGGATGCGGATGATCCGATCGATCCCTCCGCCGTTGGTTGGCGCGCTGAGCCTGCTTGTGATTGGGGGCTGTGGCGGAAACGGAAGCTATGTGCCGACTCAGACCGTCGATCTGAGCCCGCCGAAAACGACCGTTCCGATCGCCACCGAATCTAAGGCCCCCGCTCCTTGGCAAGCCCCACCGCTGTTTCTCTTCGCCCCGCCCTCGAATCGTTCAAATGCCGATTTCCTTCGACGCCAAACGCAAGGCGGAAATGGCCGCTTACGCCGAGCGCCACTACGGGATTGGCAGCTACCGCCTACGCAATCCCCAGGTCATCGTCGAGCACTACACCGCCAACGACAGCATCCAAGCGACCTACGACACCTTCGCTAAGATGTCCCGGACGCCGAACTCCATGAACTGCCCCAGGTCTGTTTCCACTTCTCGTTGGCAGTGACGGCGAGATCGTTCAATTCGTTCCCGTGACCACATGTGCCGCCATACGGTTGGCCTCAACTACACGGCGATTGGTATCGAGCACGTCGGCACTTCGGATCAGCAGATCCTGAGCGATCCTCAGCAGATGCGTTCGTCGTTACGACTGACCGCTTGGCTGCGATGCCAGTTCCACATCAGCTCTCAATGTCATCGGCCACAACGAGAGCCTCTCGTCGCCCTATCACCACGAGAACGTGCCAAGCCTCAGGACCCAGACTCACGGCGATTGGGACACGGCCGACATGAACATCTACCGCCAGCGACTGGCCAGATACTCCTGTTGAAGCGAATTAACAGCCACTCGCCGACGGTGGCTTGAGATGGGAGCGGGCCCAGGCCGCCAAGCGGCTAAGCATCTCGGTCCCCGTCGAGAACTGGCCGTCGTTGGGCAAAGCCGCAACAGTGACCACTGCCGTTCCGCCCTGGGTCGGCAGTGTTCCCATTTGTCGGACCAAGTAGCCCCCGCTGGTTCCAGGACCCCAGCCGCCCTTGAAGGCTTGGCTTCCGGCTTCGCCAAGCCCCCAACTCTCGCTGGGAATGACTTGCGACATCTCCGAGAGCAGAAGACTGCTTCCGGGTACACAGCCAGCCGCTAGGGAGGCCATGAAGCGGGCCTGTCCGGCCAGGCTCCATTCAGTTTGTCCGTAGGGTGAGAAACTTCCCCGGCCGACCGAGGAAACCGTCGTTCCGGTGTCGCCAGCATTCGCAGAACCTGGTAACAGCCTGCGCCGCTCCATCAGCTCCGCCGTAGCGTGAGACCAGCTCGTCCCAGAGCTCCATGGCAGCGGCATTGTCAGAGGCGGTCAGAGCCGACGAGATCAGAGAGCGCTGATTAGCGCTGAGGCCGCCAACGCCGTGGGCGTCCTTGATCACCCGGGCCGCCACAGGGACCTTGCTAGTTGACCACGCTGAACCCGATTGCAGACTGCCGACCGTTTGAACGGGAGCGCTGCCCGGAGCTGTATAGGCCAAGCCGACCTGGCCAGGGAGGGAGCTTTCAAGTCGGTTGAACGAAGCCGGGGCAGCGGCCGGTGCCGACGAGGCGCCAGCCGGGGCCTCGGATTCGCGGTTAGCTTGAGCCGCATAGCTTCTTGCCTCTGAAGCTGGCGTTTGAGCTGGCTGATCCTGGATGAAAGCTTCGAATTGTTGGCAGCAACGACGGTCGTCTTGTCGCTGCTTCCGCCCCGCCCGTTGATCACGAGCAAGACAGCGGAACGACACCGGCAAGCAGAAGCAAAAAGGCACCCCGTCGCCGCCAAAAGCGCCAGCGGTTTGGCTTGCGCCGCTTCGGTGCTCGTTCACGGCTACGAGACTGTGCCGCCTCGCGGGCTGTTGCTCGCTTTAGGCATCGCTGATCACTTCGACGCCGGCGGTGGGCCTCCCGTCCGGCTGGCCCAGCTAATAGATATAGACCTGGCGTCGTTGCCGCCGTGGCAGACGGTTGGATTTGAACCGCTGCAAGTCATTGCGTACGTGTCGTGGGTCGTTGGGCTGTAAGCCCTAATCACCGAAGAACCAGTCGCGCGATAGCCATCCGCGACGTTTTGAGCGAAGCCACAACTGGTGTTGGCCCCGACCGAGACACCGCCACCGCAGCTACTTCCCTGTGTCGAACTGCCTGACGAACCCGATGCAGAGCCAGTTTGAGCGTGCTTTAGTTGGTTGACTTTACTTTTCAGATTCTTGAGCTCTTGTTGCTTCTTTTGCTTTTGTAGCGCCGACTGAACCTGTTGTTGGACGTCCTGCGATGAGACACCGCCCCCGCAAGCGCCCAAGAACAAGGCCAGCAAGAGGAGAGCTAGGGCCGCCACGACGCTCCGTCCACCGCGAACTCCAATCATCGTGACACCCTCCTCCGTCGACTCCCTATTCCTGGTGCTGACGTTATCCGGAGCCGGACGAGTCCGTCATCCGTAGTTTGCCCGTATGAGCCTGGGCGACCGCCCCCGACCTCCGGGCGGGATAACCGCTTTCCAGGGAAGCCGCCTAGCTTCGATTCTGAGTCAGATTTCGTCGGCTACCTAGGGCATTTTCGCGGACGTATCGCCTTCCTGAGGGGTTGAGCGAGGGGACCAACCGCCAACGCCCACGGCGGCATGAGCCGGGGTCGTTACCACGGCCAGGTTCGGTCCTCTCGCTGAGCCCCACGTACTTACAACCAAAAGGAGAAAAGCATGCCGAACCCGATCATCATCGGAGCTAAGAAGACATCGATTCAAGGCCCTGGCACCCTGACCCATGAGGGCGGGGACACGATCCTGATCGCTGACGTTGAGGGAGGACTCGCGCAGCAGGAGCGCGGCTTGGTCTTCGAGGGCGAGAACCTCGTCGACGGCATCGACGAGGAGTTCCGGCCGTTCGGTCCAGATGACCGCAGCGTCGAGATCGGAGAGGCCGCGACCGTTCGCGCTCTCGGTCAGGCAAATGCGTCCTTCCGTAAGGCCGAGGCCAAGGCTTCCTAGCCAAATGGCAACCCGACTCCCCCCGGTCTGCGCCGAGTGCGGCGCCACCGATTGCGGGGAGGGCTTCGCGGAGGACCCACGGACGAAGGTTGTTCTCTGTATGCCTTGCGCCCTGCCGCACAAGGACCAGCGCGAGCGAGTACTGAGCGAGGCCGTGGCCGAGCTTCTACGCCCGCTTCGAGCAGGAGCACGGACGGGAGCCCGAGAGCCTTGACGAGCGTTGGCCGAGTGGGCACCGGGCAAGTACGAGCGCCCGCCAATCGTTGCGCTGACCGCGTGAGCCAGAGGGTTGGCAACTATCGGACACAAATGTCTTGCGCCTGTCAGACACGTGCCGTAGGGTGAAAGCACGAGGACGAAAGGGCAGCATGGAGAAGCGCTACTACACGGAAGACACTCTGCGGGAGGAGTTAGCGGCACTACGAAACCCAATTTGGGTCGTCGTCCGCGCCTTCTTCGTGCTTATGAACGCGACGATTCTGCCGATGTGCCGTGGTTCGAGGGCTATCGCGTCGGGCCGGCTACCTACCGCGAGTTCCTGCTGCGGCCAGCTAGTCATCGCGAAGCAGCGCCTCAGCCTGTTCACTAGTCATTTCCCAGGCCTTATCGATGCAGTCGCAAAGAGCAATTGGCTCTGCCGGAATGCGGTTGCGACCTCAAGTCCTTCGTGTTCGTGTACGGCGGGTTCATGACCAGGTTCTCGCGCCATCCATGGGCATGCGCCTCATCGATGATCAGGCTGTAGGCGTATAGCTCCCGGTGAATCCCCGTGCCCTTGACCACAACGTGCTCCAGCACGCGCAGGTAGGCGTATTCGGTCAGTTCCAGGTTGCAATGGACGCGGCCGCGCTTCCCGTCTGACCCTTCCAGCTCCTCAAACGGAGCACGGTCTGGAAGCGCACCTCGCTCGGCCCACTCAAGCTGTTTCTGGAGGAAGTACTCCCAAACGTCCATCCATCCGACTATGGCAGGGTTTCGCGTTGACCCGGCAGCTCCACCGAGTGATTTGGGCAATTTGCGCTGGCCGATTTTCTCGACTTACCCTGCATCCTCCGGCTTTTCGCCCACGGTCTAAGGTCGTTTGTCATGCCCTCTCTGCGTTGCGGCCACTGTCGAGAAGCTCTTGGAGTACCGGGAACAGATCGTTGCCCTCCGAGGGACTGACGGCGGGGTTGTCGCGTTGAGGGACACCGAGCTCGAGGCTGGCACGGTTGAAGGTGCCTTCGAGCCAGTCGGCAAGTTCCACGTCCGTTGCTACGAAACGATGCGAGGGCACGAGCCCGATAAGTGGCCCGAGCTGCTGTGACCTTTTGAGCCCGTGAGCCTTTGCTACCCGCGAATCTGATTCCGAGAGTTCTAGAGGGTGCCTACGCTGGATAGCTGCCGCAGAAGATGTTGGCGCGAGATACAAGAATCTGCCTTGCGGCATTGATCGCGACGGTGACCCGCCAGGAGCAAACGCCGATGTACCCAGGTAGCGGCACATAGTGGAACCCCGCTGCGCAGTCGCCTTGCTGCGTCGAGCGAAGGTGGCAGTCGTTCGCCCCGTAGTCGATGACGTTGCCGGCCAGGGTTGACTCCTGGCGTGCGTCCTCGGTGGCGATCTGTTGAAGCTGCGCCAGCGAGAGCGTTGGAGCGGGAGCGGGGGTCTGGTGCTTCTTGTGCTTCTTGCACTTCTTGTGCTTCTTGTGCTTCTTGTGCTTCTTGCACTTCTTCTTGGCGATCTGCGCCTTTGCGGGGGTGTTGGTCGAGGCGGTGGCTGGCGCCGCGACGATCAGGCCGAGCACTGCCATGAGGGCAACCAGGGCATATCTCATGGAACCTCCTATTCGCTTCCCAAGCTACGAAAATGGTATTCGCGCCGCATCCGTACAAACCCCCGGGATCGTGCCAGCGTCGAAGCAAACTCGACTTCCTTGGCCGTCTTGACCCCGACCGCTAGCGCGGCTACCGTCCGTCCCAACAGAAATGGGGCGGCGTCGCGTGAACGACCCGCCCCGTGGCATCGGGATCGAAGAGCCCGACGCCCCGGGAGCGTATTCGTCTAGCCCGTCGCCTCTCAACCGAGGAGGAAACGGCATGAGCGCGATTGCACAGCGAACTCGGTGGGCCCGCGACGAGCTGGCCCACCTTCAAGCGGCGACAGGAGAGACAGCATGAGCGAAGGCATCATCATCAAACATTCGCGCACTTGCGCGAAACGGAACGGGGGGCAGCGATGTTCATGCGAGCCCCGATTCATTCCGCGCGTCTACCACCCCCAGAGCAAGGGGTACGTCTACGGCAAGGCAACAACGTCCTTGGCCGAGGCGAAGGGTTGGCGCGTTGACGCTCTGGCAGCTCGCAAGAAAAAGACCCTCAACCCCCCGACCAAGCAGACTGTCCAAGAGGCAGCGGACGGGATGCTCGAAGCGATGGAGGCCGGCCAGATCCGAAACCGGAGCGGCGATCAGTACAAGCCCTCAGTGATTCGGAGCTACCGGGGTTCGCTGCGTCGGGACATCCTGCCGCGCATCGGACATGCCCGGTTGTCAGACCTGACCCGCAATCAGGTTCAGGACCTGGCGGACTGGCTACTCGGAGAGGGCTACGACCCGTCAACGGTTCGGAACGCGATCATGCCCCTAAGGGTGATCTTCCGCCGAGCCCTCCAACGGGGGGACGTTGCGGTCAATCCGACGCACGACCTCGAACTAGCGGCGGTCAGAGGTAGACCGAGGCGAATCGCACCGCCAGAGGAAGCAGCGGCGCTGATTGCCGCCGTGCCCTCTGGCTTTGGGGCCGTTTGGTCAACCGCCTTCTATGGCGGGCTTCGCAAGTCAGAACTGCGGGCGCTCCGCTGGGAGCACGTTGACCTTGCTGCCGGTGTGATTCACGTAGAGGACAGTTGGGACACCCAGGAAGGGAGGATCGACCCGAAATCCCGAAAGGGACGCCGCCGAGTCCCGGTGCCCGCTGGACTGCGCGACGTACTCACCGAGCACCGCATGGCGACCTGGACCGAGGGCTACGTCTTTGGGCGGGGTCCTGAGAAGGTGTTTGCGGCCACCACGCTGACCGACCGAGCTGACAAGGCTTGGGAGGCAGCGGAGCTAGACCGGATCACGCTCCATGAGGCGCGGCATACCTACGCCTCTCTGATGATCGCGGCGGGCGTCAACGCCAAGGCCCTAAGCGAGTTCATGGGGCATAGCTCGATTCAAGTCACGCTCGACCTGTACGGCCACCTGTTCCCAGGAGCCGAGCAAGAGGCCGCGAGTCTGCTTGACACGCTCCTAGAGAACGCGGAGGGCAAGGCCCGTAGCGCGGACGCAGAGGCCGAGACTGGTACCCATAGTGGTACCCACCCGGAGCCGGTAGCCTCATTCGTGCCTAGGAGGGGTGCCGGAGCGGTTGAACGGGGCGGTCTCGAAAACCGTTAGGGGCCTTCGGGTCCCTCGTGGGTTCGAATCCCACCCCCTCCGCCTTCAGGTCCCAGCTTGCTATTCGTTGCCGGTTCGGTGCACCAGCCGACGGCTGCGGAGCTTCTGATCCGGCTAGGTTCGGTCGGCCTCGCGCCGGCCCATGCCGGCCTCCCGGGCCTTGACGATCGCGCCCGCGCGGTCGGTCACTTGCAGCTTGTTGAAGACGTTCGAGACGTGGTTGCGGACCGTCTTCAGGCTGAGAACCAGCTCGTCGGCGATCGCCTGATTGTTGCGGCCCTGGGCGATCAGCTCCAGGACCTCGCGTTCGCGGGCGGTGAGCTCCGGAAATGCCTCGGTGCTGGCCGAAGAGAAGTAGCCGATCAGCCGTCGCGCGATCGCAGGTCCGAAGATCGCCTCCCCAGCCGCGATCGATCTGATCGCTCGCATCACCTCGTCCTGCTCGGAGCCCTTGAGGAGATAGCCCCGGGCGCCGGCGCGCATCGCCGCGAAGACCGAGTCATCGTCCTCGAACATCGTCAGAACGAGGATCCCCACGCCTTCATCGGCGGCGACTATTCGGCGCGTGGCCTCGATTCCGTTCAGTCCGGGCATCCGGACGTCCATCAGCACCACGTCGGGCTTGAGCTCGAGCGCGGCGGTCACCGCCTCGTCGCCATCGGCGGCTTCGCCGATCAGCTCGATGTCCGCGACGCCATCGAGCAGCGTCGCCAGCCCCTGGCGGAAGACCGGATGATCGTCGGCGACCAGGACGGAGACAGACCCGGTCATGGCGCCTCGAGCGGCAGGAGCGCGTGGACCAAAGTGCCGCCGCCCGGCCGGGACGAAACGGCGAACGATCCACCGAGCTCGGCGGCCCTCTCGTCCATGGATGTCAGGCCGACACCGGCCGGCTCGTCACCGATCCCGCGCCCGTCGTCTGAGACCTCGACCAAGAGGCCGTCGTCCAGCGAGATCCGCGCGGAGCCGTGGCGAGCTCCGGCATGCCGGGAGACGTTGGTGAGGGCCTCGGTCGCGATCCGATACGCCGCCACCTCGACGGCGGCGGGCAGGGCGGGCAGGTCCTTGGGAGCATCGACGGTGACGCTGATGGCGCTTCCGTCGCCGAGCCTGGCCGCCTGCTCGCGCAGCGCACCCACCAGGCCGAGCTCGTCCAGCGCCGGCGGCCGAAGCTCGTAGACCACGCGGCGGATGTCCGTGATCGCATCCTGGGTCTCGGAGCGGAGGTCCGCCAGCACCTGCTCGACCTGCGGGTCGCTGGCCTTCGACCTGGCGGCGTCGAGCTGCATCGCCATCCCGGCCAGGGCCGGTCCGAGGCCGTCGTGCAGGTCGCGCCGCAGGCGCCGCCGCTCCTCCTCGCGAGCCGTCACCAGCCGCTCGCGCGAGCGCTGCAGGTCCGCGTTCAGTCGCACGGCGTGCACGGCGGGACCGGCGTGCTGGGCGAGGTCCTCGAGCAAGCGCTCGTCCGGCGTCGTCAGCTGGCGTCCAGGCGGAACCTGGATGACAAGGCTGGCGATCCTCGCCCCGTTGTAGACCAGCGGTGTGCGCCTCAGCTCGCCGCCGGCCCGCTCGCCGTGTGCGGCGGCGACCTCGACGCTCTCGTCGCGGTCGAACTCGATCGCCGCGTAGCGCAGGCGGAGCGCCTCGGCGACGGAGTCCACCACGGTCTGCACGACCTCGCCGGGAGCGAGGGTTCCCTGCAGCCGCTCCCCCAGGCGGGTCAGCGCCGCGTACGGATCCGAGCGGTCGCCGTAGACCCAGCGGTCAGCCCGGCGCTGCAGCCGAAGCCTCAGGGGCTGCACGCCGGCGGCGACGAGCCCGGCGGCGAGGACCCCCGCCACACCCCTCTGATCGATCAGCGCGCTGAGCGCGCCGACGATCGCGACGTAGCCGATCACGATGCACACCGTCAGCGTCCCGTAGACGAGTGTCCGGTTGATCGCCAGCTCGATGTCGAAGAGCCGGTAGCGGAGGATTCCGATCGCGACCGCCCCCGGGATGGCGATCAATAGGCCGAAGATCGCGATGCCCTGCACCACATCGACGGCAACGCCTGCGGTCAGCCCGATGAGGATGTTGATCACCAGCGCAAGCGGGATCAGCATCGCCGCGTAGGTGAACCAGAGGACCTGCAGGCGCTCGGCGCCCTCAGCGCCGCTCAGGCGGCTGCGGACCGCGAAGAAGGCGGCGAACAGGCTCCCGAGCACCCCGATGTAGAACGGGACCCAGATCAACTCGAGGGAGCTGGGGTAGGAGGGAGTCGGCTTGGCGAGGTGCTCGAACGGCGGATCGAGGGGGCCCGGATGGAAGGCGAAGCCGAGCTCCAGGCCGAGGTACGAGAGCACCGTCGCGGCGATCACCTTGCGCCAGCGCTGCGATGGCAGGCGCCCATCCGGGAAGACGAAGGCGATCGCCATCAGGAAGACGTAGATGCCAGGCCAGCCCATCTCGCTCCACATCGCCGCCCAGCCGGGCCCGGGCAGGCTGCCTGGATGGCTAATCGCCCCGTAGTACGCGTAGGGCCAGGCCAGTCCGAGGGTTGCCAGGGTCAGGCCGTTGGCGAGCAGCAACCAGCCGACGAGGTTGTCCGGCCGGCGCAGGCGGACCAGCACGCCCAGCGCCGCGCTCGTGATCGCGATCGGGATCACCAGCAGGCTGAAGCCGGAGTCGGAGTGCGGCGCCGAGAGCGAGTCGGCGGCCAGCACCGCAGAGAAGGCACAGATCGCGACGATGAGCGCGAGGCCCACCCAGGCTTCGATCGCCTGCCGGCGGCTGGCATGGGCGGGTGTCGCGAGGCTCCCCTCCACCACGGCTCTCGAGATCGCCTCCATAGGCTGCTCGCATTCTCCACTGCGGGCGCAGCGATGTCACCCCTCTGAGTGGATTTCCCGGTTGTATCGGGACACCTGACCCAGACGGGATTTCCCGGTCAAGACGGGCTCGCAAGCCCTTGTCGGCGGGACGGTCGGGGCTGGATCGTCTCCGCACTCGCCGCGAACGGCGCGGCGGAAACGAAAGGGGATGTGATGAGAATCGGGAGAAGTCATTGGGGCGCCTCGCTTGTCGCCGTGCTTGCCACTGGAGGATTGGTGGCGGGCTGTGGCGGCAGCAGCGACAGCTCGACGACCACCGCGGCGCTCAGCAAGTCCGAGTTCGTCGCCAAGGCCGACGCGATCTGTGAACGCGGGGACAAGCGGATCGAAGCCGCTGCGGAACGCTACCTCGGGCCCGGAAGGCCGACCCGCGCCCAATTCGTGCGATTCGCTAACGCGGCGGTTGTGCCCCAGACACAGCAGATCGTCGACGGCATCCGCGCCCTTGATCCGCCCGCGGACGTCGCCGACACCGTCGACCAGATGATCGCCGACGCGCAGTCCGTGAACGACCGGCTGAAGGCCGATCCGGAAGAGCTTGCCTCATCCGAGGATCCGTTCGCCGATGTCAACCGCCTCGCCAAGGAGGCCGGTCTCGATGCCTGCGCCGGCGACTGACCAAGCACCCACGACGAAAAGGAGATTCGACATGCGGACAAGCACCTACCACCGGGCCCTGGCGATCGCCGGGCTCGTCTTCGCCGGACTGCTCGTGGCGGCGTTCGTACTGACAGCCAATACGGTGGACGAGAACGCCTCCGTTGACAAGGCGTTCAGCTATTGGAGCGATCACAAGACGGTCGAGATGGTCGCCGCGCTGCTCCTCCATATTGCGGCCGTGGCGCTCGTCTTCTTCGGCGCCGGGCTGCGCGCGGCGCTGCGCGGCGGGGAGGGCGAGGAATCGACCTACTCGGCGATCGCGTTCGGCGGCGCCGTGTTCGCCGCGGTGGGATTCGTGGTCGCCGCTTGGGTGGGACTGGCCACCGCGACGGCCGCCGACCAGGGCGGGCGCGAGGCGGTCTACACGCTCAACCAGCTCGGCGCCGTGGACTGGATCCCGTTCACGGCGGGCATCAGCGTGATGATGCTCGCCGCCGGGATCGGGGGCCTCCGCACCCTGGCGCTGCCCAAGGCGGCCTCATGGATCGCGATCGCGGTCGGCGCGGTCTCCCTGACCCCGTTCGGGTGGGGCGGCTTCCTGGTTCTGCCCTTCTGGGTGATCGCGGTGAGCGTGATCCTCTACCGGCGCTCGGAGGGCGGCGCTCTGCGCGCACCCGCTCCCAGCGCCGCCTGAGGACGAGGGGCCGCCGGCCACATGGCCGGCGGCCTCAGGCTCTTGACCTCAGTGGGTACCGGTCCGGGTGCTCGATGGATTCCACCGACAGGTCGACGTCGAGGTCGGGCCAATAGAGATGGCCGGGATGCGGCCGCTCGAGTCCGAGAATGGCTGCGACTGGCGCTCGCTTGAACCAGGGGAACTCCTCGAAGGGCAGGAAGAGCTCGCGACCGTCCAGCAGCCAGAAGCCGTGCTGGGAGATGTTCGTGACCTCAACTTCCGAAGTCGTCGCTCCATGCATTCCTGAGCTCCTGCTCGTGTTCCCGAATCAGCTGCTCGACTCGACGTAGGTCCTGCGCACTGAGTCCATAGTTTCCCGCGAGCTCGATGTTAGGCTCGATCCAGTACTTGGCCTCGCCATCGGGTGCCTGAACGTGGATGTGCAGGCGGGTCTCCTCGCGCGAAGAAGAAGAACCGGAAGGGCCCCTCGCGGAAGTCGGTCGGGCTCACATACTCATCGTACGGTCAGGGGGCCACGAATCTCAGCTTGGTTTCGTCCTCTGACGGTCCCTCAGAACACACGAGACCCCTATTTGCAGGTGTTTCCGGCCTTCCGCAACGCTCTCAAAAACCGTTAGGGGCCCTCGGGTCCCTCGTGGGTTCGAATCCCGCCCCCTCCGCTACACAAGCCGGGATTCCGCGTTGCGAAGCGGAATCCGGTCGGTCCGAGCGGGTCGGATTGAGCGCGCCTGGCCGGGTCACTGCGCCGACTGGGTACAGCGTGCCCTCCGGAACCATGTCGCGCGATGGGTTGGGAAGGATCCGCGCGGGGGTGCGTCTCAGGGCCGCTGGGCGTAGAGTCGAAGGCTGGGATCGCTGAGAGCTCGATGCCCAAGGGAACGGACCGATGAACAAGACAGTCGAAGAGAAGGAGCGCGTCGTCGTCCGCTTCGCGGGTGACTCCGGTGACGGCATTCAGCTCTCCGGCAACCTCTTCGCCGCAGAGACTGCGCTGATCGGCAACGACCTGGTGACGCTGCCGAACTTCCCGGCCGAGATCCGCGCCCCGGCGGGCACGCTGGCGGGGGTCTCCGCATTCCAGATCCACTTCGCCTCGCGGGAGATCCTCACACCGGGCGGACGGCCGAACGTGCTGGTGGCGATGAACCCGGCGGCTCTCAAGGCGAACCTGGCGGAGCTGGAGCCCGGCGGGATCGTGATCGTCAACGAGGACGGCTTCAGCAAGGGCAACCTCGGCAAGGCGCACTACGAGGCGAACCCCCTCGAGGACGGCTCTCTGGACGGCTACCAGCTCTTCAGGGTGCCGATGACCTCGATGACGGTCCGGGCGACGGAGGGCATCGACGCGATCAGCTCCCGGGATGCCGCCCGCTCCAAGAACTTCTTCGCCCTCGGCCTCGTCTCCTGGATGTACAGCCGCCCCACCGACTCGACCATCGGCTGGATCGAGAAGAAGTTCGCCTCTGAGCCGCCGATCAGGGACGCCAACCTGGCCGCCTTCCGGGCGGGCTTCAACTTCGGCGAGACCGCCGAGCTGCTCCAGGTCAGCTACTCGGTGAAGGCCGCGCCGGCCGAGCCCGGCACCTACCGCGCGGTCAACGGGACCACGGCGGCCGCCCTCGGGCTGATCGGGGCGAGCGTCCGGAGCGGTCTGCCGCTCTTCCTGGCCAGCTACCCGATCACCCCGGCCTCCGAGCTCCTGCACGAGCTCTCCCGCCAGCGGCGCTTCGGGGTGCGAACGGTGCAGGCCGAAGACGAGATCGCCGCCGCCAACATGGCGCTCGGCGCCGCGTTCGGCGGACACCTTGGAGTGACCGCCACCAGCGGCCCGGGGATGGACCTGAAGGCGGAGACGATCGGGCTCGCTGCCATGCTCGAATTGCCCCTTGTCCTGATCGACGTCCAGCGGGCGGGTCCCTCCACCGGGATGCCCACCAAGACCGAGGCCGCGGACCTGCTCACCGCGATGTACGGCAGGCATGGAGAGTCCCCGCTGCCGATCGTCGCCGCCTCGACGCCGGCGGACTGCTTCGAGACCGCGCTGGAGGCCGCCCGGATCGCCGTCACCTACCGGACCCCCGTGATCCTGCTCTCGGACACCTTCCTGGCGAACTCCTCGGAGCCCTGGCGCCTCCCCGACGTCGGCGAGCTGCCGGAGATCGACCCGGCGCTCGCGACGACCGCCGATGCCGACGGCTTCCAGCCGTACGCTCGCGATGCGCGTGGGGCGCGGCCCTGGGCGGTGCCGGGAACGCCTGGTCTGGCGCACGTGGTCGGCGGCCTCGAGAAGGAGGACGTGACCGGGCAGATCAGCTACGAGCCGGAGAACCACGCCCGTATGACCGAGTTGCGCGCCGCCAAGGTCGCGGGCATCGCCGACGAGATCGGCGAGCTCGTTCCCGACGATCCCGACGGCGCGGATCTGCTCGTGCTCGGCTGGGGATCGAGCTATGGAGCGATCACCGGCGCCGCCAGGCGGATTCGCCGCCGCGGCGGGAAGGTCGCGTGCGCCCATCTGCGCCATCTCAATCCGCTGCCGCGCAACACCGCTGAGCTGCTCCGCTCCTACGAGAAGGTGCTGATCCCCGAGACCAACAGCGGCCAGCTCTGGAGGATCATCCGGGCCGAGTTCCTGGTCGACGCCCTGCGCTACAACAAGGTCGAGGGGCTGCCGATCTTCGCCGAGGAGCTCGACGAGGTGATCAGCTCGCACCTATGAGCGAGGGCAACGAACATTCCGTCAACGGCGGCTCGACCGTCACCCTGACGAAGAAGGACTTCGCCTCCGAGGCGGAGACCCGCTGGTGTCCCGGATGCGGCGACTACGCGATCCTGGCCACGGTCCAGCAGTTCCTGCCGGAGCTCGGGGTCCCGCCCGAGAAGATCGTCTTCGTCGCGGGCATCGGCTGCTCGGGGCGGTTCGCCTACTACATGAGCACCTACGGGGTGCACGGCATCCACGGCCGCGCGCCGGCGCTCGCCACCGGCCTCGCCCTGTCCCGGCCCGACCTCTCGGTCTGGGTGGTGACCGGCGACGGCGACTCGCTTTCGATCGGGGGCAACCACCTGATCCACGCGCTGCGGCGCAACATCCCGATCAACATCCTGCTCTTCAACAACCAGATCTACGGCCTCACCAAGGGCCAGTACTCGCCCACCAGCG
Source organism: uncultured Solirubrobacterales bacterium (assembly GCA_963782345.1). GTDB lineage: Bacteria > Actinomycetota > Thermoleophilia > Solirubrobacterales > 70-9 > DASUPK01. The sequence goes on along the minus strand of CAWAJF010000014.1, from coordinate 201,758 downwards.
AGGAGGGCAAGGTCACCAAGTCGACGCCATTCGGCTCCCACGATCACCCGTTCAACCCGATCGCGCTCGCCCTCGGCGCCGACGCCAGCTTCGTCGCGCGGACCGTCGACACCGACCGCGACCACGAGACCGAGGTCCTGCGCGCTGCAGCGGAGCACCGCGGCTCCTCCTTCGTCGAGATCTATCAGAACTGCAACGTCTTCAACGACGGCGCCTTCGACGCCGTCCGCGGCAAGGGCAGGGAGGCCAACCAGATACGCCTCGCCGACGGAGAGCCGATTCGGTTCGGAGCCGAGGGGGAGCGCGGGGTCGTCCGTGCTCCCAATGGACGCCTTGAGGTTGCGGATGTCGCGGCGGTGGGGGAGGACGCCCTCGTTGTCCATGACGCCGACGACCCGACCCATGCCTATGCTCTCGCCCGCCTTGCCGATCGTCCCGACGGCCCGACCCCGGTCGGCGTCTTCCGCTCGACCGCCCGGCCTATCTACGCCGAGGGAATGACCGAGGAGCTCGCCACGGCCCGGGACGGGCTCGGGGATGACGATCTGGAAGGGCTGCTCCGCTCGGGCGACACCTGGACGATCGTGTAGCGGTCCGCTTCCCGGTGAATTGGAGCGATCTCGCGACCTGCTGGACGCCTTCCTGACGGAGCGCGGCTGTCAGTAGCGTAGGAGCGCCGCCACGCCCCCCTGCTCGTCAAGAGCAGCGGCGCTGTCGCCCTCAATTGGTGTGATCGCCGCGCCGGTCGACAGGGCCATCCCAATCATCCGCTCGATCACCGGCAAGCCATCGTCTTCCCCATCGGCGCTGTCATCGAAGCCGACGTCCGCGTAGGCGATGCCGGCGTCGTATACGAGATGCTCCACGCGTCCCTCGCCCAGCGCCTGGAAGGTCTCCTGCAGGCCGAGCGAGCTGCGGCCCTCGGCGTAGGCCGCCTCCTTGATGCGATCGATCAGCGCCGCCTCCCGGTCCCGGTTGAGTCGCGGCAGGGCCTCCTCGACCTTCTCCTCGATCAGGGCCACGGTCTCGGAGACGAGGTCCCCGTCGAGGTGGACCAGCGCTGAGTTGTCGTCGAAGCCCTGGGAGAACTTGCGGACGTAGCGCTCGTCGCCGTATACGACGGCCCCGCGCCAGCCTCGCTTGCGTGACTCGGCATGCGCGAGCCGCCCGGTCTGGTCCGCGAAGCGCTCGCGGTTTGCCTCCAGGCGCTGGTCGTATTGGTCCCGGCCGGAGGCGGAGACGGCCTCGCCGCGGGCGGGGTCGGGCCGCTTGGACTTTCGCTCCTTCCAGTCATCGGCGAAGTACTCGAGCTCCCAGTCGTGCAGCTGCTCGGCCCGTCCCAGGCGCCAGTCGAGCAGCCTGACTCGCTCGGATGAGACCGCGGCGACGCCCAGCGGCGCGCCGTCGTCGAGCACCTCCAGGAGCTGGTGGATCTGGGCGACCGGGCCGCGGAGGACCGAATTTCGGCGTGGGGGAAATTGGGTCGCGTACCAACGCTCCTCGCCGTCGGTCGCGGAGATCTCGACGAAGCCGATCAGGCCGCGGTGCTCGCCCCGCCGCTCCTCGTCCAGCAGGTCGCGCTGGATCCGGCCGGCGGTGGCCGTGAGCGCCTTGCGGAGATCATGCCCATCGGCGTCACCGGCTTGGGTGGCCTCGGTCAGGGCGTTGCGCACCTCGGTGCGCCAGGCCTCGCTCCGGTCTCCCGGATCGATCCTGACGTAGAGCGAGAGCACGCCGTGTTCAGGCCGCCACCCAGGTAGCTGGGACGGCACGTCGGCGCCAGGCGGGTTCAGTGTGTCCGGGTCGGGAATCATCCGGCGAGGTCGGTCATCACTTCTTTCCCTTCTTCGACTTCGCCAGGTGCTGGATGAAGACGTCGGAGCCGGGGAATACCTCGGCTTCATGGCCGTCCTCCCAGCGGACGAGATAGGGTGGGCCGCCGTCGGCGCCCAGCGCCCTCAGCACCTCCGCGTCCCGCGGAGCCTCGCCCTGGTGATGACCCCGGACCACGAGCCGGTCACCCGGTCGCGCATGGAGTGGGGAGTCGCTGGATTCCATCTGGATCCCTCCTTTCGCTGTTCAGGATCAATCGTCCCGCCCGCGCCGCGGCCAGGCATCCGTGCGGAACCCCGATATGAATGGTTCGCTAGATAGGTGCGCGCTATCAGCCGGAGTACGCGATCGGGGCGATCGCGGAGGCGATTATCGCTGAGGTACTAAGCCGAATCGGTTGCGGCAGCTGTGTACACCTCGATGAAGCGGAGGTAGTTGTCGGCGATCCGCGCGGCGGCGTCCTCGCGCGAGAGATCCCCGTCGATCCACCCTTTGAGCGGATCGCCCCAGACCGATCGGCCGATCGCGAAGCCGACGTATGCCTCCACCGGAGCACCCTGGCGCAGCCAGTGATCGACCTTGTCGTCGTCGGCGCCGCGTCCGAGCACCACGCAGACGACGCCGTCGCGTCCACCCGCTCGGCACTGGGCTGCGATTCGCTCGCAGTCCGTCCGCTCGTCCACGCCCTCGATCTTCCAGATGTCGGACTCGACGCCGGCGTCCTGCAGCTCGGCGATCGCGCCGATCATCAGGTCCGGACGGAGCTCGGCGTCGTAGCGGTCCGCGTCCCCGTCCACCGCCGCGAGCTGAGCCTCCTCGGCGGGGACCAGCAGCTCGAAGAGGAACTTGCGATCGTGCTCGTGCAGCCAGTCCGAGAGCCGCCGCAGGCGCTCGGCCTGCCTCTGGTTCATCTCGGCGTCCCCGTCGGGGTTGTACCGGACGAGCACCTTCGAGAAATCGGGGTCGTAGCGCTCGATGTGAGCACCGAAGTCGTCCCCGTACTCGAAGTCGAATTCCTTCTGGCCGCTCTTCTCCACCGGCATCGCGAGCTTGATCCCGCGGGCCTTCGCCTCCTCGGGGACCTGGGAGGGGCCTCCGAACTGCTCGTCCACGAGCGCCCCGGTCACGGAGGGATCGGCATCCCGGGAGAGCGCGGCCTCGATGCCCTCGAAGATCAGGTGCTTGCCGTCGGAGAAGCGCTTGTTGTCCTCGGGTGTTGGATCGCCCTCCACGCCGAAGCGCTTGGTGAACGACCCGCGGTGGTCGAACGCGAGGATGTAGAGGTTGGAGTCGTAGCCGAGATCCATGCGCTCAAGCTACCCGCTTCGGCCGGATCGGGACGACTCGCGGGTCATCGTCGAGCATGGTCCTCGCCCGAACAGCCCGATCGATCGCGGTGGCGGAGAGGATCCCGATCTGTCCATCATGGCAACGGACGATCGCTCGGCGATGCCGCTGGAAGGCGGAGTTGCCGAGCAGCTCCTCCACGGTCACGTCCTCGTCGACGAAGACGGAGGGGTCGCGGTCGGCGAGATCCCCGACGCGGCTCGTCGTCCTCCGTCCGGCGGAGACCGCCTGGACCTGGTCGATGCTGAGCATGCCGATCGGCCGGCCGTTCTCGACCACGGGAAAGGCGTGATAGCCCAGGGTGGCGAAGGAGTCCCGCACCGCGTCCGCGACCGTGGTGTCGGCGTCGAGCGTGATCGCGGGGACCGCCATCACGCGCCGCAGTCCAAGGCCGCTGAAGGTCGACTTGAGCGCGATGCTGCTCTCCTCGGCCCGGCCGGCGACGATCAGGAAGAACCCGATCAGGCCGAGCCAGAGGAGGCCCGGCGCTCCGGCGAAGGCGCCCAGGAACCCGAGGGCGACCATGCCGTAGCCGAAGCCGCGACCCACGCGGGCCGCACTGGCCGTAGCCCGCTCGATGCTGCCCGTTCGCTGCCAGAGGATGGCGCGCAGCACTCGACCTCCGTCCAGCGGGAACGCGGGCATCAAGTTGAAGACCAGGATCGCCGCGTTGATCAGGGCCTGGTAGCCGAGCAGAGCGGTCACGGCATCCGGCGTCGAGGACGGCAGCGCGACGGTGGCCAGGCCGAAGACCACGGCGATCACCACGGTCACGCCCGGACCGGCCAGGGCGAAGCGAAGCTCCTCCTCCGGCCGGTGAGCGGCCCCCTTCATCTTCGCCACGCCACCAAGCAGCCAGAGCTCGATTCCCTGGATCTCGACGCCGTAGCGGCGCGCCACGACCGCGTGGCCGAGCTCGTGCAGGAGGATGCTGGCGAAGAGCAGCAGCGCGCTCGCCAGACCGAGCCCGTAGGCGGCGGCCGGCGCGATGCCGGAGACCGCGTCCGGGTAGTAGGTGCTTCCAAGCGACCAGGTGATCAGCGCGACGATCACCACCCAAAGCGGATGAATGCTGATCGGGATGCCGCCCAGCCGCCCGATCTTGAGATCACCGCCGAACATACCCCCACGGTATCCCGGCGACTCCTGCGTGGCATCGCCCGTCGCCACGGATCGCCATCCGTGTTCACCACGTAGCCAGGCGAAGCCGACAGCGGTCATCGTGTCGAGAAATGAGCGGCGGAACGCAACACCAGCTCCAGGAGAAGGGCCTGACGACGAGCGAAGCCGAGAGCCGCTTGCGCAGAGACGGCCCGAATCGCGTGCCGGAGGCCCCGCCGCCCTCACGTCTCGAGCTGCTGGGGCGGCAGCTCGCAAATCCGATGGTGGCCCTGCTCGGACTCGCGGCCGTGGTTTCGGTCGCGATCGGCGAGTGGCTCGACGCGGGAATCATCGTCGCGATCGCGCTCGCCAACACGGCCCTTGGCTACTTCCAGGAGGGACGGGCCGAGGGAGCGAGCCGCAGCCTGCGCAGGCTGATGGCGCCGATGGCCACCGTGTTGCGAGATGGCAAGATCAGGCGCGTCAGCGCCGAGATGCTCGTCGCACGCGATCTGGTCAGGCTCCGCGGAGGCGATCGAGTTCCCGCCGACCTCAGCCTGACCAGCGAAGACGGGCTCGAGGTCGACGAGTCGGCCATCACCGGCGAATCGCTTCCCGTCGCCAAGCGTCTGGGCTCGACCCTGTACGCGGGCGCAATCGTCACTCGTGGGACGGGGGAGGGGGTCGTCGAGGCGACCGGCAGCGAAACGGAGATCGGCCGCGCCGTGATGAGCGCGCTGCGCATTCCCAGGACGCCCACGCCGTTGCAACGCCGCCTCCAGCGCTTCGCGGGGTTTCTCCTGCGGGCAGCCGTGCTTCTCTGCCTGGTGCTTGCCGGGCTGGCCTGGGCTCAGGGGGAGTCGCTTGCCGACAGCTTCCTGATCGGGGTATCGCTGGCGGTGGCCGCCGTCCCGGAGGGGTTGCCCGCCGTGCTCACCATCGCGCTCGCGCTCGGGGTGCAACGGATGGCGGAGCGTGGAGCGATCGCGAAGCGGCTCGAGGCGGTGGAGACCCTCGGGTCCGCGACGGTGATCTGCGCGGACAAGACCGGGACGATCACCGAGAACAGGATGAGCCTGGCCCGGCTCTATCCCTGCGCACTCGGGACCGAGGTCGCGCCGCACGACGGCGAGGGCGCGGAGGCGATCGACGAGCTGCTCACCGCGAGCCTGCTGGCCTCGGACGAGCTGGTGGGAGGAGCGGACGGCTCGGCCGATGCGTCCGTCGAGCCGGTGGAGGCTGCGATCGCGGAGACGGCGTCCAACCGCGGAATCGACGCAGGCCGGGTGTTCGCCGACAGGGAGGTGGTGGGAATGCGGCCCTTCGACTCTGAGCGAAAGCGGATGAGCGTCACCGTCGAGTCTCCCGAGGGCCGCGTCCTGTTCGCCAAGGGCGCGCCCGAGACGATGCTCGGTCTTCTGACCGATGGGGCGGACTCCTCGAACCTCCGGGCCTACTCCGAGCGCTGGGCGCGAGAGGGTATGCGCGTCCTCATGGTGGCCAAGCGAGAGCTCGCTGCGGATGATGATGAGGAGCTCGAGCTGATGCCGCTCGGCCTCCTCGGGATCCACGACGCGGCGCGGGCCGGGGTCGCGGAGAGCGTCCAGGAAGCGCGAGAGGCCGGCGTGCGCACGGTGATGATCACCGGCGACCATCCGGGCACGGCGCTGGCGATCGCCCGGGAGACAGGGGTCGTGGAGGACGACCATACGAGCGTGCTCACCGGGGCCGAGCTCGACGAGCTCTCGGACGACGAGCTCGCGACGCGCAACTCGGACGTTCGCGTCTACGCGCGCGTTGTTCCACGACACAAGGTCCGGATCGTCGACGCGCTGCGCCGCCGTGGCGAGGTGGTGGCGATGACCGGGGACGGGGTCAACGACGTCCCCGCGCTCGGGGCGGCCGACATCGGCGTCGCGATGGGCGAGCGGGGCACGGATGCCGCCAGGGCGGCGGCCGACCTGGTCCTCACCGACGACGACTACTCGACGATCGTCGAAGCGATCAGGCGGGGCCGGTCGATCTACGAGAACGTGCTCCGCTTCGTCCACTTCCTGATCGCGGCCAACGCCGGTGAGGTGATGGTTTTCGCCCTCGCGATCGCCCTGGGGCTCGATGCTCCACTGACCGTGGTGCAGATCCTTGTGGTCAACCTGCTCACCGACGGTTTGCCGGCGGTCGCGCTGGCGGTCGATCCGCCCGAGCGCGACGCGATGCAGCAGCCGCCCCGGCCCCCGGCGCAGGGGATCCTCGATCCGATCCGCGGCCGGCTGATCGTCGGAGGGATCGCCACCGGCCTCGCGGCATTCGTCTCCTTCCTGATCGGGGAATCGGACAGCCACGCGATCGGACAGACGATGGCGTTCGCGACGCTGGTCTTCGCGCAGCTCACTCACGTCTTCGCGGTCCGCGGCACGAATTGGTTCTTCCGGGCCGGGCGCAACACCGCGTTGATCGGGGCCGTCCTGCTCTCCGCCGCCGTCCAGGCCGTGATCCTGGTCGTCCCCGGGGTCTCCGAGCGCTTCGACGTGGTCGCGCTGTCGCCGGTTCAGGTGGCATGGGCGCTCGCCTTGGCGATGGTTCCGTTCCTCGCGGTCGAGCTGTTCAAGGCCGTCACACGCGATCGGAGTCCGGTCGATGCCTGACTATCTCTCACCCCTCCAGGACGTCTTCGGGACGGCCTCGCTCGGGGGCCGCTATCTGCTGGTGCTCGCAGTCTTCCCGCTCGTGGTCTGGGGATCGGACGAGCTGCGCCGCTGGCTCCTGCGGCGACGCGAGGGCGAGGCGGCAGGGCCATGACTGTCGATCCGCCGCTGCTGTCGGCCGCCGAACGAGCCGTCGACTCTGGGGCCGCGCTATTGCGAAAGGGTCGGCGGGACATCGGCTCGCTCACCCCGAAGGGGGACCGCGACTACGCCACGGAGATCGATTTCAGGATCGAGGAGACGATCCGCGAAGCCCTGCGCGAGGTTGCGCCGAAAGCCGCGTTCCTGGGAGAGGAGGAGGGGGAGGTCGACGGGACGGTGGAGGCGATGTGGGTGCTCGATCCGATCGACGGGACGGTCAACTTCGCAAACGGCAGCCCACTCTGCGCGATCTCCCTCGCCCTGGTCGAGCACGGCGAGCCGGTGCTCGGGATCATCGATCTGCCGCTGATCGGCGAGCGGTACGTCGCCACGCGCGGCGCGGGTGCGTTCCTCAACGGCCAACCGGTGGGCGTGGTGGAGAAGCCGGGCCTGCACGAGGCGATCGTCGGCTTCGCGGACTTTGCCGTCGGGTCAAAGGCGAAGGTGGAGAACCCGGTGCATCGCGAGCTGATGGAGCTCCTGGTGCCCCGCTGCCTGCGCGTCCGCGTGCACGGGTCCGAGTGCCTCGACCTGGCCTGGCTGGCCGCCGGGCGCCTCGATGTCTCGGTGATGCTCTCCAGCCTCCCCTGGGACGTCACGGCGGGAGTGCTGATCGCCCAGGAGGCGGGGGCCGAGGCGTTCGACCACGGTGGCGACCCGTGGACGCCGCACGCCGAGTTCACGATCTGCTGCACGCCCGGCCTCGTGGACGAGTTGCTGCCCCTGGTTCAGGAGGCGGCCGCGGCGGCGGAGTCCTGACCCGGTCGATCGTCGCCCGGACCGACGTCCAGCGGAGCGATCTCGACCTGCGCCGCGATGCTCGCGATCTCCTTCGGATCTCCGGTGCCGAGGCCGTGCCGGGTCACGTTCAGCGCTCCCGCGGCGACCCCGACGCGCAGAGCGTCCTCAACCTCCAGCCCGCTGGCAAGGCCGACACCGACACCGGCGAACATCGAATCCCCGGCTCCGCGCTCGTCGAGGGCGACGAAGTGCGGTCCGCTGATCCCGAGCAGGCGATCCCCGAGCAGGACGACCGCCGTTCGGTCGCCGCGTGAGATCAGCACGTTCGCTGCGCCCTGCTTACGGAGCTCCCGGGCGGTTTCGACCACATCCGGCGCATCCGATCCCTTTCGCAACCCGAATGCGGCGAGTTCCTCATCGCTCGCCTTGAGCATGTCGATGCCGCCGCGCAGGGCGGCCTTCAGCGGACCCCCGCTCAGGTCGCCCAGCACGAAGCGGCCGTTCTCCTTCAGATCGCGTGTCAGGCGCTCGTACGTTTCCGGAGGGAGCACGTCATCGTTCTGCGGGCCGGTCAGGAGCGTGAGCTCGGACCTCAGGCCCGCCGCCAGGGTCGCGTCGTAGAGGTCGTCCAGCTCGTGTCGCTGCAGGGTCGGGCTCGGCACCTGGGCGATCTCCCTGCGCTCGCCGCTGCGGCGGTCGTGCAGGTAGGTGCCGTTGGCAGCCCCTGCCCGCGTTGCTATCAGCTTGATGCCGCCGGTCTCGAGCAGCGACTCGAGCACCGTGCCCGTTTCGCCGCCCACCGGCACACAGAGCCTGACCTCGGCCCCCAGCCGCGCAGCCATCCGTGCGACCCAGAACCCCTGGCCGCCGGCGTGCAGGTGGATCTCCGGGTCGGTGCGCCCGGCCTCCACCGTGACCGTCAGCACCGGCGAGGGAGCGAAGATCGCGACCGAGCAGGGCCGCAGCCGCACGTCGTCTTCCGTGCTTGTTTCGGCCACCCGGGAAGAGTACGGAGGGCGTCCCGGTTCGCACTAGGTGGTCGGCACGGATACGGATCCGGACACTGAGAGCGTTTCGTAGGCTTCGAAGATGGCCGGCTCGCCATCGACGACGCGGACGCTGACCCTGGCGGGGACCGAGGTCCCGCGCGTCGGACTCGGCACCAACCGCCTCACGCGCGAGAACGAGGACTTTCTGCGTGAGGCGGTCGAGGCGGGTCTCGGCCTGATCGACACCGCGCACGTCTACACCGGCGGGGAGAGCGAGCGGGCGATCGGCGAGGCCCTGTCGCCGGTGGACGACCGGGTGGTGATCGCGACCAAGGGCGGCTACGACGGCAGCGGCCACCCGGAGGCGCTTCACGCCCAGATCGAGCAGAGCCTCGAGAGCCTGCGGACCGACGCGATCGACCTCTACTACCTGCACCGGGTCGATCCAGAGACCCCGCTCGAGCAGAGCCTGGCGACGATCGCGGAGTACCGCGACGCCGGCAAGATCAGCGAGGTCGGGCTCTCGGCGGTCGACGTCGAGCAGATCGAGGCAGCGCGCCGGGTCGTTCCGATCTCCGCGGTCCAGAACCACTTCAACCTCTCCGAGCGCGGCTCCGACGAGGTCGTCGACTACTGCGCCGAGAACGGCATCGTCTTCGTGCCCTACTACCCACTCAAGGGTGGCGGACCGTCGTCCCTCTCGGAGGTCGCGGAGCGCCACGATGCGACGCCCCACCAGATCGCGCTCGCGTGGCTCCTTCGGCGCTCTCCGGTGATGCTGCCGATTCCCGGGACGCGGTCGATCGAGCACCTTCGCGAGAACCTCGCCGCGCTCGAGATAGAGCTCTCCGACGAGGAGTCCGACGCACTCTCGGAGTGACGGGGAGCGAAGTTGCCACAGCAACATCGCCGTCACGACCGTGTTCGACAGATAGGGCTGCACCCCGCAGCAGCTCGGAAAGGGAGCGCCATCCGCAATCGCATATACCTGATCGCCGCCCTACTGGGCGTGCTTGGAGCGCTCAGCTTCTCGAGCGTCGCGGCGGGCGTTCCGATCTCGCAGTCGCTGGAGGTGAAGCTCTCGCCCGCCAAGCAGAGCAAGGCCACCTTCGGGGGAGCCTCGCTGCACACCGTCATCAGCACGAACTTCGACGACTTCGCGACCTCGGAGTCGCCGAAGCAGACGGTGTTCACGGTCGACCCCAACATCAAGTTCACGAATGGAAAGGTGCCCGCCTGCCAGCTCGGCCAGATCCAGGGCAAGTTCACCGCCCAGGCACAGGCGTCCTGTCCCCAGAGCATCGTCGGCGGCGGCTCCGTGCAGGTCAACGGCGGTCAAATCGGAGGGACGGTGACGATCTTCGCCGGCGGCCCCGGGACGATGTACGTCCAGACCGATATCGGGCCCGGCGCGACATCGCTGACGATCATCGGGACGCTTTCGGGACGGACGCTGGCATTCGCGAACATTCCGAACACCCCCGGCCTCGTTCTGAGCAGGTTCGAGATCACCTTCAACAAGCGCAGGGTGGGTCAGAAGAACGACACGGCGCTCTACTACGTCTCGGCGCGCTGCAAGAACAAGAAGTGGAAGAGCTCCGAGTCCACCACCTTCTACAGCGGCGAGACGCTCTCGGCAAGCGCGTCCCAGAAGTGCAAGCAGGGCGGCGGCGGGAAGCAGCAGAAGACGGGCGGCGGGAAGCAGAAGGGAAAGCACCACAAGAAGAAGCCGCGCAACAGGGCCGGCCCCTACAGCGGCAGCACGACCCAGCAGGCGGTCACATCCTCGTTCCGGAAGATCCGGTTCACGGTGAAAAACGGGAAGGTCACGCTGACCACTGAGCCGACCGTCGCGCGCGGATACTGCCTGTCGACGCCGGTCTTCACCCTGGGAGGCACGACGGCGCGCAAGAAGCTCTCCAGGAATGGGACCTTCACCTTCACCCACACCTTTCTCGGCAACAAGTTCGACAAGATCCACGGCAAGTTCGTGAGCGTGGACAAGGTGGAGGGCTACGCGATCTACCACTTCTCCGCCCAGGACCTCTGCTCAGCGGGCAGGGCGAAGGTCAACTTCACCGCGAAGCACAAGTAGGCGGCCGAGGGGGGACAATCCCGCCGTGCGAGTCGCCGTCGTCGGGCACGTCGAGTGGGTCGAGTTCGTGAGCGGGGATCACGTCCCGGCCGCGGGAGAGATCGTCCACGCGACGGCGAGCTTCCAGGAGCCGGCCGGGGGTGGGGCGGTTGCGGCCGTCCAGCTCGCCCGCATGGCCGGTGGATCCACCCTGCTGACGGCGCTCGGGCAGGACGATCTCGCCGCGCGATCGCGTGAACGGCTCGCGGCGCTCGGCGTGCGGGTCGACGCGGCGAACCGCAGGGGCCCGACGCGGCGCGCCCACACCTTCCTCGACTCCCATGGCGAGCGGACCATCACGACGATCGGCGAGCGGCTCGAGCCCGACGGCGATGACCCGCTCGACTGGTCCGTCCTCGACGGAGCCGATGGCGTCTACGTCACGGCCGGGGACGACGGCGCCCTGCGCGCGGCGCGGGCGGCGCGTGTCCTTGTCGCCTCACCGAGGACGGGGAGGGTGCTGGCGAAGTCGGGCGTCGCGCTCGATGCGCTCGTCTATTCAGACCGCGACGAGCTCGAGTCCGCCTTCGCCCTGGCGCTCGAGCCGCGCCCCGCGCTCCTCGTGGCCACCCGGGGAGCCGACGGCGGTCGATACGAGACGAAGGACGGCGAAAGCGGGACCTGGGCGGCAGCGCCGCTGCCGGGGCCGATCGCGGACAGCTATGGCTGCGGGGACTCCTTCGCGGCGGCGATGACCTACGGGCTCGCGGCGGGCGAGGACGTGGAGTCCTCGCTGGAGCTTGCGGCGGAGGCCGGCGCCTCCGGGCTCACCCGGCGCGGCCCGTACGGCTGATCCTCGGACTCGGACTCGGACTCGGACTCGGACTCGGTTTCGGCCTCGGTTTCGGCCTCGGTCTCGGCCTCATCATCGGGCTCGTAGTCCGGCACGGCCTCGAACTCGCCGGTTCCCGCGCGGTCGACGGCGCGGTGGAAGCGCTCGCCGAGCACGCCACCGACGATCGCGAAGATCAGTGGGACCAGGACCACGACGGCCAGGATCGCCCAGCCGCTTTGGGCAAGAGGTCCGGCGTTGATCGGATTACTCGGCAGCGTGATGGACTTGGTTGGATCGATATCGCCGCCCGCGATCCACGCCGTGATCGCCACCGCCACGGCCATCGCCAGGCTGAGCAGCCAGACGCCCAGCCCCTGACGCATGCCGTCGAAGCGCGCCATCCGGGCCGCGACGTAGCCGCCCGCCAGGTAGCCGAGCGCGACGATCGCAACCGGGATCAGGCCTCCGGCCGTCATCACATGGTCGACCAGGGTGGAGGCGTCCTCGCGGAAGCTCGTGACCCCGGCAGCGACCAGGCCACCGAGGACCATCGCCAGGAGGGATGCGGCGAGCCCGATCGCGGCGAGCAGCCCGAAGAAGACCGCCTCCCACTGGATCCTGCCACCGAACTCCCGGCGCTCCTGTCGGCGCAGCTCGCGGCGGCGCAGCTCCATCATCGCCCGGCCGCGATCCCGCGTAGCGGGTCTCTCCACCGTGGGATTCGTCCCCATCGCCGCAAGCATTTGCGGAATGGGCGGGTTTCAAACCCGCCGGATCAACTTTCCTTCACCACCGCATAGATGATCCGCTCGGCGACGTCTATCACGACATCGCCGATGCGGTCGCAACGGCGATAGAGCTCGCGGCTGGCGATCCGCTCGGGTCGCGACTCCAGCTCCAGGAGCTCGGCCATCCCCTGGTAGTAGGCGGAGTCCATCCGACGGACCGACTTGATCGCGGCGTCAGCCGATGCCGTGGCGGTATCGCCATCCGACTGCAGTTGCCCGATCGCGCTCTCGAGCTCGGCCACCGCCTCCCGGAGGATGCGCGCCATCTCGGCGAGCCGGTCGTCGGGTGGGGTGCCCATCGCCGCCGATTCGCGAACCAGATCGCGGGTGAAGTCGAGGATCCAGTCGATTCCGCGCGAGAGCGCGAACAGGTCCTCCGGCGCGATCGGTGTGACGAACGCCTCCCGCAGCTGATCGAGCAGCTCTCGCTTCGCGGTGTCCCCGCGATGCTCGATGTCCCGGAGCGCCTCTCCCGCGCCGTTGTCGCCGGCCGTCCATGCAGCGAAGGCGTCCATCCCCTCCAGCGTGATTGTGGCCTGCTCGTGCAGCCGACCGACCACGTCGGGAGTGTCGGGCAGGAACCAGCGCCGCTTGCTCGTCACGTCAGCCACCTCCAGATGGCCAGCGCCGCGCCGGCGATCACCGCTGTCACCGGCATCGTGATCAGCCAGGCGAGGGCGATCTGGCGGACGAGCGACCAGTTGACGTGGTGCAGGCGCCTGCGGCCTCCGCCGATCCCGACCACCGAGGACGCGACGACCTGCGAGGTTGACGTGGGAGCACCGATCAGCGAGGCCCCGAGGATCACACCGGCGGACGAGGACTGGCTGGCCAGCGATTCGATCGGCTGGAGGCGGTAGATGCGCATCCCCACCGTGCGAATGATCCTCCACCCGCCCAGGGCCGTCCCGGCAGTGAGGGCGACGGCACAGCCGAGGGTCGCCCAGGTCGGCGCAGCGAGCGAGTTGATCTTCCCGGCGCCCAGCAGCAGTGCCGCGATCACTCCGACGGCCTTCTGTGCGTCATTGGCCCCGTGGCTGAAGGCCAGCGCCGAGGACATCGTCCACTGGCCGGCTGTCACCGCACCGTCCCAGGCGCGGGTCAGCCGGCGCGCCAGCCGCCGCAGCGCGCGAATCGCGAGAAGGGCGACGACTCCGCCGAGGACGGGTGAGATTGCGAGCGCGATCAGGGTTCCGAGGACCCCGACCGGCCTTCCGGACTCGATGCCGCCCCAGTTGACGGCGTCGAGACCGCCGTCGACCAGTGCGGCGCCGACCAGCCCGCCGACCAGGGCGTGCCCCGAGCTGGACGGCAGGCCCAGCCACCACGTCGTCATTTGCCACGTGACCGCCGCCGCCAGCCCGCAGCCGATCACCTCGGTGCTCACCGAGGGCGAGACGGTCACGATGCCGCCGATCGTGTTCGCCACGGCCGCGCCGACCAGGAACGGGCCGAGCAGGTTGAAGATCGCGGCCAGGACGATCGCCTGACCTGGGCGCGCGCCCCGCGTGGCCACCAGCGTGGCGATCGAGTTCGAGGCGTCGTGCAGGCCGTTCGTCACCGCGAAGGCGATCGCCAGGGCGACGGCGACCGCTAGCCCGGCATCCATGCCCCGACTCTATGCGGGCGTGCGCGGGCGGGTCAGGACTCGGGCCTGGGGGGCGGGTACTGGGAGCGCACAAAGCGGTCCCACATCCGGTCGGTGACCAGCCGCCGCGTTCCCATCATCACCCTGGCCGACGGCGTCACCTTGTAGCGGGTCGCCGGCCGACTCGCCGTGAGCGCCTTCGCGATCTTGCCGGCCACGGCCTCGGGGCCCGCGCCGAACCGCGCCATCGGCCCCGTGTAGGCGTTCGCGGTCACCCTGCCGACGTCCTCGTTGAACTTGGCGTAGGGCCCGTGGTCCTCGACGGCGCCGATGCTGGCGTTGGCGGTCTCGCCGAACTCGGTGATGATCAGGCCGGGCTCGATGATCACCACCTCGATCCCGAACTCCTTGACCTCGAAGCGCAGGGCGTCCGAGAGCGCCTCGACCGCGTGCTTGGTGGCGTGGTAGATGCCGCCGCCGGGAAAGGTCAGCTTGCCGCCCATCGAGCTCAGGTTGATGATGCGGCCCGAGCCCGCGCGGCGCATCCCCGGGAGGACGAGCTGGCACATCCGGAGGAGGCCGAAGACGTTGGTCTCGAACTGGCGGCGGACGCTCTCCATCGGGATCGTCTCGACCGCGCCGCTCTGGCTGTAGCCGGCGTTGTTGATCAGGGCGCCGATTGGGCCGTCCTGCTCGGCCTCGACGACCGCCTCCTCCATCGAGCGCTCGTCGGTGACGTCCAGGGCGAGGGTCTTGCAGCCGCTCTTCGCGAGGTCCTCGATCGCCTCCGGGCGTCGCGCCGTTGCATGCACGTTCCAGCCGTCGGCGGCCAGGCGCTCCGCGGTCGCCCTTCCGATCCCGGTCGAGCAGCCCGTGATCAGGACCGGGCGCGTCTTCTCGATGCTCATCGAGGCGATCCTCTCATAGGCTCCAGCTATGCGTGCGGTCACCTTCCAGGCCCCGGGCGAGGTCCGGCTCGACGAGGTCCCAGAGCCGGAGCTGCTGGCGGCGGACGACGCGATCGTCCGCGTCGAGGCCAGCGGCATCTGCGGCTCGGACCTCCACATCTACCACGGGCGCGTGCAGATCGATCCGGGCTTCGTGATCGGCCACGAGTTCGTCGGGGAGGTGATCGCCGCCGGCGACGAGGTCACCCGCGTCGCGGTCGGCGACCGGGTGCTGGGCACCTATGCGACCGCCTGCGGAAGGTGCTTCTTCTGTCAGCGCGAGGAGTTCCACAAGTGCGACGAGGGCCGCGTCTACGGGCACGGGGCGACGCTCGGCTCGCTGCAGGGCGCGCAGGCCGAGCAGGTGCTGGTGCCTCACGCCAATCTCGACCTCCGGAAGGTCCCGGAGGGCCTTTCCGACGACGTCGCGCTGTTCGCCGGTGACGTGATGGGAACGGGCTTCCACGCGATCGACTCGCGGCCGCTCGCCGAGGGCGAGACCGCCGCGATCCTCGGCATGGGGCCGGTCGGGCTTTGCGCGGTGCAGGCCGCCAGGGCCGCCGGGGCGTCCGAGGTGATCGCCATCGACACGGTCGAGGACCGGCTGCGAATGGCGGAGTCCTTCGGCGCGACGCCGGTGCATCTCACCGAGCAGAACCCGCGCGACGAGGTCAAGAAGCTCACCGAGGGGCGCGGGGTGGAGCTGGCGGTCGATGCGGTCGGCCACCCCGAGGCGCTCGACCTGGCTCTGCGCCTGGCGCGCAAGGCCGGGACGGTCTCGGTCACCGGCGTCTACGCGGAGCGGGCCGAGGTCCACATGGGCGTGCTCTGGATCAAGGCGTTGACCCTGACCAGCGGGCACGCGAACGTGATCAAGCACCTCGATCGGGTTCTGGAGCTGCTCTCGGCGGGAGCGCTCGACCCCGCGCCGCTGGTCACCCACCACATGAAGCTCGACGAAGCGCCGGAGGCCTACCGGATCTACGACAACAGGGAGGCGCTCAAGATCGTGCTGACGCCCTGAGCATCTCGGGCGGCAGCAGGCCGGCCGGGAAGTCGTTTCCAAACTCGGGGACCAGCCGCATCGCCAGGTCCGCCGCCGGCCGCCCCCTGCAGGCCGAGCGCAGATCCTGGACCGTGAGCAGGGCGCGCACCGAGGTCGCGATCTGGAAGTCCGCCGCGTTCGGCGGCTCGCCTCCGATCACACCCTGCCCGATCAGCTCGTCCACGTGGTTGAGCGCCTCCGGCACGAGCGCGATGGAGTTCTGGATCTCCTCGTCGCTGCTCACCTTCTTGGCCATGTGGCGCGCGGAGGGCGCGTTGATCCAGGCGGCGAACCTGGGAAGGGGGACGCCGATCTCCCGGGCGATCATCGTCCTCGTCTCGGGGCGGTGGACCGAGAGCCAGCGGACGATCCTGCGCGGGACGTCCTGGAGGACCTCGTCTCCCCAGCGCTCGGCCTCCTCGACCTCGAGTCGCCGCCCCGGATCCACCGGGAACAGGGGCGGCTCCGGCTTGAGCTCCTCGAGTGCGCGCGAGATCGCCCGCGACTGCTGCAGCCTGCGGCCGTCGATCTTGATCGACGGGACGGTCCCGCCGCGGAACCCGCGGGTCCGCAGGAGGGCGGGATGCAGGCCCGGGAGCAGCCAGATCACCTTGTAGTCGAGGCCCTTCGACTCGAGCATCAGGCGGACGGAATGCGAGGGAGGCGACGGCAGCGTGCCGTAGAGCTTGATGCCCATCTTCAATCGGGTTGCTCCTCGCTCACTCCGCGGAGCACCCTCTCACAATCCTATTCTCCGATGACGTGAGCGAGAGTCTCAACGGCAGGCTGCTGATCGCGTCGCCAAGCATGCCGGACTACTTCAACAGGACGGTGATCCTGATGGTCGAGCACTCCGAGGAGGGGGCGTTCGGCCTCGTGCTCAACCGGCCCTCGGAGACGACCGTGGGCGAGTCGTCCCCGGAGCTGGCGGAGCTGATCGGGGACGAGCACGTCCTGCACATTGGAGGCCCGGTGCAGCCGAACGCCGTCACCGCGATCGGCGACCACCTCGACCCGGCCGGTGCGACGAAGCTGATCGTCGGGACGGTGGGGATGGTGGACCTCGAGAACCCGCCGGAGCTGTCTCGGATGCGTGTCTTCGCGGGCTACGCAGGCTGGGGGGCCGGCCAGCTCGAGGGCGAGCTGGAGCAGGAGGCCTGGATCATCGAGGGAGCGCACCCGGACGACCCGTTCGGCGATGGCGACCTCTGGGCCGACGTCCTTGCCCGGAAGGGCGGCGAGTTCGCCCTGCTGGCGCGAATGCCCCCGGACCCATCCGTCAACTAGGAGCTATTCGCTCTCGTATGCGACCTGCACGTGGTCGCGCGCGACCGCGATGAACGGGCGCTGCATGGGCGGCTTACCGTCTCGTCCGGTGATGGTCGCGTCGACCACCGGGATGAATTGAACGCCTTCGCGATTGAGCAGGTCGGAGAGCCGGCTGTGGAATCCCTCGGCGGGCAGCGTCACATCCCCGACGATCGTGTACCGGTCGGTCTGGAGCACGACCCGTTCCCGCCTGATCTCGGCGCTCATTAGTCAGGTATCGGGTCCCCGCCTTCTCGACTTGAGTGCGGGAGCCCCGGACTCGGCTCCGCTACTCCGAGCCGCCCCGGATCCCGGTGGCGGCCTTTGGCGGCGAAAGCCGCATGGCGCGGCGGAGGCCGTCGGGCAGATACCAGTTCCAGTCGCCGAGGATCTTCATCAGCGCCGGGACGAGCAGTGCGCGGACGATCGTCGCATCGAGCAGGATCGCGGCGGAGAGCCCGACGCCGAACTCCTGAAGGCCGACGAAGGAGCCGGCGGTGAAGCCGGAGAAGGCGGCGATCATGATGATCGCCGCGGCGGTGATGATCCGGCCGGTGTGCTCGAGGCCGCTGGCGACGGCCTGCTCGTTGTCGTGGCTGTTGTCCCATTCCTCGCGCATCCGTGAGAGCAGGAACACCTCGTAGTCCATCGAGAGGCCGAAGAGCATGGCGAAGAGGAAGATCGGGATCCACGCCTCGATCTGCTGGGAGCCCTGCAGGCCGATCACCGAATGAAGGTCGTGCTGGAAGGTGAGCACGAGCACGCCGTAGGTGGCGCTCACAGAGAGCAGGTTGAGGAGGACCGCCTTGAGCGGCAGGAAGATCGAGCGGAAGGCCCGCAGCAGCAGCAGGTAGGACAGCACCAACACCGCCAGCACGAGCCACGGGAATGCCCCGTAGGCGGTGTCGATGAAGTCCACGCCGAAGGCCGGCGCGCCGGTCAGCAGCACGTCGTCGCTCTGGGGAAAGCGAGAGCCGGGAACGTAGTCGTTGCGGATGCGATCGACGAGATGCTTGGCGGCGCCGGTTCCGGAGTCGCTGTGGCCGGCCGCCCTCACCTGAGCAAGCGAGGCGCTCGAGTCGAGCAGCCTCGCACGCTTCGCGGCGGCGATCTGCACCGCGGTCGGCCGGGCTCCCGACGCGCAGGACGCCGCTGTGACCGGCGCCTGAATCGTCTGCGGCTGCACCTCCGGGTCCTGCCGCAGGGACTTGATCAGCCGGCACTCGGAGGCGATCGTTTGACGGGATAGCGCGCCGTTCGGCTGGTGCGTGTTGACCACGATCTGGTTCGGGGCCAGGGCGCCCGGGCCGAGGGTGGTGTCGAGCAGGTGCAGCCCGCGGGTCGATTCGGTGGTCAGCGGCACACCGCGGTTATCGCCCGAGGTCAGGTGCAGACCGAGAGCGGGCAGGGCGAGCGCCAGCATGATCGCCGTGGCGGAGATCAGGTAGACGACGGGGTGGCGCATGATCGAGCGTGAGAGCCGGGTCCAGAAGCCGGGCCGGCCCACGGCGCGGGCCTCCAGGATGCGCCTGGGGATGACGCGCAGCCGGTTCACCTTCCGCCCCAGGACCGCGAGCAGCGCGGGGAGGAACGTGGCCGAGGCGATGATCGACACCAGGGGAACGAGCAGGCCGCCGACGCCCATCGAGCGCATGAACGGCAGAGGCATGAAGACCAGCAGCGCCAGCCCGATCGTCACCGTCCCGCCCGAGAACAGGGTGGCCCGGCCCGCCGTGCTCATGGTGGTGACCAGGGCCTCGTTGACTTCGTTCTGCCTCTCGAGCTCCTCGCGGAAGCGGAAGACCACCAGCATCGAGTAGTCGATCGCGATCGCCAGCCCGATCAGGGTGACGATGTTCGTCACGTAGATCGCCATGTCCATGAAGTGGGCGAAGATCCAGACGATCCCCAGTGTGGTTGGGATCGAGACGAACGCGAACGCGAGCGGCACGCCGATCGCCACCAGCGTGCCGAACATGAACGCGAGGATCAGGATGGCCACGGGAATGGCGATCGCCTCGCCCTTGGCCAGGTCCTTGTTGTAGATCTTCTGCGTGTCGTGATTGATCGCGGGGAAGCCGGAGACGTAGGTCGTCGCGCCCGGGATCGAGGGGATCGCCCGCCGAAGGTCCGAGGTCTTCTTCGACGCGTCAGCGTTCTCCAGCGAGGTGTTGATCTGGACATAGGCCAGCTGTGGCGAGGCCACCTGCACTGGGCCGGCATCTCCGTTGGTGAGGACCGCGGCACCCTTGCCGGCGGCCGCCTCCAGCTGCCGCTGGAAGGCGGGCGTCCGGACGACGGGCCGATTCGCCTGTGCGATCAGGGTGAAGGCGCCGTCGCTGCGCTCGTGCAGCCGGTCCCGGAGCAGGTTGAGGCCATTCTCGGCATCCGAGCCGGGGACGCTGAAGCGGTTGCTGAGCAGCTTGCCGACGTTGGCCGCGCCATACCCTCCCACCACGAGGAGGACGAGCCAGGCCGCGATAACGATCTTGCGGTGCCGGATCACCCGGCGGGTCCAGGCCTCCACGGAACCGATGATAAGGACGTCATCGTTCTGGCTAGACGCCGAGCGCTGCGCTGAGGACGAGCATGACCGCTGCGCCTCCGACCGCGCCCAGAGTTCCCCGTCGCGCCCCTCTCCCACGCAGCGCCCGAGGCGCAAGGTCGGAGGCGACCAGCGCGAGCATCGCCCGCCGCGAACCCGAAGGAGTAGGGCAGTCCCGAAATGTCCGAGGCGTAGGCGGTCCCGATCGAGAACCCCTCCGGCAGGCTGTGAACCAGCAGGACGAGGAAGACGAGAACCGACAGCCGCGCTCCCGGGCCGGTTCGTCCTCCGACCTCGAGGTGTGAGCGGCCCAGCGCGACGCGCGTGATGACGAGGAAGGCGACGCCGGTCGCCACTCCAGCGACCACCGCGGCGGTCGAGCCCTGGTCGAAGCCCGGCTTCAGCAGTCCGACGATCGAGGCAACCGTCATCGCCCCGGCCGCCAGCCCGTACAGCGCCGGCTGCGATGCGGAGGCGCGTCCCCCGAGCCAGAAGACGGGGATCGCTCCCAGGCCGGTCGCGAGCGTCGTCGCGGTCGCCGCCAGGAGCAGGATCAGCACCAGATCAGCGTAAGCGGTGGCGCGGAGGGTCTCCGCGCCTTAGGGTTTGCTCAATGACGGCATTGCAGGAGGTCCCGGTCGCCGCGATCTCGACGGAGCGTTTTCGGCCCCTTCTCGGCGACGGCTACGGCGAGGTCGAGGACGCGATCGCGAGGGCACATGAGGTGCTGCGGGGCCGCATCGTCTGGCACGTCAACTCGACGGCGCGGGGCGGGGGGGTCGCCGAGATGTTGCACTCGCTCCTCGCGTACGGCCGCGGCGCGGGAGTGGACCTGCGCTGGCTGACGATCGGGGGCAGCCCGGAGTTCTTCCGGCTCACGAAGCGGCTCCACAACCACCTGCACGAGTCCCCGGGCGACGACGGCGAGCTCGGCCGCGCGGAGCACGAGACCTATCAGCGGGGCCTGATCGAGAGCGCGGACGAGCTCTCGGGGCTCGTCCAAAAGGGGGACATCGTCTATATCCACGACCCCCAGCCGGCGGGCCTGGTGGCCCACGTCGAGTCGTCAGACGTGAGCGTGGTCTGGCGCTGTCACATCGGCATCGACAACCCGGGTCCCTACGCCCACGCGGCGTGGGACTTCCTGCGCCCGTACATCGCCGACGCCGACGCGTATGTCTTCTCTCGCGAGCGATTTGCGTGGGACGGCCTCGATCAGGGCCGGACCTGGATCGTCCCTCCGTCGATAGACATCTTCTCTCCGAAGAACCAGGACCTCGACCCCGATGCCGTGCGCGCGATCCTCGCCGTCACCGGCGTTGGTGCGGGCGATCACTTCACCAAGGCGCTCTTCCGGCACCTGGACGACAGCGAGGCTCGTGTGGACCGCCGTGCCGAGCTTGACCAGGACGGTCCTGTGCCCGACGATGCGCCGCTCGTCAGCCAGGTGTCCCGGTGGGACCGGCTCAAGGACCCGATCGGTGTCCTGCGTGCCTTCGCCGAGCACTGCCGCACGCCCGGCGCCCACCTTCTGCTGGTGGGCCCGTCGGTCGCCGGCGTCGCGGACGATCCCGAGGGAGCCGAGGTGCTCGGGGAGGTGCGCGCGGGGCGTCAGAGCCTCGATCCGGAGGTGCGCGCGCGGGTGCATCTCGCCACGCTGCCGATGGACGATGTCGCGGAGAACGCCGCAATGGTCAACGCGATCCAGCGGCGCTCCGACGTCGTTGTGCAGAAAAGCCTCGCCGAGGGCTTTGGGCTGACCGTCGCCGAGGCGATGTGGAAATCGAGACCGGTCGTGGCGGGGGCGGTGGGGGGCATCCAGGATCAGATCGAGGACGGTGTCTCCGGCGTCCTCGTGGATCCGTTGGATCCCGCGGCCACGGTTGCGGCGATCGATCGTCTGCTCGGGGACCCCGAGGCCGCGGCGAAGATGGGGGAAGCGGCGCGTGACAGGGTGATCCGGCAGTTCCTCGGAACCAGGCACCTGCTGCAGTACCTCGACCTGCTCGCGGGGATGCTCGATTCCGATCAGGCCTGACTAGCCCGCAGGACGCTCTCGCTTCCAGCCGCGGAAGGCCTCGAGCAGCTCCTCGCGTGCCTCCGCGTCGATGTCGTCCTCGGTGAGTT
Source organism: uncultured Solirubrobacterales bacterium (assembly GCA_963782345.1). Lineage (GTDB taxonomy): Bacteria > Actinomycetota > Thermoleophilia > Solirubrobacterales > 70-9 > DASUPK01. Next base: position 179,644 of record CAWAJF010000014.1, on the reverse strand, counting down.
GTCCCGTGGCCTCGACGACGAGCCGCATCTGCTCGACGTACTCGGTGCAGTGATCGCAGCCGCTGACGTGCGCTCGGAACCGGCGGCGGTCGGCACGCGACAGGCTGCCGTCGAAGTAGGCCGTGACCAGCTCGACGAGCTCCTGGCAGGGCATCTCCCTGATGAAGAGCCTCATGCCTTGCTCCCCCCGAGATCGGGGTCGAGATACGTCTCGAGCGCGGCGCGCACCTTGGACCGCGCCCGGTGGAGCAGGACGCGCTGGTTGCCGTCGCTGATCTCGAGGGCGTCGGCAACCTCCATCGGTCCCCATCCCTCGACGTCGCGCAGGCGGATCACCTCGCGCTGGGCCTCGGGCAGCTCCTCGATCGCTCCCTGAATCACGCCGATCGTCTCGTGTTCGAGCACCTTGTCCTGGGGCCAGGCGCGCGGTGGAGCCGCCCAGGCGCCCGGCGTGGAGGAGTCCGGGCCGAGAAAACGGTCGGGATCCACCGATGGCTCGTCGTCCTCTCCGGCGCCCGCCAGAGAGGAGAAGGGGACCATGCGCCCCTCGCGCTGGCCCCTGGTCTTCGCGCGGTTGGTGAGGATCCGGAAGAGCCACGTCTTCAGGCTCGAGCGCCCCTCGAAGCGGTCGATGCCGTTGAGGACCGCGAGCCAGGTCTCCTGCACGACCTCCTCGGCGGTACCCCTGTCGCGCACGAACATCTGGGCGACCCGCAGCATCGTCGCTCCGTAGGTGTCGATCAGCTCGGCGAACGCCGACTCGTCCCCGTCGCGCAACCGCGCCACCAGGGCGGCGTCGGTGTCCGCTGCGTTCGCCCCTCGCTTGCCTGCAAGACGCGGCATCAGCCCAGCATCTTGCCTGTTCAAGGCGGCCGGCAGCGGGATGGCGTGCGAGGTCATGCCGATCAGTCCACTCGCTCGTCATCCGGTTACAGCGGCGGTCGTCTCCCGGGTCCGATGCCCGCGCGGCTAGCGGAATATGCCGGTGTGCCCGAGCGAGTACCGCCCCGGTTGCGGATACACGCAGAGGCCGTGCGGACCGTTCCCCACGGGGATTCGCGCGAGCAGGTGCCCGTTGCGCGTGCTGATCGCATAGACCTCCGCGCCATATCTGCCCGTGAGCCAGAGCACGCGTCCGTCAGCAGACACGCCGCCCATGTCCGGGCTGCCGCCGGGGATTCGCCACGTGTGCACCACCTTGCGCGTGGCGAAGGAAACGACCGAGACCTCGCCGGCGCTCCGGTCGGAGACATAGAGATACTTGGAGTCGCGACTGACGTAGAGGCCGTGGGCGCCCGGCGCCGTGTGGATGAACCCAACCCGCTTCATGTCCTTTGCGTCGATCAGCCAGACGCCACCCGACGCCTGGTCGGCGACGTAGAACACGCGCCCGTCCGGGGAGAGCTTGACATCCTGAGGAGAGGCGCCCGAGCCAAGGGCCAGTCGCCCGACCATTCGCTGACGGCGGAGGTCGACCTTGATTACGTTCCCGCCGAACTCACAGCTGGCCAGGAGGTACCGCCCATCCGCCGAGAAATCCATGTGATTCACCCCGTAGCAGGGGACCTGGAGCGTGTGCTCGCTCCGCATCGTCTTCGGATTGCGGAACGCGAGGGTCTGCATCCGCTCCTCGACGACGATCGCGTACCGCCCGTCGGGCGTGAAATAGAGGTTGTACGGGTCGGTCACGGCGACCGGCCGTCCCGGCCTCCCGGTGGCCGGGTTGATGGGCGTCAGCGTGTTCCCCTCATCGTTGTTGACCCAGAGGGTCTTCAGGTCATATGAAGGGACGACGTGCTGGGGAAGGGTTCCTGCCGGAAACTGCCGGACCACCTTGTAGGTGTGTGGATCGATCACGCTCACCGTGTTGCTCTCGCTGTTCGGGACGTAGACGAGGGAGGGAAACCGGCGCACGACGGGCGAGAGCAGCCCGGGACGATCTGCCGCGTAGACGTCGTGCGGGTCGAGCGGCGGCGGGACCCCGTGACGCGCCGAAGCGGCCTTTCCGGTGTCGCCAGGGGCGGCCGTCTTGCCGTTGCCACCTCCTGAGCCACCCGTCGCGAAGAACCAGATGAGCAGGGCGCCGATCGAGCCCAGCAGCGCAGCGAGACGGGCGAGCCCCCGGCGCCGGGCGTAGCTCATGCGTCGCCCGCGGGGCTCATCGTTGGCGAGACTCACTCAGTTCGATGAAGCGATTCTAAGAGCCGGAGTAGAAAAGCCTCATCTGAAGTTTAGGAGCGGTTCACGCTGCCCGGTCAGAGTCGGGGCCGGATGAGTTCCGAGCGCCGCCGAGGCCTGATCAGGCTGGGCATTCTCCTGGGATCCGTTGCGGCGCTGGTCGTCGTCGGTTGGGGTGCCACCTTCGGCTCGTCGAGCGATGGCACCGGGGGGAGGGGCACGACCGCGGCGAGCGCGGGATCGTCCGCCCCGGTCAGGCTGAAGGCGGAGCGGAGCGCCAATCGCCTTCCCGTCGCGCTGCACGGCGAGACCGTTGCGGCGACCACCGGGGGCCTGCTGGTGATCGGCGGAGAGAACGGTGGCGGCAGCTCCACGGACACCGTCTACCGCCTCGATCCCGTCAACGGCCGAACCGCGGCGAGCGGCTCCCTCGTCCAGCCGCTTCACGACGCCGCCGCGGCGACCGTGGGGGGTCAGACCCTCGTCTTCGGCGGAGGAAACACCTCGACCCTCGATCAGGTCCAGGCTCTGACCACGGACGGGCCCGCAAGGCCGGTCGGTCGACTGCCTGCGGCGCTCTCCGACCTCTCGGCCGTCGCCGTGGGAGGCGCCGCCTATGTCCTCGGCGGGTATGACGGTCAGACCACCTCTGCGTCGGTCTTCCAGACCACCAGCGGAGCGACGCTCACCCGGGTCGCCGACCTGCCGACTCCCGTTCGGTACGCGGCCGCCGCGGTGTTGGGGGACAAGGTCTACGCGTTCGGAGGCGAGCTCGCGGACGGCAGCGACACCAACAGGATCCAGGAGTACGACATCGCCACCCAGCGCGCGGTCGTCGTCGGACATCTGCCCGATTCCGTTTCGCACGCATCCGCCGTGACGTTGGATGGGGCGATCTATCTGCTCGGCGGCCGGATACGGGGCGGCGCGAGCGATCAGATCCTGCGCTTCGATCCGAGTCGCAACGTCGCCCTTCGGGCAGGCCACCTCCCCCAGGCCGTCTTTGATGGAGCGGCGTCGACATACCACGGCCGTGCATACCTCCTGGGCGGCCTGGGAGCCGGCGAGACCGCACTGGACTCCGTGATCGCGCTCCACTAGCGCGAAGCGCGCCGGGGCCCGCCCGTAACCATTCGCAGCCACCCGGCGCTGACAGATACGAGGGACCCCACCGGGCTCCCAGGCAACGAATCGAGGAGGTCGTTCGAGGATGAAGAGGATCGGCAGCGTCATGCTCTGTTGCGTCGGCCTGGCCGCCATCGGGGCGGGTGCGGCGCTGGCGGACGGCGGCAGCTCAACACCAAACCCGAATCAGGTGGCAGCCAAGCAGTGCACGAATGAGCTCCACACGATGGGCGTCAAGGCGTTCAAGGCGCTCTACGGGGACAACGCCCCGAAGTACAAGCACGCGATGCGGAACTGCCAGCGGCAGCACGGCAAGTCCGGCAAGCGCGCGGTCAACAACGCCGCCCAGCAGTGCAAGATCGAGCGGGCGGACCCGAACTTCGCCGCGGGCCACGGCGGTCTGACGTTCGACCAGGTCTATGGGACGAACCACAACGGCCGGAATGCGTTCGGCAAGTGCGTGAGCAGCAAGGTTCGCTCCACCGAGGCGCAGCAGGAGGAGAACCTGCAGAACGCGGCTCAGCAGTGCCGCGCCGAGCGCGGGGACGCGGGCTTCGCGGCCACACACGGCGGGAAGTCGTTCACGGACTTCTACGGCAAGAACCACAACAAGAAGAACGCGTTCGGCAAATGCATTTCGCGGAAGGCGAAGGCACAGGGGACCACCCCCCCGCCGACGACCTGACCGAAGTTGCAGGGAAGCGCGAGGGCCGGCCTTGGTTCCGGCCCTTCGCTTGCCCGCGCTCGGACTAGCCGACCGAGACCAGGTCGATCACGAACACCAGCGTGGCGTTCGCGGGAATCGTCGGCGGCTGCCCCTGGGCTCCGTATGCAAGGTCGGGCGGGATGATCAGCTCCCGCCGGCCGCCCACCTTCATCCCGGCGACGCCCTGATCCCAGCCGGGAATGACGTTGCCCGCGCCGAGCTTGAACGAGAAGGGTTGGCCGTGATCGTAGGAGGAGTCGAACTTCACGCCGTTGTCGTAGAGCGCCCCGATGTACTGGACGCTGATCTGGTCGCCCGATTTCGCCTCGGGCCCGTCGCCGACCTTCAGGTCCTTCTTCACCAGGGTGGCTGGGGCGGCGCCGGACGGGATCTGGACCTCAGGCCCGTTCGGCACCTTGATGGCTGCCTTCGAGGTGCTGTTCGACCCTGAGTCGCCGCTGCGCCCGACGAGAATCACGATCACGACGACGGCGAGTATCCCGCTGGCCGCCAGCAGCCCGATGACCCTGCGATCCATGGCGCGGGATCGTACGCGGCCGGTCAGCCCGGCGCGGTGCCGTTGACCGCCATCAGGCGGTCGAGGCGCTGCCCGAGCTCGGAGCGCAGCGCGGCATCGCCGGCGCTGATCGCTTCGCCGGTGTCGCGATCGACCAGGTTCCGGCTCTCGTCGGGGTCGCGACTGAGGTCGTACATCTCGTACTCCGGCGGCTTCTTACCCGTGGGGTCGAAGTAGAGGGCGAACTTGGCGTCCGCGGTTCGCACCGCGCGGATGCGGTTCGGCTGGCCTGGAACGTCCTGGAGTGCGGTCGCGGCCTGGTGGTCGTCGTAGGTGAAGTGGATCTCGTCCTGGACCGACTCGCCCGGGGACGGATGCGCCGCGATGGGGGCGAGGTTGGCATCGGTCCGCCGTAGGCGCTCGTTCTCAGGCGAGGCGTGCCGGGCGATGATCGGCGCCAGGTCGCGGCCCTTCGCCTGCCCGTCGAGTCCCGTGCCCGTGGCCGTGGCGATGGTCGGCAGCAGGTCGACGAGCGAGACCAGCGCATCGGAGTGCACGGGCTTCGGGAAGAGCACGGGGTTCGAGACGACGAGGGGCACGTTGATCGTCTCCTCGTAGGCGTTGAACGCCTTCTGGCGCAGACCCCCGTGGGAGAGGCCCATCTCGCCGTGATCGGCGCACCGGAAGACCATGGTCCGCGAGCGAATCGAATCGGGATCCGAGGGGTCGCCCAGGGCGGCCATCACCCTGCCCAGTTGCTCGTCAACGATGCGGTGAAGGTGGGCATAGAAGTTCACGTACTCGAGCATCTCCCGCTCGCCGCGCAGCGGGCCGAGGTACGCCGCCATCCCCATCTTCATCAGCTCGTGGACCGACGGCTTGTCGCGCAGCGACTCGTTCACCGTCGGCGGCAGCTTCACCCCGAGGTCGAGGAACCCGCTCTCCTGGTACCCGCCGCGGACGTGCTGGGCGGGGAATCCGAGGACATCGTGCGGGTTGACCAGGGAGACGACCAGGCAGAAGGGCTCCGGCAAGTCCTGCCTGCCGAGCCAGCTCTCGACCTGGCGGGTGTAGACCTCGTCCCAGCCGAGGCCCAGCGGGCCCGCATTGCCGGCGCCGAAATGCTCGGCCCTCGCGTTCTCGCCCGCGTCGGGCGGCTCCCAGTCGGCGAAGCCGTAGTCGTCGCGCAGGCGATCCGCGTCGGATGGCGCCCAGCCGCCGAGCATCTCACCGCCCGACGGATGCGTGAGGTGCCACTTGCCCTTGTAGGCGACCTCGTAGCCGCGGGCGCGCAGGAGGTGGGCGAGGCTCTGGGTACCGGGGTTGAGCTCGGGCTCGCCGCCCGACTTCGGCCCCGCCTGGGCCAGTCCGCGCCCGAAGTTGCGAAGCGCGCGCCTCCGGGGAGCGTTCGGTCCCCTCATCATCCCGAGCAGCTCGCCGAGCACCGCCGGCGTGTTCTTGGGGTCTGGCCGCAGGTCGGCCTGGGTGTGGGTGAGGGTGACGCCGTGCTGGGCGGGGTAGCGTCCGGTCAGGAGGGTCGCCCGGCTCGGTGAGCACATCGACGTGTTCGTGAAGGCGCGATCGAACGACAGGCCGTTCTGCTCGAGCGCGTGCTGGTTCGGCGTCAGGTCCCGCAGCCAGCCGGGGAAGTCGGGCCAGTGGCGCGGGTAGCGCTGCTGGTCGGTGATCAGCAGCAGGACGTTGGGGGGCTTGGCGGCCGTGGCTATCCCTTGTGCTTCTTGGCGCCGAGGTGGCAGCCCATCGATTGGAACTTGGCCTTGCTCATGTAGGTCCCGGTCGGGTAGTACGGGCCCATCACCTGGGCGGCTGTGTTGGGCCGGGTCACCTCCCAGGAGCTCCGGTGGAACCCTGGGGAGGGGATCACGTTTCGGGTGACCAGCGTCCCGATGTCGGGCCGCCCCGCGGCGTCGCCGAGCGGGTCCGCCGGCAGCCAGCCGACCCCGCATCTCTTCGTGGCATTGCGCGGTCGAAGCCCGGCATGGGCGACGACGATCGTGTACCGGCGCCCGCGGCGCAGTGGGAGCTGCTCGTCATAGAGGCACCTGTAGGTCCCGGTGACGGCAAGCGACTCCTCCACGCACATGTCCCATTCGCGCATCTGGCCGCCGCCCATGCGCTGCTCTCGCGAGTGGGTGAGGGGGGTCTTGGGGAGCTTTCCGCGGACGACCAGGACCTGGCCGTAGGCGAAGCTGTAGTTGCCGACGAGGTAGCGGGCGTCGAGGTTGTTGTAGAAGGTGCCGACGGGGGTGTAGTCAGCGGCGGCGCGCTCGGCGGGTGTCTTGTAGGCGCTCAGCGAGTACGCGAGGCTGAAGAACTTCTCGAAGGAGAAGACGGGATTCGCCGGGTTCGTGGCCGGGTCCTTGCCGGGCCAGTTGACGTAGCTGTTGTAGACCGGCAGCGGCAGGTTCTGGGAGGCGTACGCGTGGTTGGAGTTGAGCGCGTCGCACATCGCCTGGCCCTTCAACACACTGCCGTCTGCGAGTCGGAGCTCGGGAGTCGGCAGCGGCTCGCCACCGGCGCGTCCCCGGCCCCTGTCCGGTACGTAGACCCGGTAGAGGATGTCCTGGTAGGAGTTGTATTGAGGGTCCGGGGCGGCGTAGAGGGTGTTGCGGGCCGGCTGCGCCGGCACGTCCGAGCCGAGCACCGTGACGGTGTAGTTGCGTCGCTTGGCGTCGCGGCGGTGGCCCTTTACGTAGGGATTGGTCGAACCCTTGTCGGGCCGGGTGGCGTAGTCCGGGAGCGCGTTGGTGCCGTTGCCGTTGCCGACGTATGCGCCCAGCGACTGGAAGCGCGCATGTGCGAACTTCCCGTGGAGGACCACGGTGGCCCCGGGCGGGGTCGCGAACTTGGCGCCCCAGTAGGTGATCTCCTGGCCGGGGAATCCCTGGTTCGTCCGCGGGTCGACGTTGGTGAACGGCCCCGTCCAGAAGCAGCTCGCGACCGGGAGGCCGTTCGGGTTGTCTCCCGTCGGAACCGAGGCGCTCGCCGCTTCACCCGAAAAAGCAATCCCCGCCAGAAGCGCCGACGCCATCACGGCGACGGTTCGCAACCTTGCGACCATCAGCCCCTCGGGCCGCCCGCACTCGCCCCCGCCGCCGCGTTCATCGTCGACATCAGGGTGCCCCCGACCAGCTCGAGGACCTGCTCGCGGGGGATCTGCGCCTCCATCGCGGACTCGATCACCGTCTCGACATAGGCGAGGAAGCCGTCAAGCGAGATCCGGACGATCGGGGGAGGGTTGCTCGTCCCGAGCTGATTCAGGGCGATGTTGCCGATCACCCGCTCCCTGTAGACGCGGGCGATCTCGAGCAGGGCCGGGTCGCCCGATCCCCGGCCCTGCCGGTAGAGCTGCCACGCGTCGGTCGGCTCGGAGGCGTGATCCATCATCCGGTTCAGGTTCGCTGCGAGCCGCTCGCCGAGAGGCACGCCCGGGTCGGTGACCCATCCACTCGACAACTGCTCGCCAGCCCGATGGACGGCCGCCTCGAGCAGCTGCGGGCGCCCGCCGGGGAAGTAGTGGTAGACGAGGTTGCGGGTGACGCCGGCGCGATTCGCGACCGCCTCGAAGGCGAGCTTCTCGTAGCCCTCCTGAGCGGCGATCGAGAGGGCGGCGCCGATCAGCTGGTCGCGCCGCTGGGCGGGGGGAAGACGTCGCGGGGGAGAGCTCACCTCCATGGCCGGAGACTACAGGCTATTTACGCATTGCACAACTTGGACGCGCGGGAAATAAGAGGTTCGGTGCGCGAGTGGGCCAGAGAGGAGGCGGGCGCTACTTGCGGGTCAGTTTGACCACGGAGCTGGTGACCTGCGAGCCGACCGTGGCCCTGGCGACCACCCGGACGGACTTGCGCCGCCGCAGCTTCCTGCCGGCCTTCGTGAGCTTGGCCTTCACGCGCCGGGTCGTGTGCGCAGGGATCGAGAACCGAGCCTTCCCGTAGAGCTTCGGCTGCCTCGACTTCTTCTTCTTGGCAGCGGCGGCCTTGGTCCCGCCGAGTAGCTTCAGCAGCCCCGCGCAGGTCGTGTCCAGCGCGCATGTGACCGGCACGGTCGCGACCTTGCGGGCGAGGCGGCCGCGCCCGAACGTCACCGGAGTCGCTCCCGGCCCGTTCTGGTTCTGGTCGATCGTCAGATCAGCCTGCATCAGCACCTCGCCGATCGAGTACCAGGCGCCCGAAGCGTAGAAGGGGTCCGGGCCGAAGCCGCAGCAGCCGGTGCCCTGGCGGCTGGACGGCAGCGGGACGGTGAGATCGCCGTTGGTCCCCGGGATGTCGACGTACGGGCTGATCCAGGCCGAGGCGAACTGGCTGGTGAGGTCGGCGGGAATCGGCGTCGTGTTGTCGAGCATCGACACCACCAGCGCGTCGTACCGGAAGGTGTGGTCGTTCTGGTTGTAGAGCGAGCGAGCGGGCAGGTTCGTGAGGACGTGCACGAGCCCGTCGGAGCCGGGCGTCATGGTGAAGGTGGCGCCGTCGGCGATGTCCTGCGCCAGGGCGGGCTCCCCGCCTTGGCGAACGAACTCGACCACGCTCAGCCGCGCCGGCCCGGCCGGCGCGCCCGGTGCCGGCTTGAACCTCACCTGCGTGATCGTGCCGTGCTGATCGCCGAACGCGGCCGGGTCGGGGAACGGCACGATGTGGTTTGCCGAGGTGTCGCCCGGGTTGTATGCGTTGCCGGTCGTAAACGCGCTGCAGCCGACCCGGCCGGCGTACTGCGTCCACCAGGCGTTGAAGTCCCCGCAGACCACGTTCGAGTTCGACGCGTGGGCGCTCAGGTTCGAGCCAAACGTCACAGCGCCCGCCGATGCGGGGAATGCGAGGGCGGAAAGAGCTGCGATCATCAGCAAGACGCGCCTCATGATCTTGGAATCGGCGCCGTCCCGTCGCGGCTTGATACTCGATACTGGCCCTCCCGCCCCACGCGTATCCGTCAGTGCCTCGCCCGAGCGTGAACAAACACCCGTCGATGCAGGAGTTTCGCGAGATGGGCGCGGTTGGGATCGAACCAACGACCTCTCCCGTGTGAGGAGGGGGCGGCTGCCGTTCGCTGCTGGTCCTCTGCTTGTTTCTGTGCCTGAGAGGGCCATCCCATCCCCGATCTGCGGGTGTCTGCGGGTCCTCGGACGGTCGATGAGGTTTCCACAGCGCTTCCATGCCGAGCAGCGTTCTACCTTTGAGGCGTGGAAGACACCGATCTAAAACGCTGGGCGGATGAGCATCCCTGCCGGGTCCCACGCCATCAACCCAAACGCATCTACCTGCGGGTCTCGGCCCGCCACGGCAAGAACCCGGCGAAGTCGGCGGTCGCCCGCAAGCTCCTGATCACGGCTTGGCACATGCTCTCGCGCCGCGAGCCATTCAAACCTGCCCCGGCGAACTCCCGCTGCTTTTCTGACCGCCTGACGGTCCTGCATGGAATTGAGCGGCCGGGGCAGCTCCCAGGAATGATCTGCGCCCAGAGCGCCGAAAGAGAAATGAGCACACCTCATCCACCAGCTGGGAGCGGCACGACGACAACCGCCACCTCCGGACGCTCACCCCCTTGACAGCGAGGTCTTCTTCAAAGAGAAAGCAGCGGTTTCCGCGAGATACTGTGTGGGCGATGTCGGAGGAGAACGTGGAGATCGTTGAGCGGCTGCGGCGCGGCTACGAGGCGTTTAATCGCGGCGATTTCGATGCCGCGCTGGAGATGGCCGATCCCGAGATCGAGTTCGTGCGTCCCAGCGCCCTTTCGCCGGTTAGAGGCACCGACGCGCTGCGGGGATGGATGGAGCCAGACGCGTTCGAGGAACAAGTAATCGAGCCGCTCGAACTTCGCGTCGCAGGCAACAAGGTCCTGGTGCACCAGCGCAACTCGGCGCGAGGAGCGGGGAGCGGCGTCGAGGTGAGTAACGAGAACTGGACCGTTTGGACCCTGAACGACGAGGGCCTGGCGACGCGGGCGGAGGCTTTTGATCAGAAGGCCGAAGCCCTCGAAGCCGCCGGGCTGTCGGAATAGCGGTAGCCGCAGGACATGGCCCAGTCCGCCTGCTCGGGGAACGCCCCGGCTACTACCAGGCCCAGAGAAGCGCAGGCTTCCATAACGCTTCCATAGCTCCGTTTCTTACCAAGAGAGAGGGCCTTGCGGCCCCTCAATCCCAGCTATGGAGCTATGGGCGCGGTTGGGATCGAACCAACGACCTCTCCCGTGTGAGGGGAGCGCTCTCCCGCTGAGCTACGCGCCCGGGGGGCTGATGATACGTGCGCCCGGCTACTCGGCGGGGGTCTCGGTCCGGAGCTTCGGGTCGCCCTCGACGTTGATGTTGGGCATGCCGCGGTCGATCCAGCGAGGCAGGAACCAGTTGCGCTCGCCGATCAGCTCCATCAGGCCCGGGACGATCAGCAGGACCACGAACGCATCGATTGCGACCGACACGGCCAGGCCCACCCCGAACTGCTTGACGATCGGATCGCCGTTGATCACGAAGCTGAAGAAGACGGCGAACATGATCGTCGCGGCGGCCGCGATCCAGCGACCGGCATTGACGAGCCCCGCCCTGACCGCCTCGCTGTTGTCGGCGCCCCCGCCGTGGCGCTCCTCGATCCGCGAGACGAGGAACACCTGATAGTCCATCGAGAGCCCGAAGAGGATCGCGAACATCATCAGCGGCACGTAGCTCACCACCGGCATCTCGTGGTCCACCCCGATCAGCGACAGGGCGAACCCCTTCTCGAAGACCGCCGTCAACACCCCGTACGAGGCGGCCACCGCCAGCAGGTTGAGCAGCGCGGACGTGAGCGGCACCGTCAGCGTGCGGAAGGCGAGCGTCAGGAACAGGAAGCTGAGCACGACCACGATCGCGATCACGAGCGCGAGCTTGTCGCCGATCTTGGTGGCGAGGTCGATGTACCCCGCGGTCGTGCCGCCGACGTAAGCGGTCATGCCCGTGCCCTTGGTCGCATCCGGGATCGTCCTGTCGCGGAGGTGGTTGACCAGGTCCTGGGTCGCGTAGGCCGAGGGTGAGGTCTTCGGCGTCGCCGAGAAGACGGCGGCGTTACCGCTCTTGTCCGTCTCCGCCGGGCTGACCGACTGGACGTTGTCCTGCTTGGAGATCTGCTGCTCGAGGTTGACGAGGCGCGGGTCGCCCGCCGGCGTGGAGGCGATCTGCAGCTGCTCCGAGACCTGCTGCTGCTGGCTCTGGAGCTGGGGAGTGGGCCCCTGTACGGCCTCCTCCTGCTGGATCTGCGCCTGCTGCTGCTGGAGGCTGGCCACCTGGCTCGGATCGGAGGCAAGCGGTTTCCCGGTGACGTTGACCGCGATCAGCAGCGGCCCGTTCGTGCCGACGCCGAATCCCTTCTTGAGCCCGTCGTAGGCCTGGCGATCGGTGGTGTCGGTGGGCAGCTGGCCGAAGTCAGGCGCGCCCAGCCGCATGTCCAGGGCCGGGATCGCGATCAGGACGAGCACGACGATCCCGATGACGGAGGCGACCAGCGGATGACTCCGGATCGCTCCCGCCCACCTGGTGAAGAAACCAGGGTGGTCCTCGTCCCGCTTGCGCTGCCCCAGCCGGAACGGCAGGGACAGAATTCGCCTACCCAGGAGGCCGAGCAGCGCAGGGAGAAGCGTGAGCGCGGCGAGTACCGCGACCGCCACCGCGATCGCCGTCGAGTAGCCGAGGGCGCGGACGAGGGGTATCCCGCTGAAGTAGAGGCAGAGCAGGGCGATCACGACCATGATGCCGGCGAAGACGACGGCCGACCCGGAGCTGGCGATCGAGCGCGCGATCGAGTCCTCCGGCTCGGCTCCCTCGCCGAGCAGGCGTAAGTGCCGGCTGATGATGAACAGGGAGTAGTCCGTACCGACCGCCAAGCCGAGCATCACCGCCAGCGTCGGCGCGATCGACGGCACGTCGACGACGTGGCCCGCGAGCCCGATGATCGCCAGGCTGGCCAACAGCGCGATCACCGCGGTCGTCACCGGAAGCGGCGCCGAGACGAAGGTCCTGAAGGCGAAGAGCAGGATGATCAGCGCGCCGACGATCCCGATGATCTCGCTGGGCCTGGTACTCGGGTTCGAGAGCTGCTGGCCGAGGTATCCGCCTGCGGAGACCTTGATCCCCGCCTTGCTGGCGGGGTCGGCCGCGTCGAGGACGCTGTTCGCCTCGTCGTCATCGAGGTCCCCCGAGGAGACCGTGAGGGCGACCGCGATGTAGGCGATCTTCCCGTCCTTGGTGATGTCGCCCGCGCCCTGCTCGCTGAAGGGGCTGAGCGCCTGGTGGACGTACTGGTTCTGCGAGAGGGACTTGACGGTCGCGTCGACCGCCTGCTTGTTCTGACCCTCGGCGAGGGACGTATCCGACTGCAGGACGATCGGGACGCTGCCGTTCGCCTGATCGGGCAGCCTCTGGTCGAGCAGGTTCGTTGCGCTCTGGGAGCCCGTGCCGGGGAGCTCGAGATTGTTGTTCTCCGGGCGGCCGACCGAGTTCGCGAACAAGACCAGCCCGACGGTGATCGCTACCCAGGCGAGGAGCACCCACGGAGCGCGCCGCGCCGCAAACCCGCCGAGCCTGTGGAGCAGGGCACTCATCGCGTGGCGCGATGGTTGCAGGCGCCTCGGGCTGAATAAATCGGCATTACTGGGTCCAATAGCGCGTGCGGCGCCGACCCCGACGGCAGGTAGCCTCGGATCGTGAGTCCGAGGCGTCCCGAGAACCCGCCGCTGATCCGCGAGCGGCTCGCGGCCGACCCGATGGAGCAGTTCGCCGCGTGGTTCGCGGAGGCGCGGGAGGACGTCCCGCTCGACGAGGCGATGACGCTGGCCACCGTCGACGAGCATGGCCGGCCCGATGCGCGGATGGTGCTGCTCAAGGGGTTCGGTCCCGGCGGTTTTCGGTTCTTCACCAACTATGAGAGCGCTAAGGGCAGGGAGCTCGCCGCCAACCCGCGCGCCGCGCTGGTGGTCTACTGGCGTGAGCTCGACCGGCAGGTCCGGGTCAGGGGGGAGGTGGTGCGACTCCCGGCTCGAGAGTCGGACGATTACTTCGCGAGCCGGCCGCGGGACAGCCGGATCGCCTCAGCCGTCTCGCCGCAGAGCCGGCCGATCGAGCGCGAGGAGCTCGACCGGCGCTTCGAGGAGATGCTTCGTGGCCTGGGCGACGACGATCCCATCCGACCGGAGCACTGGGGCGGATATCTGGTGCGCCCGGACGCGATCGAGTTCTGGCAGGGTCGCGAGAGCCGGATGCACGACCGCTTCCTCTACACCCGCAATGAAGACGGCTGGACCATCAAGCGGCTCGCTCCCTGAACCGGTGTGTTCGTTGACCCATAGGCAACTAAGGCGCCAACTCGGATAGACGGCTCTCGAGAAATCGGCGCTCCACGGGGTTCGTGGCCAGCTCAAGCGCTCTTTCATACGCCTTCAATGCCGGTCTTGGTTGACCCGCCCGCTGAAGCAGGTCCGCCCGAGCCGACCAGAACCACTGGTAGCGATCGAGCGCCCGCGCCAGCTCCGGATCGTCCAGCAGCTCCAGCCCGCGCTCGGGTCCCTCCGCCATCGCGAGCGCAACGGCGCGGTTGAGCTCGATCACCGGCGAGGGCTGCGCCTGGGCCAGCAGCCCGTAGAGCGAGGCGATCCGTGCCCAGTCGGTCTTCTCCGGGCGACTCGCCTGCGCGTGCTCGCCCGCGATCGCCGCCTGCAGCACGTACGGGCCCGGTGGGCCGAGGCGGGCGGCGCGCTCGAGCAGGCCCAGACCGGTGTCGATCTCGCGGCGGTCCCAGAGTGAGCGCTGCTGGTCCTCCAGCAGGACGAGCTCTCCGCCGGGCCCGACCCGAGCTTCCCGGCGGGAGTCCTGGAGCAGCATCAGGGCGAGCAGGCCCAGCGCCTCGGGCTCATCGGGCATCAGCTTCGCCAGCGTCCCTGCCAGCCGGATGGCCTCGCCGGAGAGCTCTCGCCGGACGAGCGCCTCGTCCGAGGTCGCGGAGTACCCCTCGTTGAAGATCAGATAGAGCGAGGTGAGGACGGAGTTCAGCCGGTCGGGCAGGTCGTGGTCGGCCGGCACCTGGTACGGGATCTTGGCCGTCTTGATCTTCCGCTTCGCCCGGACCAGCCGCTGCGCCATGGCCGCCTCCGAGACGAGGAAGGCGCGGGCGATCTCGGGTGTGGCGAGCCCGCCGAGCGTTCGCAGGGTGAGGGCGACCCGCGCCTCCGGCGCCAGCGCCGGGTGGCAGCAGGTGAAGATCAGGCGCAGTCGGTCGTCTCCGATCAAGGGGGCCTCCTCGAGCTCGTCGTCCTCGGTGGCGGCGGGTGGCTCGAGCATCGCGAGCTCGTCTCGCTTCTCGGCGCCGCGTCGCTCGCGCCGGAGCCGGTCGATCGCCTTGTTCCGAGCGGTGGTCGTGATCCAGGCGCCCGGGTTGTCCGGGATCCCGCGCTCGGGCCAGACCTGCATGGCCACGACGAAGGCCTCCTGGACCGCGTCCTCGGCGAGGTCGAAGTCGCCGAGTACGCGGATCAGCGAGGCGGTCGCGCGTCCCGACTCATGGCGGAAGAGGCGATTGACCAGCTCCAGAGACGCCTCCAGCTAGGCCGCCGCTTCCTCGACCAGGTTCCCGGCCTCATCGAAGACCATCACCGGGCGGATCTCGACCGAGCCGAAATGGGAGCCCGGGATCTTGGCCGCCCACTCGATCGCCTCGTCCAGATCCTTCACGTCGAGGACATAGAAGCCTCCGAGCTGCTCCTTGGTCTCCGCGAAGGGGCCGTCGGTGACGCCCCTCTCGCCGTCGCGGACCCGGATGGTGGTCGCCGTCGCGGCGGGATAGAGGCCCTCTCCGGCCACCAGGACGCCCTTCTGCTCCATCTCCTCGGTCAGTGCTCCGTAGGCCCGGCTCACCTCCTGCTGCTGCTCGGGGGTCGCGCTGTCGCGCTGGTTTTCGTCTCTGTAGATCGTGAATGCGTACTTCATCCGAAATCTCCTTCTCTGGGCGGCGCGGTTCGCCGCTTCACCCTAACGACGAACGACCGCCGTTCCGATCGACAGTGCCCGCAGAGGTGCAGGGCCATAGACTCGCCGCGCGAACATGGCCGAGAGCCAGGGAAAGACCGTCGTGTTCTTCCCCGAGGGGGCGTTCGGCCCGACGAACAACTGCATCGGCATCGGCGAGGTGCTACGGCACCGCGGGCACCGAGTGGTTTTCGTAATCGAGGAGTCGTTCGCCGGGACTCTGGAGGAGAAGGGATTCGAGGAGAGCCTGATGCGGCTCGCCCCGCCGCCCGAGGTGGAGGAGGAGCCAGGGCAGTTCTGGAAGGACTTCATCCGCGAGACGGCCCCGGTCTTCCGGAAATCGACCTTCGACCAGCTCGGCGAGTTCATCGCGCCGACCTGGGAGGCCCTGCTGGACGGCGCGAGGTACGTCGACGAGCGACTGGCCGAGATCTTCGAGGAGGTCAAGCCCGACGTGATCGTCGAGGACAACGTCTGCTCATTCCCGGCCATTCCGGCGAGCGGACGGCCCTGGGTCCGGATCGTCTCCTGCAATCCGCTCGAGGTCAAGGACCCCGAGCTCCCGCCGCCCTTCACGGGCCTGCCGAGCGGTGACGGATCCGACTGGGAGAGGTACCGCGAGGAGTACCGCCGGGTGACCGGGGAGATGCAGGCGGGCTTCAGCCAGTTCTGCACGGAGCGCGGGGCGCCGCCGCTGCCGGATGGCGAGATGATCCACGAGTCCGGCTGGCTCAACCTCTACCTGTATCCGAGCGAGGTCGACTACGCGCGCTCGGTGGCGTTGGGGCCGACCTGGCGCAATCTCGAGTCGAGCGTCCGGACAACGGACGCGGAATGGTCGCCGCCGCCCGAGCTCGCCGATCGCGATGGCGCGCTCATCTACGTGAGCCTCGGCTCCCTGGGCTCAGGGGACGTGCCGTTGATGGAGAGGCTCGTCGAGGCGCTCGCGAAGACGCCGCATCGGTATGTGGTCTCGAAGGGCCCGCAGCACGCCGAGTACGAGCTCGCCGACAACATGGTGGGCGAGGAGTTCCTGCCGCAGGTCTCGGTTCTGCCGCACGTGGACCTGGTGATCACCCACGGCGGCAACAACACGACGACCGAGTGCCTGCATTTCGGCAAGCCGATGGTGATGCTGCCGATCTTCTGGGACCAGCACGACAACGCGCAGCGAATCGACGAGACGGGCTTTGGAATCCGGTTGCCGACCTATTCGTTCGAGGACGGTGATTTGTCGGCGGCGATCGATCGGCTGCTCGCCGACCGTGGCCTCGGCGCCCGCCTCGCTGCCGTGTCGAAGAGGCTCCAGGCCGCGCGGGGGAACGAGCGGGCGGCGGAGCTGATCGAGGAAGTAGCCGCGCAGCCTTAGGCGTCGCCGACGACGCGGAGGACCTCGGCGACGGAGGTGATCCCGTTGCGTGCCTTCTCGAGCCCGTCGTCTCGCATGCGGTGCATCCCGGCGGCAACGGCGGCGGCCTCGATGTCGTCACTGGCGGCCTTGGCGATGATCAGGCTCCGGATCTCCTCGTTCGGCGTCAGCACCTCGTAGAGCCCGATCCGGCCGCGATAGCCGGTGCCCAGGCAGCTTGCGCACCCATGGGCCTCGAAGACGGCGGGCGGCCCGCCGTTCTCCGCGATGCCGAGCGCGCTCAGATCGGCGCCGGAGATGGTCGCGGGGCGCTTGCAGTCATCGCAGAGCCGGCGCGCCAGCCGCTGGCCGATGATGCACCGGATCCCGGACGCGATCAGAAACGGTTCCACGCCCATGTCGATCAGGCGGGCGGCGGTGATCGAGGCGCTGTTGGTGTGCAGCGTCGAGAGGACGAGGTGGCCGGTGAGGGCCGCCTCCATCGCGATCTGAGCCGTTTCGGTGTCGCGAATCTCGCCGACCATCAGGGCGTCAGGATCGGAGCGCACCATCGAGCGAAGGCCCGAGGCGAAGGTGACCCCGGCGCTGTGGTTGACATGGATCTGCTTGACGCCGTCCACCTCGTACTCGACGGGGTCCTCGATGCTGATCAGGGTGCGCTCGGAGGTATTGAGCTCGCGCAGCAGGGCATAGAGCGTGGTCGTCTTGCCGGTGCCGGTCGGGCCCGTGGCGAGGATGGCTCCCTGGATCTGGCCCACAGCGCGGAGCACCAGCTCCCGGTCCTCGTCCCGCATCCCGAGCGAGCTCAGTTCGAGCACGACCCGTTCCCTGTCCAGGATCCGCATCACCACCGACTCGCCGCGGATCACCGGCAATACCGCCACGCGGATATCGATGTGCCGGCCGTCTACGTCCAGGGCCATGCGGCCGTCCTGTGGGATCCGGCGTTCGGCGATGTCGAGGTCGGCCATGATCTTGATCCGCGAGACGAGGCCGGCCACCAGGCTGTTGGGCACCGTCATCGAGTCGAGCATGACGCCATCGACTCGGTATCGGACCTGCATCGCGTCGCGCCGCGGGTCGAAGTGGATGTCGGAGGCCCCACGGTTCACCGCGTCGGCAATGACCGCGTGCACCAGCTTGACGACCGGCGCCTGCTTCGCCGATGCGCGCAACTCGACGACCCCGTCCTCCTGGGAGTCGCCGTCTGCGGCGTCGTCGATCTCCTTGACCGAGCCGGTCAGCCCGGTGAGCCGGGTGATCAGGGTCGCGATGCCGTCGGCCGTGCCGATCGCGCGCTTCACGTCGTAGCCCGTCGCCATCGCGATGTTGTCGGTGCCGACAACGTTGGAGGGATCGCCGGTGGCCACCAGCAGCCCGCCGTCGTCGAGGAACGCGATCGGGATCGCGCCGTATCGACGTGCCTCGGTCGCGTCGACGAGGTTCGCCGCTCCCTGATCCACCTCGAACTCCCTCAGGTCGACGAATGGAAGGGAGTTCCGCTCAGCGAGGATCCGCGCCAGCTGATTCGAATCGATGATCCCGCTCTCCACGAGCAGGGCGCCCATAGGCTGCCCGGCCTCGTTCTCCTTCGCCATCACGCGCTCGATCAGCTCGCGGTCCGCGAATCCGAGGTCGATGGCCACCTCGCCGAGGCGACGGCGCGGATCGCTCGACCCGGTGGGCGGGATCAGTCCCCTGCGAGCCTGGACGGTGCTCACGGACGTGGTTGAGCTGGTCTCCATCCCTTATCTATCGGCCGTTCGGCCAAATAGATGAAGCCCCCGACTAGACTCTGGCTCGGACCGTGCTAGGCGGGGAATTAGCGGTGCCCTGTAATCCGCAACCCGCTCCAGCGGAGCTGAATTCCCTGACGAGGGACCGGCCCTCGGGGCCGGGCCGCCGCAGGCGGCGTTGACGGCCAGGTCCTGCGCAATGTCGGCCTGCGAACCAGGTCAGGTCCGGAAGGAAGCAGCCTTAAGCGGTAGCCGACATGTGATGCAGGCAAGCCTGGCCCGAGCCAAACGCGGCGGACACGCCCGGGAGCCTCGTCTCGAGGATGGGTGCACGGTCCATTTCTTCACTCGTGGCCTGCAGCAGGATCTCGGGATCACCTGCGTCTGAGCCGGCTGCTCACGGGGCACCGCCGGGCGGCCCGCCGGGCGGCCCGCCGGTATCCGGCGGCCCGGTCGCGAGCCCCTCGGCCGAGTCGATCGCCGTGCCGCGGTAGCAGGCGACCAGGTATGGGAAGTCGAGCGTGGCGTCGTAGTGGTACATCGACACCTGCTTCCCGTTCCAGTCCACGCTGCTGGTGCGGCCATGGCAGGCGTCGAGGTCGGCGCTGGAGAGCATCGTGCCCTTGGAGTCCCGCTCCACGTAGATCCCGAACCCATCCAGGGCCCAGCCGATCAGCTCAGATGAGTTCGGCTCGCCGCCGGTGTCGCTGAGCGCCGCGATGCAGGCGGAGAGCGAGTGGTAGTGGTACTGGCCGGTCCTCTCGGGATGGGCGTCGCAGCGGTCCTGGGTCTCCCAGGCGACTGCATCGCGTCCGCCGGCGTCGAAGGCGCTGAAGATCGGGATGCCCGTCTTCGCGATCCCGATGGTCCCGCCCACGCAGCTCGGTTCGGATGCCTCCTTCGGGTTCGCGGGCAGGGAGGCCGCCAGCGTGTAGGCGGAGATCGTGTTGGGGTTGCGGTCGTACTGGTAGGCGGGATCGTCGGTCTGGACCGGGAAGACGCCGCTCGGGTCGGGCGGAAGGCCGTTGCCGCTCAGGGCGCGCTTCGAGCCCGAGACCTCTTCCGAGAACCTCGAATCCCACTTGACCTTGCCCTCGACCGCGACCTTCTTCGTCAGGTCGAAGGTCTTGCCGTCCGAGCTGAACCACGGCCCCATCACGTCGGCGCCGCCGCCGTTGAAGCTCGTGATGCAGGAGTAGACGTCGCCCTTCTTCGGCCCGTCGGTGACGTAGCGGTCCGTGCCGACGGGGAGCGCGTGGACGTCGACCGGGGTCGCCGTGGGCCCGCCGCTTGCACCGGTGGAGGTCGACGCGATGGTGCCGCCCGAATCCGACGAGCCTCCGCAGCCCGACAAAGGGACGCCGCAGGCGAGCGCGCAGGCAAACGTCGCGATCCCGGCCCCTCTCCACACGGCGGGAACCCTAACTATGGCTTCGGCGGCAGCGAGGCCGCGTAGTCGGCGCCCGCCTCGACCCACTCCGCCAACCCGGCGTCGCCAGAGGTTCTCTCCGCCGAGACGTACACCGTGGTCCTCATCGGCCGGCCGGTGAAGTCAAACGGGCGAACGCCGTCTTCGGTGAGCGCCCTCTCCGCCTCCTCATCCCCGAGGCGCACGATCAGGTCCTCTCCCAACACGCCGCAGGCCATGTTGCCCGCGACCATGAAGACGATGCCGCCGAACATCTTCCGCTCGGAGACGTCGGCGCGGGCCGAGAGCACTTCCCTGACACGGTCGGCGAGCTCCTCGTCGTAGGCCACGGCGGATATTTAAGCGGCGCGGGGCGCATTTTCGGCCGTATATGCCGGAAAAGCGCCCCGCGCGAGGGGATGCCGGGCTGTGGCTCGGAGGGCGGGGGATAGACTCGAAACGTGGCCGAGTCCGCCTCTCTCTATCGCCGCCACCGCCCGCAGAGCTTCGCGGAGGTCGTCGGGCAGGAGCACATCGTGCGCACCCTTTCGAACGCCGTCGAGAAGGGCCGAGTTCACCATGCCTACCTGTTCGTCGGCTCTCGCGGGACCGGCAAGACCTCGATGGCCAAGATCCTCGCTCGCTCTCTCAACTGCGTCAACGGGCCGACCCTGACCCCGTGCGGCGAGTGCGAGTCCTGCCAGACGATCGCGGCGGGCACCTCGCTCGACGTGATCGAGATGGACGCCGCCTCGAACCGCTCCGTCGACGACATCCGCGAGCTGCGCGACCGCGTCGGCTTCGCCCCGGCCGCCGGCCGCTGGAAGGTCTACATCCTCGACGAGGCGCACATGCTCACGAAGGAAGCGTGGAACGCCTTCCTGAAGACGCTCGAGGAGCCGCCGCCCAACACAGCCTTCGTCCTGGCGACGACCGAGCCGCAGAAGGTGATGGCCACGATCGTGGACCGCTGTCAGCGCTTCGACTTCCAGCGGCCCTCCCTGGAGCAGATCGCGGAAGTGGTGAAGAGAGTCGCGGCCGCCGAGTCGATCGAGATCGAGGACGGGGCGGTCGCCCTGATCTCCCGCTCGGCCACAGGCAGCTTCCGCGACGCCCTGGGCACGCTCGATCAGCTCGTGGCCTTCGGAGGAGACTCGGTCACGACCGACGAGGTGGTCGAGGTCCTGGGCGCCGCAGACGCCGACCTGCTCTTCGACACGACAGACGCATTGGCCCAAGGAGACGCCAAGGCAGCACTCGAAGCCGTGGAGCGCCTCTCCCGCTCGGGCCGCGACCCAGGCCAATTCGCAAGAGACCTGATCGCCCACCTCCGCCAGCTGCTGGTCGCCAGGGCGACCGGCCAGGTGCCTGAGTCCTTCACCGTGACCGTCGCCCAGCCAGAGCGCCTTGCTGACCAGGCGAAGCACATGAACGACGCCAAGCTCATGGGCGCGATCGACTCGCTCAGCGCGGCGGTCGCCGGGATGCGCGAGGGCGACGACCCACGCCTGACGCTCGAGGTCGCTCTGCTCAAGGTTGCAACGCCCTCGCTGGATTCCTCGCGCGAGGCCCTCCTGCGCCGGATCGAGTCGCTTGAGTCCCGATTGACCGGCGGTGGGGCCGGGGACGCGGCCTCAGCAGCCTCCAGCAGTTCGATGGCCGGCTCAGCTGCGGCTGGAACCCAAGCCCCGCCCCCAGCGCCGGCCCCGGCTGCTGAGGACGCGGCCCCGGCCGCGCCGCCCGTGGACGACCCCGCTCCGAAGCAGCCGGAGCCGAAGGCAAGCGTCGCGACCGCGACCATCGAGGTCGAGCGAGTCGTCGAGCTCTGGCCGGCGGTGGTTGAGCATTTGCGGGACAGCGGCTCGGCGATGCTCTCCACTCTGTTCGACGAGGCCAGGCCTCTGGCGATCGACGATGAGCGGTCGGTGCTGGAGGTCGGGTTTCCCGGCTCCGCCAAGTTCAACAAGAAGAAGGCGGAGGCGAAGGGCAATGTGGAGCGGATGACAGAGGCGATCAAGGTGATCGTGGGACAGCCGTTGCGCCCCGTCTACGAGCTGATCGAGGAGGATGTGACCGAAGTCGCTCCGCAGGCGTCCGCTGAGCTGAGTGAGGAAGAGAAGATCGACCTGATCAAGGAAAACTTCGACGCGACCGAGGTCGTTCCCGACGACACACGCGAAAGCGAGGCCGGCTGATCCCCCAGGGACCCAACATGAACCAGATCCTCAAGCAGGCCCAGCAGATGCAGGCCGAGATGGCCAAGGCCCAGGAGCAGCTCAAGGAGGAGATCGTCGAGGCGAGCGCGGGCGGCGGCATGGTCAAGGTGACCATGACCGGCGACATGCAACTGCGCGAGATCAAGATCGATCCCGAGGCGATCGATCCCGAGGACGCCGAGCTGCTGCAGGACATGGTCACCGCCGCGGTCAACGAGGCACTTCGCTCCGCGCAGGAGCTGGCGGCCAGCCGGATGGGCGGCATCGCCGGAATGGGCGGTGGCGGCGGGCTTCCCGGTCTCCCGGGTATGTAGCGCGGGCTTGGGCTAGGAGCCCTGCAGCGGCGTCTGCTGGTGCAGGACCAGCTTCCATCCGCCGTCGACCCTCGTGTAGGCGCTGCTCATCAGGGCGGCGTAGGCGTAGTCGTCTCCCCTGCGACCGTCGAAGCGGTAGGTCAGGACAGCTCCGCGATCGCCGACCTCGAGCGCGCGGGGATCGCTGATCTTCACCTCGTCCCAGCCGGGACTCTGCTCCATTGCGCCGATCGTCTCGGTCTTGTCGAGCGCCTGCCCCGGGATGATCACGACGGCATCATCGGTCAGGTGATCCCGGTACTCGTCGCCGCCGCCCGTCGCCAGGGTGTGCTCGATCTCCAACAGCTCCTGCTCGGTGCTCATCGGTGTTCCTCCTTTCCTGTCCTTGCGGGTCGCTTACCCGCCCACCGTCACGGTTAGGCTGATCCCATGTATGCCGGACCGATCAGCCAGCTGATCGCCGAGCTCTCGAAGTTGCCGGGGATCGGCCAGCGCACGGCGCAGCGGCTCGCCTTTCACATCCTCAGGGCGGACGACGAGGATGCCCTCGGCCTCGCGGATGCGATCCGCGAGGTGAAGGAGAAGGTCGGCCTCTGCGAGGTCTGCTTCAACCTCGCCGAGGGCCCCCGCTGCCGCATCTGCGAGGACACCCGCCGCGATCAATCGCTGATCTGCGTAGTCGAGGAGCCCGCCGACGTGATTCCCATCGAGCGGACCGGGGAGTACCGCGGCCTCTATCACGTGCTCGGCGGAGCGCTCTCCCCGATCGACGGGATCGATCCCGAGGACCTGCGGATCTCCGAGCTCGTCGGCCGCGTCAACGGCGAGGTGAAGGAGATCGTCCTGGCGACCAACCCGACCACCACCGGGGAGGCCACCGCGATCCACATCGCCGATGCGCTCCGCGACCGCGTCACCGTGACCAGGCTCGCCAGCGGGCTGCCGGTGGGAGCCGATCTCGAGCACGCCGACGAGGTCACGCTCGGCAAGGCCCTCGCCGGCCGCCAATCACTCGGCTAAACGTGCCTCGACTGCGGCCCCCAACCGGAGTAGGCTCGCCGCACTGCATTCGACTCGATACGGGGAGAGGAACCGATGAGACAGAAGAAGGGGATTCTGGGACTGGCGCTGCTGGCGCTGCTGGCCCTCACGATCACCGCGACGGTCGGCGCCGCCGCGAGCGCCTCAGGCGGCACGGCGGTCGTCGCCAAGAAGAAGAAGAAGAGGTGCAAGAAGAAGAAGAAGAAGCACAGCGCCACCTCCGCCAAGAAGAAGAAGAAGAAGTGCAAGAAGAAGAAGCAGCAGCAACAGCAGCCGCCGCAGACGCCGGCAACGCCCGTCTCGGCCGTCCGCGCGACCCTGACCTGGACTGGCGGCGCGGACAACACCGACTACGACCTCTACGTCTTCGATCCGAGTGGTTCGTTCGGACGGGCGGCTTCGAACCCGATTCCGAGCAGTACGTTCTCGCCCAACGCAGTCGGCCCGACGGGGAACGAGACCTTCACCGATCTCGACTTCGGTCAGCACCGCGCCTTCGCGTTCGGCGTCTGCTACCAGGATGGTGGATCGAATCCGGTCACCTACTCAATCGACTACGTGACCGCTGACGGAGCGCACCACACCGACTCCCAGACCGGCGAAGAGGGATTCAACGCCCGCTACAGCGGCGGGGCTCCGGCCATGAACACGTTCACCTGTCCCGCTCCCTGAGGGCAGTCATGCCTGACCGCCGCCTCTGGAGCGCCTCGGCGTTCTAGAGGCGGCGGGTCGGGTCGTCGTAGCCGCTTCGAGGCGGAGCCTCGTCGCGGTCACGTGGCCCGCCCTGCTGCACGAGCTCGTAAAGAAGCGACAGCGCCAGGCCGGCGCCGCCGGCGATCATCAGGATCAGCCCGACTGTCTGGATGTTGATCACGTCGGTTGTGACGTTGATCGCGTAGCGCAGGATCGCGCCGATTGCGATCAGGAAGATGGCCGTGGCGATGGTCACGCCGCCAGCATAGCCGCGGGCGGCTGTCGGTCTGAACGACCTCAGCCGGGCAGCGACATTGCCGCCTGGTGGGCGCCGTTCCTCGCCGCGACGCGGTTGCGTCCCCGCCGCTTCGCCACGTACAGTGCATCGTCGGCCTCGGCATAGAGGCTTTCGAACCGAACGTCCTGACCGCTCGCCTGCGCGACCCCGAGCGAGACCGTGATCTCCACTCCGGCCGGCCGGCTTTCCAGCACGAGGCACCGGATTCGCTCGGCGATCTCCAGTCCGCTGTGGAGAGGCGTGCCGGGGAGGATGATCATGAACTCCTCTCCGCCGATCCGGTACACCAACTCGAAGGTGCGCAGCGACTTGCGCACCTCATAGGCCATGTCGTGGAGGACCGCGTCGCCGCGGCCGTGGCCCAGGACGTCATTGACTCGCTTGAAGTGGTCGAGGTCGAGCTCGATCACGCAGACGGATCCCCCGCTCACGTGAGCCTGCTGCTCGATCTCGTTGAACCGCGACTCGAGGGCCTTGCGATTGAGCAGACCGGTGAGGGGATCGATCACGGATTCATGCCTGTGCTGAACCTCGGCCCCCTGGATGGCCACCGCGATCGCTGCGGCGCCGACGATGACGATGATCGCGATGATCGGACGAGTGGGATCACCGATCAGGCCTCCCGGGTCCATCGCGAGGCCGATGGAGAGGATGGCGAGCACGCCCAGCACCACGCCCACCAGGACGACTCGCGGGCGGAAGCGGGCGGCGGTGAACGCAATCGGGACCGCCAGCAAGGGCAGGAGGGGGCTGTCGGAGCCGCCGGTCACCACGATCGATGCGGTCATGGCCACCCCGGAGGAGAACATCCCCGCCGCCGCGTGGATCTCTGGGTAGCTGGAGCGCTCCATCCGCCTGTCGATCCCGGCGAGGTAAGCGAACTCCACCGCGAAGATCGCGAGCGGCAGCCAGCCCAGCTCGGGGACCACGACGATCGCGGACGCGCCGATCAGCACTACGACGATCGCTCGTGCGCGCCGAACTCGCTCGCTCGTATCGAGAGCGCGCTTGCGATCGAAGTCGGTGGGGCAAAGCCACCTCGCCAGTGAGGTGATGGATTTCGAATACATGCGCCTTGATTACGTCGGCCACTAGGTGGCTGCGACAACCGTGATTACTACGGAGGAACGGGTGCCAGGCATGGATCAGCCGTGAATGGGCGTCTCCGCGAACGGTTGGTCCGAGCTCGTCTCGCTCAGCCCGAACCGGTCGTGCAGACGGCGCAGCGGCCTCGGCGCCCACCAGTTCCAGCGCCCGAGCAGCTCCATCAGCGACGGCACCAGCAGCGCCCGGATCAGGCTCGCGTCGATCAGCACTGCAAGGGCGGTGCCGACACCGTTCTCCTTGATGAAGATGATCTTGGAGGTGGCGAAGGCGCCGATCGCGATGGCGAAGAGCAGCGCGGCCGCCGTGACGATGCGACCGGTGCGCTCCAGGCCGATCGCGACGCACTCGGAGTCGCTCGCCCCGTTGTCACGGGCCTCCTTGATCCGCGAGAGCAGGAAGACGCCGTAGTCGGTCGAGAGGCCGAAGACCACGGCGAACAGCAGGATCGGCATGGTCTGCTCCAGCGCGCCCTGGCCCCGGTAGTCGAGCAGCCCCTCCAGCCGGCCGTCCTGGAATACGAGGACCATGATCCCGAAGACCGCGCTCAGGTTGAGCGCGTTCATCACGAGCTGCTTCACGGGAAGCACCACGGATCCGGTCATCAGGAAGAGGACGATCAGCGTGGCCACGATCACGATCGCCAGAGCGATCGGACCGTGCGAGGCGAGGCTCGACTGAAGGTCGACGAAATGGGCCGCCGCGCCCCCGACGAGCACCGTCGAGCCGTCCGGAGCCGGCAGGCCCCGGATGTCCTTGATGGCGTTGCGGCTCTGGTCGGAGATGTAGCTCTCAGACTGGTAGGCCTGGATCACGGCATCGCCTCCCGCCAGTTGGATCGGCGGCTGGACCTCCGCGATGCCCTGCGCTCCCGCGAGCTGGCGGCGGACCGCACTGAGGGACGGCGGCGTTGCGTGCTCGACGATCGCGAGGACGGGCGTGTCGTGGAAGGGCGGGAACTCGGCCCGCATCACGTTGTCGACCTGGCGGGCGCTCGCGCTCTCCGGCAGCACCTGGGCGTCGACCGAGGTGAACTTGAGCGAGTAGAACGGGATCCCGAGCACGATCAGCAGGGCTGCGGTCGCGGTGGCGACGGGGATCGGCCGGCGCATTACGAAGCGGGAGAGCCGGTACCAGAAGCCGGACTCCGTGACCGTCGCGTCCCGCTCGGCGCGGCGCTGCAGGAAGGCCGGCGCGAGCGCGTTCACCCGGTTCCCGAGCAGCGCCAGCACCGCGGGCAGAACTGTCAGTGCGATCAGGGAGGCGAGCAGCGCAACGAGCGCTCCGCCCAGCCCCATCGAGTAGAGGAATCGCTGTGGGAAGACGGTCAGCGAGGCAAGCGCCACCGCCACCGTGATCGATGAGAAGAGGACCGTGCGCCCGGCCGTGTTCATCGTGCGCCTCATCGCGGCGGCGCCCGGGCCGGACTTCGCGATCTCCTCGCGATAGCGCGAGACGATGAACAGGCTGTAATCGATCGCCAGGCCCAGGCCGAGGCCTGTCGTCAGGTTGAGCGCGAAGATCGAGACGTCGACGACCTCGTTGGCGATCCGCAGCGCCAGGAAAGTGCTGACGATCGCCAGGCCGCCGATCAGCAGCGGCAGCAGGGCCGCCACGCCGCTGCGGAAGAAGAGCAGCGAGAGCAGGAAGAGGATCGGGAAGGCGAGCAGCTCCGCCATCCGCAGGTCCTTCTCGACCTGCTTGTTGACCTGCTCCTGCGCCAGGGCGATGCCGCCGACGCTGATGCCTGGCTGACCGTCGAGGTTGTCCGCGATCGCCTGCGCGGCATCCTGCTGCTCCTTGTCGTCCGTCGGCTTCAGGCTGACCGCGATGTACGTCGTATCGCCGCCACGCGAGACGAAATCGGGGCTGTGGGTCTCCAGGTAGCTCGTCACGGTGGAAACGGCCGGGTTGCGCTTCAGCTGCGCTTCGAGCTGCGCGATCCGGCGCTGCCCCGCCGGGCTGGTCGGCGAGACACCCTGGGCGAGGACGATCACGCTCGTCTGGCGGAAGCCGTCCGCGTTCAGGCGGTCTCCCGCCTTGACGCTCTCCGTCGCCGGGTCGTCGGCGCCATAGGGCGCGAGCTTGCTGGCGACCCCTCCCCCGAACGCACCCGCCACGGCGAAGAAGACCGCGGCGAAGATCACGACGCGCCGGCCGCGGCGCTGAGCGAGCGATGCGAGTCCGTTGAACATCTCTACCCCCGTTCCAGGTTCTCGGCGGCGCGCTCGAACCACCGAGCCGCCCATTCGTTCATCTCGATGCCGTACCGCAGGACGGCCATGGAGCCGGCGTCCGGGCTGTGCTCCGGGCCCTCGTGCTTGCCGAGCCGCTGGATCTGCTCCTCGATCGCCCGCAGATCCGCGGCGCTCGCCGCCGCCTTCGCGGCGCGCTCCCGGGCGATCTCAGGCGCGCGCGCCGGATCGATCGCGCCGGCGAAGAAGAGCTCCAGCAGGCCCTCGTCGCGAAGCTCGAAGACCTCGGGCGCTCCTGCGATCCACTCGCGCGCCGCGCGCTTGCCTGCGGCGGTCAGCTTGTAGGTCGTCCGCTGCCGGGCGCCCTGCGCGGAATCGCTTCCGGTGACCAGCCCCTCCTGCTCGAGCCGCTTCAGCTCCGGATAGATCTGCCCGTAGCTGGCGGCCCAGAAGAAGCGCGCGGAGCCGTCGACCAGCTGCTTGATCTCGTAGCCGGAGCGCGGGCGCGCCGCCAGCATTCCCAAGATCACCTTCCCGGTCGCACTCAGCTCCATAGCGCGTAGATATATCAATCCGATATACCAGCGTATGTGTTCTGGATCACACGCCTATTCGCTCGCGCGGCCCTGCGGCTCCCACTTGAATCGCTTGGTCGCGATCCTGATCGCGGCGAGGCCCCAGAGGGCGAGGACGATCACGTCGCCGCCGTTCAGGCCGATGCCGGTCGGATCCTTGGAGACCGTGGTCTGGAGGCCCGAGGCGAGGTGGTACAGCGGGAACACGCGGCCGATGTCCGCCATCCAGTTCGGCAGCGTGTCGATCTGGATGAAGATCCCGGAGATGAAGGAGAGCATCACGACGGTGAAGGCCCCGATCGGCTGGGCGCTGTCCTCGTTCTTGGCCAGCGCCGTCGCGGCGATCCCGAGCGCCGAGAGGGTCGCGGTGCCGAGGAAGAGATAGATGACGAACCCGGGGATCGTCTGCGCGGGGAAGTCGACGCCATACGCCGCGATCCCGATCGCGATCATGACCGCCCCGACGGCGAAGGCGAAGGCGACCGAGCGCAGGACCTGAGCGGCGACGAAGGTCCAGGCCGGGACCGGCATCCCTCGCTGCCGCTTGAGCTGGCCGCGCTCGCGCTGGGCGACGAGGGCCATCAGGGGGGTGCTGAAGCAGGAGAGGGCCAGCGCGTAGGCGATCAGGCCGGCGGTGAAGTAGGAGTGCACTCCAACCACATGCCCTTCCACCGTCGTCGTGGCGGCGGCGCCGTTGCTGAACAGGGAGTTGAAGAGGATGAGGAAGATGATCGGAAAGAGGGCGCCGAAGAGCAGCGCCCGGGGCGTCCGGAGCGTCGCCGTGAGCGCGTAGCGCGTCTGGATCAGGACGAGGCCCGCGTCGCTCACTCGCGGTCTCCCTCCGAATCCTCATTTCCCGTGACCGCGAGGAAGACGTCCTCCAGGCTGGGACGCCGGACCTCGAGATCCGCCAG
Source organism: uncultured Solirubrobacterales bacterium (assembly GCA_963782345.1). GTDB lineage: Bacteria > Actinomycetota > Thermoleophilia > Solirubrobacterales > 70-9 > DASUPK01. Next base: position 150,256 of record CAWAJF010000014.1, on the reverse strand, counting down.
GTGGACGCCCGAGTCCTCGGCCCAGCGAAGCATCCTGTAGAGATCGCGCTGTGGCTCCGTGCTGGCGAGCGTCGCCTGGTTCCCGGAGACCGTGGCTGGGCGCCCGAGCGCCGTGGAGATCCTCTCCGGATCGAGCCCGTCGGTGAGCCGGAAGCGGATCATCGTCTCCCGACCGAGCTTGTCGCCGAGGGTCGCGGGGGCGCCCTCGGCCACGATCTGGCCCTCGCGCAGGATCATCACGCGGTCGGCGAGGTGCTGGGCCTCCTCCATGTAGTGGGTGGTGAGCACGATCGTGGTGCCCAGCGCCTTCAGCCCCTCGATCATGTTCCAGGCCTCGCGGCGGGCCGTGGGGTCGAAGCCCGTCGTCGGCTCGTCGAGGAAGAGAAGCTCGGGGTTGCCGATGATCCCGACGCCGACGTCGAGCCGCCTCTGCTGGCCGCCCGAGAGCGCGCCGACGCGTACGCCGTGGCGGCCCTGAAGCCCGACCAGCTCCAGCGTCTGGTCGACGGAACGCGGCTCGGGGAAGAAGCTGGCATAGAGCTTCATCGTCTCCTCGACGGTGAGCAGCGGGTTGAGCTCGCACTCCTGCAGGACGAGTCCGATCCGGGTCCGCCACGCGCGCGTCGGCCTTCCGGGATCGGTCCCGAGGACGGAGACGTCGCCGGCGGTCCGCGGCCGGTAGCCCTCGAGGATCTCGATGGTCGTCGTCTTGCCCGCGCCGTTCGGCCCGAGGAATCCGAACACCTCGCCGCGGGCGACCTCGAAGTCGATCCCCCTGACCGCCTCGTGCTCGCCGTAGGCCTTGTGCAGCCCGACCACGTCGATTGCCGCTTCACTGCCCATCTCCAGGGCACCATTCTAAGGAGGGGCGTAAAGCTGACCTATCCTCAGTCGCCTGTGAGCGCCACCAAGACAGACGGAATCGTGGTGATGAAGTTCGGAGGCACCTCGGTTTCCGGGACCGAGGAGCTGAAGCGCGCCGCCAGGCGGATCGTCGCCGCCCGCGAGGGGGGCCAGCGCGTCGTCGCCGTGCTCTCGGCCCGCGGCAAGACGACCGACCGGCTGGTCGAGGCTGCCCGTGAGATCTCGCCCCGGCCCGACCCGCGCGAGATGGACATGCTGCTCTCGATCGGCGAGCGCGAATCGTGTGCGCTGTGCGCGATGGCGATCAACGACCTCGGCCACCGGGCGATCTCCCTGACCGGTTCGCAGGCGGGAATCGTCACCGATTCCTCCCACACCAAGGCTCGGATCATCGACGTGCGCGCCGACCGCATCAAGAACGCGCTGGAGGAGGACTCGATCGTGCTGGTCGCGGGCTTCCAGGGGGTCTCGACCGAGAGCCGTGACGTGACCACGCTCGGACGGGGCGGCTCCGACACGACCGCCGTCGCCCTGGCGGCTGCCCTGGGCGCGGAGGAGTGTGAGATCTATACGGACGTCGCGGGCGTCTTCAGCGCGGATCCGAGGATCGTTCCAGACGCGCGCAAGCTCCCGATCGTCTCCTACGAGGAGATGCTGGAGATGGCTTCCTCGGGCGCAAAGGTGCTGCAGCTGCGCTCCGTCGAGTATGCGCGAAACCACGGCGTTCGGATCCATTGCCGAAGCTCGGCCGATGATGGCACCGGTACCCTCGTCGTCTCGGAAATGGAAACCATGGAACGACCACTCGTAACCGCAGTCACCCATTCCAGGGATGAGGCGCGCGTCACGCTGACCGGCGTGCCCGACGAGCCCGGCGTCGCCGGCCGGATCTTCGGCGCGCTCGCCGGCGCCAACATCAACGTCGACATGATCATCCAGAACGAGCCGGTCTCTCACGACAGCGGCGCGGACCTGTCGTTCACCCTCGAGGCGGATGACCTCGAAGCCGCAGTCGAGGCGATCCGGCTCGAGGACTCCGAGATCGGCATCGAGACCGATGAGGCGATGGGCAAGGTCTCGATCGTCGGCGCCGGGATGCGCAGCCACCCGGGCGTCGCCGCGAGGGTCTTTCGCGTCCTCGGCGACAACAAGATCAACATCGAGATGATCTCCACCTCGCCGATCAAGATCTCCTGCGTGATCCGCGCCGACCAGGTGCCGCAGGCCGTCGAGGCTCTCCATAACTCCTTCGAGCTCGGCGAGGACGCGATCCGCAAGGAGGAGCCGACCGGCACCGAGCATCGACCGACGGTGAGCCCGTGACCGGGAAGAGCGCATATCGGGTTGGAGTCGTCGGCGCCACCGGCGCCGTCGGCTCGACGATTCTCGAGGTGCTCGCCGAGCGCAAGTTCCCGGTCAGCGAGCTCCTGCCGCTGGCGTCTGCGCGATCGGCCGGCAGCAAGGTGAGCTTCGGGGGCTCCGACATCGAGGTTCGGGAGCTGACCGAGGAGTCGATTCAGGGGCTCGACCTCGCGCTGAGCTCGGCCGGCGGCAAGCTGAGTTCCGAGTGGGCTCCGAAGCTGATCGACGCCGGCGCGGTCGTCGTAGACAACACCAGCTTCTGGCGGATGTACGAGGACGTCCCCCTGGTGGTCGCCGGGGTCAACGACGATGCAGCGGCCGATCACAACGGGTTGGTCGCGAACCCCAACTGCACCACGATGCAGCTGATGGTCGCGCTCAAGCCGATCCTCGACGCCGCCGGGATCGAGCGTCTGATCGTCTCCACCTACCAGTCGGTCTCCGGGACGGGACGAAACGCAATCGCAGAGCTGCGCGAGCAGTCGAAGGCCATCCTCGACGGCAAGTCGGTGGAGCCCACGGTCTATCCGCACCAGGTGGCGTTCAACGTCCTGCCGCAGGTCGAGAACTTCAACGACGGCGACGACTACACGACCGAGGAGCGCAAGGTGATGGCCGAGACACGGAAGATCCTCGGGCTCACCGAGGACGTCGGAATCTCGGCGACCTGCGCCCGCGTTCCGGTGGTCACCGGCCACTCAGAGTCGGTGAACGTCCAGACCCGCCGCGACCTCTCCCCGGAGGAGTGCCGCGAGCTGCTCTCACGATTCCCGGGCCTGGTCGTCCTCGACGACCCCGGTGCGGGGATCTACCCGCTACCAATCGCGGCCGCGGGTCGCGACGAGGTCCTGGTCGGCCGGATCCGCCGCGATCCCTCCCACGAGCGCTGCCTCAACCTCTGGGTCGTGGGCGACAACCTCCGCAAGGGGGCGGCGACGAACGCCGTGCAGGTCGCGGAGCTGCTGCACGAGCGCGACCTGGTGCGCGTCCCGGCCGGCGCCAGCCTCAGCTAGCTGCTCCCTCTTCACATGTAGGTGGCGCAGCGCGCGAGCGAGCGAGATATATTCGGCTTGCTTGAGGGGTACGCCGAGAATCTCCGGCGCCGGGGGGCGCCGTGTGCGAGATCGCGGCCGGGCGCTCGTCCTGGCCGTCGCCGTGCTGCTTGGGATCGCCCTGGTGACCGGCGCCGTGGTGATCGCCCGGACCATCAACGGCGGTCCCGGCTATGAGGTGATCAACGGCACCGCCAGGAACGACGTGATCCATGCTCGGGATGACGGCCCCGACACGATTGACTGCGGAGCCGGCAACGACACGGTCTACGTCGACCGCGCCGAGGACGGCGTCTACAACTGCGAGACCGTGGTGACGCCGTGAGCGGCCACCGGCACGGAGAGTTTGCCGATCGCGAGGCCGAGGAGCGCTTTGCCGCCGAGCACCCCGAGAGCCATCTGCGCCGCCGCGAGTTCCTGGCAAAGACCGCGGCGCTCGCCGGCGCGGCGGGTCTGGCCACCGCCGGTCCCGCCAGCGCCCTGCTGAGGAAGGCAGCGCAGGTTCAGACCGCCGCGGCCCTGCCGAGCCCTTCGAACATGCCGATCGACACCTTCGTGGTGTTGATGCAGGAGAACCGCTCCTTCGACCACTACTTCGGCTGGCGCACCGACGCCGACGCGAAGAACGCCGGTCTCAGCTATCCGGACGACGAGGGTCTGTCACACGCGACCCACTCGCTCGCCCCGGACTTCCAGGGATGCGCCTTCGGAGATCCGAACCACGAATGGGACGGCGCCCGGCTCGAGTACAACAACGGCAAGCTCGACGGCTTCTACAAGGCAAGCGACGAGTTCGCGCTCGGCTACTACGAGAAGAACGACATCCCGTTCATCCCGGCGGCCGCGGACGCGTTCACGCTCTATGACCGCTACTTCGCCTCGCTGCTCGGCCCGACCTGGCCGAATCGCCTCTACCAGCACTCGGCGACCGCGGGCGGGAACAAGGCGAACGGCCAGGTGCAGGACGTCGTCCTGGCCCTCGCCAACGGCGGGCTCTACCACTGGGAGACCATCTGGGACCTGATGCAGGCCCAGGGGCTGAGCGTCGGCTACTACTTCAGCGACCTCGCCTTCATCGGCGTCTTCGGCCCCCGCTACGCCTCGATCCTGAAGTCGGTCGCCGACTTCTATCTCGACGCCGCGACCGGCGATCTCCCGAACCTCTGCTTCGTCGACCCGATGTTCCTCGACGGGGGCGGCGGGCGCGGTCTCTCGGGGGACGAGCATCCTCATGGCGACATCAGGATCGGTCAGGCGTTCATGGCCGACATCGTCAACGCGTTCGTGTCCTCACCGCAGTTCCGGACGGGCGCGATGTTCGTCAACTACGACGAGTGGGGCGGCTTCTTCGACCACGTCTCGCCGGTGCTCGTCCCAGACGACCTCTCCAGCTCCAACCTGGAGGAGAGCTTCGGGATCACCGGATTCCGGGTGCCCGGCGTGGCGATCTCCCCGTACGCGCGGCGCGGCCACGTCAGCCACATGACCGTCACCCATGAGTCGATCCTGAAGCTGATCTCTTACCGGTTCGGCCTCGGCTATCTGAACAAGCGACACCGCTATGCGTCCAACATCGGCCGCTCCTTCGACTGGGAGAACCCCGACTTCGACGTCCCGACCCTGCCGTCGCCCCTTCCTCCGGTCACCACGCCCTGCGATGTGCAGACCGGTCTCTCGGGGCTGAGCATCGCGAGCGGGGAGGACGCGGCCGCGAAGGAGGCCGAGAGGAAGGAGGGCCTCCACATCGGCTCGCCGGAGATGCTCGAGTACTTCGACCACTTCGGGCTGCCGACCGGCCCGGCGAAGCCGGCGGACATCTTCTCCAGCCCGGACAGCACTGTGAAGAGACTCAGCAGGCAGATCAACGCACTGGGGGTGGGTGGATGATCAGGCGGTTGGCAGCGATGGCGGGGCTGGCACTCGGGGTGCTCGGTGTCTGGGCGTCCGCGGCGAGCGCGGCGGTCCCGCACGTCAACCACGTCTTCATCGTCGTCCTGGAGAACGAGGACGCGGCGGACACCTTTGGCCCGGACACCGAGGCGCCCTACCTCGCGCAGACCCTCACATCGCAGGGCGCCTTCGTCCCCAACTACTACGCGACGGGGCATCTCAGCCTCGACAACTACATCTCGATGGTCAGCGGGCAGGCCCCGAACCTGATCACCCAGGCGGACTGCCCTCTGTACGTGAACTTCCTCCCGGGCCTGCCGAGCTCGAACGGCCAGTACATCGGCCAGGGCTGCGTGTACCCGCCCGGCGTGCAGAACATCGCCACCCAGCTCGAGGGCAACGGCTACACCTGGAAGGGGTACATGCAGGACATGGCGAACTCGGCGCCGGCCCAGCCGGCGAGTTGCCGCCACCCGGGCCTCAACTCGCAGGACTCGACGCAGACGGCGACCGCGACCGATCAGTACGCCGCCCGCCACAACCCGTTCGTCTATTTCCACTCGATCATCGATTTCCCGACCTGCCAGGCGCACGACGTGGACCTCAGCCAGCTGAGTAGAGACCTGGCCTCGGAGTCGACCACGCCGGACTACTCCTTCATCACGCCCGACCTCTGCAACGACGGGCACGACTCGCCCTGCGCCGATGGCGGGCCCGGGGGGCTGACCCAGGCCGACGGGTTCCTCCAGACCCTGATTCCCCAGATCGAGGCGTCGCCCGCCTACGCGAAACACGGCCTGATCGTGATCACCTTCGATGAGGCCAAGGGTGGGACCTCGCCGCAGGACGACGGCAGCGCCTGCTGCGGTGAGCAGTCCGGCCCCAACACGCCCTTCGCCGGCGCCCTCACTCTCGGCCAGGGCGGCGGCAAGGTGGGAGCCGTGCTGCTCTCGCCCTGCATCAACCCCGGCACCGTGACGACGGATGCCTACAACCACTACAGCCTGCTGCGCTCGGTGGAGGACAACTTCGGGCTGCCGCACCTCGGCTTCGCCGGACAGGCGGGCCTGCGACCCTTCGGCCCGGACGTCCTCAGCGATCCCCGCTGCTAGGGATCACGGCGTTCCTGGGCGTCGCACGGGAGCCGGCGATCTCAGCCCGCCGCGCGAGCGAGGCTCCGCGAGAGGCGGCGCGCGGTGAGGTCCGCCCCGTACACGAACCGCATGACCGGCCCGAAGCTGACCAGTGCCGCGAAGCCGATGAAGTGGAGACCCGGAACGCTGCTCTCGTACGAGCCGGAGAGCACCGGCGCGCCCGCGAAGCGGGCGACTCCGTCCCGGATGGTCGGATCCAGGAACTTCAGACGTCCGAGATCCGGTCTGTAACCGGTCGCCGCCACGACGTGGCCGGCGGTCAGCTCCTCGACGCCTCCATTGCCGTCCAGCCGTAGCTGCACCTCGCCGTCGATCGCCTCCGCCGCGACGATGCGACGGCCGGTCAGAGCCTCGACCTGGCCCTCGAAGCGGGGACGAAGCCACCAGCCACCAGCCGGACCGAGAACGCTGAAGGCGAGCTCCAACCGCTTGGCCCGAGGGAGGCCGCGGAACAGCTGCGGCGCCCGCGAGTAGAACAAGACCGCCTTCCCATCACCTAGGCCCGACCGTGGATAGCGCACGCGGGACCGCAGCCGCCTGGGCCCCAGTCGCGGAGTCTCGTTCCACACGAGCCCGGGCGACCGGGTGGTGAGAGTCACGGAGGCGCCCTGCTCGTGGAGCAGCGTCGCGGTCTCGAGCCCCGACTGCCCGGAACCGATCACGACGATCCTTTGATCCCGGAGCCGCGTGAGGTCCGGGAGGTCGTAGGAGTGGGTGACCAGCTCCTGCGGCAGCTCGCCGAGCGGCTGAGGAAGGCGGTCGTAGCCCTCGAGTCCGCTGGCGATCACGACGCGACGCGCCCGCAGGGTCTCTCCCGAGTCCAGCGTGAGCTGGTAGCCGTCGGCAGCTGGCTCCACCAGATCGACCCGATTCCTCCGCACCTCCGGCACGGCGCCCTCTTGAAACCAGCGGCCATAGCCGACGAATGTGTCGAGCTCGATTGGGATGCCGATGTCCCCATACTCGATTGCCTTCTCCTCGCAATAGCGCTCGAGCGTGTACTCGCCGGACGGATCGGAGAGGTTCGAGGCGAACCCCTCCGACTTGAGCTTCATCCCCTGCGGCATGTGGTCGCTCCAGCCCGCCATGGGCTGACCGAAGATCTGGTGGTCCACGCCGCGGGAGGTGAGGTGAGCCGCGAGCGACAGGCCGTAGGGGCCCGCGCCGACTATCGCGACCTCCGTGTCCGCCCCAGGGGGCCTGGCGGGAGACGCCGCGCCGGTCCGCCGGCGCATCCGGCGCGCCGCCCTGCGTCCAGCATTGCGAGTGGCTTCCGCCGTCACGACCAGTGCCGGGCGAGGATCGCGGGCGTCCCAGTAGTCGTAGCCGGCCGGTCGCAGCGAGTCCGCGGCGAACGATCCGAGCGCGCGGGTGGGGCTCGGCAGATCCGGATGCCCGCGCGTCCGCAGCGCGCTCTCGAGCCATGAAAGGTCTCCCCCCAACCATCGCATTCGCATCCCGACACGGTAGCCGTTGCTCGGCTCGATCCGCTCGCCGGCAGCCCATGCGTAGATGAGCCGCGGAAACGGAACCCCGGAGCGCACGGCGATCTCGACCGAGGCCGAGAGTCGTGGGTTGATCTCCATCAGGACCGCGCGACCCTCCCGGTCGCGGCGAAACTCGACCTCCGAATAGCCTTCTAGGTCGAGCTCGGTGACCAGCCGCTCCGCGGCCGCTTCTGCGTCGGGGGGGAGCGGAATGCTCTCCCTGAGAACCGATGACCCTCCAAGGGGCGGGTACATGCGGTGCGCCTGCTGAGCGAAGCGCGCCAGCACCTGACCGCGGGCGTACACGAGGCTCACCGCCTCCCGCGCTCCGGGCAGAAACTCCTGCACTGCCACAGGCGTGCCGGCATCGAGGAACTCCTCGATGGCGTGCAGCGCCGACCCTCGCTCGTTGATCAAGATTGGTGCCAGGCGCCGCGCCCCAACCCAGGAGCGGACGGGCTTGAGCACCGCGGGCAAGCCACTCTCCTCCAGGGCGGCCTCGGCATCATCCCGCGCGGCGACGATCGCCCCGCGCGGCACGCGCACCCCGAGCCTCGTCGCCGCAGCGAGCGTCTCGGTCTTGTCGATCGCGATCCCCAGGGCCGGTTCGGGCGCCAGGGCCACGGCCACCGTCCGTTCGACCTCGTCCCGACGGCTGCGCAGTGCCTCGATGGCTCCGTCATGGCACGGAATCAGCGCACGAGGTCGGTGGAGCGTGCAGAGATCGAGGAGCACGTCGATGAAGGCGTCCGGGTCGCGGGCGAAGTCCGGGACGGTCGCACTCCAGGCGCACCATCGGGAAGCGAACGCGGGGACCCCTTCCGTCGGATCCACCGCGCCCGTAACGATCCCCGCGCGGCCGAGGTCACGAATGGCCACCAGCGCCTGCCGCTCGCTGGCGTCGGTCACGATTGCCTGCAGGGTCACTCCCTCCCTAATCGAATTCCGGCTCGGAACAAGTTACCTCGCGGACCGCGTAACCAGCGGCCGGTCAAGCAGAATGAGCACCGCTCTCACAGGGCGGTCGTCGCTAAGCCAAGAAGCACGAGAAGTGCTTGAGCTAGGGAGCCGCCGGCTCCCGGTCACTGCCCATCGCCGCCGCTACCTGCGCCCGCCTCGAGGCGCCGAGCTTGCCGAAGATCCGGGAGAGGTGGCTCTCCACGGTCTTCTCGCTCAGATAGAGCTCGGCCGCGATCTCCTTGTTCGTATGCCCGAGCGAAACCAGCTCCGCGACCTCGCGCTCCCGGGCGCTCAGCGAGGCGACCCCCTCGCCGATCGAGTCTCGGCCGCGCTTCGGGCGGGTGACGCGTCGCCCCAGCGCTCGCAGCTCGCTGGCGGCCTCGTCGCGGTGCCGGTTCGCCCCGACCGCGTCGAGTTGCGCGCGCGCCCGCTCGAGCTGGCCGAGCGCTCTGTCGCGGTCGGCCGGCGCCAGCGCCCGGCCGGCCAGGATCCGCGCACGGGCCTCATCGATCGGGAGCCCGCCCCGCTCGGCGAGCGCTGCGGCTGAGACTGCGGCCTCGGCGGCCGCTTCGAAGTCGTCACGGGCGAGCGCCACCGCGGCCTGCGCGCGCAACGCCTCCGCCGCGGTGTTCGACGTGAACAGCCTCGCCGACGCTCACGATGCCGACTTCGGCGGGACATTTGACGGCACCTGCGACGGCGGCGGAGGTGACTGCACGCTCCGCGCCGCCCTGGAGGAGACGGACCAGAACGCCGAGAGCGACACGATCAATGTCTCCGTCCCAGGGACGGTGACCCTGACACTCGGCCAGCTGATCAGCTTCAACGGCGGTCTGTCGATCAATGGAAACGCCGGAGGCACGACCCTCGACGCGAACCTCGGCAGTCGCGTCCTTCAGCTCGGCTTCTCGGCAGACCCGGACGACGATCAACGACGTGACGATCGCGGACGGCAAGGTCACAGACGACACCGGCGCCGGGATCGAGACCGGGGCGAGCACCCTCACCCTCAACCGGGTCCAGGTCACGGGGAACGCCATCGAGACCACCGGGGTGGGCCCCGAGGGTGCGGGGATTCGCACCTCGAGCTCGTCGGATTCCCTGATCCTCAATCAGAGCACCGTCAGTGGGAACACGATCACCGGGGTCGGCGGTCAGGCAGCGGGGATCAAGGCAAACGGCCCGCTGACCCTGAATCGATCGACGGTGAGCGGCAATGACGCGAACCAGGCCGGGACCGGGTTCGTCGGCGGCGTGGCCGGCGCGCTCAGCAGCGGCATCCCGATGACCATCGTCAACAGCACGATCTCCGGGAACAGCTCCGGAGGGAGTGGGGCGGGCGGCGTTCTGTCCGGCGGTGGGACGGCCACGATCCTCAACAGCACGATCGCCGGGAACGGAACCGCCGGCGACGGAGGTGGGCTGAGTGGAACCAGCGTGACGATCCGGAACACGATCATCGAGGGGAACTCCGCCGCCGGCTCGGGCAACGACTGCACCCTGTTCGCCACGCCGGCCGCGGACCACAGCATCGATACGGACGATTCGGGGTGCTTCCTCGACCCGGACCCGTCCCAGAGCAACCAGGTGGGCGTGCCCTTCGCGTCAGTTGCCCTCGGTGCACTGGCCGCCAACGGTGGACCGACGCTCACCCGGGCACTGGGCGCGGGCAGCGTCGCGATCGGCGCGGGCGACGACACCAGGTGCGCGACGAGTCCCGTGAGCGGGGTGGACCAGCGCGGCGTCACCCGCCCGCAGGGCGTGGCCTGCGACATCGGCGCCTTCGAGGTGGAGGCGGTCGCGCCACCGCCACCACCGCCACCGCCTCCGGCGAGCACCGGACCCACCGGCACGGGACTCGCCGGCACCGGACCCGGCGGAGCCGCGGTGACCCCTACGCCGAACCCGGCCTGCAAGCGCCTCCACAGGAAGCTGAAGAAGGCGAAGACCAAGGCGAAGAAGCGCAAGCTCCGCAAGAAGCTGCGCAAGCTCGGCTGCTGACCCGCAGCCGGCGGGGGGGAGAGGCGACCCCGACCCGATATAAGCCCCTCTATGGACGTGGGCTTCGGAACGGCGCTGCTCTTCGCGGGGGGCCTGCTTGCTGCCGCCGCGCTGCTGTCGGGGCTGATGCGAGGCACGGTCCTCTCGATCGCGGTGCTCTCGGTCGCGGCCGGGCTGGTGCTGGCGGAGGTCGACGCCATTCACGTCTACGCCGGCGACAAAGCCGTGATCCATCTCTTCGAGCTGGCCTTGATAGTGACGCTGCTCTCCGATGGGCTCTTCGTGGATCGCGAGCTGCTCATCATCCATTGGGGGCCGGTCGCGCGGGCGCTCGTGATCGCAATGCCACTCACTCTCGTTCTGCTGGCGCTGGCGGCGAAGCTGCTCTTCTCGTCACTCTCCTGGCCGGAGGCTTTCCTGCTGGGCTCGGTCCTTGCCGCCACCGACCCCGTCGTCACCTCATCGGTCGTCACCTCGCAGCGAGTGCCGGCTTTGGTCCGGCATGCCCTCAATCTCGAATCCGGGCTGAACGACGGGCTGGCCCTGCCCTTCGTTCTCTTCTTCATCATCCTCGCCTCTGCGGGCGGCAATGCCGGTCCCGAGGCGGCGAAGCTCGCCGGCGAAGCGGCGTTCGGAGCGCTGATCGGCGTCGTCCTCGGGCAGGGCGCGGGTCGCCTCACCCATCACGTGCCGGGCGGTGGGATCGTTCGCCGCTATGAGGGGATCTACGCGCTCGGGGTCGGGCTGCTCGCCTATGGGATCGCGGACGTCACCTTCGGCAACGGGCTGATTGCGGCCTTCGTCTGCGGCATCTCCCTCGGTGTCGCCGACCGGGCGATCGCCGACGATTACGGCGTCTTCAGCGAGAACGTCGGCTCGATCCTCCAGGTCCTCACCTTCTTCGCCTTCGGCGCGCTGATCGTGACGACCGGGTACCACAGCAACATCGCCCTGCTGATCGCGTTCATCGCCTTCACCCTCCTGGTTGCCCGCCCCGTCGCGATCTTCCTCTCGTTTCTGCGCGTCGACATGCCGCAGCCTCACCGCGCGTTCATCGCCTGGTTTGGGCCGAAGGGGGTGGCGGGCATGCTCTTCGCCGTCCTCGTCCTCAACTCGAAGGTGGAGGCGGGGAACGCGATCTTCGAGACCGCGGCATTCGTGATCCTGGCGTCGATCCTGATCCACGGCGCCACGGACACCCTCGGCACCAAGTGGATCCAGCGCCGGATCCAGGCCTCGGACCGGCTCGCCGAGGAAGCCGACCCGGGGCTCGCGGCGGGCTCCGGCGCCATGCCCTAGGGCGCTTCAGCCGCTCAGGATCCTCTTCTTCTCCTCGCGGAACTCCGTCGCGTTCAGCACGCCCTGCTCCTTGAGCTCGCCGAGGCGCTCCAGGCGGTCGAGCATCGCGTCATCTGGATGCCTGTCGTCGTCGCCGAGCTCTCTGATTGCGGCGCCGATCCGGCGGCCCGCCTCGGAGCCGGTTCTACGGGCCCGCTGGCGCATCGCCAGGATCCAGTCGCCTCGCTTGGCGCCGGGAAACTCGTGCGCCGTCTTTCGCTTCAGCGCCTCGAGGCCGGCTCCCGCGAATGCGATCAGCAGCAGGGTGAGCACCGCCTGGCGCGTGCCGTCCGGAGGCCAGACGATCAGCGCGAGCAGCGCCACGGCCGCAAAGAGAGACCAGACGATGCCCGGGCGCTCGCGCAGACTGGGGGCGAGCGCCTGGCGGATGCTCACGGCGGGATTTGCCGGAGAGGCGAGGAACGAGGCGACCACGAAGAGGAGCCCGAAGATGATCACGCTGCTCGAGATGCTGTGCAGGAGCGAGGTGCCGATGTCCCAGGCGTGCTCGGCCGGCACCTTCGCCGCCTCGGTCTTGGCGAGGCTGTCGACCACCAGGCCCTTGGCGGCGCTGCGGAGCGCGATCGCCACCAGCCCGGAGGCGACCAGGCCCAGCCCGTACCCGAGCACGACGATCCATCGCCGGCCCCTGGCGAGCCAAACAGCGATTGCGAACAGAGCAAGGGTCCCGATCGAGAAGAGCCACGCGAGGCCCCGGAGGATCTTGGTGACGGTCCGCGCGCTGTCGAGCTGCTGGGAGTCGGCGATCTCCAGCTGACCGAAGTTCGCCTTGAGGTGCCCGGTCTCCTCGCCCTTCTGGATGGCCTGCTTCGCCTGCTTCTTCAGGCCGATCCGATCCGCGAGCTGGAAGACGATCGGGCGGAGGTCGAGCACGACCTTGCCGTTCTGGCTGGAGACGACGTCGTTGTTCCCCTCCAGGATCGAGACCAGCTGGGTGTGCGCGACGCGGTTGGCGTCCTGCCAGAGCCCCTGGACCCGTGGGGACTGGAAGGCCTGCTTCGCCGCCGTGGTCGCGAACTCGCGGACCCCCGCCGCCGCTGGAGATGCGACCGGCTGAAGGTCGGAGGGCAGCCGCTTCTTCAGATTGGCGGCGACGTCGACGTTGGCATAGAGCTGATCGACGGCGTAGGTCGCAAGTGCGTCCGAGATCTCCTTGTCCTCGAGCATCTTGCCGCTGGTGTTGACCCACTGGTCGGTGTTCAGCGCCTGGCGATCGATCCAGCCGGTGAAGATCGCGAGGAACGCGAGGAAGGAGGCGAGGATGAGGAGGATTCGCACCTTCACCCGGTGTCGCATCTCGGGCGGTTCAGTCGACGCCATGCGTGCGCAGCGTACCTGTGCACATCCATTCGGCCGCGATTCCTGTGGCGGCCGTTGATGGCGGGCCGGACTGCTAGGCAGCTACGGGTTCGAGCCGCTCCTCGACCCACTTGGTCGAGGCGATGTGCTTGCTCATGCCGAGCTGCTTGGGCTCGAAGCCGAGCGCGAGCCCGACGAGCTGGGGGAGATGCAGGACGGCCAGGCCGAGGTCCCGGTTGACCACCTTGGCCGCCTCGGGCTGCTGCATGTCGAGGTTGAGGTGGCAGAGGGGGCACGGCGTGACCAGGCAGTCGGCGCCGGCGTCGAGCGCGTCGCCGATGTGGGTGCCGGCCTGGCGCAGGGAGACCTCACGGGCCATCGTGATGATCGGGAAGCCGCAGCACTTCCGGGCGCCGTCGTACTGGACGACCTCGCCGCCGAGCGCCTCGATCAGCCGGTCCATGTAGAGGTCGCGCTCGGGATGCTCCTCGTAGCCCAGCCGGTGCTTCGGCCGCAGGATGTAGCAGCCGTAGAACGGGCCGACCTTCAACCCGCCGAGCGGCCGCTGCACCTGCTCGGAGAGGCGATCCAGCCCGTAGTCCTCGACCAGCATCCAGAGGAAGTTCTTGTTCGTGAAGCCCTCGGGGTCGTAGGAGAGCCCCTCCTCGGCGAGCGTCTCGTTGATGTGGGAGCGGTACTCGGAATCGCGCAGGCGCTGCTGGCACTCCGACTGGGCGCCCTGACAGGTCGAGCAGATGTTCATCATCGGCAGCCCGGTCTGCTGCGCCAGGGCGAACGTGCGCGCGTTGAGCGTGTCCGCGAGCTCCTGGTTGTGCTCGGCGATCACGCCGGCGCCGCAGCAGTTGGCGCGGTCGAGCTCGACCAGGTGGATCCCGAGACGCTCGGCAACCAAAGCCATCGAGCCGTGCAGCTCGGGCGTGAAGCCGCGGCTGACGCAGCCCGGCCAGTAAGCCATCTTCAGATCGGTCACGATCCTCCTCCGGGTGCAAGGCCGGTGTCGGTGCCCGGCCGGGCGGCGGCCTCCTCGACGTCGGGCTCGGGTTCGATCTCTGACTCCGGAGCCTCCTGGTCGGCCTCCTCGCCGCGGATGTAGAGGTTGAGCTCCACCTCGTGATCCTCGGTGTGTGCGTAGATCCGCTTGACGTGGTCCTGGGCGTCACCCGGCAGCTTGTGATGGACCCCTGGAATCAGCTTAGGCAGCGAGCGCATCTTGCCGGTGCGGATTCCCCGAATTGCCGTGGGGATCGACTCGAGCAGACCCTTGACCGCGCCGTGCTTCGGCATCAGCTTGCCCTTGATGCCCGGTGCCAGTGACTCCTGCATCAGCAGGGCCTCGTCGAGGGTCCCCTTCTTCTCGATGATCTTGGTGAAGGAGGTCACGTGGTTGTAGCCGTGGTTCTGGTCCTGGATGTCCTCGTGATCCGCCGCTCGGCGCAGCCGCATGATCTGGTCCATCGGCGCGACGCCCTTCGGGCAGGCGTCGATGCACGAGAAGCAGTGGGTGCAGTCGTAGATCCCGTGCGGGTCCTGGGAGAGGTCGTGGAGCCGCTCCTTCGTCTCCGCGTCGCGCGGGTCGCCGACGAAGCGATAAGCCTTGGCGAGCGCGGCGGGACCGATGAAGTCCGGGTCGGCCTCCATCGAGAGGCAGGAGGAGACGCAGGCGCCGCACTGGATGCACGCCATCGATTGGGTGATGTCGATCATCGACTCCGGCGGGACGACGTACTCCCGCTCGGGCGGGTCGCCCTCGGGCAGGAGCCACGGGGTGACGCGGCGGATCTTCTTCCAATGGGTCGACTCCATGTCGGTGACGAGGTCCTTGATCACCGGCATGTTGCCCATCGGCTCGACCACGATCTCCGGCTTGCCCCCGTTCGAGGAGCTCTCCGTCTTGTCGCCGCCGACCTGTGCCGCCACGGCGTGGCTCTCGGCGTAGGACTGGGCCTCCTCGAGCATCGTCTTGCAGGCGAGCGTGGACTGGCCGTTGATCTTCATCCCGCACGAGCCGCAGATCGCGGCACGGCAGGAGCAGCGGACGGCGAGCGAGCCGTCGTCGCGGTCCTTCGCCTGAAGGAGACCGTCGAGGACGGAGAGGGTCGGTTCGAGATCGACGTCGAAGGTCTCCCAGTAGGGGCCCTCGGCCTCCTCGGGCTGGAAGCGCCTCACCTTGAGCGTGAACTCAGCCATCTCCATCCACCCTACCTGGGGTCAGGTCTTGCATACGACAACTGTGATGCCCAATGTGGCATGCAAGACCTGACCCCGGAGTTTTCATCAGTAGGTTCGCTCCTGCGGCTCCCACTGGGTGATCGTGACCTCGGAGTAGCTGACCTCCGGGCCGTCGTCGCCGCGGCTCAGGTCGATGTGCTTCAGCCACTCGTCGTCGTTTCGGTCCGGGAAGTCGGTTCGGAACTGCGCGCCGCGGCTCTCGGTGCGGTGGATCGCCGCCACGCAGGTGCACTCGGCGCAGTCGAGCATGTACTCGAGCTCGATCGCCGCGAGCACGTCCTGGTTGAAGACCGTCCCCTTGTCGTCGACGTAGCAGCTCTTCGCCTCCTCCTTGAGGCGGCGGATCGTCTCCAGGGCCGTGTTGAGCCCCTCGGCGTCGCGGAAGACGGCGACGTAGCGGTCCATCGTCTCGCCCATCTCCTTGCGGATCTCGGAGACGCGGCGGCCCGAGCCCTTCTCGCGTCCGAGGATCTCTGCAATGCGCGCCTCGTCGGCATCCTGCGCGGCGTGCGGGGGGTGCACCTGCTCGCGCCCCTTGGCGCGCTCGGCGGCGTCCACGCCGGAGCGGCGGCCGAAGATCAGCGTGTCGAGCAGCGAGTTGGCACCGAGGCGGTTCCCGCCGTGGACCGATACGCAGGCGGCCTCTCCGGCGGCGTAGAGGCCGGGGACGTTCGTGCGCCCGTCCGTGTCCGTCTTGATGCCGCCCATCGTGTAGTGGTTGCCGGGCTTGATGTGGATCGGCTCCTTGGTGATGTCCACCCCGGCGAAGTCGCGGCCCACCAGGACGATCTCGCGCAGCGCCTCGTGGATGCGCTTGCGCGGCACCACCGTGATGTCGAGTGCGACGGTCCCGTCGGGGAAGCCGCGGCCCTCCTGGATCTCCGTCTGCTCGGCCCGGGAGACCACGTCGCGGGAGGCGAGCTCCATCTTGTTCGGCGCGTATTTCTCCATGAAGCGCTCGCCGTTGGCATTGAGCAGATGGGCGCCCTCGCCGCGCGCGCCCTCCGTGATCAGGAAGCCCTTGCCGGCCAGGGTCGTCGGGTGGTACTGCACCATCTCCATGTCCATCACCTTCGCCCCGACTCGGTACGCCTGGGCGATGCCGTCGCCGGTGCAGATCAGCGCATTGGTGGTCGGGTGCCAGACCTGGCCGTTCCCTCCGGTCGCGAGGATCACGGACTTGGCGCCGAAGTGCTCCATCGAGCCGTCCTTGACGTTGCGGCAGACCGCCCCGACGCAGTTGCCGGCCTCATCCATCGCCAACGATGTCGTGAAGTACTCCTCGTAGCGGGCGACCGCGTCCGAGAACTTCATGAGCTGCTCGTAGAGGACGTGCATGATCGCCTGGCCGGTGATGTCTGCGACGTAGTAGGTCCGGGCGGCGGAGGCGCCGCCGAAGGCGCGGGTGCCGAGCTTCCCCTCCTCGTTGCGGTGGAAGGTGACGCCGAGGTGCTCGAGGTGCAGGAGCTCGTCCGGCGCCGCCCTGCACATGATCTCGACGGCGTCCTGGTCGGCGAGGTAGTCGGCGCCCTTGATCGTGTCGAAGGCGTGCGACTCCCAGCTGTCGTCCTCCTGCAGCGCGGCGTTGATCCCGCCTTGAGCGGCGTTCGAGTGCGAGCGGACGGGGTGGACCTTGCTGATGATCCCCACCGAGACGCCCGCCTCGGCAGCGGCAAGCGCGGCCCGCTGTCCCGCAAGGCCCGCTCCGATCACCAGTACGTCGTGGTCCGGCATACAAACCGATCCTATTCAAAGGGACGGCTTCGCCATCAGGTCGCGGCCACAGCGGCCGCCCACCACAAGTCGCGACGGGCTAAAGCCCGTCGCTCCCAGATACAGTGGCCTGGTGGCCGCTTGGGCGAAGTGCTTTCCCGATGGCGTCGATCGTCAGGACACCGCGGATGTGGCCGTCGGCGTCGGTCGCGATCAGGGCGCCGAGGCGGCGGAGGGACTCGTTGCCGAGGACCGATTCGAGCGGTTCGTTCTCGTCGATCGTCAGCGATCCGCTGTCCCGCGCGAGCACGTCGCTGACCACTGACGAGGTCCGCTCGACGGCGGGCACGTTGTCGGCGGCGCCCCGGTCCACCAGGCCGATGAAGCGCTGCGCCGTGTCCACGACCGGGAACCAGGGCGAGCGGTAGCGCAGGAAGTACTCGTCCAGCGCCTGCTCGATCGAGGCGCCCTCCGGGATCGCAACGGGATCGCGATCCATCACGTCCGCGACGGAGATCCCCTCGATCCGGCTGGACACCTTGGTCTGCGCGATTGCGGCTTTGGCGGCGCCTCGGAGGATGAAGCCGACGAAGGCAAGCCAGATACCCCCGAGTAGGTCCTGCCGGTAGACCATGAAGTAGCCGAGGCCGAGGAGGATCAGGAACAGGCCGAACCACTCGCCGAGGGTGGCGGCGAAACGGGTCCCGGTGTTGCGGCTGCCGGTGCGCCACCAGGCGATCGCGCGCGCGATGCGGCCGCCATCGAGCGGGAAGGCGGGGATCAGGTTGAAGATCAGGACCAGCAGGTTGATGCTCCCGAGCCAGCTCACCAGCGCGGCGACCCCGGAGGTGCGGGTGTTGCCCTGGGTGAGCACGGCGTGACGGAATTCGTGGCTGCCGGCCAGCACCAGCCCGGCCACCGCGCAGGCAACCACGATCGCCGCGGTGACGATCGGGCCGGCGATCGCGATCTTGAACTCGGTCCCGGGCGTGTCCGAGTCCTTCTCGAGCCGAGCGAACCCGCCGAACATCCACAAGGTGATCCCGGCAACGCCGATGCCGTGTCGCCGGGCGACGAAGGCATGGCCCAGCTCGTGGAGCAGGATCGAGGAGAAGAAGAGCAAGGCACTCGCGACCGCCAGCAGATACGGCCCGGTGTCTCCCGAGGCAGGGCCGAGGACGTCGCGGTAGAAGCTCGTCAGCCAGAAGATGATCAGGAAGAGGACGACGAACCACGAGAAGTCCACCGCGATCCTGATCCCTCGAATGCGAAACAGCGTGACGCCGCCGCCGGCCATGGAAGTGATGTTAGGGAGCGCCGGATAGTTTTCGGGGATGGCTACGGGGACACCAGCCGCCCTTTCCACCCCGCCCGACGCCGCCTGGATGCGCGAGCGCCTCGACGAGCTCTGCGTGGGGCCACGCGAATCGGCGACGGAGGGCGAGCGGCGCGCGGCCGAGTGGCTGGCCGGCGCGCTGCGGGAGTCCGGAGCGCCGCGACGTGCGCGTCGAGGAGGAGACAGAGGCGAACGGGACCTTCTGGTGGCCGATCGGGCTGCTGGCGAGCGCCGGAGCACTGGCGGGATTGGCGGCGCGGCGCGGCGGACGCGCGACCCGGGCGCTGGCCGCGTTGACCGGAGCGGTGGCGTCGGCGCTGATCGCGGACGAGCTGCCTCCGGGCCGGAGGCGGTTCCGCCGGATTCTGCCCAAGCGAAGCGCTCACCAGGTGCTCGCCGAAATCGGTCCGGCCGACGCCGAGCGGACGGTCGTCCTGATGGCCCATCACGACGCTGCCCACACCGCCTTCTTCTTCAACCCGGCGATCACCGAGGTCGTCGGCGAGAACGCGCCCTGGGTCTTCGAGAACAACGACACCAGCCCGCCGCTGATGTGGCCGACCGTGGCCGGGCCCGCGCTGGTCGCGGCCGGGGCAGCGCTCGGCAGCAGGAAGCTGAGCGGCCTGGGCACCCTCGTCTCGGCCGGGAGCGCGGCGTTCATGGCTCACATCGGAGCGGGGGAGGTGGTCCCCGGGGCGAATGACAACGGCACCGGCTGCATCGCTCAACTCGCGATCGCCCGGGCGCTCGCCGAGAACCCTCCCGAGAACATCCGCGTCCTCTTTCTATCCACCTCCGAGGAGGCGCTGTGCGAGGGCATGGGCCTGTTCATGGAGCGCCACGCCGGCGAGCTACCGGTCGACAGAACCTTCTTCCTCTGCCTCGACACGGTCGGCTCGCCCAACCTGCTCGTGCTCAGGGGGGAGGGGATGCTGAACCTGCGCGAATATCCCGCCCCCTCGCTCGAGCTGCTCGATTCCACCGCGGCGGGTCTCGGCATCGATCTCTTCCCGAACCTGCGGCTGCGCAACGCGACCGACGGCATCTTCCCGCTGGCGGCCGGCTACCAATGTGTCTCGGTGGCCTCCTGCAACCAGTGGAAGAACCCGTCCAACTACCACTGGAAGACGGACACGCCGGAGAATGTCGACTACGGCACCGTTGCTGACGCGATCCGGCTCTCGGAGGCCGTCATTCGTAGGCTTGACGAGAGATGGCTGATCTGATCGCGGTCACGGGTGCCAGCGGCGAGGTCGGTGGCCGGGTCGCCCGCCGCCTCGCGGAGCGGGGCGTCTCCCAGAGGCTGGTGGTCCGCGATCCCTCCCGGGCGCCGGATCTGGAAGGGGCCGACGTCGCGCGGGCCTCCAACTACGAGGCTCGGGACGAGATGGAGGCGGCTCTGCGGGGAGCACAGACGCTCTTCCTCGTCTCCGGCGAGGAGGCGCGCAACCGAGTCGATCAGCACAAGGCGGCGGTCGATGCGGCGAAGGCCGCCGGCGTGGAGCGGATCGTCTACCTGTCGTTCTTCGGAGCCTCCCCCGACACGGCGTTCACCTTCGGGCGAGACCATTTCCACACCGAGGAGCACATCAAGGCCAGTGGCCTCTCCTACGCCTTCTCGCGCGACAACCTCTATCTCGACTTCGTTCCCTTCTTCGCCGGGCCGGACGGCACGATCCGCGGGCCGGGCGGCGATGGGCGCTTCGCGCCGGTAGCCCGCGACGACATCGCGGACGTGGTGGTCGAGCTGCTCACCGATCCGGATCGCGACGGCCAGGCCTACGACGTGGCCGGCGGGGAGGCGTACACGCTCGCCGAGGCCGCCGAGCGCCTCGGCAAGGCGATCGGCCGCGAGGTCACCTACGTGGACGAGACCATGGATCAGGCCTGGGCCTCACGACGGCCGAGCGGTCATCCGGATTGGGAGATCGAGGGCTGGATCACCACCTACGTGGCGATCGCGAACGGGGAGCTCGAGCGGACGACGAGCACGGTCGAGGACCTGACCGGGCACGAGCCGCAGCGCCTCGAGGCCTTCCTGGAGCGGCATCCGGAGTCCTACGAGCACCTGCTCACGTGACAGACAGCTACGAGCAGACCGCGCGGACCCGGATCTTCCGGAAGCCCGGCCGAGGCAGCTACGACCGGGACCTCGTCCATTCGATCCTCGACGAGGCGCTCGCCTGTCACGTCGGCTTCGTCCAGGACGGCCAGCCCTACGTCATCCCCACGATCCACGCCCGAGAGGGGGAGACGCTCTACCTGCATGGCGCCAAGGGCAATCGGATGCTCCGGGCCCTCGTCGACGGCACCCCCTGCTGCGTGACGGCCACCCTCGTCGACGAGCTGGTCCTCGCCCGGGCCGCTCTCCACCACTCGCTCAACTACCGCTCGGTGATGGTGCTGGGGACCGCGAGCGAGGTCACCGATCCCGGCGAGAAGGAGGAGGCCCTGCGTGCCGTCGTCGAGCACATCGCTCCCGGTCGGGCCGAAGAGGTCCGCGGCGCCGATCAGACCGACCTCAGCTCCACCCGCGTGCTCTCGATCCCGATCGAGGAGGCCTCGGCGAAGGTCCGCACCGGGCCGCCCGTGGACGAGGAGGCGGACATGGGCCTGCCCTATTGGGCCGGTCGGCTTCCGCTCACGCAGGGCACCGGGAAGCCGATTCCGGCGCCCGACCTCGTCGGAGATCCGGCGATCCCGGAGAGCGTCAGCTCGCTTCGCCTTAAAGCGGGTCGCGACTAGCGGCGCGCTCGCGCACCTAGGCGGCGAAGCGCGCTTCGAACTTCGCCCGCCGCTTGGCCGCCTCTTCCTCCCGGTTCTTGGGAGGAGCGCTGGTGACCAGCGAGTCGAGCAGCTTCCGCGTGGAGGCGGCGACCTCGGCGACGGCCTTCTCGAACGCCTCGGCGTTCGCCTTCGACGGCTTCGTCGATCCGCTCACCTTGCGGACGAACTGAAGCGCCGCGTCGTGGACCTCCTCCTCGCTCGCGGGCGGCTCGAAGTTATGGAGTTGCCTGATGTTTCTGCACATCGGCTCAGCGTACCGATGAGTTCTCGTAGGCCCCCCGGTCTTGGTTGGCGTACACGCCGACTCGGGAGGACCACGATGAGCCCCAACTTCTCAACTCACCTGACCTACAGCGCCAGCCACGCCCACCGCCAAGAGCAGCGGCGCCGGGCGGCCGTCCGCATCAGGATCGCCAGGCTTCGCCGCTCCTAGAGACCACGGTCCGGAGAACTCGTCCGATTGGGTGGGGAACTAGACCGCGCGGTGACGGTCGATGATCCGGGCGAAGTCGGTTCCTGCGGGCAGCGTGCCGAATGCCTGACCCCAGTCACCGGCCAGCCGCGAGGCGACGAACGCATTCGCCACCGCCTCGTCGCCGAAGCGCAGCAGGAGCGCGCCCTGGAGGGCGAGCGCCATCCGCTCGACCAGCTGCCGGGCGCGGGACTCGATCCCGTTCATGTCGGCGAGGTCCTTGCGCAAATCGGAGACGTGGGCGTCGAGGCGCGGCTCGCCGGCGCCCTCGCCGACCTCGGCGAAGAAGGCCTCGACGGAGTCGGGGTTCTTCACCATCGCGCGGAGCACGTCGAGGCACTGCACGTTCCCGGAGCCCTCCCAGATCGAGGAGAGCGGCGCCTCGCGATAGAGCCGGGGCATCCCCGATTCCTCGACGTAGCCGTTTCCGCCGAGGCACTCGAGGCACTCGACGGCGTGACTCGGAGCCCGCTTGCAGATCCAGTATTTGAGCACCGCGTTGGCGATCCGCTTGAATGCCTGGGCCTCCTCGTCGCCGGCAAGCGCCTCGTCGTAGGCGCGCGCGAGGCGCAGGGCGCCGATCGTCGCCGCCTCGGATTCGATCGCCAGGTCGGCCAGCACGTTCTGCATCAGCGGCTGCTCGACCAGCACCTCGCCGAAGGTGACGCGGTGGGAGGCATGGTTGATCGCCTGGGCCACGCCGGCCCGCATCCCGGTGGCGCTGCCGGTCGCGCAGTCCAGCCGGGTGTGGTTGACCATCTCGATGATGGTGCGGACGCCCGCGCCCTCCTCGCCGACCAGGCGAGTCCAGGCGCCGTCGAACTCGATCTCCGACGATGCGTTCGAGCGGTTGCCGAGCTTGTCCTTGAGCCGCTGCAGGCGGAAGCGGTTGAGCTCTCCATCGGGGAGGCGGCGCGGCATCAGGAAGCAGGAGATCCCGCCCTCGGTCTGGCCGAGGACCAGGAACGCGTCGCACTGCGGCGCGGAGAAGAACCACTTGTGGCCGGTGATCTCGTACTCCGCGCCGGGGCCGCCTCCGTTGATCGGCTTGCCGACCGTCGTGTTGGCGCGGACGTCGGAGCCGCCCTGCTTCTCGGTCATTCCCATGCCGAACAGGGAGCCCTCCTTCTCGGAAGCGGGGAGCTGGCGCGGGTCGTAGACGTCGGAGAGGATCCGCGGCTCCCACTCCTCCGCGAGCTCGGGCTGCCTGCGCAGCGCCGGCACCACGGAGTAGGTCATCGAGATCGGGCAGCCGACCCCGGCCTCCGCCTGCGAGAAGCACATGAAGGCCGCCGCACGGGCGACGTGCGCACCGGGCTGCGGCTCGCGCCAGGGGAGGGAGTGGAGCTCGTGGGAGACGCCGAGCCGCATCAGCTCGTGCCATGAGGGATGGAACTCCGGGATGTCCACCCGGTTGCCGTAGCGGTCGTGCGTGCGGAGCTTCGGCGGGTTCTCGTTGGCCAGCCGGCCGAGCTCGATCACGTCGCTGCGGCCCGCGATCTCGCCGACGGCGGAGATCTTCTCCACGGCCCACTCGGCGCCCTCGCGCCGAACCGCCTCACTCATCACCCGATCCGTTTCGAAGACGTTGTAGTCGGCCAGCGGCGGTGGCTGGTTGGTGACCTCGTGGGTGCGAACACCGGTGGGCTTCTCGACGGTTGACATCTAGTGCTCCTCTCCGATTGCGCGAGTGCAGAAGTTGACCAGCGAGGCGATCAGGGCTTCCGGATCGCCTCCGTTTGCGGTGGGCGACAGCGGTCCCAGCATCGTCTCCCCGATGGAGCCGATCAGCGCCGCGGCCGTTGCCTCGACGTCCTGGTCGGGAAGGTCGCCGGCCTCGATCCCCTCGGAGATCACCTCGGCCATCAGGTCTCGGTAGCTGTGGCGGAACTGAAGGCGCTCGGCCTCGACGGCGGGATCGACCGGCTCGGCGAGCAGAGCCCACGCGAGCCGCTTCCCGCGCAGGGCGCGACGGGCGAAGACCTCGATGCCTGCGGCAATCCGGTCGGCCGCCGGGCCGCTCGTGGCATGGATGGCGTCGCGCATCGCGTCGACCTCGTGCTGGGAGGCCTCGCGAAAGACCTCGGCGAAGAGATCCGACTTCGAGGGGAAGTGGCGATAGACGGTGCCGACCGCGACGCCCGCTCGGTCCGCCACGGCGGCGATCTGCGCGGCGACGTATCCGCCCTCGGCGATCAGCTCACGCGCCGCCGTGACGATGCGCTCCCGGGTCTCCGCCCGGTGCGCCTCGGTCCGCTCGGTGGTCCGGTAGGCCACCGAAGAAGTGAATCATCGTTCATACCTTGTGTCAACCCCGCGTCACCTCGGACGACCGATCGGCGGCTCGCCCTCGTGCCGAGCGGCCGCTGACGGAGATGCTCGAGGGCCTGCGCAGATAGCATCGCCGCCGCCGATGCCGAAGATCAAGGTCAAGAACCCCGTCGTCGAGCTCGACGGCGACGAGATGACCCGGATCATCTGGGCCTTCATCAAGGACCAGCTGATCCTGCCCTATCTCGATGTCGATCTCCGGTATTTCGACCTCTCGATCGAGAAGCGGGATGAGACGGAGGACCAGATCACCGTCGACGCGGCCAACGCGATCAAGGAGCACGGCGTCGGCGTGAAGTGCGCGACGATCACGCCGGACGAGGCCAGGGTCGAGGAGTTCGGCCTCAAGGAGATGTACCGCTCGCCCAATGGGACGATCCGGAACATCCTCGGCGGGGTGATCTTCCGCGAGCCGATCGTGATCTCGAACGTGCCGAGGCTGGTCCCCGGCTGGACGAAGCCGATCGTGATCGGGCGTCACGCCTTCGGCGACCAGTACCGGGCCACCGACATGGTCGTCCCGGGGGAGGGGGAGCTCACCCTGACCTTCACGCCCAAGGACGGCGGGGAGCCGATCGAGCTCGATGTCTACGACTTCCCCGGCGGTGGCGTGGCGATGGCGATGTACAACCTCGACGACTCGATCCGCGACTTCGCCCGAGCCTCGCTGCGCTACGGCCTGGACCGCGGGCTTCCGGTCTATCTCTCGACCAAGAACACGATCCTGAAGCGCTACGACGGGCGCTTCAAGGACATCTTCCAGGAGGTCTTCGACTCGGAGTTCAGGGAGGACTTCGAGGCGGCTGACATCACCTACGAGCACCGCCTGATCGACGACATGGTCGCGGCCGCCCTGAAGTGGGAGGGTGGCTACGTCTGGGCCTGCAAGAACTACGACGGCGACGTTCAGTCCGACACCGTCGCCCAGGGGTTCGGCTCACTCGGGCTGATGACGAGCGTCCTGATGACGGCCGACGGCAAGACCGTCGAGGCCGAGGCGGCGCACGGCACCGTCACCCGCCACTTCCGCCAGCACCAGCAGGGCAACCCCACCTCGACCAACCCGATCGCCTCGATCTTCGCCTGGACGCGCGGCCTCGCCGCCCGCGGCCGGATGGACGAGACGCCGGAGGTCACGGAGTTCGCCGAGACCCTCGAGCGCGTCTGCGTCGAGACGGTCGAGAGCGGCAAGATGACGAAGGACCTGGCCCTGCTGATCGGCCCCGACCAGGAGTTCCAGACGACGCAGGAGTTCCTCGCCGCGGTCGACGAGAACCTCGAGGCCGCGATGGCCTAGCCTTGGCGGGGCGCATTTTCGTCGTCAGGTAGGGGTTTTTCGCCCCGCGATGAGGCGTCGGAGGCGGTCGGTGACGATCGCGGGGCGGCGCGTGAGGTCCCACCAGGTGAAGCGAACCACGCGGTAGCCGGCCACGGCCAGCCGGCCGTCGCGTTCCCGGTCCTCCTGGAAGGCTCGGCGGGTGCCGTGGGTCGCGTGCCCGTCTACCTCCACCACGAGTGCTGCGTCGGTCCACAGGAAATCCACGACGTAGTCGAGCAGCGGCACGTTCACAGCCGGCTGAGGAAGTTGGTCTTTGCGACAGAGGGCGAGAAAGCGCTCCTCCAGCTCGCTGCGTGTCAGGGTCGAGCCGATTCGATGGCGGGCGAGCACACCCCGTAGGCGTCGAGCGCCGGGATGCCCACGGTGGCGTCGAAGCAACTCGATCGGATCGTTCGCGTCCAGGAGCTTCAGGCGATCGGCCTCGTCGAGCGCGCGTTCCAGCAAACGGGCGTTGACCACGCCCGCGATATCGAGAATCGTTCGCGCAGGAGTCGTGCAGGGGATCCCGTTGGAGATCGACAACTCGTCGTCCGGCAGGCGTCTCGGTCGATGTACTCGGAGACCAGTCCGCCGCCTGCGACCGGCCCGGGTTCGAAGTGTCACGTCGACCCGCTCCGACCGCGGTTGGGGCCGGATCGACCAAAGCGTGGCGGCATCTGCGTGGCTGAGCACGGCTCCGGGCCCACAGGCGAGGACCGCTGCCATCCATCGGCCCTCCCGCGAGATGCGTCTGTGCCCGACGGCATAGACCCCGTGGTGAACTCGGTGCAGCCATCCAGAGCCCACGCGCGACCTGACCTGTCCCTCGGAGAGGCCCAGCGAATAGAGTTGGCGTGCGGCGACTACGCCGTGCTGGCGCTCCGCGAGCTTGGTCAACGATCCGGGGCGTGTCGGGGCGCTTTTTCGGGACATACCAACGGTTAAGCGCCCCACCCGCGGAACTATCCCCACAGGAGGCTTCAGAAGTGAGCGATTCCCCCGTCAACGTCACAGTCACCGGAGCCGCAGGCCAGATCGGTTACGCGATCCTCTTCCGGATCGCCGCCGGCGAGATGCTCGGCCCGGACACCGAGGTGAAGCTTCGCCTGCTCGAGATCCCCGACGCGCTTACCGCGGCGGAGGGAACCGCGATGGAGCTCGACGACTGCGCCTTCCCACTGCTGCGCAGCATCGACATCTCGGCCGATCCGAACGAGGCCTTCGACGGCACCAACATCGCGCTGCTCGTCGGCGCCCGTCCCCGGTCGAAGGGGATGGAGCGGGCCGACCTGCTCGAGGCGAACGGCGGCATCTTCAAGCCCCAGGGCGAGGCGATCAACGCGCATGCGGCCGACGACGTCAGGGTGCTGGTCGTCGGCAATCCGGCGAACACGAACTGCCTGATCGCGAAGTCACACGCGGCCGACGTTCCCCCAGAGCGGTTCACGGCGATGATGCGCCTCGATCACAACCGGGCGATCGCGCAGCTCGCGAACAAGCTCGAGCGCCCCGTCACCGACATCAAGCGGATGACCGTCTGGGGGAACCACTCCCCTACGCAGTACCCGGACCTGGTCAACGCGCTGGTCGACGGCAGCTCCGCCTGGGCCCAGGTCGGGGACGACGCGTGGATCGCGGACGAGTTCATCCCGACGGTCGGCAAGCGCGGTGCCGCGATCATCGAGGCGCGGGGCGCCTCCAGCGCCGCCTCGGCCGCGAACGCCGCGATCGACCACGTTCGCGACTGGGTGCTCGGGACCCCGGACGGCGACTGGGCCTCGATGGCCGTGGTCTCCGACGGCTCCTATGGGGTCGAGGAGGGTCTGATCTCCGGTGCGGCCTGC
Source organism: uncultured Solirubrobacterales bacterium (assembly GCA_963782345.1). GTDB lineage: Bacteria > Actinomycetota > Thermoleophilia > Solirubrobacterales > 70-9 > DASUPK01. Next base: position 122,777 of record CAWAJF010000014.1, on the reverse strand, counting down.
GAGTGCTCGGGCGGCGAGTGGAAGCGCGTCGAGGGCCTGGAGATCACCGACTTCTCCCGGGAGCGGATCGACGCCACCGCCGCCGAGCTGAAGGAGGAGCGCGACGCGGTGAAGGGACTCGGGCTGATCTAAGACGCGGGGTGGTACCCGCTGCCCTCGCGGCGGATGCGGCCTTCCTTCTGGAGGTCCGGCAGAATCCGATACAGGTAATTCGGATGGTTGAGACTCATCTTCTTGCCGAGCTCGGAGACCGTGATCCCCGGGTTCTCGCTGATGAGCTTCACGGCCTGATCGGCGCGCGTGCTGCCGCGCCTGCGGCGGCGGCGGCGACCTCCCGGCGGGCGGCCCGGTCCGCGCCTGACGGTTTTGCCGAGACCGGCGAGCGCGGCCTCGACCTGACGGCGCTCGTCATCGAGCTCCCGCAGCCGGCGCTCGAGGAGCGTCCTGGCCTGATCGACTGTGTTCGAAACCGTTGGCATGAGTTAACTGATTCCTCTCTCTAACCGGATGACAGTTACATGACCGTAACGGTTAGTTTCAGCTGACGATGAATGCAGACCCTCAGCTGGTGGTGATCGCCCGGGTGCTCTTGCCGGCCGGACTCGAGCGTCTCAGCGAGGCATTCGAAGTCGCCGAGGGCGGTCCGGATGCGACGCGGGAGGATCTGCTCGGGATCGTCCCCGGCGCCTCCGCTCTGGTCGCCGACCCGAGCGTGGCAATCGACGCCGAGCTGCTCGATGCATGTGGGGACCAGCTCCGGGTGGTCGCCAACTTCGCCGTCGGCTACGACAACGTCGACCTCGACGCCTGCCGTGAGCGCGGCGTCGTGGTCACCAACACGCCCGACGTCCTCACCGAGGCAACCGCCGAGCTGGCAATGGCCCTGACCTTTGCCGCCGCCCGTCGAATGAGCGACGCCGAGCGCGACCTGCGCGCCGGTCGCTGGGGCGGCTGGGACCCCGCCGCCTACCGCGGCATCGAGATCTGGGGATCGACGGTGGGCGTCATCGGGATGGGAAGGATCGGGACTCGCTATGCGCGCCTCGCCCATGGCCTGGGGGCGAGGGTCGTGTATGCGGGCAACTCGCCTAAGCCCGACGCGGAGCGAGACCTCGGCGCTCGCCGGATGGAGCTTCACGAGCTGCTCGAGGCCGCGGATGTGGTGAGCCTCCACGCCCCCTCGACGCCCGAGACCCGTGGCCTGATCGGCAAGGCCGAGGTGGAGCTGATCGGCCCGGACGGCGTGCTCGTCAACACCTCGCGGGGCACGCTGGTCGACTCCGATGCGGTCGCCGCGGCGCTCGAGAGCGGGGCCCTCGGGGCGGCGGGCCTCGACGTCTACGAGAACGAGCCGGAGGTCTCTCCGCGGCTGCTTGAGGCACCGCGCGCGGTCCTCCTCCCGCACATCGGCTCGGCCACGATCCCCTCGCGCGACGCGATGGCGAACGCCGTTGCCGACAACGTGATCGCCGTGCTGGAGGGAGGGGAGCCGCCGAGCCGGGTGATCTAGCCGGCCGGGGTGGCGGGCCGCTTGTCGCTCGGCTGCTCGGCGGACTTCCGGCTGCGCGGCAATGTGCCCATCACCGCGTCCCAGAGCGGCGAGGAGACGCCGAAGCCGTAGCGGTGGTCCTGGAAGTGGTGGCGCATGTGGTGCTCGCGGAGCTGCTTCCCGAACTTGGTCTTCGGCACGTGGTGGTGGAGGTGGTAGTGCGTGTAGTCGTAGCCCAGATATCCGGTGATGAATCCGGCGAAGGCGGGAAGCGCGTCCGTTGCCCCGAAGATCAGCACGTAGAGCCCGAAGAACAGAGCGGCCAGCGGGATGCTGACGGCGGGCGGCATCACGAGGCGCATGGCGTCGTTCGGATGGTCGTGGTGGACGCCGTGGATGATGAAGTGGAGGCGGTCGCCGCCCGGGAACTTCGGCTGCCAGTGGAAGACGAGCCGGTGGAGCCAGTATTCGGTCAGGGTCCAGATGGCGATCCCGGCCAGGAAGAGGAGGGCGGCCATGCCGACCGAAAGCCCGCGATCGATCCCGAGCCAGATCCCCGCGACAACCACCGGCAGGAAGACGATCGCCGGCAGCGCCGGGTGGACGCGGGAGAAGAAGTCGAGGAACCGGCTCTCGAACATCGGGGGTGAGTCGGCGAGGCGTGCTGTGCGCTCGTGTGCCATCGGCGCTGATCTTAGCGAGAGGGCAATCGGTGGCGCCTTCTCCTTAGGGTCACCTAACAGACACTGGGGGCCAGGCGTCTGGGCCGGCTTTTCGGTGATAGCGGAACTCGTGACCAACCGGTGAAGAAAGAACAGCGCCATTTGCGGAAACACCCCTGACGGGAGGCCGCTCAAATGGCATCATCGAGCCAAGTCGCGGGGCCGCTCCCGGGACAGAAGATCCGGCGGAGAAGTTCGGGGCCGCCTACATGACGAGAGGAATGGGGCGAACTTGGCCGAGAGTCGAGCACGTGGTGCTGCGGTGACTTGTGAGGACTGCTTCTTCCGCCGCCGCGGCCTCTGTGCCCTCGGCCTCGACTCGCCCTGTCCCACCTTCAGGCCCGACAGCCCCGAGGGCCTGGTCCCTCCGCGGCAACCCGCCCTGCTGATGAGGGATCGGACTGAGCCGGCCGAAGCGGCTGCCAGGCCGCTCGCAGTCGGAGCGTAGGGCGCAGCCCCGAAGCGACTTACGTAGGGCGGCCGCTTGCAGCCGCGGCTTGATGGCGAAGCCGGGCATCCTGGCGTCTAGAGTCCCGGCGGGGTCATGGGACACCTGCCTTGAAGATCACCGTGCTCGGCAAGTCGCCCTCCTGGCAAGACGCCGGGGGGGCATGCAGCGGCTACCTGATCGAGACCGACGAGACGACGGTCTTGCTCGACTGCGGCAACGGCGTCTTCGGCAAGCTGCGCGAGCGGGTCGACTACGTCGACGTCGACGGAGTGATCATCTCCCACCTCCATGCCGACCACTTCCTCGACCTCGTTCCCTATTCATACGCGCTGATCTACGCGCCGAAGCAGCAGCCGGTGCCGGTCCACACCTGGGATGGGACGGACGATCCGGCCCGCCCGAGGCTCGTCGCGCCGCCCGGGGCGGTCGACACCTTTCGCCGAGTGGTGGGGGCCTGGGGAAACGACGACCTGATCGAGAGCGCCTTCCGGATCGAGGAGTACGCGGCCGGCGACCGGGTCGAGATCGGCGACGTCTGGGCCAGCTTTCACCCGGTCCCCCACTTCGTCGAGACCTTCGCGGTGCGGATCGGGGCGAAGGGGGCCGGTGAGATCGCCTACAGCGCGGACACGCGCCCGGGCGAGGAGATCGTCGAGGCGGCCCGGGACGCGGACCTGCTGATCATCGAGGGAACCCTGCCGCGCCCGGAGCGCACCGGACTTCGCGGTCACCTCACCCCGGAGGAGGCCGGCGAGCACGCCCGCGAGGCGGGCGCGAAGCGAGTGGTCATCACCCACATCTCGGACGAGCTGGGCGACGACTGGGCACGCGAGCAGGCGGAGCGCGGTTTCGATGGTCCCGTCGAGATCGCGCAAGAGGGAGCGACGTACACCATTTGAGGGTGCCGGCACGAGCTCCCTCTCGTTCACCGTTCGCGGCTGGTGCTCCGCCATCGGCTGACGGCCTCGCCGGGGTGCATGTGAGGCACCCACACCGTATGCAGCAAGGCTCCCTGCTAAAACAGTGCGGGATGCCGCAGGGAGGTGCGGACCGATTGAAGGCGCTTTTGAGGCGCCCTCTAGCTCGAACCGACGGAGTGGTTCAGCGGCTCTCACGGCGTGAAGCCGGGCTCGCGGTTCTCTTCCACCGGGTCGGCGATTCACACCAGAACTGGGATGAGGGCAAGTACCCGTGCCTCGGCCTGCGATTCTTCGAGGCACAGCTCAGGCACCTCATAAAGCGGTATCGGGTTGTCGCGGCGTCCGAGCTCATGGAGGCGGTGCGAAGCCGACGTCGCGGCGAGCGGTTTCCCGTCGCCCTCACATTCGACGACGATTCGCCATCGCATGTCAGACACGCCGCGCCGATTCTCCAGCGCCTCGGTGTCCCGGCGACCTTCTTCCTCTCGGGCGCCTCGTTGGACGGCTCGGGATCGTTTTGGTGGCAGCGGCTGGAGCGCGCCATGGAACGAGGAGCGATCAGCCGCGAGGAGCTCAGCGAGATGGTCCCCGCGGCAAGCGGCGTCCCGGCCGGACGGCGGGAGATGCTGCAGATCGCGGATGACATCGAGCTGATGGCCCCCGAGCTGCTGAGGGACCTCCTGGACGAGCTCGGGCGGCGCGCCGGGCCGGATCCGGAGGACGCCGTGCTCGACACCGCCGGCATTCGCAAGCTCGTGGCAGCCGGGTTCGAGGTCGGCTTTCACACCCTGCGGCACCTGAACCTCTCGACGCTCGACTCCGCCGAGCTCGGATTGGCGATCAGCGAAGGACGGGATCGACTGGCGGGGGCGATCGATCGCGAGCTCACCCTGATCGCCTACCCGGGAGGCAAATGGAACCCGCATGTCCTCGAGGCGGCGCGGTCTGCCGGCTACCTGCGCGGCTTCACCACCGATCCGAAGGCTGTGCTGCCCGACAGCGACCCACTCTGCCTCGGACGCGTCGATTCCGGCTGGTGCACAACTCTCGGCCAGTTCGAGCTCAACCTGGCGCGCGCACTGCGGCGCGACGATGGGGTGCGCTTCGGGGAAGCGACGGCCGCCTGACGGTATCGGGAGGAGGCGGATAGCTACCCTTCTCATGAATGACCAGCCAGCGCGACCCATTCGCCGACTTCGCCCGGATGCGCCGCGAGATGGATGAGCTCCTCGGTGACTTCTGGGACCAGGCCGGCTATCGCCAGCGCCGTCAGGTTGCCGCGTTCGTGCCGCGTGTCGACGTCTACTACTGCGGCGAGGATGCGCCCGAGAAAGCCGTGGTCAAGGTCGAGCTGCCGGGCATCGAGCTCGAGGCGGTCAACCTCGAGGTGCGTGGCCGGACCCTGGTGATCAGCGGCGAGCGCCCGGTCCGCGACACCGAGGGGCGGACCTATCAGCAGGTCGAGCTGCCCTCGGGACCGTTCCGCCGCGTCGTCGAGCTCTCCATGGACGTCAACGCCGATCGGGCCCAGGCCACCTATGAGGACGGCATCCTCCGCGTCGAGTTGCCGACGCGCCTGCGGCAGGCCGCCCGCCAGGTGCCGATCGAGCGCGCCGAGTAATCGGCGCCCTGACGGGGAAAGGGGCACTGACAATGGCCGACGTCGAGACCCCCCAGCTGGAGGTGGTCGAGATCCCGGACGTCGAGGAGGCGGTCGCGAGCACCGAGCCGCTCCCCGACGCCCTCCCGATCCTGCCACTGCGGGAGACCGTCACCTACCCCGACACCCTGACTCCGCTCGCGGTCGGGCAGGATCGCTCCATCAAGCTGGTCAACGATGTCCTCTCCGGCAGCCGGATGCTGGCGATGGTCGCCTCCAAGGACCCCGAGAACGACACTCCGGGCCCGGACGATCTCCACCGCGTCGGTGTGGCCGGCACGGTCGCGCGGATGATGAAGGTGCCCGACGGGACGCTCCGCATCCTGGTCCAGGGCGGCGTCCGGATCCGGCTGCTCGACTACGTCAGCGAGCAGCCCTACCTGGTGGCGCGGATCGAGGAGATGCCTGACGTGCTCGAGGCGTCGACGGAGCTCGAGGCTCTGACCCGCAACGTCCAGACCACTTTCAGCGAGATCATCGAGGCGATTCCCTACCTGCCGGAGGAGCTCCAGCTCGCGGTCGCGAACCTCGACGAGCCCTCGGCGCTGTCCCACCTGATCGCCGGCGCCCTCCGGATCTCCACCGAGGAGAAGCAGGAGCTGCTCGAGACGGTGGACGTGACCAAGCGCCTCCGGCGCCTCTCGGAGATCCTCGCGCGCGAGCTCGAGGTCGTCCAGCTCGGCTCGAAGATCCAGTCCCAGGTCGAGTCCGAGATCGACAAGGGCCAGCGCGAGTACTTCCTGCGCCAGCAGCTCAAGGCGATCCAGGAGGAGCTGGGGGAGGGCGATGAGCAGCAGGCGGAGCTCAACGAGCTGCGCGAGCGGATCACCGATGCGAAGCTCCCGGAGGAGGCCCGGAAGGCTGCGGAGCGGGAGCTCTCCCGGCTGGAGAAGCTGCCCCCGGTCGCCGCTGAGTACGGGGTGATCCGGACCTACCTCGAATGGCTGGTGGACCTGCCGTGGTCGAATCAGACCGAGGACAACCTCGACATCGCCCACGCCCGCGAGGTCCTCGACACCGATCACTACGACCTCGAGGAGGTCAAGGACCGGATCCTCGAGTACCTCGCCGTCCGCAAGCTCAACCCTGAGTCGCCCGGCCCGATCCTCTGCTTCGTCGGCCCGCCCGGTGTCGGCAAGACCAGCCTGGGGCGCTCCATCGCAAAGGCGCTCGGCCGCGAGTTCGAGCGGATCTCGGTCGGTGGCGTCCGCGACGAGGCGGAGATCCGCGGCCACCGCCGCACCTACATCGGAGCCCTGCCCGGGACGATCATCCGCGCGCTCCGCGACGCCGGCACCAGGAACCCCGTCTTCATGATCGACGAGATCGACAAGATGGGCGCGGACTTCCGCGGCGATCCCTCCAGCGCCATGCTCGAGGTGCTCGACCCGGCGCAGAACTCGACCTTCCGCGACCACTACCTCGACCTGCCGTTCGACCTCTCCGAGGTCCTCTTCATCGCGACGGCGAACATCCTGGACACGATCCCGCCGGCGCTCCAGGACCGGATGGAGGTGATCCAGCTCGCCGGATACACGGCGGAGGAGAAGCTCCACATCGCCAAGCGCTACCTGGTGCCGCGCCAGCTTTCGGCGAACGGCCTGAGGGCGTCGCAGATCGAGTTCGCCGAGCCGGGCCTGAGGGCGATCATCGAGGAGTACACGCGGGAGGCCGGCGTCCGCAATCTCGAGCGCGAGATCGGGACCGTCTGCCGCAAGGTCGCCCGAGACGTTGCGGAGGGCAAGGCCAGGGGCAAGGTGAGGGTCTCGGCCAAGCGCGCGCGAGAGCTGCTCGGCAAGCGCCGCTTCTTCTCCGAGATGCGGCGCCGCACCAAGGACCCCGGGGTCGCCACCGGCCTCGCCTGGACACCGGTGGGCGGCGAGGTGCTCTTCGTGGAGACCAACGCCGTCCCGGGCTCGGGGAACCTGACGATCACCGGCCAGCTGGGCGATGTGATGAAGGAGTCGGCCCAGGCCGCGCTCACGTGGGTCCGGAGACACGCGAAGCAGCTCGCTCCGGATCTGCCCGACGACTGGTTCGCGAAGCACGACATCCACGTCCACGTGCCCGCCGGCGCGGTGCCCAAGGACGGTCCGTCGGCCGGGGTGGCGATGACCACGGCGCTCGCTTCCCTGATCAGCGACCGGCCGGTTCGCAACGACGTGGCGATGACCGGCGAGGTCACCCTCACGGGCCAGGTGCTGCCGATCGGGGGCCTGAAGGAGAAGTCGCTAGCGGCTCAGCGGGCCGGGATCAAGCAGGTGATCGTGCCCGACCGCAACGAGGGCGACGTCCAGGAGATCTCGGAGCAGGAGCGGGAGGGGCTCGACTTCGTCTACGCCGACGACATCGGCGATGTGCTGAAGGTCGCGCTGCAAACGGATGGAAATCGCGCCACCGGGTAGTCTCCTCCCTGCACCCTGGAAACGAATCCGAGGAGACCCATGGGGGCACAAAGCAGAAGCGCGAAAGCCGGAGATGCTGCCCGGTCGGTTGCGTCCAATCCATACGTGCGCCGGCTCATCGAGGATGAGGAGCTGCGCGAGAACATCCGAGTGGCCTTCGAGGCCGCCAAGGGCGCCTATGCCCGGATGTCGAATGGGAAGGGGCCCGCGAAGGCCCTGATGGACGACAAGAAGGTTCAGCGTGATCTGCGGACGGCGGCAGAGTCGCTTCGGGATGCTTCACAGCAGCTGCGCGGACGGAGCACTGGCCGCCGGTTTGGGCTTGGAAAGGCCCTGCTCGTGGGCATCCTCGGCGCGGCCCTGGTTCTGATCCTGAGCGAGGACGCGCGCAAGCTCGTCCTCGACAAGCTGTTCGGCGCCGAGGAGGAGTTCGAGTACACCTCGACCACCACCCCGGCTCCGGACACCGAGACCGTCCCCAGCGCCTGACGAGCCGCATCACCGGTTTTTCGAGGGCGCCCTTCGGGGCGCCCTCTTCGTTTGGGTAGGGTCGAGGTATGGCAAGCGTCCACGTACTCGTGCCGGCACAGCGTTACGTCTTCGCGGTCTCGAACGGCGAGGCTGAGGCCGCCACGATCGACAGCTCGGCGGAGGGGTTCCAGCGCTACAAGTCGCTCCAGCAGGGCGGCCGCACCACCGGGATGGTCGCCTTCCCCAACACCCTGCTGGTTCGCGGCGAGCGCGACTACCTCGTCGACCCCGGGCTGATCATGCAGGGCGCGCCCGTGATCGGCGCGATCACAGAGCTCGGCGTCGATCCGAACGAGGTCAAGGACGTGATCCTCACCCACCTTCACTTCGACCACGCGGAGGGGCTCGCCGGCTGGCCGATGCGGCGGACCTACGTGCACCGGATCGAGACCGAGGCCCCCTACGCGCAACTGGTGTCGGGTCAGCTCGAGATGGCGAACCTCGAGATCCTCGACGGGGAGGAGGGAGAGATCGAGCCGGGCGTGCGCTGGATGCTCACCCCCGGCCACTGCGACGGCCTGATCTCCCTGCTGGTGGACACCGACGAGGGCCTGGTGGTGATCGCCTCCGATTGCGTCGGCCCGCTTCCCGAGTACTTCGATCAGATGGACCTGCCCGAGGACTTCGGGCCCGAGCGCGAGGAGCTGCTGCGCCAGTGGAGGCGGATCAGGGACCTCGACCCCGCGCTTGTGATTCCCGGCCACAATCCGCCGGTCAGACTTGGATGAAGCTGGCAGCGGCTTCCCGGCAGCCCTCAATAGTTCGAGGAAGAATGTCGATGGGTATTCGCGTGAGACAGATGCTGCTTCGGCTAGGCGATCGTAATCCCGTCCGGGACGGAGCGTTCACGGCTGAGGCACGGAGACATCGAGCTCCCACCACCGTTCGCGTGGCGAGGCTGCGCTTGGCCACGGACGTCGCCATGCTCGCCCTGGCGGGCACCGGTGAGGCGCTCTTGGCGCCGGCTGCCGACATCAGCTCCAGTCCGTGGTGGCGCGTGGCGTTCAGCGGCATCGTCCTGACGCTGATGGCCCTGCGGGGGCGCTACCGCGCCGTCATCGGCCAGCGCTTCCTCGACGACGCGCGAACCATCCTCAGCGTCACGGCGGTCTCGGCCATGCTCATCACCTTCATCCGGCTGCTGGTCGCGGACCACCCCGAGATCGCCGAGGAGGAGATTCGCTCCTGGCTCTTCGCGGCCGTCTACCTGATCATCGGCCGGGGAATCTTGGCGATGGTGATCGAGCGGATCAACACGACCCGGCAGGGCGGCGCGCCCACGCTGATCCTCGGGGCGGGCCGGGTCGGCCACCTGATCGCCCGCCGCCTGCTCGCTCATCCAGAGCTGGGGCTGCGCCCGATCGGCTTCGTCGACCCGGACCCCCTGGAGGTGGAGCGGCCCTCCGGCCTGCCGCTGCTGGGCTCGGGGGACGACCTCGAGCGGGTCGTTCGCGAGCACGACGTCGAGCATGCGATCGTCGCCTTCTCGACCGCTTCCCATGACATGCAGCTGGGCATCTCCCGGGCCCTTCAGCAGATGAAGGTCTCGATCTCGATCGTGCCGCGGCTGTTCGAGGGCGTCCCCGACAAGATCGAGCTCGAGAGGATGGGGGGCCTGCCGCTGGTCTCCATCTATCCCTCCGATCCCTCCGATTGGCGGGTGGGCGTGAAGTACGCCTCCGACCGCGTCCTCGCGCTGCTGGGCACCGTCATCGTCTCGCCGCTCCTCCTCGTCTGCGCCCTCGGCACGCTGATCACCCTGGGACGGCCGATCCTGTTCAGGCAGCGCCGGATCGGCCTGGACGGGCACGAATTCGAGATGCTCAAGTTCCGCTCGATGGAGGGGGATCCCGAGGCCCGTGGGCAGGCGAACGCTGCCTGGGCCGCGGCGCAGGCGGCCGGAGCGGATCTCCCGGACGAGGGAGCCGATTCGGCCGGGGGGAGAAAGACGAACACCTCCCGATTCGGAGCGCTCCTGCGGCGCTCGGGCGTCGATGAGCTGCCGCAGCTCTTCAACGTCCTGCGCGGCGACATGTCGATCGTCGGCCCCCGGCCCGAGCAGCCCGCCTATGTGTCGATGTTCGAGGATCGAATCCGCCGCTACGACGATCGCCACCGCGTCAAGGCGGGCATCACGGGCTGGGCCCAGGTGCACGGTCTGCGCGGCGACACCTCGATCGACGACCGGATCGAATGGGACAACTACTACATCGAGAACTGGTCGCCCTGGCTGGACCTGAAGATCGTGATGCTCACGGTCCTGGAGCTGCTTCGAAGCCCACCTCAGTAGCCTCGCGCCGGTGGCATCGGCGGTGCCGCATATGATGCGAGCGTCCGTCCGGGGAATCGACCCGTCGTCGGCGAAGAGGTGCAGAGTGCGGACATGAGCGCCGACTCCGACACGAGCGCAGGGCGAGTCCCGCGGCGGGGCGGGCCCTCCTCCCGAGCTACTGCGGACACCGGGTCAACCGGTGCCCTGGCCCTGGGCAGGCTCGGCTCCATACCCGAGCTGCTCCCCGCGCTGATCGCGGTGGCCGTCTTCGTCTTCTGGGCCACGGCGCAGGGTGGGATCGGCGCGACGGACTCCTATCCCGGTTCGCTGGTGCTCCTCGGCCTTCTGGTCGGCGTCGCCGTCGCGTACCGCGGTTCAGTGCCCGGGCTGCCGCGGCTGGTGCTGGTCGCCTTGGCGCTGCTGGCCCTGTTCACCGTCTGGAACTTCCTCTCGATCGGCTGGGCCGACGACCAGGGAGTCGCCTGGGGCGGCGCGAATCGCTGTCTCACCTACCTGATCGTCTTCACGGTCTTCGCTCTACCGGCGTGGAGACCGCGGGCCGCGGCGCTCCTGCTCGGCGCCTACACGGTCGCGATCGCCGTGGTCGGCTTGGTGGTCCTGCTCAAGGCCGCGGCTGCCGTGGATCCCCTGCGCTATCTGGTTGCGGACCGCTTCTCGGAGCCGACCGGGTACCAGAACTCCAACGCCGCCCTCTTCACCCTCTCGCTGTTCCCCGCGATCTTCCTTGCGGCCCGCCGCGAGACGCCATGGCCTCTGCGCGGGCTGATGCTCGCCTGCGCCGGGATCCTGTTCGGAATCGCGCTCCTGCCCCAGAGCCGAGGGTGGCTGATCGCCGCTCCGATCGCTCTGGCCGCCTATCTGTTGATCGTGCCCGGGCTGGTCCGCTCGCTCATCGTTCTGACTCCCCTGGCGGCCGTCTCGGCCCTGTCCGCGTCCTCGATCCTCCAGGTGTTCGACGTCTCCGACGATCCGAGCCGCGTGGGACCGGCTCTGGACGGCGCGCGGACGGCGATCGTGGTGGGCGCGGCCGTCCTGTTCGTGGCGGGCTGCGTGATCGGCTTGGTCGATCGGCGGCTGAAGCTGTCGCCGCGGGCCGCTTTGGCAGGCAGGCGCGCAGTTCTCGCCACGGCGGCCGTTGCCGCACTCGCCGGAGTCGTCGTCACGCTGAGCGTGATCGGCAATCCCATCACCTGGTCGAGCGATCGCTGGCACGACTTCAAGGCCGGCGAGTTCGAGTACCGCGCGGGCGGCGGCTCCCGGCTCGGACAGGGGCTGGGGAGCAATCGCTACGACTTCTGGCGGGTCGCCGCCGACGAATTCACGGCCGAGCCCGTGATCGGGGTCGGCTCGGAGAACTTCGCAGAGGACTACCTGCGCGATCGCCACAGCTCCGAGGAGCCGGCCTACCCGCACAACCTCATGCTCCAGGTGATCTCCGAGACCGGGATCGTGGGCGCCCTCCTGCTCGGCGGCTTCCTCGCCGTCTCACTGGTTGGGTTGGGGCGCGTCCGGCTGCGATCGGATCAGGCCCTCTCCCGCGGGCTCGCCGGCGTCTTCGCGGTGGTCTTCGTCTACTGGTTCGTCCACTCGATCGGCGACTGGTTCTGGACGTTCCCCGCGCTGTCGGCACCGGTCTTCGCCTGGCTGGGAATCGGTATGCGGCTGAACCCGGAGTCCGGACCCGCCGCCGAGCGACCCTGGACCAGGAGATGGGCCGTCCCGGCGGCCACGGCGTCGGTGAGCCGTCATGCTCTTCTCGATCGCCTCGCTGGGGCTTCCCTGGATCGCCGCGCTGGACGTGCAGCAGGCGGCGCGCAGCTGGGGCGCGAATCCGCGGCAGGCCTTCGACGATCTCGACCAGGCGAGGCAGCTCAACTTCCTCAGCGCTCGCCCCGACCTGGTCGCGGGGTCGATCGCCTCGAGGCTGGGTGACGATCGACGCGTGCGCTCATCCTTCGAGCGCGCGCTCGAGCGTGACCCGCGCAGCTGGTACGCCGAGCTCGAGCTCGCGACCCTGGATGGGATCCAGGGCAACAAGCGGGCGGCGCTCGCGCGGCTGAACCGAGTCGCGGCGCTCAACCCCCGTGAGACGCTCACGGCGAAGATTCGCGACGGCATTCGCAATGGCGAGCCGGTCACGCTCGAAGAGCTCAATACGGAGTTCCTGGCGCGCTACTGCCGAGTGCTCGGGCGCGAGCCCGGGCCGAACGGGTGCCGGACCGGCTGAGACGCCCCGCGCAGCACGAAGGTCCCGGCCTTCGGCCGGGACCCTCGAAGCTTCGGTCGTCCTCCTGAGCGGCTAGGAAGCCGAATGACGCCCGACCAGGCGGCTCAACGCCGCTCCGGTTCCGAGCAACACCAGTCCTCCGCCCGCAAGAAGCACGAGGTCGAGTCCGGTGAACGGCAGCGACCCGCTTCCACTGCCTTCGCTGACCTGCGAAGCGGTGGCGGGAGTGCCGTTGTTGTTGGTGCTTCCGTTGGTTCCCCCCTGAGCTGTCTGCCCGGCCACGCCGCTTGGCTCCCCGGCATAGCCCGTACCTGTGCTTTGGGCGAACGCGGCCGGGGCCAGGGCGAGAGCGCTGACCACCGTAAGGATGGCGACTAGTCGTCTTGTTCCCTTCTTCACTTTGTGCTCTCTCTCGATCAGGCGACCAGCCACTATGGCGTGCCGCAAACTTCCATCTTTCAAAAAGGGCCCGATTCGGACTCCTTCGAGACGGCCCCGATCCGTCTCGATCAGGCCTGGCGCATGGTCACACATTTGGCCCCCGTGCGCGTGGTCTGTATCGAGTAGCAGCGTATCGTCGATTTGTCCATTTTGCGTCACCGCACTCAAGTTTTGCGTCACCGCAACTCAAGTCAAATAGGGCCTCCAGCGACTCTTACGAGCTTAAGCCGGTTCGGGAGCGATACATCCCGCTAAACCCGCAGGTTTGATGCGGGAAACCCGCACGCCCGTACCCAAAGTTGAGGAGGCGCAGTCGGGAGTTCGCGCCTCAACGGGCTGTCCAGCCAGCCAAACGCCTACAGTTCCGGGCGGGTGGAGGCCACCAAGACACGGGAGCTGAGCGGGGAGAAGGCCCAGCGGATCGTCGAGGCGATGCGCTCGAGCGTCGCACGCCGCGGGATCTCGGGCTCGACCTTCGAGCACGTCGCGCGCGAGGCCGGGGTCAGCCGCGGACTGCTCCACTACTACTTCGGCACCAAGGAGGCCCTGCTCGTCGAGGTCGTCCGGCGCGACACCGAGCACCGGATCGCCCGGATGGACGAGCCGCTCGGCAACGCCGGGTCGGCCGACGAGCTGCTCGGGATCCTGGTCGCCGATCTGGAGGACTCGATCCAGAACGATCCGGGTTTCTGGGTGCTGCTCTTCGATCTCTTCACCGCCGGGCGCCGGAACCCCGAGATCCAGCGCGAGGTGGGCGAGCTCTTCAACCGCACCCGCGGACACGTCGCCGACATCCTTCGGGCAAAGCAGTCCGAGGGCGTGATCGCGCCTCGCTTCGAGGTCGACGCCGTGGTCGCGCTGCTCTTCGCGCTCGCCGACGGCATCGCCTTGCAGCTCCTCTCCGACCCCGAGCGAGATCACGCCGACGTGATCGCCGCCGGGACGGAGGCGGCTCGCCATCTGCTGGCCGGGTAGATCCGGCCGCATGATCTGGCAGGAGCCCGCCAAGGGCGGATATCCGGACCGCTCGTTCCTGGGCCTGCCCGGCATCGATCGGATGGGAGCGGGGCGGCGGGGGCTCGTCCCCTTCTCGCCGATGAGCTACCTGACCGAGCTCGAGATGACGGAGGCCTCGCGGGGGCATTCGACCTTCTCGATGCCGGCTTCGCCGTGGTTCGCCAACTCGTCCGGGCTGATCTCGGCGGGGATGCTCGCGACGATCGGCGACGCCGCCCTCGGCTCGGTGGTGCACTCCGATGTCGAGGCCGGACAGGGGATGACCACGGCCGAGCTCTCGATGTCCTTCCTCCGTCCGGTCGTGCCCAGGAATGGGACGGTGGTCACCGGCTCGGGCCAGCTGATTCATCGCGGCCGCTCCATGGGGATCTCCGAGGCCTTCCTCTTCGATCAGGACGATCAGCTGATCTCCCACGGGACGACCCGCTGCACGATCTTCCCGCCGATCGAGCCGGTCCCGGAGCCGCCGGACCTGAGCGCACCGCCGCACGTGTGGGAGCCGCCCGGCTCGGCCACTGACGATCCGCTGCGGCGCGAGCTCGAGGGCGAGGTCATCTCCCAAGAGGAGTTCGAACGCCGCAGCGGGCTCGAGGTCCTCCAGGCGCTGATCTCAGGGGAGCTGCCCCGCCCGCCGATCCACCACCTGACCGGCCTCCGCGCGGTCGATGCAAAGCAGGGCGAGGCGGTGGTCGTCCTCCCGTGCAGCAAGTGGCTCTCCACCTCGGCAGGGACGGTGCAGGGTGGGTTCACTGCGATGCTGGCCGAGAGCGCCATGACCTCGGCGGCGTTCAGCACCGCGGCGGCCGACACGGCGGTGGCGCCGCTCGACTTCAAGGTCAACTACCTGCGCCCGGTGTTCCCCGACGGGAACGACCTCACGGCCCGCGCACGGATCCTCCATCGGGGGCGCACCCTGGTGATCGCCGCAGCCGAGATCACGAACGCCGAGGGGAAGCAGGTGGCGCTCGCCACCGGTTCTTCGATGTACCTGCCGGGAAGGCCCGCCAACCTGCTCGGCGTCGAGCTCGGCTCGGGTTCCTCCGATCCCGAGGATGACCCCGGCGCGTAACGGCCTCTCGCGGTCGGTCGGTGCGGTGGTATAGGTTCGGTCGGTGAGTCCCGGGGAGAGGCAAGGCGGGCTGGCGGCCGTCCTCATTTTCTTCGTGCTCTGTGCGACCGCCGCACCGCCGGCTCATGCGGCCGGCTCGGCGGCCCGGAAATCGCCTTCGCCCATCCCGCCCAGCTCCCGTTGGAAGCGCTACGTGGTCGACCCGGGCAAGCTCGTCTACCCGAAGGCGGCCTATGTGATCGGAGCGCCGACGGGCGTCGTCAACGCACGCGGGTTGGACGCCAGGGGCGGCGGGGCCGCCACGATCGCCTCTACCGGGCTGACCGCTAGCGGCGTGGGCGCCACCGCGCTCCTGCTGGACCTGGGCGTGAACGTCGGCGGCTATGTCGAGGTGGGCGTGAGCGCCTCGGACGGGACGCCGATCAGGCTGGGTTACTCAGAGGATCCGCACTACATGACGCCGCGGGGGGACACAGGGGGCCCCGGCTTCTCGTACGGCCTGAGCGACGACCCGGACGGCCGCACGGACGTCTTCCAAACCACCGCGCCGGCCCAGTTCCGCTCGCCGGGCATCCGCGGGGCGCAGCGGTACATCGCGATCCAGCTCGAGGGGGCCGGCACGGCGACGATCGACTACGTCCGCGTCCGGACCGAGCACCTCCATCCGGGTCCGGGCCGCTACAGCGGCTACTTCCTCTCCAACGACAGGCTGCTCAATCGGATCTGGTACGCGAGCGCGTACACGTTCGCAATGGACTCATTCAGGGATCTGCGTCCAGGCCTTCAATACAGCCGGACGGTCGTGACCGACGGGGCGAAGCGAGACCGCGCGATCTGGGCCGGCGACATGTCCATCGAGGACCTGGTCGGCAACTACTCGCTGCGGGCGGCTCCGAACATCCTGCGGCGCTCGCTGCAGGCGTTCAGCTGCCTGCAATACACCGACGGGGAGCTTTCGCCCGCCACCCAGATCGCGGTTCAGTGCCCGCGCCACCCGCCAGCCCCCGTCGCCGACGCATCCCAGTTCCCGCCCGGCTCGCAGCCGGCGGCCGGGATCGAAGGGCTGCGGCTCCCTGAATACACCGGGGTGTGGATCATCGCGCTCCACGAGTACTACCTGCTCACGGGCGACCGGAGGTTCGCCCAGCGGATGATGCCTGTGGTCCGTCGCGGGCTCGCCTACTTCCAGGCTCACCTCGACGGCGGCCTGTTTCGCACGCCCTCGAATGAGATGACCATCAATTGGCATCCGCCCGATGCCGCGGGCGGGATCGACACCTACACCAATGCCACGTACTTCCGGGCGCTCCTGGCGGGCGCCGCGCTGGAGCGACGCGTGGGGCAGGGCCGGCGTGCGGCGAAGGCCGACCTGCGCCAGGCGGGTGCCCTCCGGGCCGCGATCCTCGGGCGTCTCTGGGATCCGCAGGCCGGAGCGTTCGTCGTCAACGGCGACGACCCGCACCGCAATCACACGGAGGACGCCCAGGTCCAGGCCATCGCTGGCGGGATCACCAGCCCGGGCCAGTCTCGAGAGGCATTTCGGTTCATCGACTCACGGTTGATGACGCCCTTCGGCGTCGCCAACGGGGAATTCGACGACGACCCGTATATGAGCCGCTACATCTCGCCGTTCATCTCGGCGACCGAGTTGCGCGCCCGTCTCGCGGTCGGAGAAACCAATGGTGCACTGAACCTGATCCGGCGCACGTGGGGCAGGATGCTCGACGAGGGCCCGGGCACGGTGTGGGAGAGCATGCAGCTCGACGGCCTGCCCAAGTCGGGCGGGATCTCATTGGCGCACGGCTGGGCCGGCGGCCCGGTTCCGGCCCTCTCCGGATACGTCCTCGGGATCCGACCGGCCTCTCCGGGATACCGGCATTGGATCGTCGCGCCGCAGCCGGGCAACCTGCGCTGGGCACAGGGGCAGGCGCCGACTCCGCACGGTCCCGTTTCCTCGCGATGGCGCCGCACGCGCCGTTCGTTCAAGCTCACGGTGGTTGGCCCCCGCGGGACCTCGGGCGTGGTGGAGGTGCCGCTTCTCGGGCGCCGGAAGAGGATCTCCCTCGACGGCAAGGCCGTCTGGCCACGCGGCCACGGGGTCCACGCGAAACGCCACGGCGACGCCGTCTTCTTCAAGAAGGTCAAGGGCCAGCACACCTTCGTGGTCGGCTGAGTCACCGGCCGGGTGTAGGCTCGGCCGGATGGGCCTCTTCGGCTTCCTGAGGAAGAAGGACGAGCGCGCGATCCCCGAGCCGGGGACACCGGAGTTCGACGCGGTCGTGCAGGGGTCCGCGCTGCCCGACGGCAAGAGCGTCGCGATGGGGGAGTCCGGGTGGACGAGCCCCGAAGCCGAGGTGGAGACCTCGAATCAGACCATCGACCTGCGGGGCACCGGTGCTCGCCAGCAGATCGAGGAGGCGTTACGAGAGTCCGGCATTCGACCCAGACAAGAAGGGCCAGACGATCGACGCCTCGAGCGTGCCGGGCCTGCAGGAGAAGATCGCCGGCATCCTCGGCAAGGTGATGACGATCCCCAACGCGGGCGGCTTCGGCGGAGGAATCTCGCCCCCCAAGCAGGATCCGCTCGATCAGGTCGCCCATCTCGACCGGCAGCGCGACGCCGGCAAGATCACCGACGCCGAGTTCGAGGCCCAGAAGCGCAAGCTCCTGGACGAGTAGCCGACTGGGGCGATTTACCGGCGCTATGTCGCGGTAAAGCGCCCCGCTGGGCTACACGACGGGCTGCGGCCGCGGCGGGAAGATCTTCGGCATCCGGCGCAGCTGCCGGAGCGAGCCGCGCGGCTTGAGCTTCCGGCGCAGCATCGCCCGGCGCGCGTCCTGACCGCGGACCGAGACGTCGATCCAGTCGGCCCACGTGGTCCTCAGGGTGAGATCGGCCTTCGCCGCCATCCCCGGTGCGGCGTGGGTCGAGCCGTTGTCGATGCGCAGGTGGTAGGGCTCGGCGTCCTCGAAGCGCCACTGGATCGTGACCGGGCGATCGACGGCGTCGGTGTGGGCCGAGCGGGCGATCAGGTCGAAGAGGATCGACTCGATCTCGGGGGTGACCTCGGGCTTGCCGTTCGGCTCGCCCATGACGCCGGCCCGGAGCAGCATGATCTGCCGGCGGGCGCGCTCCTCGTGCGGCATCTCGGGATCGAAGGGATAGATCCCGGGCGGCATCTCGCTGAGTGGATAGCCGGCCGCCTTCCACTTCATCTCGACCGACTTCATGCCGAACGCGTAGATCTGCTCCAGGGTGAAGCCGTATTCGCTCGTGTAGCGCTCGTCCCAGCCAGGCGGGACGAAGACGCCGGTCACCCACGGCAGAACCTCGCGAAGCAGCTCGGAGGCCGCGGCCTTGCACTCGTCGGACTCGGCGAACAGCTCCGAGAGCACCTTGACCCCGAAGCCGATGTGGCGCTGCTCGTCGCGTGAGACCTTCTCCATCCCAGCGCTGAAGCCGGGCATCGTGCCGGCCTTCGCGAAGAAGTCCTCGATGAAGTGCTGGCCCGGCTGGGCCATCGTCGCCTCGATGATCATGTGGTAGAGCGTGATCGCCTGGGCGAACTTGGGGAGGGAGCGGTCGGTCTGGAGCTCGGTGACCATCCGCTCGAGGCGGCCGAAGACGTTCCGGTAGCCCCACCCCAATTGGCCCTGCGTGAAGTCGAGGCCGTCGGCGATGCTGCCCTCGACCCCGATCACCTCTTTGAAGAAGCGGTGGAAGAAGACGGCGTGGCGGGCCTCGTCGACCTGCTGGGTCGCGAGGAAGTACTTCTGCTCCTCCTTCGGAGCGGCCTCGATGTAGGGGGAGAGGCCGTCGGCAACCGCGTCCTCGCCGTAGAAGAACATCGAGTAGATCCAAAGCGCGGACTTGCGCTGGATGTCGTTGAGCGAGTCCCAGCCCGCGCGGTCCTGGGAGAAGTCGAGCTCGGTGGCGCGCCAGTTGCCCTCCTCCCAGCGGCGGTAGAGGTCGTCGTAGGTGATCTGACCGGCGATTCCCTGCTGCGCGACCGACATCGTTGCCTCCTGGTCCTCTCGTCAACCAACTCCGGGGTCAGGTCGGTCCTGCAGTTGCCACATGTCGTTTGCAAGACCTGACCCCGGTATGGTAACTGACTGACTGGTCAGTTAGTACGGTGACATCGCTCACACAGAACAAGAAGGCTGTGCCCAGGTCACGGATGGCCGCGGCCGACCGCCGGGAGGCGATCCTAGACGCCGCCCGGAGCGCCTTCGCCGACACCGGGTACCACGAGACCTCCCTCGACGCGGTGGCCGAGCGCGCCGGTGTCTCCAAGGCCCTGCTCTACGAGCACTTCTCCTCCAAGCGCGAGCTCTACGTGGCAATGCTCGAGATGCACGTCCACGAGCTGGTCGAGCGGATCGCGGGCGCGGTGGCCGGCGCCGAGCCCGGGGAGCCCAGGATGCGCGCCGGCCTCGAGGCCTTCTTCGGCTTCGTCGAGGAGCGGCGCGGAGCCTGGCGCATCATGTTCCGGAACGCCGGTGATCCCGACGTCGCGCTCCGACTCGATCGCCTCCGCGACGAGGTGGCTGGCGCGATCGCCCAGCTGATGAGCGAGGAGGCCGAACGGCGGGGAATCGACTTCCCCAAGCTCCCCCAGTTCGTCGAGATGCTCGCCCAGCAGATGGTCGGTGCGATGCAGTCGCTCGCGGATTGGTGGGACCTCCATCGCAAGGTGCCGAAGGACGAGGTCGTCCAGGCCGCGATGGACTTCGCCTGGGTCGGCCAGGAGCGAATCAGCCGCGGCGAGCGCTGGGGAGCGTAGCCAGCCGACCAGCGTCCTCGCGGTCCGCCACTATCCGGTCCGACGCCAACCGCGATGAGCGCCAATCCACATCACTCCCGCGAGCGATTCTCCTGCTCGGTTGCCCTCCTGGCCTCGTTGATCGCGGCGGGGCCGGCTCTCTATCCGCTCTGGCTGGCGGCGGCCTCGAGGCGCCGCCCTGAGCCGATCATCCCCGAGCCCGCTGACTGGCCCGATCTTGCGGTCGTCATCGCCGCTTACCGCGAACGAGAGGTGATCGCCGCGAAGGTGAAGGACGTTTTCGACAACGGCTATCCCGGCGAGCTGGAGGTCGTCGTCGTGGCCGAGGATCCCGGCACCGCGCGGGAGGCGCGCACGGCTGGTGCCCAGGTGATCGAGCCGGCGGATCGCGTGGGCAAGTCTGAGGCGATCAATCGGGGGGTCGCGGCGACCGCCGCTCCAGTGATCGCGATCACCGACGCCGACGCGAGCCTGCAGCGCGGGTCCCTCGCGGCCCTCGCCCGCTGGTTCGAGGATCCCGCCGTCGGCGCGGTGGCGGGAGAGAAGCAGGTCCTCGGCTCCAGCCAGGATCTCTACTGGCGATACGAGTCGATGCTCAAGCGGGCCGAGTCCCGCTACGGCGGCACGGTCGCGGTCGCCGGCGAGCTGGCCGCCTTCCGGCGCTCGCTGTTTCACCCGCTGCCCGGCGACGTGATCGTCGATGATCTCTGGCTTGCCCTCGATGTCGCGGCTGCCGGAAGCTCGATCCGCTACGAGATCGAGGCGGTGGCGCGGGAGAGCGCCACGACCTCGCTCAAGCGGGAGTGGGAGCGCCGCACTCGGACCACGGCCGGCGCACTTGACACCGTCCGACGGCGCTCCTCGCTGCTGATCCCGGGCCGCAGCCCGATCGCGCCACAGCTCTGGGGGCACAAGGTCCTGCGGCTGCTGATCGGGCCGCTGGCGCACGCGCTCCTGCTCATCCGGGCACTGCTCGCCGCCCCCAGGCGCCGCTGGGCGGCGGCTTTCGTCGGCCTCCACGCGGTCGGGCTGATGGCAATCCTCCGTCAGGCCCGGGGCGATCGGCCGACCGCGCCCGAACGCGCACTCGGGCAGGCACTGTTCCTTCAGGCGACCGCGGTGGGAGGGATCGTCCGCTACCTGCGCGGGGAACGGCCGGCCCTCTGGGAAAAACCCGAGCGCAGTGCCTCCGACGCCCTCCCGCAAACGCCTGAGCGGCCCGTCGCCGCCGCGGGCCGGCGGGGGGAGACGGGGACCTCAGGGGGGTGAGCACGCCAGCCGGCCGCTCGCGGCTGCTCGTCATCACACCGGACTATCCGCCCGACTACGGCGGGATTCCGATCCTCGTCAGCCGGCTGGTTCAGAACTTCGACAGGTTCGATCCCACGGTCGTCGCCTTTGCGCGACAAGGAGACACCGAATTCGATCGCTCGACCGGCGTGGCGGCCAGCAGGGTGCCGGTCTCGAGGATTCCAAAGGTGCCGAACCTGGCCCTCAATGCCCGCGGCATCCGTGAAGCGCTCGCGCTCAAGCCGCGCGTCGTTCTCGCCGCCCACATCATCGCCGGGCCGGCGGCGCGGACGATCCGCAGGCTGACCGGGACCCCGTACGTTCTCTATCTGCATGCCGACGAGTTGTGGCGTGCTCGGCTCCTGGGCGGTGGCGTCCGTCATGCTGCGGCCTCGATCGCCGTGAGCCGATACACGCGCCGGATCGCGCTCGACGCCGGCGGGGATCCCGAGCGGGTGCTCCGTATACCGCCCGGAGTGGATATCCCCGATGGCTCGCGGGCTGTCCGCGCGGACCGTCCCACCATCGTCACCTTGGCTCGACTCACCGACCGCTACAAGGGGCACGACGTGATGATGCGGGCGCTTCCGCTGATCAGGCGCGCCGTGCCGGACGTGATCTGGGTGATCGTCGGTCAGGGGCCCCTGCGCGCCGAGTTGGAGGAGTCCGCCGCGAGCGAGGGTGTGCGCGACAGCGTCATCTTCACCGGTGCGCTGCCGGACGAAGAGCGCGACGCCTGGCTCGATCGGGCCCACGTGTTCGCGATGCCGAGCCGGCTCCCTCCCCGCGGGTTCGGCGGAGAGGGATTCGGGATCGTCTACCTGGAGGCAGGGGCCCATGGGCTCCCGGTGGTCGCCGGCAACGTCGCCGGCGCCCTCGATGCTGTGGACGACGGCGTGACCGGGGTGCTCGTCGAGCCGACCGACCCGGCGGCGGTGGCGGCGGCGATCAGCGATCTACTGCTGGACCGACGGCGGGCCGAGCGGCTCGGGAGCAGCGGTCGCACGCGTGCCCGGGAGATGACGTGGCCCAAGACCGCCGCCCGGGTCGAGGAGGTGCTGGTTCGGGTGGCCAGACGCGAGCCCGTTCTCGGCCTGAACACCGCATAGTGGCCCGATTGCTCCCCGCCGCGGTGTGCGAAGGATTGCTCGGCGAATCCCCAATGCCCGCTAGCCTGCCGCCTGAGGCGCGCGAGGGCAGTCCGACCGCGGGCCGGCGTGGAAGCCAACGAGGGGAAGGTGACGTGCCCAGATGACGCTCAAGGACCTCGGATCGACCCTCCGTCGCTTCTGGCCGCTCGCCGCCGGAGTGTTTGCCGGGGTGATGTTGATAGGCGTGCTGGTCGCCCTGCTGCCGGCGAAGCAATACCGCTCGACCGTGACGATGCTGGTGCAGCCCAAGAGCCAGGACCTGTTGGCGATCTCGTCCGCGGCCGATTTCCTGACGCCGCCGGTGATCGAACGTGTCGGCTCCGATCAGTTCAAGACCAATGTCCAGGGCACGCTCCCGCCCGGCGACAGGAACGCGGATCTCACCCTCAGCGCCCAGAATCAGGCCGGGACGACGATCGTCTTCGTGCGTGCCGACAGCACGGATCCGCGCGTCGCCGAGCAGGCCGCCAGGTCTGCCGCGCAGCGCTTGATAGCCAATCCGGTCTCCGCGGCGGTTTCACTCTCCATCCTCACTCCGGCCGGTGCCGCGAGCTCCATCGCCTCGACCCGGCGCGCGGTGATCCTGTTGGGCAGCGCCGCATTGGGGCTGATCGCGGCGATCCTGGCGGCGGTCGCGGCAGGTGCCATGCGCCCACGGTCGTCGAGCGCCGAATTCGTGACCGAGCGGTTCGGCCTGACCGTGCTCGGGGAGATCCCGGCCCGGCGGAACATGCCCATGAGAACCCGGGACGTGTTCAACGGGACCGGACCCGCGGACCTGATGGAGTCGTTCGAGAAGCTCGCTGTGAACGTCGAGATAGCGGCCGGGGAACACCCGACGCTGGCCGTCACGTCATGGGCCCAGGGCGAGGGCAAGACCGTGGCCACCGCTCAGCTCGCATGGGCCCTCGCCTCCCTGGACTACCAGGTGACCGCGGTCGACTGCGATCTGCGCAAGCCCTCCCTGCATCGGTACCTCCAGGTCGATCCGAAGATCGGGGTGGCCGATCTCGCCAAGGAAGCAACCATGCGGTCGGTCCGTCAACGGACCGCGCTACGCACACTGGACGTCATCGCCGCCGGTCAGGCAAAGGACAGCCATCCCGCCGAGATCATCGGACCGGCCGTGGACCGGATGGTCACCGAGCTGGCCAGGCGAACGGTTCTGATCGACACCCCGCCTTTGTTCGGGGCCGAGACCTCGCTCATCGCGGCGCGAGTCGACGCTGTGATCCTGGTTGTCGACGCTCGGAGCACCCAGCCGCTCGAGCTTCGCGACGCCCTGCGTGACCTCAAGCTGTCGAACGCGCGGGTTCTCGGCGCCGTGCTGAACCGAGCCCCGCAAGCGCGGCGGCGGCGCGGAACCTACCGCTATTACTCACGCAGTGCCCAAGCCCGCTCGAAGACCTGAGCGGGTACGCAGATGACCGGGAACCTAGCCGTCCTGCTCGCGGCGATTCTGTTCGTCGTCTTTCGGCGACTCGAGCGGAGGGGCAGGGGGGACGTGGTGATCGTCCTGATCGTGGGGCTCTTGCTGCTGGAGACGACCTTGTATCCCAATCAGTCGACCGTGCCGTCCGGCATCTTCCACCCCGTTCTGGGGGGACTCACCTTTCGGCTGATCGATCTCGTGGTGCCGGCCGCCGTCGTGGCCCGGATCAGCGTTCGAGGCCTGTCCAGCTTCGGCGCCAACGCCCTGCTCTGGGCCGCATTCCTGGCCTGGCTCGTGACCGCCGGGCTGATCGGCCTGCTGAACGGCCATTCCTTCTCGCAGGTGACCTTCGAGGGCAAGGCGATCGCCTACCTCTCCGCGATCTACCTGACTGCGACCATCCCGGCCAGGGAGTACCTGGCCTCGAGGGCCATGGCTCGATTGATAGGCGCCTCGGCGATCCTGGCGACCCTTCTGCTGATAACCAGTAACGCCGGGGTGGCGATCAATCTGGGTGCCCGGCCGCCGCAGGGCGCCGACCTCGTCGCGGCGGCGGGCCAGACCATCGACCCCGCGGGCTCGCTGAGCGCGGACGCCGCCGCGACTTTCATCGCGCTCGGGACGATCGCAGTGGCAATGGCCTTCAACTCCCCGGGCTCGCGCCAGCGAGCTCGGCTGATGATTGCGGCGGCGCCTCTGCTCGCGAGCACGACCGCTGCCGGTCAGGCGGCGGCGTTCCTCGAGCTGGGAGTCGCACTGGCGGTCCTCGCGGGCCTCGTCGTGGTGTCCAAGCGGGCCCTGCAGACGACCCCCACCGAGATCGCCCTGGCGACGATGATCGTCGTCGGCGCCCTCCTCGTACCGCTGCTGGTCTCGACCGCGCGCTCCGACCAGGCCCAGCGCCCTCCGTTCGAGCGCGAGATCGTGGCCAGCGTGTCGGGCCCGGAGCAGCACCAGACGACGGAGGGTCGCCTCAATCAGTGGCACACGGCGCGGCTGATGATCGAGCAGCGCCCCGTCCTGGGCTGGGGGCTCGGCACGCAGTTCCAATACTTCGATCCAGGGTTCTTCCACTTCTTCACGATCGACATCACCCAGAACCTCATACTCGACCTCCTCTTACGCTTGGGGATCATCGGCCTGGTGCTCTTCCTCGCTGCGATCGGTGTCACCATCTACCGGGGAGGACGAGCCTGGTTCCGGCTGGTTGACGACCGGGTCGCCGCTCTGGCGCTGGGGGCAGTCGCCGGAGTGGTCGGAATCCTGGCCAAGGCCATGACCGAGTCGGATTTCGAGAAGTATCGGGTGGCGGTCACTCTCGCCCTCCTGATCGGGCTGGTGATCAGCGCTGCGTCGGAGTACGAGTGGTCGGAGCTGCAGCGCGCCAGGAAGCGAGCGAAGCGGGGAACGGCCGCGCCCCCGGCACTGCTGCCGCAGCCTTGATGGTCATCGGTATTGATCTTCATGAGGCGGCGCCGGGCCTCCGGCCCACCGGCACCGGGCGGGTCGCCCGGGAGCTGGCGCGCCACCTCCCGGCGGAGATGCCGGCCGACGAGTTCGTCTTCTACAGCCGCGAGGGCTTCCCGCTCGGCGAAGAGGACAACGTCAGATGGGAGGTTTGTGGCCGCCGAGACCCGAGCTGGCACTACGAGATCGGTCGTCACGCCAATCGCCACGCGGACGTCTTTCTCTCTCCCACGAGCTTCCTCCCATCACAGTTCTTGCGCATCCCGTACGTGCAGGTCGTCCATGACCTCGTGAACCGTCATTGGTCGGCGACCGCGAAGCGGCGTGCCGTCCTGGTGGACCGCTTCACAATGCGGCGCGCGGTCCACCGCGCAGCCGGAATCCTGACTCCATCCAAGGCCGTGCGGGACGAGCTGCTCGAAGAGTTCCCGAGCTCGCCGCCCGCGACGGTCATGCCCGAGGCGGCCGATCCCATGTTCCATCGGTATCCCGAGGACGAGGTCTCGGACGTCCTTCGCCGGTACCGCATCTCGGGCGACTACGTCCTCTGTACCGGAACGATCGAGCCGCGAAAGAACCTCCTACGAACGGTTCGGGCCTACGAGCGCCTCCCGGCGGCGCTCCGTGCGCGCTACGCGCTCGTGCTGGCCGGGAGGCTGGGCTGGCGCGCTGGCCCGATAGTCAGCGCGATGTCGGAGAGCCCGTCCAGCGAGACGATTCGTCACCTCTCCTTCGTCCCCGACGAGGACCTGCCCAAGCTCTATTCGGGGGCGACGGCCCTCTGCTACGCGAGTCTCTACGAGGGATTCGGGTTACCTTTGCTCGAGGCGATGCAGTCCGGAACTCCCGTCATCACCTCCAACCGCTCGAGTCTCCCGGAGGTCGCCGGCCCCGCGGCCCATTACGTGGACCCGGAGAGTGAGGTGTCGATCAGCGAGGCCCTCTCCGCCCTCCTGTCCGATGACTCCGAGCGGGCGAGTCTGCGCGAGGCGGGATTGCTGCGCGCGAGCGAGTTCTCCTGGGATCGGACGGCGGAGTTGGTGGCTGAGTCCATCAGGGAGGCAGCGGGCGGCCCCACGACCAGGGACGGATCCGATTAGCAGCGCCGACACGCCGGCGCCGACGGGGGAAGCGAACGGGCCGGAGCGCAGAGCGTCGCGCGTCCCGAGGTTCTTCCGGCGCAACATCGCCTCGAGCTATCTGAAAACCGGGGCGACCGCGGTGATCGCGCTCGTCACAACCCCGGTGCTCGTCCATGGCCTCGGAACCGAGGCGTTCGGTATCTGGGCGATCGTCGTCTCACTGGCGGTATACCGAGACGTGCTCCAACTCGGGGTCGCGACCGCGACCCCCAAGTTCGTCGCCCAGTACTCGGCCCTGGGGGACAACAAGCGGGTTATCACGGCGGTCGCGACCTCATTCTGGATGCTGATCATTCCGGGGGCGGCGGCGCTGGTTCTCGGCCTCGGGCTGGTGGCGGTGTTCCCTCACCTCTTCGGCCTCCCCTCCGACCTGCGGGATTCAGCTCAGATCCTCGTGCTGACGGTGGCCTTGATGTTCGCCCTCTCTATCCCGACCGACGTCTTCGGCTGCGTATTGATGGGTCTGCAGCGCTACGACCTGCTCAACATGGTTCTCACAGTGGTATCGATCGCCCAGGGCATCGGATGGGTGATCGTGATCGCCGCCGGCGGCGGATTGGTGCCGCTCGGGATCGTCACGGCGAGCCTCGGTGTGATCGGGCAGGTGTGGTCCTTCGTGCTCGCGCGCAGGCTCGTTCCCGACCTCACTCTCGCACCGCGACGTGCCGACCGTCAGATGGTGCAGCCGATCTTCGGACTCTCCGTCTGGATCGCGGTCGAAGAGGTCTCCACGATCATCCTGACGCGTCTCGACATCCTGGTGGTCGGCATCGTGCTCGGCGTCGAGGCGGCTGCCGTCTATGGCGTTGCGCAGAAGCTCACCCTTGCAATCGGCCAGATAATGCAGCCGGTAGCCGATCTCTTCTTCCCCCACGCCTCGGAGTTGGCGGTGCTCGACGACGACGCCGGGCTGAGGCGGAGCCTCATCTCAGGGACCCGGATCGTCGCCGCTGTCGGCGTCCCCCTGGCACTCGCTGCGGCGCTCATGGCAGGGCCGATCCTCAATGCGTGGGTCGGCTCGGGCTTCGACGCAGGTATTCCGGTCGTCGTCTTCCTGTCGCTGACCGCTCTGATCCTCACCGTCAGCAGCACCGGACTGGTCATGCTCCTCGGGATCGGTGCTGGACGAGGACCCGCAGTCATCCGGGGCGCGGAATCCGCTTTGAACCTGGGCCTCAGCGTCGTGCTCGCGCATCTGGTCGGCCTGGAGGGAGTGGCGCTCGGCACACTGATCGCCGCCTTCGCCGCCAACCTGCTGGTCCTGTTTCCGTATATGTGCCGCCGGTTCGGAGTCCCCCTCGGCCAGCTCGTCGGCACTCTTCTGAGGGCACACGCGCCACCCACAACGGTCACACTGCTGCTCGGCTTGGCCCTGAATAGCACCGATCCGAGCGGGATCCCAGCGGTCGCAGCATCCGTGATAGCGATCATCGTCACCTACGTCGCAATCTTCTCGATCAGCGGCCTGAGCGCCGCCGAGCGCCGGGGCCTGCTCGCTCAGCTGCGCCGCCCGAGCTCGCAGCCCGATGTCTCGGCGTGACGGGCACGATTCACATCGCGGCCTACACCGATTCCGCGGTAATGGGAGGTGCTGAAATGGCGCTTGCCACCCTGGTCCGGGGCCTCGGGGACCGCTTCCGGGTGACGCTGGTGGGCACCGATCGGGTGATCGTCGACGAGATTGCGGCGGCACGCAGTTCGGCTGACACTTGCATCGTCAGACCGGTACGCAATAAATGGGACCTCCGCGGAAGCCTCTCCCACCTGAATGCGATCCGCCAGCTGCGCCCGGCCGTCCTCCACGCAAACCTGCGCCACCCTTGGTCCTGCCAGTACGCGCTCAGCGCCGGCCTGCTCACCGCCGGGGTCCGGACCGTCGCGGTCCAACACGCGATCCTCCCGCCGCGTCGGCGACGCCAGGTATGGCTCAACCGGCTCAACCTCACCCGTCTGGACGCCCACATCGCGGTCTCTCGGGCGAGTGCCCGTATGGTCGAGCGCGCCGCACGTCTGGGGCAGGGGTCTGTGCAGGTGATCTACAACGGGGTCCCGGACATCCGCGTCCGGGAGAGGTCAAGGATGACCAGCGGGACTGTGATCGGCTATGTGGGTCGGCTCTCGCGGGAAAAGGGTGTGGACGTGCTGATCCGCGCGCTCAGCACGCTGCCCGACGCGTCGGCCGTCCTCGTCGGTGACGGCCCCGATCGGCAGTCCCTGGAGAGCCTCGCCGGCGATCTGGGCCTGGCCACGCGCGTCACGTTCGCCGGATGGCAGGCGGATCCGCGCCCCTGGTACGCGGGCTTCGACGTGTTCGCCCTTCCGTCCCGGAGCGAGGGGCTGGGGACGGCAGCCGTCGAGGCCCTCCTCGCCGAATGCCCGGTGGTCGCCAGCCGGGTCGGCGGCACCCCGGAGGTGGTCATCGAAGGGGAAACGGGATTCTTGGTCCCCCCGGAGGACGTCGAGGCGCTGGCAGGGTCCCTCGCTGTCTTGCTGGGTGACGCCGAGCGTCGCCGACGGATGGGGGCTCGGGGTAGGGAATTCGCGCTCGAGCGATTTGGCCTCGACCGGATGCTTCGGTCCTACGAGCGGGTCTACGACGAGCTGGTGGACGGCGGACGAAGTGAATAGCCGGAAACGCGAAGCCACTCCGCGATCCCGGCACATGCCCGGCTGAAGTCGAGCGCCGGCGACCAGCCGTCGATCGTGTGCGAGGAGAACTCGTACGGTGCGGATAGAGCATCGAGCAGGTCGGAGTCGTCGGGGTCGGATGTGGCGACCGTCGGGTCCGGCGGAGGCGCTTGCGTCGCCCTGCTCAGCACTCGATCGACGGGTCGCGACTCGGGCAGCAGGGCCACGCCCATGCGCAGATAGCCTCCCGGTTTCGACCGTGCATAGCGCTTCAGCAGCCGCTTGACCGGATTCCCGGGCACGGAGCCCGCCGGGACTCCCCGGGCGGCCGCGTTCCACGGCCGCCCGATCTGGGCGGCGATTACGTCATACAGCTCCGACCACCGGTGGGACGAGTACTCGGCAAGGTGGTGATAGGCGCCGAACTCGCGCAGCGCGCCGTTGGGCAGGTCGACGAGCGCTGCGAGGTAGTCGGCGGCATTCTCCACGTGAGTGGCGTTCATGAAGCCCTCCTCCTCGAGATATGCGACGGGCTTCATCTCCATGATCCGCTGCGCGATCTCCGCCACCCACAAGGGGGCACCAGGGCCGATCACGCATCCCAAGCGTACGATCGCGAGTTCGCCGGTGACACTCCGCATATGCCGGGCGACCGTCCGTTCCATCAGCAACTGCGACTCCGCCTCCGGATCGCCGATCGGCTGCAACCGCACTTCTTCCGGGACAGGCGCACTACCGGGTGGTTGGCCAAAAACGCCTGAGCTGCTGATCTGGATCAGCTGGCGAGGGCCGTTCGGAGCGATCTCGCGGATCGAATCGGCCAGCCGGCGACGCCATCGCGTTCGCGTTCGCCGATCTCTCCCGAGCAGGTCCGAGGAGGGCGTGTCGGCAATCTCCGCGAGGTTGACGATCGAGCACATTCCCGGATCACCGATCAGCTCTCGAGCGTTTTCCGGGGAGGCGATCTTCAGCTGGTCGGACTCGGGCGGGAGGAAGATTCGCGCGATCGCGGGTCGGCCACTCACCCCTATGACCCGCTTGCCGCTTTCCAGCAGGCGGGACGTGAGGGCCGCACCGACATAGGTGCTGGGCCCGAGCACCACGACGGTCCCGCTCATCGGCGCTCTCCCATGTGAAGCGAATCCAGGATCTGGCCGAGGAGCAGGAACCGCCGGCCGTCGAGCCTGCTGGCGTTACCGAAACCCATGAGCACTCGGTGGAATTCCCGGTGAGCCAGCAGGAAGCAGCTGCGAGGATCGGGGGACTCACCGTCGACGTGCTCGGTCGTCAGCTTGAACCCGCCCGATCCGTGAAACAGGAGCGGTGGGCTGTCGGGCGTAAACGGGAGGAAGATCAGGCCGAACGAGCCCCAGACCTTGATGCCCCGGGCGAGCGGGCGCAGGCGGCTGACCGACAGGTCGATGGGGATGTCGTCGCCGCCACGGCGACTGAGCACGAGCCGCGCTCGGCACTCGTGCGATGGCTCGGCCGGTGGTGCCTTCTCGATTCCGGAGAGGCTGGAGGAGATGGCCTCGTCGTCATCGACGCCGAGGATGTAGAGCAGTGTGTCGAGCAGGTGCGACCCCGAATCGTGGATCACACCGCCGTACGGGTCCTCGACCACGTAGTCCGAGGCCGTGCCCCAATCCCATCGGTTGCCATCGGTTGCCTCCGCGCCATCCACCTCATCGAGGCGATCCTCAAGGAACCGTCGTGCCGCGTTCACATTCGGATGGAACCGCCGAATGTGGTCGACGAGAACCCTGGCCGAACGTTCCTCCGCCTCTGCGACGAGTTCGGCCGCGTCGCCCGCGCCCGCGGTGAAGGGCTTCTCCACCAACACGCTCTTTCCCGCGCGCAGGTACTCGAGCGCTACCTGGGCATGTGTGGCCGGCGGCGTGGCGATGAGCGCGGCGTCCACTCCGTCCCCTTCACGGGGGGAAGCTCGGGGCCCGGAACGTTCTGCACCGAGGATTATGGAGAGCTCGCTTGCGAGTTGCGTGTTCAGGTCGTAGCAGCCTGCGACCCGGAGGTCGCCCTGGGCGCTGAGCAGCTGCAGGGCGGGCAGGTGATGCAGCCGGACGACCGAGCCGCATCCAACGATGTCGTACCTGGGTCCGCTCACCCGCTCATATTCCCCAGAAGGAACCCGAACCCGAAGTCAACCGAGCTTTCGGGACGTGATCGTGATCGCTTCGGCCATCTGCCGGAGCTGCTCGTTCGAGAGATCGGGCGTAATGTCGATGTTGACCGATCGGCTGAGGATCTCGATCGTTCGCGAGAATGCATCCGGCGCGTACTCGATCGGGCGGGGATGCTGCCTCCAGGGGAACCCGGCGGGAGACCATGCCCGTTTACCGATGACAGATGCCCAGCCCGGGTACGCCTGGGTGTTCGGGCCCGCGGCATCCGTGCGAAACAAGGGATACGCGGGGACGTTCTCTCGCCCGAGGGCGGACGCAAATCGCTTTGCCATCCTTCCATCCGGAAGCAGGAGGATCAACCCGATCCCGGCCTCGCCCGCGGGATCGTGGAGCGTGCGAAAGCGTATTCCGACCTCGGCAATTGGCGACTCGATCATCTCCTTGAGGGCGGCCTTGCGGGAACGCATGTCAGCAAGGAGCTGGTCGAGTCGACCGAGCTGAACGAGCATCACCGCCGCGTGGAGCTCCGACATCCGAAGGTTCAAACCCGGGAGCCACTCCTCCGCCGAGACATCGACGTGGTCGACGGTGCCGGCATCGTGGTACATCAGCGCTCGCCGGTGCACTCTCTCCGAGTCGGTGACGATCGCCCCTCCCTCGCCCGCGGTGATGATCTTGCTCATCTGGAAGCTGTAGGCGCCCACGTCACCGATCGTCCCGAGGCGACGGCCCCGGTACGTCGCCCCCACAGCCTGGGCGGTGTCCTCGATCAATGCCAAGCGTTTGTCCCGGGCGATCTCACCCAGCCGGTCCATCGCCGCGGCCGCCCCGCGCAGATGCACCGGCATGATGGCCTTGGTATAGGGGGACAGTTTGTTGACCACGTCATCGGGGTCGATCGTCAGCGACTCGTCGACGTCAGCGACCACGGGAACGGCGCCAACCGCGAGCACCGAGGTCGCCGTGGCGATCCAGGTACTCGCGGGAACGATGACCTCGTCACCAGGCCCGATCTCGAGCGCAGCGAGGGCGCACACCAGCGCGCTCGTGCCGGAATTGACCGCGAGCGCATGGCTCGCACCCATTGAACGAGCGAAGGCGGCCTCGAATTCCGCGACCTTGGATGGTGCACTGGGATCCGGGACACCGGACCATCGGAAGAGGCGCTTGGAGCGAATCACCTCTCTGACGGCCTCCTCCTCGGCGCCGTTCATCCGGAGCGCACCGGGAAATGGCGGTGGCAGCGGCTCCGTGACGCGCGGAGGCCGCACCATCCACCTCAACCGCCGTCTGATGCGCCCAGCTTGCTGTCGGATCGGAGTAATTCAGCACCTCGCAGATCGTGGATGGCGCCGTCGGGGCGCGGCAGTATAGACAGCGCGCCGCGATGAACCCCGGATCCTAGGCACGGGCAACGAAGTTCCAGAACGTGCCTTGCTCGTATGCCTCCACGAACTGCGGCTCCGCATAGGGGCCGTTCCCGTCCATGTCGTAGATGCGCAGATTGGCGTTCCCGCACAGGAGCTCGTAGACGTCCTGCGGCGTGGCGTCGTAGAAGCGCGCGGCGCCCTTGCCGTGCTCGAAGACCACGATCGGCCGGTGGGCTCGAATCGTCTCCATGGCACCCTCGATCACCTCCCGCTCAGCGCCCTCGACGTCGATCTTGATCAGGGAGGGCACGTATCCCTCGGGGATAGCGGAGTCGAGGTCCTCGACGCTGACGGTGAGCATTTCGATCGCCTCCTTGCCCGGGTACTGGCGCTCGCGGAGGCCGCTCATCCCAGGACGACTCCTGACATAGCGAAAGCTCTCCGAGCCGCGATGATTCGAGAGCGCGGCCTGGCGAATCTCGACCTGCGGAAAGCGCTCGCGGAGGTCGGCGGCGTGGTCGGGCAGCGGCTCGTAGGCGATGTGCCGCCCGAGAGGGGCGACCCGGACGATGTCGGTGAGCACGTCCCCCTTGCTCGCCCCCACGTCGATGCAGTTTGAGTCCTCATCCAGTGCGAACGCGAGGAGGAGCCGCAGGTGCTCGTTGTCCCGGAGATCACGTCTCTTCGAGCGCGAGCCGATGACGCGCTGGACCTGCCGCGCCTGCGGCATCAGTCCCGCACGCTCGACCGCACTCTTCACCCTCCGGCGCATCGCGGAACTGTAAGCGACGAGGTCCGCCGACTCCGCCTGACGGCGCTGATAGCAATCCGGTCATGGCAGCCGGCCGCCATGCCCTGTTCCTGACCCACGAGCCCCCGCTGCCGATGGTCAGCGGGACGCGCGTCCGCTCGCTCAACCTGATCCGCCAGCTCCTCGCGCGCGGGTGGAGAGTCTCACTGTTCAGCCTCGTGCCGGAGGCGAGCCCATCGGCGGCGGACCGCGCTGAGCTTGAGAGGCTCTGCGAGACCGTCGCCCTTGAGCCCCTCCCCGCGATCCGGGCCCGCTACCGGCGGGTCGCCGGCGCAATCGCCGCGGGCCGCGCCTTTCACGAGGCGTACTTCTTCTCCACCGATGTCGCGGCGAGGCTCCATCGCCTGCTCGATGACGGTCTCCCGGACGTGATCGTGGCCGAGCAGCTCTACATGTATCCGTACGTCCCCGAGGAGCTGCACGACCGCACCGTGCTCGATGCCCATAACGTCGAGGTCCGGCGCCTGGAATCGATGGCGTCGGCGCTCTGGCCACGGCCCCGGGCGATCGTCGCCCGCCTGCAGCGCCGCGCGGTTCGCCGGCTCGAGCAGCGGGCCGTCGCCGGTGTCGCCGGCGTGCTCGCGGTCTCGGAGCCCGAGCGTCGCTATTTCGCGCCGCTCGCTCGCGGGGCGGTCACCCTGGTGCCGAATGGCGTCGACTGCGAGCGCTGGCTCCCCCGCAAGGCCTTTCCCCCGGATCCATCGATGCTCTTCACGGGGAGCCTCAACTACAGCGCCAACCTGGACGCCGCCCGCTACCTGATCGGGCAGATCCTGCCGCTCGTCCAGCACACGAGCTCCGTGCTGACGATCGTCGGCGGGGATCCGCCCCGGCGGCTGAAGGAGGAGGCGTTTCGGTCCCCCGTCCACATCGAGCTGCCGGGAATCGTCGCGGACACCCGGCCGTTCTTCGAGCGCAGCCGATTCATGGTGGTGCCCCTGCGCTTCGGCGCGGGCACTCCGCTCAAGGTGCTCGAGTCCCTCGCTAGAGGCGTGCCGGTGCTCAGCACCAGCATCGGCTGCCGGGGATTCGAGCTCGACGCCGGACACGATGTCCTCATCGCGGACGGACCCGAGCAATTCGCGGCATCGATCGACCGGCTGCTGGAGGACGATGAGCTGTGTCGGTCGCTCGCGCGCAACGGCAGGGCCGTAGCCGAGCGCTTGTACGACTGGCGACGGATCGGCGACGATCTCGAGCGTGCCCTGGACGCTGTGGTCTCCGCTTGAGGGCTCAGCCCGTTTCGGGGTGGGGCCCGGCCGGAAGCAGGAACAGCTTGCTGACGTCCCGGCCCGCGTTCTGCAGCGCGTCCTCGACGCCCTTCACCCATTGCGGCGAGACCAGGCGGTCGACGGGCGACTGAAAGCGGATCAACTTGAACCTGTCTTCGTCCTTCCGACCCGTCTGGCGGAACCCGGGCGGCGGCGAGATGCTGGGCATCTCGGGGACGCCGTTGATCTGTGCATCGAGCCCGTTGTCGTTGAGGCTGAGGACATCGATCTCCCGAACGCGCGCGCTGGCCGCTCGAACCGCTGACGGCATGTAGAACTGAATCGCGTCCCGGTGCTGTCTCCCCGCAACCGCCGGGTTCACCAGCAGAGCGCGCTCGACCGGGGAGCCGTCGATCGCGTCCGCTGCGTCCCGCCAGTCGTCCCGCTGAAGGACCGGGGTCACGTCGACAGCGATCACGACGGCGACGCCAAGCGCGCACAGCCCGCCCGCCGCGACCAGCCCCACCTTCCCCGCTCGCCGAGCGCCGAGTCCGATTGCCACCACCAGGGCGAGTGGCAGCAAGGCCATGATCATCGTCTTCTGGAGGAAGGTGTCCGGGCCGACGATCGCGGCGAGGAGCGGTACCGCGATTGCAGTCACCCCGACGATCGCGGCGACCTTCGCTGCGGCGCGGTCCTCGACACTGCCGCGGCGGACCAGGAGCCAGAGCCCGGCCACCACCAGTGCGGCGGCGATCGGGGGGATGATCAGCGGCGCCGGGGTGTTCGGGCCGACGAGGTACTGGAAGCCGGTGTCCGCGACCCGCGACGGGATGGAGTTCTGGGAGATCCATTCCGTTCCACCGTTGTTGCGCTGCTCGACGGCAAGCGGCAGCAGCGCCAGGGCCACGATCGCAACGCCCGCCGACCCGAGCAGGATGCCGCGCCGTTCTCGCCCCGCCATCAGAAGCAGCGCCACCTCGGGGACGATCAGGAACGCGGCGAAGTAGTGCACCGCGAGCGCGACCGCCGAGGCGAGCGCCCAGAGCAGGATCGTGCGCGGCCTCGGATCCTTCAGCGCGGTGACGAAGGCGAAGAACGAGAGCGCAGCGAGCAGGGAGAACAGGGCATAGACGCGGGCCTCCTGCGAGAACCAGACGAGCATCGGGTTGACGGCGGCGAGCGCCGCGATGATCAGCCCGACCCTGGGCGTTCTCAGCCTGGTGCCCGCCAGGTAGGCGACGGGGATGACGGCGGTCCCGGCCAGGGCCGAGAGCGAGCGCAGACCGACCTCGCCCGTGCCGAACACGTTTCCCCAGGCCCAGGCGAGGATGTAATACAGCGGAGGAGCCGACTCGCTCGACGAAAGCTGGCCCAGCATCCCGCCGAAGTCCATGCGCATCAGCACCGCCGTCACCGTCTCGTCGCTGTAGAAGCTCTGGACGTCCAGCGTCGCGAACCGGAGGATCGCGGCGATCGCTGTCAGGCCGACTACGGCCCAAAGGTGCCTGCGATCGAGGCCCCGCTCATTCATTTGTTGAGCCGCTTCGGCGTCCCTGTTGGACACCGATCCAATCTATCGGCGCCGTACGCCAGGTTCTTCGCGGCGGGCCGAGGGAATCGGTATGAACACCTTCCGTCGACTCACACTGGCACTGATCGCGGGGATCCTCGCCGTCTGCTGCCTGGCGGTGCCCGCGGCACAGGCCACCTCGCCGTCCCAGACGCTTGGGGTTTACGCCGGCGGCGGCAACGTCCAGGGTGCGAACAGCTTCGGGAATTGGGTCGGGCACCCCGTGGGTCGGGCGCTCGACTTCGTCGACGGGAGCAGCTGGTCGTCGATCGAGTCCCCCACCTGGTATGACGACCAGTGGGGCGGTACCGGCTACCAGATGGACTTCTCCATCCCGATGTTTCCCGACTCCGGCGGATCGCTCGCGACCGGCGCGAGCGGTGGCTACAACTCGCACTGGGTCAAGCTGGCCCAGAACTTCGTCGCCCACAATCAGGCCACCGCGGTCATCCGCCCGGGATGGGAGTTCAACGGCAGTTGGTTCTCCTGGTCTGCCATGTCCAACCCGGGCTCCTATGCGGCCTACTTCCGCCAGATCGTGACCTCGATGCGGAGCGTGCCGGGTCAGAACTTCAAGTTCGAGTGGAACCCCAGCCTCGGTGTTGCATCGGGCTTGGCGCCCGACCGGGCTTACCCCGGCGACCAGTACGTGGACTACGTCGGCGAGGACATCTACGACCAGAGCTGGATCTCGAACTACCACGATCCGGTCGCACGCTGGAACGACTTCATGAACCAGCCCTACGGGCTGAAGTGGCAGCGCGACTTCGCCGCGCAGCACGGAAAGGCCATGACCTTCCCCGAGTGGGGGCTGGCCATTCGCGACGATGGGCACGGCGGCGGGGACAACCCGTACTTCATCACCCAGATGTACAACTGGATGCAGGCCAACAACGTCGCGGCCAACTACTACTTCGAGTTCGACGCCCCCGATGGGCAGCACAAGCTGACGAACGGTCGCTTCCCTCAGGCGGCTGATCAGTTCAAGCAGCTGTTCGGGGCGACCACGGATCCCGCGCCGGCACCGGACCCCGCGTCCGCCCCCGCACCGGATCCGGCCCCCGCGCCCGCCCCCGCACCGGATCCGGCCCCGGCACCAGCGCCGACGCCCACCTCCGATCCGCCCTCCACCAGCCCGACGCCGACACCCACGAGCTGCAAGCGGGGACACAAGAGGACGAGCTGCAAATCAACTGGCCGGAAGGCAAGATCCGCCGCCAAGAAGAAGGCTCTCCGCCGGCGCAAGAGGTCCCTCCACCACCGCAAGAGGTCCCTCCACCAGCGCAATAGGTCCCTCCACCGCCGGCGCGCTACTTAGCAGGCGCGCGCACCGGGGGGCGCATGTTCAGCGCTCCCGTCAACAGCGTGAATGCGGCGAGAGCGGCGAAGGCGAGGTCCGCGTCGCCGCTCGCAAGCGCGGCGCCGAAGAGCGGCACGACCGGGATGGGGAACACGCCGGCCCCGACCTGAAGCAGGCCCAGTCCGCCGATCGGCCGGTCGGGCAGCACCCGCTCCGCCGCGTCGTAGTAGTGGGGGTAGGGGAGGGACAGGCCGATGCCGATCAGGGCGATCGACGTGGCCGCCAACCCCGCCGACCTTCCCTGTCCGAGCAGGACCAGACCGGCGGCGGCGAGGCCGAGGCCGACGATCACCAGGAGCGAGCTGCTCACGCCCGCCGCCGACCAGCGACCCGCCAGATCGCGCATCACGGCCGAGATACCGAAGAGCATGAACCCAAGCGCTCCTGCGAGGGCGGGGGACAGGCCGTCCCCGGCCGTCAGGTAGTGGACGAGCCAGGCTCCGATGATCAGCGGGATGTCAAGCGTCGTGTTGCCGAGCAGCTCAGTCCGCCACCAGCTTCCGCTCATCAGCGCCTCCCGGACCAGTCCCTCTCCCTCCGAGGGCGCACGCTTCACCGGGATTTCCTCGTTGGGGAGCACGGGCAGTGCCGCCAGTGCGAGGGCCGCGGTGATCACAAACGGGACGCGCCAGTCGACGCCGGCGCCCTCCATGATGCCTCCGAGGAAGAGGCTCGCCGCGACGCCGAGGGTCAGGCCGGCGCCGAAGAGGCCCAGCATCTTCAGACCGCCCATCGCCCTGGCATAGGCCGGGATGAAGAGCGCGGCGCCGCCGAAGGCGAGCCCGGCGATCACCCGGCCTGCCGCGAGCACGGCGAAGCTGTTCCCAACCGCGATCAGTGCGTTGCCGGCGACCGAGAGCAGGCAGCACGCCCAGATCCCCTGAATCACCCGGACTCGCTGAGCGACCTCCGCGCCCACCAGGCTCGCGACCGCCGCGCCGATGAAGAAGAAGGTCCCGGAGAGCAACCCGATCTCCGAGAGGCTGAGGTCGAATTGCCTCGTGAGCGGGGCGACCACCGGGCCGACGTTCCCGCAGTTCCACCCGGTGATCGCCAGGGCGAGGGCGAAGACGCCGATGCTTCGGCGGGCGCTCATAGGGCTGGCTTCTACCGGATCGAGCGGATAGGGCGACCCGGTGCGG
Source organism: uncultured Solirubrobacterales bacterium (assembly GCA_963782345.1). GTDB lineage: Bacteria > Actinomycetota > Thermoleophilia > Solirubrobacterales > 70-9 > DASUPK01. Next base: position 84,044 of record CAWAJF010000014.1, on the reverse strand, counting down.
GCCGGACGGATCCGCACCTTCACGAGGACCTGACCCAGACCTGGATGGCCGCGATCGGGCGGCTGCGCGGCTATAGGCCCGGCTACGAGCAGCGCTGTGCCCGACAGATCCGCGCCCCTCAGCAGGGTGGTCGTCCTGATTGCCTTCGCCTCCGGCTAGGTGGCCCGTCGTGCGGCACCTCGGATGATCGTCAGGCGGCGGCGCCGAGCTTCGGCGAGGTCCAGGCCTCGCCCAGACGGCGGGTGAGCTCCTCGACGAGCTCGGAGATAGCGATCCGCGACTGGTCGAGTGAGTCCCGGTCGCGCAGGGTGACGGTGTCGTCCTCCATGGTCTGGTGGTCGACCGTCACCCCCCATGGAGTTCCGATCTCGTCCTGGCGGCGGTAGCGCTTGCCGATCGAGCCGCCGGTGTCGTACTCGGCGGACATCAGGCCGCGCAGCTCCTCGTAGATCTCGCGCGCCTTCTCTGGCTGTCCATCCTTGTTGACCAGGGGCAGGATCGCGACCTTCACCGGTGCAAGCCTGGGGTGCAGCTTGAGGACGGTCCGCTGGCGGGCCTCCACTTCCTCGGTGTCGTAGGCGTCGACCATGAAGGAGAGCATCGCCCGGTCGACCCCTGCCGCAGGCTCGATCACGTGGGGGACGTAGCGGTCGCCGGTGCCCGAGTCGACGTACTCGAGCTTCTCCCCGGAGAACTCGGCGTGCTGGGTGAGGTCGAAGTCGCCCCGATTGGCGATCCCCTCCAGCTCCGACCAGCCCATCGGGAAGAGGTACTCGATGTCGGAGGTCGCGCTCGAGTAGTGGGAGAGCTCGTCCGGGCCGTGGGCTCGCAAGCGGAGCTGATCGGGACGGATGCCGAGGTCGGTGTACCAGCGCATCCGCTGCTCCATCCAGCGCTCATGCCAGTCGGCGGCGTCGGCGGGGGGCACGAAGAACTCCATCTCCATCTGCTCGAACTCGCGGGTGCGGAAGATGAAGTTCCCCGGCGTGATCTCGTTGCGGAAGGACTTGCCGATCTGGGCGATCCCGAAGGGCGGCTTCTTGCGGGAGAACTGCAGGACGTTCTTGAAGTTGATGAAGATCCCCTGGGCGGTCTCGGGGCGCAGGTAGACCTTGGAGCCCTCGTCCTGGATCGGCCCGGCGTAGGTCTCGAACATCAGGTTGAACTGGCGCGGCTCGGAGAGCTCGCCACCGCACTCGGGACAGACGATCACGCCCGCGGCGTCCTCTGCCCCGAGCTGCTCCTCGCGGACGTGGTCCTCCCGCCAGCGCTTCTTGCATTCGCCCAGGCACTGGACCAGTGGATCGCTGAATCCGGCGAGATGTCCCGAGGCCTCCCAGACCTTGGGGTGCTGGATGATCGCCGAGTCGAGCGCGACGATGTCGTCGCGCTCCTGGATCATCGCCCGCCACCACTCGGCCTTGACGTTGTTCTTCAGCAGCACGCCGTAGTGCCCGTAGTCGTAGGTGTTTGCGAAGCCGCCGTAGATCTCCGACGCGGGGAAGATGAAGCCCCGGCGCTTGCAGAGGGCGACGATCTCTTCGAGCGTGGTCTGCGTGGACACGACCTCAGCCTAGTCGTCAGCAGGGGTCCGCACCTATGGGGAGGCTCCCGCTCCGAACAGCTGCCTGAACCGCGCCGCTGACCTGGGGAACTCGCCGCTTGTCAGCTCGTGGCGTCCATCCGGAGCGTCGAAGTCGAAGTAGTACTGGGCGGCGACGTTGTTCGTCCGGATCCACTCATACATCCGGGAGATGAAATACGGGTTGTCGCCGCCACCATGCCCGTCGGGTCGAGTCGTGAGCCCCCACTCGGGGAAGGTCATCGGCTTGCCGTGCTGCGCGGCGAAGTCGCGCTGCCAGCGAAGCCCGTAGGGCTGGTTCATGTAGTCGTTCCAGCGAGCGACCGGGTCCCGCCACCTCCGGATCCAGCTCTGGTCGTAGACGTCGAGCCCGACGTAGTCGACGTATCGGTCGCCTGGATAGGCTCGGTTCGGCGCGACGCCGAGCTTGCCGAGGGCGGGGTTCCACTCGAACTCGAACCGCTGTCCCCGAACGCTCCGCATCGAGTTGACGATCTGGCGGTAATAGGCGACGTACGCACCCGGAGCGGAGCCGGCGTGCCACCGGAACCAGGGCGCGTTGAACTCCCATCCGGGGCGGATGATCGCGTCGGCCTGACCGTTCTCGACCAGGTTCTCGCCGAGCTTGACGAAGTGGGAGTTGTAGGCGCCGCGCGCTCCGGCGGCCAGCGACCCGCCGCTGGCGGGAATCATCGGCACCCCGAAGTCGATTCGGTAGCCGGAATTGGCCCATCCGCGCGTCTGCCGGGTCGGGGACTCGATCGTGGACCAGGTGGAGCCGTTGATGAAATCGACCGCGCGGTGGAGGTCGATTCGAAGCCAGTCGGCGAACTGCTTCACGCCGCTCACGTCGGCGGCGCCGGTGTAGACGCCGAGCGAGCTCCACGGCGGGGACTCGGTCCGACGGGCTCCGGTGCGCTCGGGGGGAGGCGTTCCGCTCGCCCCCCTGTGGCTGGTCCCGGTCGAATCCTGCGAGCTGTCGCCATGCACGATCGCCAACCCAACGGCGAGGCCGATCGCGGCGAGGCCGACGACGGCGAGGCCGATCGCGGCCGCCAGCAGCAGGCGAAATGTCCAGGGTCTGGCGCGGTTCCCAACGGGCTCGCTCATCGAAGGCCGAGGATAGGCCCGGGCTATGAGCCTGACGAGAGCGTTCAACGGCCAAGCCTCCACATCACGCCAAACCGACGAGCCTTGGTCTCGTAGGCCGAGGGTCGCCGCGTGCGGTGCCCGGCCCCACCGCCCACTACCCTCTCGCCTGCGATGCCGATCTACGAATACCGCTGCACGAACGGACACACCTTCGAGGTGATCCAGAGCATGTCCGACGATCCCGTCGGGGCGTGCGAGCAGTGCGGCGCACCGGTCGAGCGGGTCTTCCACCCGGTCGCCGTCCACTTCAAGGGATCGGGCTTCTACACCACGGACTACAAGAGCAAGAGCAAGGCCTCCTCGGGGAAGGACGGCGAGTCGTCTTCGGGGGATTCGAGCTCCGGCTCGGACTCTTCCAGCGAATCGAGCTCGAAGAAGTCGGACTCCAGCGGCTCGGACAAGGCCGCCACCAGCTCCAGCTCGGACCAGCCCTAACCGTTACGGAGAGCAGGCAGGCCGCCGCGGCGGGTTGCCGCCGAGCAGTCGCTTGACCGCCTCGTCGCAGTCGCCCTGAGGGATCGCCAGGCTGCCACCCGGGCCTGTGGGGACGGCGGCCTTGTTGCCACCGAGAACGTTCGTCTCGCCGCTGCCGCCGAGGATCGCCGAGATCGCGAGCTGCGGCAGCGTGAATCCGCCCATATCGCTGATGAACGCCTTCGGGGCGTTCCAGCCGATCCACGGCCCCTTGATGAAGTTGTAGGGAAAGCGGGTGATGCTGGTCAGGCGTCCCTTGATCGCGTTCAGCACCGCCTGCTGGCGGGCGGCCCGGTCGCGGTCATCCTCGGAGGGATTGCAGTTGTTGTGCCGGATCCGCGCATAGGCGAGCGCCTTGTCGCCCTGGAGGGTGATGTCGCCCGGCGGAAGCTTGAGAGAGACGCCGCCCTGCTTCTTGCCGCCGTCGACGTCGCCGCAGACGACGGCGCCCTTCTTGTTCGGGTTGCCCGGCACGTGGATCGTGACGCCGCCGAGCGTGTTGATGAAGGAGGCGAACCCGTCGAAGTTGACGATCACGATGTGGTTGATGTCGATCCCGAGGAAGTCCTCGACGGTCTTGATCGTCGAGGCCGGGTTGCCGTTCGTGCTCTGGGTGTTGCAGGCGAGTGAGGCGTTGATCTTCTGCTCGCCGCAGTTGGGGATCGCGGCGTAGCTGTCGCGCGGGATCGAGAGCTTGCGGAAGGAGGTCAGCGAGGCGTGCAGCACCATGATCGTGTCGGCCCGCGGCGGGCCCTCCCCCTCCGTCCCGTTGGCGTTGTGCTGGGTCTTGCCGCGGCGATCTCCGCCGAGGATGAGGATGTTCTGGCCCGCCAGCACCGCCGGCCCGCCCTTCAGAGCGTCCTTGGCCGACTGCGGCAGCTTCCCCTTCTGGATCTGGGCCGAGACCGCGAAGGTGATGAAGCTGAGCAGGAGCCAGCCCACGGCGAAGATCAGGATCCAGCGAAGCCACGGGCGCTTGCCGCCGGTGATCCTGCCGAAGAAGCCGCGGATGCCTCCGCCACCGCCGCCCCGGCGGATGCTCTCCATACTCGGTTTGCGGATCCGGTCCCGAAGGCTGGGGCTGGAGCGGTAGACCGTGTACGGGGGCTTCTCGCCCTTGCCAGCGGGCTTCTTGCGCTCGGGCGCGGAGCGCTTCTGGCCCCGGCGCCCGCCGCGCCCGCTGCGCCCGTAGACGTTGTACTCGGGCTTCTTCCCGCCGCCTGCGGGTTTGCCTGAACCCCCGGACGCGCCAGGCTTCCTGGGTCCCCTGGGCTTCCCGCCGCCCTCAGAGCCCTCGGGCCGCTTCGGCGGCCGTTCATCTCCCTGAGGAGACATCGGATATCAATACTTACGCATGCGGTCGCCGGACCCCTTCCTTCGCTTGAGCCCCTCTTGAACCCGCGCGAGACGATCGGCGTGGACCTCGGCGGCACCAAGATGGCCGTCGGCGTCATCGACTCGGAGCAGCAAATCCACTACGAGGGGAAGGAGTCCTCGATCGGCCTGAGCGAGGACAAGCTCGTCGACGACCTCGGCAGGGAGCTCGAGGAAGCCCGGGACGCGAGGCCCGACGTCCTCTGCGCGGGCCTCGGGATCCCGGCCACGATCGATCACGACCGCGGGGTGGCGATCCAGGCGGTCAACCTGGAGATCTCCGACGTCCCCCTTCGCGACCTGATGAGGAAGCGGCTTGGCCTTCCCGTCTATCTCGACAACGACGCGAACGTCGCGGCGCTGGCGGAGTTTCTCTACGGAGCCGGTCGGGGCGCGCGCAACGTGGTCATGCTCACGATCGGCACCGGAATCGGGGGCGGGCTCATCCTTGACGGTGAGACCTACCGCGGATCCACTGGCGCCGGCGCGGAGCTCGGCCACATCGTGATCGTCGAGGACGGCCTCCCGTGCCAGGGCAACTGCCCCAATCACGGCTGCGTCGAGACCTATGCGTCCGGCACCGCGATTGCGCGCGAGGGCAAGGTCGCCGCCGAGCGGGAGCCGGATTCAGCGCTCGGCAAGGCGCTGGCCGAGGGCCCGATCGTCGGCAAGACGGTGACTGAGCTTGCGATGAAGGGGGATGCCGTTGCGGCCGAGGTCGTCGGGCAAGCCGGCAGGCACCTGGGCACAGCGCTCGCGAGCCTGGCGAACATCTTCGATCCGGACGTGTTCGTGATCGGCGGTGGGGTCTCGGCCGTCGGCGATCTCCTGCTCGGGCCGGCCCGCGAGGAACTCCGCGCGAGAGCGCTTCCGCCGCAGAACAAGGCTCCCGTGAAGCTCGCCGAGCTCGGCCCGGCCGCCGGCATGGTCGGCGCAGCGGCGATGGCGCTGATCGAGCTCGACAAGGGGGCGTAAGCGAATGCCCGGCAAGCTCGTCGTCTGCCCGACGCCGATCGGGAACCTCGAGGACATCACCCTGCGGGTTCGCCGGGCGCTCCACGAGGCCGACGTGATCGCGTGCGAGGACACCCGGCGAACCGGGCTGCTCCTGGAGCGCCTCGAGATCCAGGCGCTGCGGCTGCTCTCCTACCACGAGGGGAACGAGACGGAGCGCTCCCGGGAGCTGGCTCAGCGGATCGAGCGCGGCGACAACGTCGCGCTCGTCTCCGACGCCGGCACGCCCGCGATCAACGATCCCGGCTTCCGCCTGATCAGGGCCTGCATCGACCGTGACCTCGACATCGAGGTGCTTCCCGGGCCCTCGTCGATCATCACCGCGCTGGTCGTCTCCGGCCTCCCGACGCACAAGTTCCGCTTCCAGGGCTTCCTTCCCCGGCGGACCGGCGAGCTGGAGCGCGTCCTCCAGTCCACAGAGACGCTGATCGCGTTCGAGTCGCCGCGCCGGCTGCCTGAGTCGCTCCGGGCACTCGCCCAGCTCGCGCCGGACCGGCCGGCCGCCGTCTGCCGCGAGCTCACCAAGCTGCACGAGGAGATCGCCCGCGGCACCCTCGGTGAGCTCTCCCGGCGCTTCCGCGACGAGGCGCGAGGGGAGATCGTGGTGGTGATCGGCCCGGCCGCCGAGCGCGGCACCGCGGACATCGGCTTCGCCACGGACGCGCTGCGCGGCCTGATCCGCGCGGGTGCTCGGCCCCGGGCAGCCGCCAGCGTGGTCTCGGCGCTCACCGGAGTCCCGGCGAACGAGCTCTACAAAGGGATCACCGGACGCGAACCGCGCCGGTAGCAGGGATTTCTCGCCGTTCCCGCGACTTGGGGCGCTACCGTGAGGCCATGGCCAAGCGCGAGCCACGCATGATCTCCCTCGGTTACGGCAAGTTCGCCCGCGCCGACCGGATCTACGCGATCGTCCCGCTCGACCCGAAGGACCGAGGCGACGGGCGCCGCACCTACGTGCACGTGGATGAGATGGCCGAGCCGATCGTCGCCTCTCGCTCGGAGCGCGCGATCCTCGCCGATGTCGAGGACGCGTTGACCGAGGCGGCCGGCATCCCGCGCAGGCGCCGCTCCAGCGGTTCCAAGGCCCAGGAGAAGCTCCTCTAGGCTCATATCCGGCGGCGGTGTTTGTGGCCGCCGTTTGCGATGAGCTTCTACGTCACAACGCCGATCTACTACGTCAACGGCGAGCCCCATCTGGGCCACGCCTACTCGACGATCGCGGCCGACATCCTCGCCCGCCACCACCGCCAGCGCGGCGAGGACGTCTTCTTTCTCACCGGCACGGACGAGCACGGCGAGCCGGTGGCCCAGCAGGCCGAAGCTGAGGGCGTCACCCCGCGGGAGCTCGGTGACCGCCTCGCTCCCCGATTCAAGGAGATGGCGGCGAAGATCAACGCCTCGAACGACTTCTTCATCCGCACGACGGACGAGGGCCACATGGAGCGGGTCCAGGAGATCGTCCAGCAGGTCTACGACAACGGCCACGTCTACGAGGGCAACTACGAGGGCTGGTACTGCCCGCGCTGCGCCGACTTCAAGACCGAGTCCGAGATCGGGCCCGACAACAGCTGCCCGATCCACCAGATCCCGCTGACCCGCGAGTCGCAGAAGAACTGGTTCTTCGCCCTCTCCAAGTTCCAGGGGGACCTGGAGCGCCTCTACGAGGAGCGGCCGGACTTCGTCGCGCCGGACTTCCGGCGAAACGAGGCGCTCTCGTTCATCAAGCAGGGCCTGCAGGACGTCTCGCTTTCCCGCCCGACGCTGAAGTGGGGCGTGCCGGTCCCCTGGGACACCGACCAGGTGATCTACGTCTGGTTCGACGCGCTGCTCAACTACTACACGGCGCTCGGCTACGGAATCGAGGGCGAGGACGTCACCGAGAAGTTCTGGCCGCCGTTCCACATCCTCGCCAAGGACATCCTCAAGTTCCACGCCGTCTACTGGCCCGCCTTCCTGATGGCTGCCGAGATCGAGCTCCCGAAGCGGATGTTCATCCACGGCTTCCTCCTGATGGAGGGGCACAAGATGTCGAAGTCGCTCGGCAACGTCCTCGATCCGGACGAGGTGATCGCCAAGTTCGGCGCGGACGCGTTGCGCTTCTACTGCTTCCGCGAGGTCTCCTTCGGCCAGGACGGGCAGATCTCCCCGGCCGGCTTCGAGTCTCGCTACGAGAGCGAGCTCGCCGACCAGTACGGCAACCTCGCCAACCGCGTGCTCTCGATGATCGGCCGCTACCGCGACGGGATGGTTCCCGAGGCGGAAGCCGAACCCGAGCTGGCCGCCGATTTCGAGGGCGCGCCGGACCGTGTGCGCGCCCTGCTCGACGAGGCGGAGCTCACCCAGGCCCTCGAGGAGATCTGGAAGCTGGTGCGGCGGCTGAACCAGTACGTGGAGGAGACGAGGCCCTGGGAGCTCGCCAAGGACGAGTCGTCGTCCGATCGCCTGGACGCCGTGCTCTACGGACTGGCGGAGGGGCTCCGCGTCACAACGCTCCTCCTCCACGCCTACATGCCGGAGACGACCGGCCGCCTGCTCGAAGCGCTGAAGGAGCCCGCCCGCGAGCTGGTCGATTTCGGCTCCCGCGGTGGCGGTCAGAAGCTCGCCGAGCTCGCGCCGCTGTTCCCGAAGCTCGCCCCGGCCTGATGGAGGCGGCGCTCGCCGTCCGCGGACCCGAGAAGCTATTGCTCGGAGGACCCGTCACCCTGCCAAACGGCTCTTCCGGTTGAGGCGGTAGCCGGTGGTAGGGTGGCCCGAGTAACCAGGAAGGCGAATCAGGGAGGACGTTGATGAGCACCAGGTCTCGCATCGGGAGCTTCGCCGCGGCCATCGTGATCACCGGAGCCCTTCTGCTCCCCGCGTCGGGCGTCACCGCCGCGCCCACGGCGCACAAGTCGGGCGCGGTCGTCAACTACCTGAAGACCGGGAAGCTCAAGATCGCCAAGCGGATCATCGTTCCCTTCCAGTGTTCGGTGGCCTGCAACGTGGTCTCGAGGCTGGCCGTGAAGGGCCCGCGCGTCCACGGCTCCGACACCGAGCAGGGATCGTTTGAGGCCGGCGTTCCGCTGGGTCATTTCATCAAGCCGAGCAAGGGACTGCTCAAGCTGATGAAGAAGTCGCCCAAGAAGTACAAGCTGGTCAGCAAGATCTCCGGGACCGACTCGGCGACCGGGGCGGTTGACGTGATCAGGCACACGTTCAGGCTCAAGAGGTAGGGCCGGTCGCGGACGGTCTCCGCGAGACGGGTACGGAGAACTACTGATGTCGCGGCCCGGCGCTGCGCCTACCCTGGGCGCGATGTTCTCTCGTATCGGCAGGGTTGGAACCGTGGCTCTCTGCGCCTGTGCGCTGGTCGGGGCGCTCTCCGCCTCGAGCGCCGGCGCCAGTCCGCGCGCCGGCAAGAGCGTGATCGGCGGCGCCCCGGCGAACATCGATCAGTGGAGCTTCGCCGCGGCCGTGTTGACGCCGACGACGCTCTGCACGGGCACGGTGATCTCACCGACCCGCGTCCTCACTGCCGGCCATTGCGTCGGCAATCCGCTCACGATGATGGTCAGGACCAGATCCAGCTCGGCCTTCACCGGCGGCGAGGCGCTCGCTGTCTCCTCCGTCGCGTACGCGCCCGGGTTCTCACACACGTTCGAGAATGACCTCGCGATCCTCACCCTGAAGACGCCGACCACGGCGACGCCGATCCAGATCGCCGATGCAGCTGAGGACGCCGCCTACACCCGTGCAGGCGCGCCGCTCTCGGAGGCCGGCTTCGGCAACCGGAATCCGCTGATCGTCGGGAAGCGGAAGATCGGCCTGCTGACGGCGACGACCGTCCGGGCGCGGTCCTGCCCGCTGCCGACGTGGGCGATCTGCGACGCCGGCCGCAAGGTCGGCTTCGCGGCGCGGAAGATCAAGCGCAAGGTGAAGCGGCGAACCGTGAGGGCGAGCATCTGCTCCGGCGACAGCGGCGGCCCGCTCGTCGCCAATACCCCGGAGGGCCCGCGCCTGGTCGGCACCGCCGAGGCGAGCACCGCGCCGCCCAGCAAGCGCAACCCGTTCTTCTTCGTGATCTGCGGGTTGAAGGGCTACCCGTCGGTGCACACCCGCGCCTACAGCTACAGCGACTTCATCCAGGCGAATCTGGGTCCCTAAGGGCCGACGGCTTCGCCATCAGGGCGCGGCCACCGTGGCCGCTTAGACTCGCGCCGTGGTCGATACCCACGCGCACCTCGCGCTCTGTGAGCCGCCGGAGGCCGAGTTGATCGCCGCGGCGCGCGACGCAGGCGTCCGCCGCATCCTCACCGTCGGCCTGGGGGAAGACTCGAACCCAGGTGTCACGGCCTCCGCGCAGGCGATCGAGGAGGTCTTCGCGTCCGTCGGCCGCCATCCGAATAGCGCCGACGGGTTCGATCAGGGCGCGGGCGACGCGATCGAGGAGCTCTGCTCGCAGCCCGGCGTGGTCGCCGTCGGGGAAACCGGCCTCGACTTCTATCGCGACCGGTCCAACCCGGACGACCAGCGCCGCGCCTTCGCCGCGCAGATCGCGATCGCGCGGCGCGCAGGGAAGGCGCTCGTCGTCCATCTCCGCGATCGCGAGGGCTCGGAGGAGGCGGTATCGGAGGCGTTCGACACCCTCGAGCGTGAGGGCGACGGCATCAGCGTGATCCTGCACTGCTTCTCGACTGGGCCACGCTGGGCCGAGCGGGCCGCCGAGCGCGGCTGGTACTGCTCGTTCGCCGGCAACATGACCTACCCGAAGTCGGAGCTGATCCGCGAGGCGGCCGCGAGCGTCCCGGAGAATCGGCTGCTGGTCGAGACTGACTCACCCTTCCTGGCGCCCCAGCCGGTGAGGGGGAGGCCGAATCAGCCCGCCAACGTGGTGGCGACGGCCGAGAGGCTGGCCGAGGTCCGCGGCGTCCCGTACGGTGAGCTCGAGGTAATCGTGGACGAGAACGCGGCGAGGGTCTTCGGGTGGTGAGCGGCCGCACCGGACCGCCGCAGGGCTCGCCGCGCCGGCTCGGCCAGAACTTCCTTGCCGACCCGAACCTCCTGGACGCGATCGTCCGGGAGGCGGCGCTCACCCCGGATGACGTGGTGCTCGAGGTCGGGGGCGGGGGAGGGGCACTGACCGAGCGGCTGGCCCCCGGGGTCAGATGGCTGCATGTCATCGAGGTCGACAAGCGCCTGCGGGATGGGCTGGAGTCGCTGGTCGAGGAGGCGGGTGGCGGAGTGGGTCTCGTCTGGGGCGACGCGATGAAGGTCGACCTGAAGCGCCTGGCGCCGGCGCCGAGCAAGATGGTCTCCAACCTTCCGTACTCGATCGCCACGCCGCTGCTGGTCAGGACGATCGCCGAGCTCCCCTCGCTCGAGAGCTGGGTCGTGATGGTCCAGCGCGAGATCGCGGACCGGCTGCGCGCCGAGCCCGGAACGCGCGAATACGGCTCGCCGAGCGTCCTGGTCCAGCTCGCCTGCGAGGTGACGATGCTCCGAACGGTGGACCCGGCCGTGTTCGTGCCGCGCCCGCGGGTCGGCTCGGCCCTGCTGCGCCTGCGCCGGACATCCCCCTCGGCCTCCGATGATCTCGCCGCCCTCATCCGGCTCGCGTTCGCCCATCGGCGAAAGTCGTTGGCCCGCTCCCTGGAGCTGGCCCGCGCCGGCAGCCTCGAGCCTGCCCACGCAGCCCTGGAGTCGATCGGCAAGCCCCCGGACGCCCGCGCCGAGACCCTCTCGCCCGCCGAGTTCGAGCGGTTCGCCAGGGCCCTCGCGGATCGGAGGAAAGGCTCGTGAGCGTTTCCGAGATGCCCGGCACGATGCTCGCGCCGGCCAAGCTCAACCTCTGCCTGTACCTAGGGCCGCGGCGAGAGGACGGCCTGCACGAGATCCGCTCGCTCTTCGAGCCCCTCGAGCTCGCCGACGAGCTCCATCTCAGCGAGGCCGCCGCCGACGAGGTGATCTGCGAGGGAATCGAGGGACCGGACCTGACCTCCAAGGCGCTGACCGCCCTCCGGGAGCACGGCTGGGACGGACCGGCGCTGCGGATCGAGGTGAGGAAGCGCGTGCCGATCGCGGCTGGGCTCGGCGGCGGGAGCGCCGATGCGGCGGCGGTTCTGCGGCTCGCTCGCGGACAGGTTCAGGGGCTGCGGGCGATCGCCGCGAAGATCGGGGCGGACGTTCCCTCGCAGCTCCAGCCGCGCGCCTGCCTGGTGGCCGGCGCGGGCGAGGTGATCGAGCCCGCTCCGCCGCCGGCCGAGCATGGCGTCGTCCTCATCCCGCAGGCGGAGGGACTCGCCACAGCCGAGGTCTACGCCGAGGCCGATCGGCTGGGGACCCCGCGCGGGGAGTCCGAGCTCGAGGCGATCCGACGGCGGCTCCGTGACGCGGTGGACGAGGGTGGCTCCCCTCTGGACTACCGAGAGCACCTCGTCAATGACCTGCAGCCGGCGGCGATCTCCCTCCGGCCGGAGATCGAGGACGCGCTTCGCGGCCTGGAGAGTGGAGGTGCCGTTCACGCGATGGTGACCGGGTCGGGGCCGACGGCATTCGGCCTCTATCCGACCGTGGAGGCCGCCGTGTCGGCTGCCGAGAGCCTCCGCGGGGAATTCGCCGGCGCGATCGCCACCGCCCCGCTCGCGACATGAGCGATTCTCGGATCAGCTGGAAGTGGATCCGGCGGGGCCTGCTCGCGGCCGTGATCGTCGCGTTCTTCGTCTTCCGCGGCGACCTTCCGCACATTGATCTCGAGCAGGCCATCCAGGACCTCTCCAAGGGCCTGGGCGCCTGGACGTACGTGCTGGTGGGAGCACTCGCCTTCCTCGAGACCGGCGCGTTCGTCGGCCTGATCGCGCCCGGGGAGTTCACCGTGATGCTCGGCGGGGCGGTGGCGGGCCAGGGCGATATCTCGCTCCCGCTGATTCTGGGCATCACCTGGGTGTCCGCGTTCGCCGGGGACACCGTCAGCTTCGTGCTCGGCGCCAGGCTGGGGCGTGAGTTCCTGGTGAAGCACGGCCAGCGCCTGCGGATCACCAGCGAGCGCCTGGAACAGGTGGAGAACTACTTCGCCCGATACGGAGGAAGAACGATCTTGATCGGGCGCTTCATCGGGCTGGTGCGCGCGCTCGCCCCGTTCATCGCCGGCACCAGCCGGATGCCCTACCGGGACTTCGCCCCGTTCAGCATCCTCGGGACCGGACTGTGGTCCACCGGACTGATCCTGGCCGGCTACTTCGCGGCGCGGAGCCTGGACACCGTCACGAAGATCGTCGGCAAGGGCCTGTTCGTCTTCGCGATCGTGATCGGCGTCGCCGTGGCGCTGTTCCTGGCGTACCGGTTCCTGCGCGAGCCCGAGAACCGCGGGCGAATCGCGGCGGAGATGGAGAGGCGCCGGGCGCTTCGGCCCATCCTGGCCCTGGGGCGGCGCCTGCGGCCCCAGTTCGAGTTCCTCGGCCGGAGGCTGACTCCTGGCGGCCTCGGCCTGGAGTTGACGACCCTGCTGGCGGGTCTCTCGGTGGGCATCTTCGTCGTGGTCGCCTACTGGTCGGTGGTCTCGGGCAACCCGGGGCCTACATCCGGCGACCACACCGCGTTCAACCTCGCCGGCGACCTGCAGGCCCCCTGGCTGACGAGCGCCGCCAAGGGGCTCACCAATCTAGGCTCGGGCTCGGTCACCTGGCCGCTTGCCGTCCTCGCGGCCGTCGCTCTGGCGGCATCGCGTCGGTGGATGGAGTTCTGGGTGCTGGTCGCCGGCATGACGATGACGATCCTGCTGGTCCACGGGATCAAGGCCTGGACCGACCGGCCCCGGCCACCGGATCAGCTCGTCTCGGCGTCGAGCTCGTCATTTCCGAGCGGCCATGCCGCGTACTCGACGCTGTATGTGTGGCTCGCCGTCACCCTCGCGCTGAGGCTCGTTCCGGGGATCACGAAGCGGAGCCTCGTGGTCGCGGTCGGGATCCTGATGGCCGCGGTGGTCGGGCTCACCCGCGTCTACCTGCGGGTTCACTGGCTCAGCGACGTGACCAGCGGATGGGCGCTCGGTCTCTCCTGCTTCTCGGCCGCGGCGATCGTGGCGCTGGTCCTGGCGTACATCCGCCACAATCCTCGGCGTCATGAACGAGCCGCTCAGCTCGATCCTGGCGCCGGTGCTGGCGCTGGGAAGTGAGTACTACCTCTTCGGCATCGCCGGGCTGCTCTCGGTATCTGTCTTCATCGGGCTGATCCTGGCGCCGGCGCTCGGCTCCTACGGGCGGGCGTGGGAGAAGATCGTGGCCGGGTTCCTCTCCCTCTTCGTGCTCGCGGCGCTCGTGCTCGTCGGCCTGGTGATCGGCGTCGTGATCTTCCTCAACTGGGACACGATCTCCGGTTGGTTCTAGGTTTCGCCGGCTGCTTCGGACTCAACCTAAAATGCCCCGATGAACGCGAAGGGGACCTCACGCTCCGCTCGGCAAGCGGACCCCGGCAGCCTCGAGGAGCTCTCGGCCGCAATCGAGGCCGGCGCCGGGATGCCGGCCGTGGCGCGCGCGGCGGGACGGGCGCTCGAGGCCAGCGTCGCGCTGATCGACCGCACGAGCAACGTTCTCGCCGTCGCGGCCGCCTCTCCCGATGAGGAGAAGAAGCTGCTCGCGGGCGGCGCCGGCGTCGAGAAGGTCGATCTGCGCGTCGCCGACAGCTCCGTCGGGGAGCTGCGCTGGCGCCCTCGTGGAGAGGACGAACCCGACGCCGCCCTGCTGCGCATGGTCGCGACCCTCGTCGGCCTCGAGCTGGAGCGCTCCCGCTCGCCCGAATGGGCGACCGAGGAGGCGGCGGGGGACTTCGTCCGGGCCCTGCTAGGGCGCGAGATCACCGATCGCGGCGACATCGAGGCGCGGGCCGCCGAGCTCGGCACCGACCTGGGGGGTGGGGCGGGAGTCGTGATCGCGCGAGCGGTTCCTCATGTGACTCAGACCGGCGAGTGGCGCTCGCGGGTCCTGGCGATCGCGCTGCGCGCCGTCAGGGCGATCAGTCCCGGGGCGCTCGGCGCCGAGGGGGACCAGCATGGAGAAGGGGCGGAGGTGATCGCGATCGTCCCGGCAAGCGAGGAGGAGAAGCTCGCGCGCGCCTCGGAGGCGCTGGCGAATGAGCTCGACGCCGGTCTCAGCGGCTTCACCGTCAGCGTCTCGCAGAGCCGCGTCGCCCAGGACACGGTGGATCTGTACCGCGCCGGACAGGAGGCGCGACTGGCCGCCAACGTCGGCGAGGCCGAGGGAACGCGCGTGCTCGCCTTCGAGCACACGGGCGCCTACCGGCTGCTGCTGCCGGCGATGAGCGAGGACCCCGCCGAGCTCGAGCGCTTCTACTCGGAGACCGTCGAGCCCCTGGTCGCCTATGACGAGCAATACGAGACGGACCTGGTCACCACGGTGGAGACCTATCTCGAGAACGACGGGAACGTCGCCGGCACCGCCCAGCAGCTCTACACCCACCGCCACACCATTCGCTACCGGCTGGAGCGCGCCCGCGAGCTCTGCGGCCACGACGTCACCTCCACCGAGGGGCGCGAGAAGCTTGGCCTCGGGCTGAAGGCGATGCGCGTCCTCGGGATCTCCTCACCGGCCGGGCCGACGGCGGAGCCCGGGACCGCGGGTGGCCGGGTGCCGCCGGCCGAGTCGGAGTAGCCGGGCCGCGTTCCGCGCGAAGTCCCGGGTCGCCGTACGAGCCTCAGCGAGCCTCGTCTTGGGCTGTCCCGTTGGATCGGATGCGCTCGATCAGCGCTTCGGCGGTGTTCGAGGACAGGTTGGCGAAGGCCATCCCCCTGGCCACGGCATCGACGGCGACGAGCTCATCCGGCGTCAGCAGACCGGCGACGGCGGCGCTCAGATCTGCGGGGATCGGCCCACGAAAGCGCGTCTCGGCCAGCGCCGTGGCGTAGACGACCGCAGCGCGGCTGCGATCGTCCAGCTCCCCCAGGTCTCCGAGGCCGATCCCCTCGAGATCCTCAGGCGAGACCCCCGCGCGGCTCGCCAAGCGCTCATGCACGAAGGTGCAACCGCGACAGGAGTTGACGCGGCTGACGGCGACCATGACGCGCTCACGCAGCTGCGGATCAAGGGTGCGGCGGAGATACACCGACGACAGAGGCGATGCTCGGCGAGCGACGCCGATCAAGTCGCGGATCGCCTCAACCGGCGAGGTAAATGTGCGGGGTGCTGGGCGAGGCGCGGCCACGGGCACGAGAGATGATCGCAACTCCGCAGGCTCGCTTGTGTCTCAGCGACCTCACCCGCGGGCGTGGAAGGAGGCCGAGCTAGCTCCCCGTCTGGTGCGAGATCATCTCGCTGAGTACCGCGGTCTGCTCGCGATCCCCGGTGGCTCGGTCGTCGCTGATCACGTGGCTGACGGCGTTGATCAGCGCCAGATGCGTGAACGCCTGCGGGAAGTTGCCCCAGTGGCGGCCGGTCCTGGCGTCCAGCTCCTCCGCGTACAGTCCGAGGGGGCCGGCGATCGCGAGCAGCTTCTCGCACATCTCGCGTGCCTTTCGGGATTCCCCGATCTCCGACAGGGCGGAGACCAGCCAGAAGGAGCAGATCAGGAAGCTCGCCTCGTCGCCGTGCAGGCCGTCGTCGGTCTGGTCGACGCGGTAGCGCAGCACGAGCCCGTGCTCGGTCAGCTCCTCAGTGATCGCCTCGACGGTCTTGATCACCCGCTCGTCGTCCGCCGGCAGGAATCGGACCAGCGGAACCAGCAGGGTGGAGGCGTCGAGGGCTTCGGTCTCGTAGTGCTGGCGGAAGACCCCGCGGTCGGAGACGCCTCTCTCGAGGATGTCGTCGCGGATCCGGTCGGCGATTTCGGTCCAGCGCGCGAAGCGGTCCGGGTCGCCGATCCGGTCGGCGAGACGGCAGCCCCTGTCAAGGGCGACCCAGCACATCAGCTTGGACGAGACATAGTGCTTGGGGTCTCCGCGCGCCTCCCAGATCCCCTGGTCGGGCTTCTCCCAGACCGAGATCGCGGATTCGACCTGACGGCAGAGCGCCTCCCAGAGCTCGTGGGGGAGGTGGTCTTGGACCTTGGCGTGGATGTAGACCGAGTCGAGGAGGGCGCCGTAGACGTCGTTCTGGCGCTGATCGTAGGCGGCGTTCCCGATGCGGACGGGCTTGGCCTCCTCGTACCCGGTCAGATGGTCGAGGGTGGTCTCGGTCAGGTCCCGCTCGCCGCGGATCCCGTACATGATCTGCATCCCGGGGGCGCCGTCCTTGAGGCCCTCCTTGTAGACGTCGGTCATCCAGCCCATGAAGTCGGTCGCCTCGTAGTCCAGCCCGAGGGTGTGCAGCGCCCAGAGCATGAAGGTCGAGTCCCGGATCCAGCAGTAGCGGTAATCCCAGTTGCGCTCGCCAGCCGGGGTCTCGGGGAGGGAGGTCGTGAGCGCCGCGATCAGCGCGCCGGTGGGCGAATAGGTCAGCCCCTTGAGGACGAGCGCCGAGCGCTGCAGGTAATCGCGCCAGGGATGGTCGGGAAAGCTGCCGCCCTCGAGCCAGCGGCGCCAGAAGTCGATCGTGCGCTGAAGGCGCTGCTCGCATTCCTCCGCGGAGCTCGGCGGAACCGGCGAGGGGCCCCAGCTGAGCGCGCTGTAGCGGGTCTCGCCCGCCCTCATCCGGTGGCGCGCCCGGGCGTCCGATCCGTCGACCCCCATGGGGAGGTCGCCGGTGAGGATCAGGTGGATGTTCCCGCGACTGACCTCTGCGTCGGTCCCGGCCTCGCCGCGGCGCTGCCATTCGAGCCGCATGGCGCCGTAGTCGAAGGCGGGCTGGCAGATCATCTCGATGTCGACCTCGCCCTGGAGGCACTCCACCTGCCGGATCAGGACGTGCTCGGCCTCGTCATCCGGGGGCGGGCGGCGGTGCGGCTCGAAGTCGTTGTCCTGACGCCAATCCCCGAGCGTGAGCCCGTCGCGCACGACGACCCAGCCGGACCCCGTCATCCAGGTCGTCTCGAGGATGTTCGTCCCAGGGACGTAGCGGCGACTGACAGGCGCCACCAGTCCGGGCGGCCCGATGCGCCAGAACCCGGCGCTGCGGTCGAGCAGGGAGCCGAAGACGCTCTCGGAGTCGAAGCGGGGGAGGCAGAGCCATTCGATCGATCCCTCCGGCGAGACCAGAGCGCCGGTGTGGCAGTCGGAGAGGAATCCGTACGAGGAGATGCGCGGATAGCGGGATTGGAGCGGGGGCATGCGCCAGGGAGACTATTCGGCGGCGTATGGCCCAACTCACCGAGTTCCGGGGGGAGGAGTCGAACCCCCTCTTCCTGGACCAAAACCAGGCGTGCTGTCCAAGTACACCACCCCGGAACGCGGTTCCAGTCTAGGTCCGCCCACCTCGGCTGCGACGGGACGGCCACTCGCTGATGGCAGGAATCGTCCGTCATTGGGCATTGCGGACAGGCGCCGATAGGGCCATGATTACGGCGTGGCCTCGACGAGAGCTCCCCGACGCGTCGTCATTCTCGCCTTCCCGGGGATCCAGCCGCTCGACGTGATCGGGCCGGCGGAGGTGTTCGCCGGAGCGGATGCCCTGGCCGGAGGCGCCGCATACACGGTCGAGGTGGTCGCCAAGGAGGCCGGGCCGATCACGACCCGATCCGGCGGATACGGGCTCGCGCCCAAGACGACCACGGCCCGCTGCCGCGGGCCGATCGACACCCTGGTCGTCGCCGGTGGCTTCGGCGTCGCCAGGGCGGAGAACGATCCCGGCCTGATCCGCTGGATCCGCAGCGCCGCCCGCCGCTCTCGTCGCGTCACCTCGGTGTGCTCCGGGTCGTTCCTGCTGGCTCGTGCCGGCCTGCTCGAGGGGCGCACCGTCACCACCCACTGGGCCTCGACCGCCGAGCTCGCCCGCCGCCATCCGGAGCTCACGGTCGACCCGAATCCGATCTTCGTCCGGGACGGGAACGTCTGGACCTCGGCCGGGGTCACCTCCGGGATGGACCTCTCGCTCGCCCTCGTGGAGGAGGACCTGGGGCGGGAGACCGCCGTCGAGATCGCGCGCTGGCTCGTCCTCTTTCTCCAGCGCCCCGGCGGCCAGGCTCAGTTCAGCACCCACCTCTCGGCTCAGCTCGCGGAGCGCCGGCCGCTGAGGGAGCTCCAGTCCTGGATCGCCGACAACCTGGACGCCGATCTGCGGGTCGAGTCGCTGGCGGACCGAGCCGCGATGAGCCCGCGCAACTTCGCCCGCTTCTTTCGCCGGGAGACCGGCATGACCCCCGCCGCCTACGTCGAGGAGCTGCGCGTGGAGCGGGCTCGGCAGCTGCTGGAGGAGAGCGCCGATCCGGTGGAGCTCGTCTCGGCCCGCTGCGGCTTCGGCACGCCCGAGACGATGCGCCGCGCCTTTTCGCGTCGCGTTGGAGTGGCGCCCGCGGAGTACCGAGGCCGATTCCGCCGAATTCCCGCGGCGGCCGCGCCGCTCGCAAGCTGAAAGGGGACCAAGGATGCAAATCGCCTACCTGCTCTACGACCGCTTCACCGCCCTCGACATCACCGGCCCGCACGAGGTTCTCAACTCGGTGCCGGGCAACGAATCGATCTTCGTCGCCGAGCGAGCGGGGGCCCTCCGAAACGAGTCCGACACGCTCTCGCTGGTGGCCGACGCATCGCTGGAAGAGGTGAGGAGCCCCGACATCGTCGTTGTCCCCGGCGGCTTCGGCACCCGGGCCCTGCTCGATCGAGAGCCACTGCTCGATTGGCTTCGCGAGGTGCACGAGACGACCACCTGGACGACCTCCGTCTGCACCGGCTCGCTGCTGCTGGCGGCCGCCGGCCTGCTCGACGGCGCCCCCGCCACCACGCACTGGCTCGCCCGGGACCTGCTCGGCGAGCTGGGCGCGAAGCCTGTCCCCGATCGAGTCGTGGAATCCGGCAAGATCATCACCGCAGCGGGGGTCTCCTCCGGAATCGACATGGCGCTCCATCTGGTCAAGACGATCAACGGCGAAGAGGTCGCGCAGGCGGTCCAGCTCGGCATCGAGTACGACCCGGAGCCCCCAGTGGACGCCGGTTCGCCGGAGAAGGCGCCTCCTGAGATCGTCGAATTGGTCACCAAGGTGTTCGAAGCGCAGCAAGCCGGGGTAGAGCAAGCGAGCTGACCATGCTGGACGAGCTGCTCGAACGAAACCAAATTTACGCGGAGCGCCACCGGGACGGCCTCCCCTCGCTGCCACGGCGCAGCCTCGTCGTGCTCACCTGCATGGACCACCGGATCGACCCGGCGGCAGCGCTCGGCCTGGAGCTCGGCGACGCCATGGTGATCCGCAACGCCGGCGGTCGCGCCACATCCTCCTTCATCCAGAACCTGGCGATGGCAGGCCTCGTCGCACGGACCCGCGGCGCCGAGCCGTCCTCCTTCGAGCTCGTCCTCATGCAGCACACCGAATGCGGCGTCGGGGGCCTGACCGATGAGCACTCGGACGCTCTGGCCACCTACTTCGAGGTCTCACCGGATCAGCTCGATTCGCTCGCGCCCGCGGACCCACACGAGGGCGTGCGGGTGGACATCGAAACGCTGGCGAGCAATCCCGCGGTTCCTGCGGCGCTCTCCGTCACCGGCCTCGTCTTCGACGTCGCCACGGGCCAGGTGGAGCTGGTCGAGCGGCGGGCGCCGCTCCGCGACGGCGACTAGCGCTTTCCTGCGCCCGGTCGCTCGCGACCATGCGGGCGACCCCCTGCAACTACGATTCCGCTGTGAATCCCCCGGCCACCACGGCCCTGATCATGGCCGCAGGGCAGGGCACGCGCATGCACTCGGCGGTGCCAAAGGTCCTGCACGAGGTCTGCGGCCGAGCGATGATCGCCTGGCCCATCCTCGCCGCCCGTGAGGCGGGCGCGAGCCGGGTCTGCGTGATCGTCTCGCCCGATCGCGATCTCTCCTCCGTCCTGCCCGACGGCACGGAGTCCATCGTCCAGCCGGAGGCCGACGGCACCGGTGGAGCGCTGCGCGCCTCCGCAGGCGTCGTCCGCGACTCCGGCACGGTCCTGGTGCTCTCCGGGGACACGCCGCTGCTCGGCGCCGAGGAGATCGCCGGCCTGCTCTCCGCCCACGACGGGGCCGGGGCGGCGGCGACGATGATGACCACCGAGCTCGAGGACCCCGGAACCTTCGGCCGCGTGATCCGCACCGTGGACGGCGACGTCCAGAAGATCGTCGAGGCCAAGGAGCCCGGAGACGCCTCGCCGGAGGAGCTCCAGGTCAGGGAGGTGAACGCGGGCACCTACGCGTTCGCGGGAGGGCCGCTCGCCGACGCTCTCGACCGGCTCACCAACGACAACGCCCAGGGCGAGTACTACCTGCCGGACGTCCTGCCGCTGATCCGCGAGGCCGGCGGCAGGGTGATCGCCCACCCGGTCGGAGACCCTGCGGTCAACCTCGGGATCAATGACCGCGCCGACCTCGCCCGGGTGACCACCGAGGCCCGCCGGCGGATCAATCTCGCGCACATGCGCGCCGGCGTCACGATCGAGGACCCCGGGGCCACCTGGATCGACGCCGACGTGCGGATCGAGCCGGACACGACCATCCTGCCGGGCACCTCCCTGCGCGGCACGACCGAGATCGGCTCCGGGAGCGTGGTCGGGCCGATGACCACGCTGATCGACTCCCGCGTCGGAGAGAGGGCCACGGTCATCCATTCCTACCTGACGGGCTGCGAGGTCGGCGACGGGGCGAAGGTCGGGCCGTTCACCTACCTGCGACCGGACGCCCGGATCGGTGAGGGGGCCAAGGCCGGCACCTTCGTCGAGATCAAGAACTCGGAGATCGGCCCCGGCGCCAAGGTGCCCCACCTCTCCTACGTCGGTGACGCCGAGGTGGGGGCGGGCACCAACCTCGGTGCCACGACCGTCACCGCGAACTACGACGCGCGGAACAAATACCGCACCAAGATCGGGAAGAACGTTCACACCGGGGTTGACACGACGTTCGTCGCTCCCGTAGAAGTCGGCGACGACGCATACACTGGAGCCGGTTCGGTGATCACGGACGACATCCCTCCAGGGGCGTTGGGAATCTCCAGGCCAGAGCAGAAGAACGTCGAGGGCTACGCGGCGAAGAAGGACAAGGAATCGAGCGAGGGAGAAGACTCGTGAGCACGATCGAGCAGCCTCAGCCGGTCTCGGAGATCGTCCAGGACTACCGCAAGCGCCTGATGGTCTTCGGCGGCCGCGCATCCGGCGGCCTCGCCTCCAACATCGCGCGTCACCTCGCCGTCGACCTCGGCGACGTCACCCTGAAGACCTTCTCCAACGGGGAGGTCTACTGCCGCTACGAGGAGTCGATCCGCGGTGCCGACGTCTTCATCGTCCAGTCCACCGCCGCCAACGAGGTCGAGGGGATGACCCCGAACGACGCGCTGATGGAGCTGCTGGCGATGATCGACGCGGCCCAGGGCGCCTCCGCGCACCGGATCATCGCCGTCATGCCCTGGTACGGCTACGCGCGCCAGGACAAGAAGTCGGCCCCGCGCGAGCCGATCTCCGCCCGGATAGTCGCCAAGTGCCTGGAGGGCGTCGGCGTCGACCGCGTCCTCACCATGGACCTCCACGCGGGCCAGGTCCAGGGCTTCTTCCACGTCCCCCTCGATCACATGACCGCGATGCCGATGCTCGCGCAGTACGTCTCCGACATGGGCTTCGACGAGGAGCTCGTGATCGTCTCCCCGGACGCCGGCCGCGTCAAGACTGCCCGCAACTTCGCCCGCAAGATCGGCACCCACTGGGCCGTGATGGAGAAAGAGCGCCCCGCCCAGCAGGTGGCCGAGATCGGCTACGTGGTCGGCGAGGTGAAGGACAAGACCGCCGTCCTCGTGGACGACATGATCGACACCGCGGGAACGCTCACCGCCGCCGCCCAGACCGTCCTCGACGAGGGCGCCAGGCGCGTGATCGCTGTCGCCACCCACGGAGTCTTCTCGGGCCCGGCCTACGAGCGCCTTGCTCGGGAGAACTCCCATATCGAGCGGATCGTCGTCACCGACACGATGCCCCAGCGCCCGGGCGCCCCGGACAACATCACCGTGATCTCAGCCGCTCAGACGCTTGCCGACTCGATGCGCCGGATCTTCACCGACGACTCGGTCTCGGAGATCTTCGCGGGCGAGAACCAGCTCTTCTAGCCGCCCTTCGCGGGTGACCACTTCCCGCCCGCTTCTCGCGCGTCGGAGGTCCGGCTCCGCCGCTGGGGCGCCTTTTCGTCATTAGATGACGGTAAGGCGCCCCGCGCGGTGCATGGCCGGGCGCGCCCCCCTCGCGTGAAAGCTGTCGCACCGAGGCGTGTCAGACGCGCAGACGCGGTTCCGCGGAGCCATCTCAGCGAGGGTGAGGCGTCAGCGCGAGCCAGGCCCTCCCAGGCCTGAGATTCGCCACTCGCCGTTCTCCTTCGTGAGCTTCAGCTCGATCGGCGCGATCGCGTTCGCGACGTTACCGCCGAGGCGCGCCTGGACGGTCGCGGTGGCCACGTCGCCGCGTTCGGAGACCTTCACGAGGGTCAGATCCGTGGCCGTCCCGGAGGTCTGCTCCTTGACGAAGCCGACGCAGTTCGAGGTCCGCAGCGTCCTGATCAGGCGATCGCTGTAGAGCTCGCACACCTTGGCGGCGTCACCCTGATTGCGCGCCTCGACGTAGGCTCGCGCGGTGTCCTCGGCCGTCTGCTGACCACCTCCGCCACCTCCTCCGCAGCCGGAGATCAGGCCCACGCACACCGCCGCAAGCGCCATCCGCTGCGTCCACGCGTGGCTCATCGGGGACAAGTCAATCATCCCGATCGAACGTCTAGTGTCCTCCGCCATGGCGGGCAAGCCCAAGGCGGGACAGAAAGAGACGCCCCAGGAGGACGCCCCGAAGAGGGACGCCCCGAAGAGGGACGCCCCGAAGAAGGACGCCCCGAAGAAGGACGCCCCGAAGAAGGACGCCCCGAAGAAGGACGCGCCCGAGAGCGACGGGGCCCAGACCCCCGCGTACCGGCGGATCGGCCACAAGGGCGCCGACGCGATCATCGCCGGCAACACCCCCGAGAGCTTCGACGCGGCGGTCGAGCACGGGGTCGACATGATCGAGCTGGACGTCCTCCGCGAGCAGGAGGGCCGCCTGATCGTCGCCCACGACTTCGACGAGGCGCTGAGGCGGCGGCCGATGGACCTGACCGAGGCCCTGGACCTCTTTCTCGAGCCGCCCCTCGACCAGGTGGAGATCGACTGTGACCTGAAGCTGGCCGGAGGGGAAGCGGAGTTGGCCGGCGCCCTGGCGGGCCGCGGCCTGCTCGACCGCGCGATGGTCTCGACCCAGGAGATCAGCAGCCTGCTGAAGCTGCGGCAGCTGGAGCCGGACCTGCGCCTGGGGTGGACCTATCCCCGGACGAAGCGCGACTGGACCCAGTACGGCTGGGCTCGGCCGGCGCTGCGAGCGGGTCTATCCGCGCTTCGGCGCCGCTATCCGAGCATCCTCGCCAAGCAGGGACCGGAGCTTCAGGTGAACGCCGTCTGGGTCTACCACCCGGTGATCACGCCGAAGGCCGTGGAGGTCGCCCACGAGATCGGCGTGGAGCTGATGGCCTGGACCGTCGACGATGCCGGACGGATGCGGGAGCTGCTCGCCATGGGTGTCGACGGGATCTGCTCGAACGATCCCAGGCTGTTCGTCTAGAGCTACACCCGGCTGGGCAGCCCCGGCGTCTGGCCGATGCCGCGGCGCTCGAAGTAGCGCCACTCCGCCTCGCCGAGCACCGTCGACGGCGGATCGGCATAGACCCACTCGCGCATGATGCGGTGCCAGTTGGCCGTGGCGCGCAGCTGGGCCAGCACCGCCAGCAACCCCGTCTCCATCCGGCGCCCCATCAGCTCATCGGCGGGGAGGCTCTCCTTCCGCACGAGGTCGAAGAAGTCCGAACGGGGGTCGGAGGTCACCTCGATCATCCTCATCACCAGCTTCGGCGTGATCTCCGTCTGCTTGTCCTCCAGGTACCAGCCCCCGACCATCTTCACGTGCTCCATCAGGCGCTCCGCGTCGACGCGGCTCGTGTCCGCGACGAAGCCCAGATCGTGGAGCGCCTCGCGCAGCCCCTCCGGATCGTCGCGCCCGGCGGCATCCATCGCCCGCTGCTCCAGTTGGATCTGCTGGGTCGTCAGCCGCTTGGTCATCCCGAAGTCGAGAAAGGCGACCCGTCCGTCCTCCATCAGCAGGTAGTTGCCCGGATGGGTGTCGGCGTTGAAGTGCTGCAGGTGGTAGATCGAGCCGAAGCAGAAGCGGAAGACGATCTCTCCGAAGATGTCGCGCTCGTCCTGCTCGAGCTCCTTGACCTCGTCGAAGCGGCGGCCCTCGACGTAGTCCGTGACCAGGACCCGCCGGCGCGAGAGCCGCGAATGGACCTTGGGAACGAAGATGAATGGGTGGCCCTCGTAGGCGCGGGCGAAGGTGCGCTGGTTCTGCGCCTCGAACTCGTAGTCGAGCTCCTCGAGGACGCGCTCCCGCAGCTCCGAGGCGACGGCCTTGGCATCGAGGCCGGGGGCGAGCGCGCGGGCGAGGCGCAAAAGGATTCCCATGTTGGCGACGTCCGACTCGAGGGCGTCCGCGACGCCCGGGTACTGGATCTTCACGGCAACCTTGGAGCCGTCGTGCAGCGTCGCCCGGTGGACCTGCCCGATCGACGCCGCCGCGAACGCCTCCTCCTCGATCGACGCGAAGACGCTCTCGGGCCGCTCGTCGTACTCCTCCTCGAGAACCATGCGGACTCTCTCCCACGGCATCGCCGGAGCGTGGGTGCGGAGCTTGGAGAGCTGCTTCTGGTAGATCTCGCGGTACTCGGGCGGCAGGAAGTCGACGTCGATGAACGAGGCCATCTGGCCGATCTTCATCGCGGCGCCCTTCATCTCGCCGAGGGTCGAGGCCATCTTGAGCGCCGTCTCGATGTGCCGGGTCTCGAGTCGTTCCTGAGCCTTCTCGTCTGAGCGGACGACGTTGGCGGCGGCCGTTCCCGCGTAGCGGGTGGCCTGGCCGCCGATCGCGGTGCCGAGCTTCGCCGAGCGCCCGATTCGCGTCTGCGGGATCCTTCCCTCTTGCCGCTCGGGCTCGGCGGGCTCAGGCCGAGGGCGGCCGCGGAGGTCGGAGCGCAGAGCCTCTACGGCCCAGCTGTGGCTTTCGCCCTCCGTTGGCTCTCGGTTCGGCTCATCTGGTCGATCGATGTCTTGGTCGCTGCCCATGCTCTTCCGTCATTTCCTATCCTGGCGATCGAGCGTACATGCGAGGGCGCGCGACAGCGCGACCCGCTTCAGGAAATCACATGGCACAGGGCCGAACCACACTGAAAGTCTCACCTCGCGACATCTTCGGGTCGCGCGCCACACGCCGCCTGCGCAGGGAGGGGATAGTCCCCGGCGTCGTCTACGGGCAGGGCGGCGAGGCGCGTCCGTTCCAGGTGCCGGCCCGCGAGCTGCGCCACGTCCTTCAGGAGGGGCAGACCCTGCTCGACCTCGAGGTCGATGGCTCCGCCGCCGTCCCGGTGGTGATCAAGGAGCAGCAGCATCACCCCGTCCGCGGTGAGGTGACCCACCTCGACTGCCTCGAGGTCCGCCTCGACGAGGAGATCCAGTCCGAGGTCGCGATCGAGCTCGAGGGAGCCGACAACGCGCCCGGTGTGCGCGAGGGCGGCGTGTTGGAGCACGTCACGCGCGAGATCACCGTCGAGGCGCTGCCGACCACGATTCCCGAGCAGATCGTCGTCGACGTCTCCGAGATGCAGATCAACGACACGATCTCGCTTGCGACCGTCGCCGCCCCAACCGGGGTGAAGTTCATGGCGGACGATCCCGAGGAGATCACCATCGCCACCCTGAGCCCGCCGCGCGTCGAGGAAGAGCCTGAGCCGGAGGTCGAGGAGGAGGCCGAGCTCGTCGGCGAGGGCGAGGAGGCCCCGGAGGGCGAGGAAGCTGCGGAGGGCGAGCAGGCGGAAGCCGCCGAGGGCGAGGGCGGCGGCGACGAACCCGGCGGGGAGTAGCCGCTGTCCCTGCTTCGCCGCCGGTCGCGGCGCTCTCGCGGCGGCGGAGGGCGCGACCCGCGAGCGGATGCCCTGATCGTCGGGCTGGGTAACCCGGGAGATCGCTACGAGGGGACCCGGCACAACCTCGGCTTCGAGGTCGCGGACGAGCTCGCGCGGCGATGGGATCTGTCCAGGGCGCGCAAGCGCTACGGCGGCCTGTACTCAGAGGGTCGCACGGGCCCGGGCGGGCCGCGCGTCGCTGTATTGCTCCCGCAGACCTTCATGAACGATTCCGGCGCCGCCGTCGGCCCGGCTCGCGGCGAGCTGGGCGTCCCACTCGACCACGTGATCGCGATTCACGACGAGATCGACCTGCCGTTCGGCGAGGTCCGCAGCAAGCTCGGCGGCGGGGTCGCCGGCCACAACGGCCTGAAGAGCCTCAACCAGGGTCTGGGCGGCAAGGATTTCTGGCGGGTGCGCGGAGGCGTGGGCCGACCCGACTCGACCGATCCTGAAATCGTCTCCTCCTACGTGCTGTCTCGCTTCCGAGAGCCGCGGCCGGAGGTCGACATGCTGATTCACGCCGCCGCCGACGAGGCGGAGCGTCTCGTGCGGGAGATGGTCTGATGGCCCTGACCAGCTACACGGTCGACGAGAAGCAGGTCGCCCTGATCCGCCTCGAGCGGGAGAAGGCCCGCAACGCGATCAACACGCAGATGCTCGAGGAGCTGCTCACCGACCTCGACCGGGCGAAGGGGGACGAGGAGGCACGGGTGGTGGTGATCTCCTCGAACGACCATCTCGGTCTCTCGGCCGGGGCAGACGTGAAGGAGGAGCTGGACGAGGGCGGCAGGGTCCGCCGTATGGAGCTTTTCGCCCGGCTCTACGACGAGCTCACGGCGTTCCCGAAGCCGACCGTGGCCGCCTGCCACGGCTCGGTCGTCGGCGGTGGCGCCGAGATCGCGGTCGCCTGCGACCTGCGGGTCGGCGGATCGAACCTGAGGATGCGCTTTCCGGGCGCGGAGCTCGGCGTGCCCGTGGGCCCGGCGCGCCTCGTCACCCTCTGCGGCCTGGCGACTGCCAAGTACCTGCTGCTCACCTCACGCAACGTCAGCGCCGACGAGGCGCTTCGCATGGGCCTCGTCCACCGCGTGGCGCCCGCCGCCGGCACGGAGGACGCGGCATTGGACCTCGCCGCGGAGGTGGCCGCTCATCCGCCGGAGGCGGTCGCGCAGCTCAAGCAGATGCTCCACCGCTGGGACGGCGTGGTCGAGCGCTCGGCCGACGAGGGCCGGGGCCAGGTCGAGTGGCAGCGCACCGGGCCGGGGCTCCCGTACCGTGATCGCCGATGAGCCGGCGATAAAGCGCCGCTGGGTGGCGCTGTTGGCGATGACGCTCGCCAACAGCATGATCCTGGTGGATCAGACCTCGGTCCCTCTCGCGACACCGCACCTGATCCAGGGCCTCGGGGCGAGCATCTCCGAGGGTCCATGGATCCTGACCGCCAACATCCTGCCCCTCGCGGCGCTGATGGTCCTGGGCGGGCGGCTCGGCGACCTCCTCGGCCTCCGGCGCGTCTTCCTGGCGGGCGCGGGATTGTTCGTCGTCTCGTCGACCCTCGTCGGGCTCTCGCAGGACATCGTCTGGGCGATCGCCGCACGCGCGCTGCAGGGGACGGGCGCGGCGCTGATGATGCCGACGGCCCTGGCGATCATCAGCTCGATCTATCCAGGTGCGGAGCGGGGCCGGGCGCTGGGGATCCTCGCGGGGGCGTCGGCCTTCTTCGCCGCGCTGGGACCCGTGCTGGGCGGCCTGCTGACCGCGATCGATTGGCGCCTCGTGTTCCTGGTCAACGTCCCGCTGGCCATCGCGACGATCCTGCTCACCCTCTCTTCGACGCCCGATCTGAAGCCGCTCGCGGGCGCCACGCGCAAGCTCGACTACCCCGGCACGGCCACCTTCGGCCTCGGAGTCGGACTGATCGTCTACGCGCTCACCCAGGGCAATGGCGGCAACTGGGGCGACCCGGACGTCGTCGGCTCCCTGATCGCGGCAGCCGTGATGCTGATCGCCTTCGTCTTCATCGAACGCAGGGCCGAGCACCCACTGATGGAGTTCAGGCTCTTCCGCCACCTGAACTTCCTGGCGGCCAATCTCAGCCAGTTCCTCGCGGGGATGGTCGAGCTGGGGATGGGATACCTGCTCCCGTTCTATCTGCTGATCGTCATCGGGATCACGCCCGCGGTGGCCGGCCTGGCGCTGATCCCCGCGACGATCCCGATCATCCTCGCGGGGCCGCTCGCCGGGCGGGCCTTCGACAGGGTCGGCGGCCGCCCTCCGCTCGTTGTCGGCTTTCTGGTCCTCGCGGCGTCGGGCGTGGCGCTCGGTCTCGGAGCGGACGCTCAGTCGTACGCAGCGCTGGTGCCGGGACTGCTGCTGCAGGGAATCGGGCTCGGCATCGTGCTCACCGTCAACGACCCGACCGGCCTGACGTCGGTCCCGGACTCGGACCGGGGCCAGGGCGCCGGAATGATCAACACCACCGAACAGCTCGGCGGCGCGCTCGGGATCGCGGCGCTGTCCGCGATCCTGATCAGCGACTACATGCATCGCCTCACCGACCGGATCCACGAGCTCGGCTACAGCATCACGCCGGCGGACATCGCCAACGGAAAGGAGTTCATCCTCGATGCCGAGCAGAAGGGGAGGGACCACGTCGAGGCCACGGGCAACATCAAGATCGTCCTCTCCGACATCGTCAACACACACGCGGCCGCGTATGAGGTGACCTTCTTCGTGGCCGCTGGCATCTCTCTGGTGGGTGCCCTCACCTGCTTTCTCCTGGTTCGCCGAGGCGATCCGGTGAAGGAGGGGCCGGTGTTCTCACGCCGCTCGCGCTGGATCTACGCGACGGCCGGTCGGAGCTCGGCGGTCACCAGGCGCCCCCCACCGTCCTGAGTGGCGCGACTCGCTCGGGCGCCCAGCGCCGCTCGCTAAGCTCGATCGAGTCCGGGCCGTGCCCGGATTTCCCACCCGGATCGCCGATCCGGGCGTTCGTCGTGCCCGAATCATGTCCCTGAGACCGCTGCTCGAGATCGCCGCACGGAACGAGCGCGTCACCGCGCTTCGGTCGGCCCTGCGCTCGGACGGCACCCTCGACGCCTACGTATCCGGCGCGATGCGGCCCTACCTGCTTGCGGCGCTCGTCGAGGGAGAGGGAGAGACGCCGAGAGGCCCTGTTCTGGCGATCGCCGCGGACGACCGCTCCGCCCGTGACCTGGCGGGGGACCTGAAGGCATTCCTGGCGCCGCGGCCGGTCCACGTCTACCCATCCCGCGGGACCACCTTCGAATCGCACCTCGATCCACCGCCGCATCTCGCCGGCCTGAGGATCGCGGCGATGAACGCTCTGGCGGAGCCGCGGGCCGTGGTCGTCGCCAGCGCGATCGCCCTTGCGGAGAAGGTGCCGGATCCGAAGCTGCGACCGGAGACGCTCGCTCTCCACAGGGGTGAGAGCGTCGATCTCGACGACGTGACCCTGCTGCTCGCCGACGCCGGCTACGACCGCACCGACCAGGTCGAGGAGCGCGGGCAGTTCGCGCTGCGCGGCGGCATCCTCGACGTCTATCCGGCAACGGAGGAGCAGGCGATCCGGGTCGAGCTCTTTGGCGACGAGATCGACTCGATGCGGCGCTTTTCGGTGTTCACGCAGCGCTCGCTGGGTGAGACGGACCGGGTCGAGCTCGCACCCGCGGCGGAGCTCTCCGCCGAGCACCGGGAGACCGCGGACCCGGCGGGCTTCGTCGCCCCTCTCGACCTGGTGCCGGAGCGGGCGCTGGTCGTGATCGCCGCGGCCGAGGAGATCCCGGCCGCGCTGCACGACCACTGGGAGGACGTCACGGCGTCCATCCTCGAGGAGGACGCGCGGCAGCTCTACGTCGACGTCGCCGAGCCGCTCCAGGCCCGGGCCGGGCTCTCGCTCGGAGCCGATGCGGGCCAGGAGCATTCATTCAGGGCCCAGCGGGCGGAGTTCCCCTCGCGCACGCTGGCGGAGGCCGAGGGCGAGCTCGAGAAGCTCACCCGGTCCGGCTACCGGACCGTCGTCGCCTTCGAGGGCCGCGGCGAGGCCGAGCGCACCCGCTTCAACCTGAGCCGGCTCGACGTGCCTTTCCTCGGCGAACGCGCTCCCGAGGAGCCGGGAGTCAGCTTCGCCGAGGCCCGGCTGCGGGAGGGTTTCCTGGCTCCGGAGCTGCAATTGGCGGTGATCCCGCAGCGCCGGCTCGTCCATCGCCGCCGTGCGGCTGCTCCCGTCTCCGCACGCGCCAGGCTGGCTGCCGCGATCGAGCTGCGGGTCGGTGACTACGTCGTCCACGAGGACCACGGGATCGCCCGCTTCTCGGGCTTCGACACCAAGACCCTCGCCGGCGTCACCAGGGACTACCTCGAGCTGGAGTACAAGGGCGGCGATCGGGTCTTCGCCCCCACGGATCAGCTCGCTCGGATCAGCCGCTACATCGGCGCCGAGGGGGACGAGCCCCAGCTCAGCCCACTCGGCGGCAAGCGCTGGCAGAACATGAAGTCGCGAGCGCGCCGGGCGGCGAGCGCGATGGCGGGTGAGCTGATCAATCTCTACGCCGAGCGCCAGGTCAGGACCGGGCACACGTTCCCGCCGGACGGGGAGATGCAGATGACCTTCGAGGCGGCGTTCCCCTACCGCGAGACCCCCGACCAGATGGACGCGATCGACGCGGTCAAGGCCGACATGGAGTCGGAGAAGCCGATGGACCGGCTGATCTGCGGGGACGTGGGTTACGGCAAGACGGAGGTCGCCCTGCGAGCCGCGCACAAGGCGGTCGCCGACGGCAAGCAGGTGATGATGCTGGTCCCGACCACGATCCTCGCCCAGCAGCACTTCGGCACCTTCCGCGAGCGCTTCGCCGACGCGCCGTTCAACGTCGAGATGGTGTCCAGGCTGCGCAAGCCGGCGGAGATCAAGGAGGCGCTCGCCCGCTACGGCGACGGCAAGGTGGACATCCTGATCGGGACCCACCGTCTGCTCTCCCGCGACGTCCGCGGCAAGGACCTCGGCCTGCTGATCGTGGACGAGGAGCAGCGCTTCGGCGTCAAGCAGAAGGAGCTGCTTCGCCAGCTCAAGCTCAAGGTCGACGTCCTCTCCCTGTCGGCCACCCCGATTCCGCGGACGCTGCAGATGTCCCTCGCCGGGCTGCGCGACATCTCCGTGATCGAGACGCCGCCGGAGGGCCGCCGCCCGGTCCGGACCCACGTCGGTCCCTACGACGAGGACCTGGTGAAGAGGGCGATCATGCGCGAGAAGGAGCGGAGCGGTCAGGTCTTCTTCCTGCACAACCGGATCGACTCGCTGCACGAGACCGCCGAGCGACTCCGGGCCCTCTGCCCGGGCGTTCGCTTCGCCGAGGCGCACGGTCGGATGGACGAGCTCCAGCTCGAGGCGACCATGCTCGCCTTCGTCCGGGGCGAGCACGACTGCCTGGTCGCGACGACGATCATCGAATCCGGCCTCGACATCCCGAACGCGAACACGCTCCTGGTGGAGAGGGCGGATCAGCTCGGGCTCGCCCAGGCGTACCAGATCCGCGGCAGGGTCGGCCGGAGCCGCGAGCGCGCCTTCGCGTACCTGCTCTATCCCTCGGCCGAGTCGCTCACCCCCGACGCCGCGGCGCGGCTCTCGACGCTCTCGGACAACACCGAGCTCGGCTCCGGCTTCCGCGTCGCGATGCGAGATCTGGAGATTCGCGGCGCCGGCAACCTGCTCGGGGACGAGCAGTCCGGCCACGTCGCGGCGGTCGGCTTCGAGCTCTACTGCCAGATGCTCGAGGACGCCGCCGAGGAGCTCCGCGCGGGCATCGCCGAGCTGCCGGCGGAGCCGAGGGAGCCGGTGCGCGTCGACGTCGACGTCGACGCCTATGTGCCGGCCGACTACATCCCCTTCGAGGCGGCCAAGATCGACGTCCATCGGCGCGTCGCCGCCGCCAGGGAGCCAGGCGAGCTCCGCGCCCTGCGGGAGGAGCTGGAGGACCGCTTCGGCCCGTTGCCCGAATCGGTCGCCAACCTGCTCGACCTGCAGCGGGTCCGGATCGCGCTCGGGGAGGCGGGGGCGAGGAACGTCGAGTTCCGCGCCGGACGCCTGCGGGTCTCGCCGATCGAGCTCGATTCCGAGCACGCCGCCGCGCTCAACGAGCGCGTGCCGGAGGCGATCTATCAGTGGCGCGAGCGCACGATCGCCCTTCCCGTGCCCGAGGAGGCCGGTGCCCGGCTCGGCGCCCTGATTGCCCTGGTCGACGGTCTGGGCGCAGCGAGCGCCGCCGTAGCGGCGGCTTAGAGCCGGCTTAGGCGATGCCGGTTATGCTGCCGCCCCTGTGAAGCGAGGTTTCGTCTCGAAGCGCAATCTGGTGATCCTGTTCGGCGCGACGTTCGTGTTGACCGTCGCGATCGTCGCGGTCGCCATCGGCGTCGGCCACCCGAGCGTTCCCTCGGACGACGTCGCCGTGATCGACGACGCCGGCCTCAACGTTCCCGGCATGGTGCAGGACGGCCACATCAGCAAGACGAACTTCAACCGCTTCCTGTTGCAGACGGCCAAGCAGAGTGGCTCCCAGTCGGTCCCGCAGCCCAGCGATCCCCAGTACAAGCAGCTCAAGGACCAGGCGATGCAGACCGTCCTCCAGATCGCCTGGATCGTGGGCGAAGGCCAGAGGCGCGGAATCAGCTTCACGGACACCGAGGTCCAGCAGTCGCTGCAGCAGATCAAGTCGCAGTTCAAGACTCAGGCGGAGTACGTGAAGGCCCGTGATCAGGCGGGGCTGACCGACGCCGACGTCTTGGAGCGGGCGAAGCTCCAGCTGATCCAGAACAAGATCCAGGACGACGTCCAGAGCAGCGCCCAAACAGTCTCCGAGAGCGACGCCAGGGACTACTACGACGCCAACAAGTCCCAGTTCACCCAGCCCGCGAAGCGGACGATCCGGATCGTCCAGAACAGCGACGCGCACAAGATCGACCTGGCCTACCAGGCGCTCCGCACGGATGACTCCGCCGCCAACTGGAAGAAGGTCGCGGCGCAGTACTCGACGGACCCGACCTCGAAGGACAAGGGCGGCCTCCGCACCGATATCGTCCCGGGCTCCTTCCAGCAGCCGCTCGACGACGACATCTTCAAGGCGCCGCTTCATCAGGTCCAGGGCCCCGTGCACACCTCCTCGGGCAACTTCGTCTTCGAGGTTGAGAGCGCGACCCCCGAGCAGGTCCAGGGCTTCAACGACACGACCGCCTCGTCGACCGGTGGAGCCCCGGCGAAGATCGGCGATCAGATCAAGCAGCAGATCAAGTCGGAGCTCCAGCAGGAGGCTCTGACCGCGTTCGGCACGGACTTCCGCGACTACTGGACCAACCTCACGCAATGCGCGAGCGGCTACGTGACCCAGGGCTGCGACAACTACAACGGGAGAAACGGGATCGTTCCCGCCTCGACCTGCGATCCCTCCAAGCTGGCGCCCTCCCAGCCCGGGCAGTCGAGTCAGGGCTGTCCCGCGCCGGTCTTCGCGTTCTGCCAGGAGGCCCAGGCGACCCAGGGTGCGCCCAGCACGAGCGGCCAGCTGCAGTGCACCGGCACGGGTCCGGCTCCCAATGCGCCGGGCACCTTCAAGCCGTTTGTCCCGTCCCAGGGCGCCACGCCCCAGGGGCCGCATCCCGCCGGGGCCGCCACCGCAGCCGCCGTGCCGAGCGGTCTCTCCGGCCTGACTCCAGGCGGTTAGCAACGCCGCCGTACCTGGAAGCGCTTCAGCGCCTCGACGAGGTCACCCGGCGCCTGCGGCGCGAGTGCCCTTGGGACCGAGAGCAGGACGCCCGCTCGATCGTCCCGCACACGGTTGAGGAGGCCTACGAGCTCGCCGACGCGGCACACCGCGATGACGTCGGGGCGATGGTCGACGAGCTCGGGGACGTTCTCTTCCAGGTCCTCTTCCTCTCGCTGCTGCTCGAGGAGAGGGGGGAGGGTGACCTCGCCGCCGTGGCCGAGTCCTGCGCCGCGAAGCTGATCCGCCGCCACCCGCATGTCTACGGCGACAGGGAGCTCGAGACCGCCGGCGAGGTCCTCTCCCAGTGGGAGGAGATCAAGCGCGACGTCGAAGGCGGCGATGGCGAGCCGGCCGAGCTGCCCGAGAACCTGCCGGCGCTCCTCTATGCGCGCAAGGTGCTCCGTCGAGTCGATCCCGTTTCATCGAGCGACAAGCCCGGCGGCCCGAAGTCCGACCCCGAGACCCGCGCCGAGGCCGAGAACCTGGTCGGCACCCTGCTGATGGAGGCGGTCGCGGCCTCGCGCCGGCTCGGGGTCGACCCGGAGCTCGCGCTGCGCGCGGCGGCCGGGCGGCTTGTCCAATAGCGTTCGCGCCTCGATGGCGACGATCGAGACCGTTCACGGCCGGCAGGTGCTCGACTCGCGGGGAAACCCGACGGTCGAGGTCGAGGTCGTGCTCGGCTCGGGCGCTCGCGGGGTCGCGATCGTGCCCTCGGGGGCCTCGACGGGCGAGTTCGAGGCGGTGGAGCTTCGCGACGGCGGCGACGAGTACGGCGGCAAGTCAGTCCACAAGGCCGTCTCGCACGTGAACGGCGAGATCGCCGGGGCCCTGAAGGGCGCACGCGCCGCCGAGCAATCCGCGCTCGACAGGACGATGATCGAGCTCGACGGGACGCCCAACAAGGGCAGGCTCGGCGCCAATGCGATCCTCGGAGTGTCCCTCGCGACCGCCCGGGCGGCCGCCGCCGACACCGGCCAGCCTCTCTACGACTACTTCGCCGAGCTCTACGCAGCGACCGGCGCCAAGGACGCCGGCGCGGCCGACCTGCTGCCCGTGCCGATGATGAACGTCCTCAACGGCGGCGCCCACGCGGACAACGCGGTCGACTTCCAGGAGTTCATGGTCGTACCGGCCGGAGCGGAGACCTTCGCCGACTGCCTGCGGACCGGCGCGGAGGTCTACCACGCGCTGAAGGGGACCCTGAGCAAGAGGGGGCTCTCGACCGGCGGGGGGGACGAGGGCGGATTCGCCCCCGACCTCGAGTCGAACCAGGCGGCGCTCGACTTCCTGATCGCGGCGATCGAGGGGGCGGGCTACGCGCCGGGATCCGACGTGATGATCGCCCTCGACCCCGCCACCAGCGAGTTCTTCGACGACGGCAAGTACGTCCTGGAGCACGAGGGCCGCAGCCTCTCGGCGGAGGAGATGGCCGACTACTGGCACGACATCCGCGCGCGCTTCCCGGTCGTCTCGATCGAGGACGGCATGGACGAGGAGGACTGGGAGGGGTGGAAGCTCCTCACCGAGAGGCTCGGCGACCGTTGCCAGCTCGTCGGGGATGACAACTTCGTCACCAACCCGGAGCGGCTCCGGCGCGGAATCGATCAGGGCGTCGCCAACTCGATACTCGTGAAGCTCAACCAGATCGGCACGCTCACCGAGACCCTGGAGACGATCCAGATCGCGCGCGACGCGGGCTACACGACGGTGATCTCCCACCGCTCCGGCGAGACCGAGGACACGACGATCGCCGATCTCGCCGTCGGCACCGGAGCGGGCCAGATCAAGACCGGAGCCCCCTCGCGCTCGGACCGCGTGGCGAAGTACAACCGTCTCCTGCGGATCGAGGAGGAGCTCGGCGATCGCGCCAGGTTCCCCGGCGCGTCGGCCTTCGCTCGAACGTAGAGAGAAGGACATTCGTGCCTGGGGGACGAATCACCAGGCATGACCGCCATCAGCGTCGGCCACAAGCAACGCCGGCGGACAAATGCGGCACCGAGGCGACGGGTCCGGCGTCGCGTGGGTCCGAGCCGGATCCGCTGGGACCGGGTCGGACGGATCGCCCTGGTGCTCGTCCTCTTCGGGGTGATGGTCTCCTACCTGAACCCCATGGTGAACCTGCTCCAGGCGTGGCAGGGGTCCAGGTCCAGTGAGCAGCAGCTCTCCCAGCTCAAGCGGGAGAAGGTCGAGCTCACCGGGCAGCTTCGCGACGCGTCCAGCCCGGCCATGCTCGAGCGTGAGGCGCGCCGCCTGGGCATGGTGAAGCCCGGCGAGCACGCATATGCGGTGAAGGGCCTGGGCGACTGAGCCCCCTCGGCGACTGACCCAGACGAGAGGGTGCGCGACAGCGCAACCCGATTAATTCAGCGCAGATATGATCCGCGCTCGCGCGCGCGGCATGGAGCTGTGCGCGTTTTTGATGCGAGGGGGCGCCGTAGGCAGAGCCGAGGCGCCACCCGTGTAATGAAGAGCCAATGAGCCGATGAGTACAGGCCGGTACCTGCTCGGCGCGGCTGAGCTGGCGGTGATCGCAACCGCCCTCGGTCTGGGCGCCTACCACCTGCGAGCCCTGCTCGCGCCCGCGTGGACGGGGGCGCTGGCGCGCCTGGCGGAGGTGGTGATCGGGGTCTCGATGTTGATCCTCGTGTCCGAGCTCTTCGGGGTCCTCGGCCTCTTCAAGGAGGTTCCGCTGCTGCTCGGCTTCGTCGCCGTCGGACTCGGCATGACCGTCTGGGCCCGCCGGCGGGGGCTGCCGGAGGTGCCCGACACCCGCGAACCCCGTTCCAGCACGATCATGGTCGCGATCGGGATCGCCGCGGCGGCCCTCGTGGTCATCCACTGGGCCCACCCGACCGGCCAGGCCGTCGACCAGGGCATGTACTACCAGGACACCACCTGGTACCACATGTCCTTCTCGGCCCGGTTCGCGCAGACGGGGCATGTCGGTCCGCTCCACTTCACCGATCCGCTCAAGCTGGCGGCGTGGTTCTACCCTCAGAACTCCGAGCTTCTGCACGGCATCGGCATCGTCTTCCTGAAGACGGACTTCCTCTCGCCGCTGATCAACCTGATGTGGGTCGCGCTCTGCCTGCTCGCCGCCTGGTGCGTGGGGCGCCCCTACGCGATCGGCGGGGTGACTGTGCTGGGCGCGACGGTCGTGCTCGACTCCGAGATGCTGGTCGGCTCGCAGGCGGGACAGGGGCCCAACGACATCGCGGGCCTCTTCTTCCTGATGACCGCCCTCGCCTTCCTGGTGGACGGCGCCGCCTCGGCCAACGCCGGCTTCGGCCGCAGGCCAAGGGCGACGGCCCGGCAGACGAGTGAGAGATGGAACGCGACTCCGGAAGGCGGGCTCGAGCAGGGAGTGGTCGAAGATGTGCCGGTTGAGGGGGACCCGCACGCCCTGGCGACGGTCGGCGCGGGCCCGCTCTTCATGGCGGGTCTCGCCGCGGGCCTCGGGATCGGCACGAAGGTCACGCTGCTGGCGACGATCGGGGCCTTGACGATCGGCGTTGCCATCCTCGGCGGCCGCCGCCACTGGTTGCGGGCGCTCGGAATCTGGCTCGGCGGCATCCTGATCACCTCCGGCTTCTGGTACGGGCGGAACCTCGTCGAGGCTCTCAACCCGTTTCCGCAGATCGACAAGCTCGGCCCGATCAACCTGCCCGGGCCGGACCAGCTCAACCTCTACCCGCGCCAGCCGCACTCCCTGAGCGAGTACTACAACGATCCGAGGGTCTGGCAGGACAAGCTGTTTCCCGTTCTCCATGACCGCCTCGGCCCGCTCTGGCCCGTGATCCTGGCGGTGGTCGTCGTGGCGTTGGTCTGGGCGTTCTTCCGCGGCGGCAGCGCCCTGATGCGGATCCTCGCCGTGACGGGCATGGTCGCGGGGATCGCATACGTCTTCACGCCGCTGACCGCATCGGGCAGCCTCGGCGATCCCGGCGGTTTCGACGCCAACCTGCGCTACGTCGCGCCGGTGCTGATCGTCGGCTTCCTGTTGTTGCCACTGATCCCCTGGTTCCGTCACGGCAACCGTCCCTGGGTCCTGATCGCGCTCTTCACGGTCCTGCTGCTCCAGGGGACGCTCACCCAGTCGAACTGGAGGTTCGAGCACCATCTCGCTTCGATCGCGCTCGCCTTCCTGATCGTCGGCGTCCCGGCGCTGATCGTCGCCGGGCTCCGCAGGCGCGTGCCGATCGTCGCCCTCGCCACGTTCGGACTGGTGATGGCGATCACCGCCGTGGCGCTGGGGCGCGTCCGGGAGGAGTACTACCTCGACCATCGCTATGTGACTGCCTCGCGGCCGCCGCTGGAGGGCGGATTCCGCTCCACTCCCGAGTGGCAGCCGCTGCAGGACTGGGGGCGCCAGGTGAAGGACTCGCGCATCGGCGTCGTCGGCCGCGCTTCCGCCTTCGGCCAGTACTTCTTCTACGGGAACGACCTCACCAACCACGTCCAGTACGTCGGTCAGGAGCTCAATCGCGGCACCTTCAGGCCGATCGTGAGCTGCGCCGCCTGGCGACGGGCGGTCAATGACGCCGGCTACGACTACATCGTGACCACGCCGAAGATCGGCGCTCTCGAGGTGAGCGCTCCGCCGCAGGCGCGCTGGACCGAGAGCGACAAGAACGTGAAGACGGTGATCCAGACCGGCCCCGCCGCCGTCTACAAGATCACCGGACGCCTCGATCCGGCCGGTTGCGCGAAGCTGGGGGCGGCGGCGCACGCATGAGCTTCGGCGACTATCTCCTCGGCTCGATCGAGCTGATCGCGGTGGCGGCCGCGATCGGCTTCGCCGCCGTCGGGATGCGCGGGCGGTTCCTGCCGGGGTGGTCGGGTGCGTCGGCGCGGCTCGCCGAGGTCGTCCTCGGCCTCTCGCTGCTCGTCGTGATCCTCGAGCTGGTCGGAGTCGTGGGCCTCTACCGGCCGGGCTGGGTGCTGCTGGCGGCGCTGGTTGTCGGCGCGGGCGTGGGGCTGGCGCTGCTGCCTTCCGGGCGGGGAACGCCGCTGCCCTCGCCGCCGGTTGCGCCGATCGCCATCGCTGTCGCGGTGGCCGCCGCGTTCCTCGTCACGGCCCACTGGGCGATGCCCACCCAGACCGGACTCGACATCGGCATGTACCTCCCCAACACGACCTGGCACAACGCCCCCTTCGCCGCCCGCTTCGTCCAGGATCACCAGGTCGGGGCGATCCACTTCATCGACACGCTCAACCTGACCGTCTGGTTCTACCCGCAGAACTCCGAGCTCCTCCATTCGGTCGGCGTCCTCTTCCTCGGCAACGACTTCCTCTCGCCGCTGATCAACATCGGCTGGATGTCCCTCTGTCTGCTCGCGGCCTGGGCCTTCGCCCGTCCGTACGGCGGCGGGCCGGTCGCGGTCCTGGCGATGACGCTCGTCGTCGGCGCGAACATGCTGCTGCTCTACCAGCCGGGTGACGCCAAGAACGACATCCCCGGGTTGTTCTTCCTCCTCGCCTCGACGGCGATCCTGGTAAATGCCGACGCCCAACGCCGCTACGGGGCGGAGGGACAGCGGTCGGAGGGCGGCGTCGCCGCGCCCCCAACCGCCCTGTCGAACGGAGCGCTGATCGTCGCCGGGCTGGCGGCCGGCCTCGCCCTGGGCACGAAGCTCAACCTGCTCGCGCCGTTCGCCTTCCTGACGCTCGGGGTGATCGCGGTGAGCGCCGGCTACCGCGTCAGGGCGACCATCATCTGGGTTCTGAGCGCGCTGGTGACGGGCGGCTTCTGGTTCGCGCGCAACCTGGTCCACGCCGGCAACCCGCTGCCCTGGATCAAGGCGGGGCCGCTGCCGGGGCCGGACCAGCTCGACATCAACATCCGGGAGCCGCATACGGTCGCCCACTACCTGCTCCCGCCCGACGGAGGGGTGATCAGGCACCATCTCGTCCCGGGGCTCCACGAGAGCTTTGGCGACCTCTGGCCGCTGGTGCTGGCCGTCGTCATCGGCGGGTTCCTGCTCGCGATCATCAACGGGCGGACGCCGCTCATCCGGATGCTCGGGATCGTCGCGCTGCTCAGCGGCATCGCGTACCTGTTCACGCCACTGACCGCCGCCGGTCCGGAGGGGGATCCGACGGCGTTCACGACGAACCTGCGGTACGCGTCGCCGGCGATCGGTCTCGGCGCGATGCTGCTCGCGGTCGATCCCGGCCTCGGCAGCCGCAGGCGCGACCAGAACTGGCTGCTCGGCGCCCTCGCCGTCCTGCTGCTCGTGCAGGCCGTCCCGATCTGGCACCTCTCCGGCCACCTCTGGACGCGTCACTTCCTGCTCGGCGCGATCGGGCTCGCGTTCTTCCTGATCGTGGTTCCCGTCGGCATCGCGCTCGCGGCGCAGCGCGGTGCATCGCGCGCACTGGTCGCCGGCGCCGCGGTGGTCGCCCTCGGCCTGGTCGTCGCGATCGGCTGGCCGAAGAGCGACGACTACGTCAAGGGCCGCTACCAGGCGTCCACGGCGCCGGCCGACTTC
This sequence comes from uncultured Solirubrobacterales bacterium, assembly GCA_963782345.1. Lineage (GTDB taxonomy): Bacteria > Actinomycetota > Thermoleophilia > Solirubrobacterales > 70-9 > DASUPK01. Next base: position 43,149 of record CAWAJF010000014.1, on the reverse strand, counting down.
CCCGACGGGATGAAGGCCGCGCTCGCCTGGTTCAACCGGGCGGATCCCCGCCACACCCGGATCGGAGTGGTGGGTGGCCGCCCCGGCTTCAAGCAATACGTCTTCTACGGCGACGATCTCTCCAACCACGTCCAGTACATCGCCCGCCACGGCCCGCACGGCGCCTATCTTCCGATTGCCAGCGAGGCGGCGCAGAACGACGTCGCGCGCAACTGGGTGGCGCAGTGCGAGGAGTGGCGCAACGCCGTGAATGACGGCGGCTACCGGTATCTGGTGATCGGGCCGGATCAGCGCACTCAGTCGCGGCTTCCGATCGAGGCCGTCTGGACCGGAACCGATCCGGCGGCCACCAAGCTCGAATCGCGCGACGACGATTTCGTCTTCAAGATCGACGGCGACCTGAATCCGGGCGGGTGCGCCAAGCTGCACGGCGCCGGGACTGGCGGAGGCAGTCTGGGCAAGGCCGCCACGGCACCCCAGCCTCAGTGAGCTTCGGTCAGTACCTGTTCGGGGTGGTGGGGCTCGCGGCGGTGGCGATCCCGATGGCGCTGGCCGCGGTACGGCTGCGCGGACGCCTGCTGCCCGGCTGGGAGGGGGCGCCGGCCCGCCTCGCCGAGGCGGTGCTCGGCGTCGCGCTGCTCACGGTGCTGCTCCAGCTGCTCGGCGCCTTCGGAATCCTCCTGGCGGCGGTCCTGATCCCGGCGGCGCTGCTCCTCGGCCTCGGCCTCTTCTTCGCCCCGCGGGGCGCCTTTCCGTCGATATACACCGATAGAGCGCCCCACACTGTGGATCAGCGGCCGGCGCCGGCGGTCCCCCTTCCCCAGTTGCTCTTGGCCCTCCTGGCGGCCGCCTTCGTCGCGGCCCACTGGGCGACGGGGCTCCAGGACGTCTGGGCCCGCGGCATGCTCACCTTCGACACGCTCTGGTACCACGGGCCGTTCGCGGCGCGGATCGCGGACACGGGCTCGGTGTGGGGGATGCACTTCATCGATCCCCTCTACCTGAACTGGTTCTATCCGCAGAACTCCGAGCTCCTGCACGCGGCCGGGATAGTTCTCTTCGATCGCGACCTCTTCAGCCCGCTGGTCAACTTCGGCTGGCTCGGAGTGGCGCTGCTGGCGGGCTGGTGCATCGGACGCCCCTACGGCGTCGCGCCGCTGAGCCTCGTCGCCGTCTGCATCGCGATGGACACCGGGCCGATGGTCCCGCGCGAGGCGGGAACGCCGGCCACCGACACCGTCCCAGTCGCAATGCTCCTCGCGGCGGCCGCCATCCTGATCAACGCCTGGGCCATGCGATCCGACGACGGGAAGGGGGAGCGGACCGCGCTGAGCTTCCCGGCGGTGCCGCCCCTTGGCGCGCTGCTGGTGGCGGGCCTGGCGATGGGCATCGCCCTGGGCAGCAAGCTGACGGTCTCCGGGGCGAGCGCCGCGATGGCCCTCGGCGTCATCTTCCTGGTCCCGAAGGGCGTCCGGGGGAAGGCGTTCGGCATCTTCATCGCGGGGGTCCTCGCCACGGCGGGGTTCTGGTTCCTGAGGAACCTGATCCACGCCGGCAATCCGCTGCCCTGGATCCGGCACATCGGGCCGATCGACCTGCCCGGCCCGAACCGCGGCCTGGAGGGCCGCGACGACTACACCGTCGCCCACTACATCTTCAGCAATCCCAGCACGGGTCTCTGGCGCGCGTACTTCCTCAACCCGATCGAGAACCTGCTGGGGCCGCTCTGGTTCCTGATCCTCGGTGGCGCCGCGGGCGGGGCCGTCCTCGCCACCTGGCGGCCGCGCTCTCATGCCGTACGGGTTGCCGGCGTTGTCACGATCTTGGCGGCGATCGCCTACCTGTTCACGCCGCTGACGGCGGCCGGGCCCGAGGGGCATCCGCTGGCCTTCGCGATCAACCTCCGGTATCTGACCCCCGCTCTGGCGCTGGGTCTCGCGCTGCTGCCGCTCGAGCCTCGGCTCGCTCCCGGGCGGCTGCGCCTGCCGCTGATCGCCGGGGGCCTGATCGCGCTCTTCTTCACCTCGCACTACTCGGATGCCAACGTCGCATGGAAGGGCGCCTTCGCGTCGATCCCGTGGGCGGCGCTGATCGGCATCGTCTTCATCGGCGCGCCCGTCGGGCTGGCGCTCCTGGTGCGGCGCCGCGCTCTCCTGGCCGGGGTCGCGGGAGCGGTTCTCTTCCTGGCGATCGCCGCCGTCGGATGGGAGCGCCAGGACGACTACCTGACCCATCGCTACAGCCGTGCCGAGGACTTCCGCTTCCAGCTCGATGACGCCGTGCGCTGGGCGAAGCCGACTTCCGGCCTGCGCATCGCGGTGGCGGGCACGAGCGGTGCCTACAGCCAATACGGGTTCTACGGAGACGATGTCTCCAACTACGTCCAGTACATCGGCCGGCATCTGCCGGAGGCGGACTTCCGGGTGATCGAGAGCTGCCCGGCGTTCCGTCAGGCCGTCAACGCCGGCGACTACGACTACCTGATCACGACCCCTTCGCTCGATCTCAACGTCCCCTCGAGGGCGAGCGCATCGCCGGAGCGTGGATGGGTCTCCCGCGACCCCGCGGTCGAGGAGATCCTTCGCTCGGGCCGGGTCTCGGTCTTCCGAATTCATGGGCGACTCGACCCGAATGCCTGCGGTACGCCGGCCGATCGGCGCGGAGCCGGGGTCGAACAGGGAGCATCAGCGTCGGGCAAGAAGTGAGCAGCTCGGGTGACTACATCCTCGGTGTGATCGGCCTGGTGGCGATCGTCCTCTCGATGGCGATCGCCGGCAGGACGGCGAGGCGCGCGGCCCTGCCGGGCTGGACCGGTCCGCCGGCGTTGCTTGCCGACGCGGTGCTCGCGATCGGGATCCTCGTGGTTCTCGCCGAGCTGCTCGGGCTGTTCGGGGCGCTCGACGGGGTGCTGCTCGTGGCCGGCTCGATGATCGTCGGCGGGGGCGCGCTCCGGCTGGAGCCGATGCTGATCCGAGCCGGCACTCGGGTCGCTCACTGGGGCGAGGGCAGGGAGCCCGATCTGCGTCCCGCACCGTCCCCCGGCCGAATCGAGCTGGGAGTGGGGGTCGCCCTGGCGCTGATCGTCGCCGCGCAGTGGGCGGGACCGACCCTGCTGGCGCTGGATCGAGGGATCTACGGGGGCGATTCGCTCTGGTACCACCTCCCGCTCGCTGCCCACATCGCAGGAACCGGATCCGTCACGGGCCTGCTCTACACGGATCCGCTCTACCTCAACTGGTTCTACCCGCAGGTCTCTGAGCTGCTCCACGCCGGTGGCCTGCTGCTCTTCGGGAACGACTTCCTCTCGCCGCTGATCAACATGGCCTGGCTGGGCCTCGCCCTGTTCGCCGGGTACTGCGTCGGGCGTCCCTATGGAACCGGCCCCGTCGGCGCCGCGGCAGTCGCCTCCGTGACGGCGGCCAATCTCCTCGTCTCCCGCCAGCCGGGCAACGCCAACAACGACATCGTCGCGATCGCCCTGTTTCTCTCGTCGGTCGCCGTCTTGTTGAACTCGCGCTGGCCGGACCGGCAATCGTCCGGCGCGAGCTCGGCCGCGGGTGGGCCTCCGTCGGGAGCCCTGCTGGTCGCCGGCCTGGCCGCGGGACTGGCCCTGGGCACCAAGCTGACGGTGGTCCCACCGGTTCTCGCGCTGACCGTCGGCGTCATCTGGATCAGCGGCGCCGGCCATCGCCTGCGCGCCTCCGCCGAGTGGATCGGGGCGCTGGCCGTCGGCGGCGGCTACTGGTACGTCCGCAACCTGATCGTCTCAGGCAACCCCTTCCCCTGGCAGGACATCGGGCCGATCCACCACGCCGAGGCCCTGCAGGGCCGCCACCCGTACTCGATCGCCCACTACGCGACCGACACGAGCGTCTGGGGCCGCTACTTCACGCCGGCGCTGCACGAGCGTTTCGGCGACCTCTGGCCCGCATACCTGGCGCTCGCGGTGATCGCGGTGCTGCTGGTGCTCTGGCGCGGTGGGCGGATGGAGCGGATGCTGGCCGTCGTGGCCGTCCTCGCCGCGGTCGCGTACCTGCTCACGCCCCTGGGGGCGTCGGGCCCGGAGGGCATCCCGAGGGGCTTCCGCCTCAACATCCGGTACCTGGCCCCGGGGCTGGTGCTCGCTCTGACGCTGCTCGCGATCCCCCCGCGGTTCGCCGGAGAGCAGCGGGTCTGGCGCCTCGGCACCCGGGCGCGGCTCTGGCGCCTCGGCACGCTGGCGATCCTGTCGGCGCTCGTGGTGGTGAGCGCGGGGGCGATCGGAGCGATCGACACAGGGCGCATCCCGGGCACGGCGGCGCTCGCGCTGGCGCTGATCGCGCTGCCGCTGCTGCTGGTGCTCCTCTCGCGCCGAGGGCTCTCTCCGGTGGCGCTCGCGGGGATCGGCCTCGCGGCTCTGATCGCCCTGGCGATCTTCGGTCGCATGGCCCAGACTCACTACCTGGAGGAGCGCTACTCCTCGACGGCGTCGGACTACCCGAAGACGGAGCAGCCCGCAGTCGAGCTTGGGCAGGGCCTGGGCGCCGCCTACGACTGGGCCAACGGCACGCACGATCTCAGAATCGCGCTCTCGGGGACCATGGGCGCGCTCTTCCAGTACCCGCTCTGGGGTGGCGACTCGAGCAACAGCGTCACCTATATCGGGAACCACGGGCCGCGCGGCTCGTTCACCGAGATCCCGGAGTGCCCGGAATGGATCGGCGCCCTCAACGACGGCGGTTACGACTACGTCGTCACCACCCCCACCTACCACCAGGACGACCCGGCCGCCGACACCGCGCCGGTCCAGCGCGAATGGATCTCGCACGGGGGCAACGTCCAGCGCGTCGCGGGCGCAGGGCTGGTCGACGTCTGGAAGATCACCGGGCCGCTCGACCCGCTGGCCTGCGCCGCGCCACCCGGTTCGAAGCAGCTGCCGCCTGCTACCAAGTAGGGAGTGTCCTATCCGCTCGACAACGCGCTCTTCCAGTGGGAGGAGGGCGCCAGGCGCCTGCGAGAGCTCGACTCCGACCCGCGGACGGCCCGCAACTCGCGCCGCGTCGTGGATGCGATCCGCGAGGAGCTCCGCCGCCGGATCGGCCCGACCTTCTCAGCCCAGGAGCTGGCCGATCTCTACGGCCGCGGCACCGACTGGTGCCTGGAGGCGGCCCGCAGCGCCGCCCCGATGGCCGCGGTCGACCTGGATCCGCAGGCAATCGTCGACGGATCCTTCTTCGAGTACCTGCGCGGCGCCTATGACTACAGCGGCGGCCGGGTGAAGACGGAGCAGGACTGACGCCTCTGCGGCCTCAGTCCTCGACGCGCTCCAAGACGATCCGCTCGGGCTCGATCGTCACCCGGAGCGCCTTCTGTCCCTGCCAGTGCTCGGTGTAGGTCGGGTCATCCTTGATTGAGGGGTCGAGCCAGATTCCGTAGCCCTCCTCCTCGCCCTGGTCGAAGGTCGCCTCGAGCGGTCGGCGGCGGCCACGTCCGCGGCGGCCGCGGCGTCGCCGGCGGCGCCGTCGCCCGCCGCCTCCCTCGCCGCCGTCGCCTCCGTCGGAGTCGGCATCGCCCTCGCCCTCGTCGGTCGCGCCCTCTTCCTCCTCGGGCTCGGGCTCCCCGAGCTCGGCCTCGATCTCGGCCTCGATCTCGTCTCTGAGATCGACGTCGCTGGCGGGCTCCTCGCCCTCGCCGGTCAGGCCGTGGCGGCTGCGGAAGTCGCGCAGCTGGGTGGCCGATACGCCCAGCTGATGAGCGATCCACGCGTCGGTTCGCCCCTGGCGAACCCAGGCGCGGATCTGGTTCAGTTGTGGTCTCAGGGACTTGCGTGCCACGGCGGCGGACTCTAAATGATCACGGTGATTCGACGTTTGTGCTTGGCAGGCGGACCGGAACCGTGTACGCTACCTATTTCTAGGTAGCCGATCGAGATCGCTGCCTGAAGTGGCAGGCGATGACCCCTAGGAGGAAACGATGCTGGTGCTGACACGGAAGCCGGGCCAGAGCATCATGATCGGTGATGGGGTCGAGGTGCAGGTTCTCTCGGTCAGCGGTGAGAAGGTGCGTCTGGGAATCACGGCTCCCCGGGACGTCTCGATCTTCCGCAACGAGGTGTATGACCGCATCGAGAGCGAGAACCGCTCCGGCGGGGACGACGATGACGACGACGGAGCCGACGAGGCTGTAGCGAGCGCGCTCGAGCGGTTGTCGCAGCGGTAAGCGGCCACCAGGCCGCAGCGACTTGCGATGGCGGCCACCAGGTCGCTCTACTCAGCAGCGCAGGACGAAGGCCGCAGCGACTTACGATGAGCGGCCGCTCGTGGCCGCGACCTGATGGCGAAGCCGTCGATCTGCGGCCATCGGGTCATCCCATCAGCCAGGCCAGCGTCTCGAACATCGAGACGACCACGGTCACCACGGTGATCGTCAGGCAGACGAGCAGGACGCTGAACCGGACCTTGCCGCGTGACTCGTTGCGCGTGATCCTCCGGGCGCGCGAGCGGTTGACCGCGCGCTTGCGGAGCTGCTCCCGCCGGCGGCGTTCGAGCGCCATCTCCTGCTCGAACGCGAGCTCGATCTGGGACATGCTCTGTCGCATTCGCATTTGAGCCATCGCAATCGCCCCCCGGGCGGCGGTGCAAGCTAGCAAACCTTGCGAGAGCCAAGCCGCAGAAGCTTGGTCCACGCGCCTCGAGGATCGCGTTTGACTATAGAGGGCAGCTTCCCCACAGGCCCCACCCGCGCACGCCCGCTCGGTCCGCCAGGCGGGCGAAGAGGCGGGCGAAGCTGTCGTTGGGCGGGATCGTCAGCGTCCGGGCGAGCCCTCGGCGGGCGAGCTCGGCATTGACGAACAGGGGCCGTCCGCCCGGGCGAGCGCGGGGCAGATAGACGTAGGCGAGCAGGCGCCCGTAGACGTCGCGCCGCTCCGCGTCGAACCGGAGCGTCACGGTGTGCCCGTCGACGAGCCGCTCGTTCACCTCATGAGCCTTGGGCCCGCCGCACTGCACGGGCGTGCCCGGCTTCACGGTCTCGGGCGTGTCGATCCCGATGTAGCGGATCCTCTCGTCGCTTCCATCCTCCAGCTCGACGTCGATCGTGTCGCCGTCGACCACGTGGGTGACGCGTGCCTGGACGGGGCCAGACGGCTCCGTGGAGCCGCCGCTCCGGATACCGCAGCGCGAGAGGGAGAGAGCCACAAGAACTGCGGCAATCAGGAGGGGCGGGCCGAGGATGCCGCGGCGACCTCGTCGCATCCACAGTTGAGGGCTCAGACGGCGTTTCTATCCGGTGATTGGCGCCCTCGTTGCTACGGAATGCGCCGCACGTTGGAGAGCAGCGTCTCCTTGATCTGGCTGATGATCTCCAGCGCCTCGCTCTTCTCGCGCTGCCAGACGTTGCGGCCGAAGATCACGCCGGAGCCGCCCGCCTCCATGATCGTCTCAGTGTGGGAGAGGACCGTCTCGTCGTCGGTCTTCGATCCACCGGAGAGCACCACCAGCGCGCGGCCGGCGGACTCCACGATCTGGCGCACGGCCTCGTCGGGAGCGACGTCCATCTCGTTGTAGGGAGCGGGCTGCTCTGAGTCCTTCTCCGGATCGAACTTCGGGAAGTTGAGCTTGACGACGTCGGCGCCCATCTCCATCGCCATCCGAGCGGCGTAGTCGATCGCGTAGAAGGAGTTCGCGCCGCCCTTCTGATCGATCGCACTGCCCCTGGGGTAGGCCCAGACGATCAGCGGCATCCCGTAGCGCTCACAGTCCTCGCGCACGCCCTTGAGCTGGTGCAGATCGGCGTCCTGGCGCGGCGAACCGAGATACATCGTGTAGCCGACGGCGTCGGCGCCGAGCCTGACGGCGTCCTCGACCGAGGCGTTGGTCGTGGAGAGAGCGTCGTCCGAGGGAGGCACGTCGGTCTTGCCGTTCACCTTGAGGATCAGCGGCACCTGGCCCGCGTAGTCGGGGTAGTAGCGCGTGGCGAGCCCGATCTGGCAGGCGATCGCCGAGTAGCCCGCCTCTGCGGCGAGGCTGAACTGGTACTCCGGGTCCTTCGAAGCTGGATTGGGGAAGAAGTCGCGCGGGCCGTGCTCGATCCCCTGGTCGATCGGCAGCAGCATCAGGGTCCCGTTGCCGGGGCCGTAATCGAAGAGCAGCCGGCGCAGCCGGGCGCGCTTGCCGGGGGAGAGGGTGGTGAGCAGGGACTTCTGCTCGGCGATCGACTTGACTTCCATCTTCCGAGTTCCTCCTAGTTGGGCCTGGGATCGCCAGTATTGCCGATCAGATCCGGTGTCGATGAGCAGCCGGCGAGAGGGGCGAGCACGGTCGGATGTTCGAGCTCATCGAGGGCCACCTCGGGCATCTTGGCCGACGCCGGGCGCGGGCAAACTTCATCCCCCGGTGCTGTCATGGTCCCGGCCGTGCTGGAGCACAACTTCAGCGGGACGCCGTTCACGCTCGGGATCGAGGAAGAGCTGATGATCTGCGACGCCGAGAGCCTCGAGCTCTCGCAGTCGATCGAGGTGATCCTGGGCGACCTGCCCGACGACCTGTCCGGCGAGGTGAAGCCCGAGCTGATGCAGTCGGTCCTCGAAGTCGCGACCCGGCCCTGCGCCGGCGTGCAGGAGGCCGGGGAGGAGCTGCGCCGGCTCCGCCGGACGGTCCGCGAGGTCGCGGGCAGGAACGGTCTCGCGATCGGCGCGGCCGGCACCCACCCCGCCGCGCTCTACGAGGAGCAGCTGATCGTCGACCGTCCCCGGTACAGGGAGCTCGCGGCGGAGCTCAGCTGGATCGCCGAGCAGGAGCTCATCTTCGGCACCCACGTCCACGTCGGCATCGACGACGCGGAGAAGGCGATCTACGTCGCCGACGGCATGCGCGGCTACCTGCCGCTGCTGCTCGGCATGTCGTCGAACTCGCCGCTCTGGCGCGGGAAGACCACCGGCATGATGTCCTCCCGCACGCCGGTCTTCCGCGCGTTTCCCCGCGTCGGGATCCCGCCCTACTACGGCACCTGGGACATCTACTCGCACCGCGTCGAGCAGATGATGCGGGGCGGCGCGATCCCCGACTACACATACCTCTGGTGGGACGTGCGACCGCATCCGGACTTCGGGACCGTCGAGCTGCGGGTCCTCGACCAGCAGACGCGCGTCGAGCACACAATCGGCTTCGCGGCGCTCACCCAGGCACTGGCCCACCGGCTGGCAACCGACTACGACGAGGGGGTGCCGAGCATCGAGCACCCGCACGAGCTGATCGACGACAACAAGGTCAGGGCGGCCGTGGTCGGAATCGAGGGGAAGCTGATCGACTTCGATCATGGGCTCGAGGTGCCCGGGGCGACGATGGCGCGCGCGGTCATCGATGACCTGCGCGAGCACGCGCAGGAGCTCGGCTGTGAGGCGGAGCTCACGACCCTGTCGGACCTGGTGGAGCACGGGACCGGCGCGCGCCGCCAGCTCAACTGGCTCTCCGACCACGGCGACATCGGCGGGCTGATGAGCGAGATCGTCGCGGCGAGCGATCCGGATGCTTGACCGGGATCCGATTTCTGGGGCATTTGAACCGGTTTCGACGACTTTAGTACGATTTTCGTAACGAATTACCCGCTTCTTGCAGCCCAAACTTCGAATTTCGTACTAATGGCCTCCACGCGATCCGTCGAAAGCGCGCTTGACCTCCTCGGCCGGCGCTGGACTCTCCGCCTCGTCTGGGAGCTCCGGCGCAGCGTGCTCGCCTTCTCGGAGCTCCGCGAGCGGACCGGGATCAGTCCCTCGGTGCTCTCGGCACGACTCGGGGAGCTGATCGACGCCGGCGTCGTGGAGCGGGACTCCGGACGCCGCTACCGCCTCAGTGGCAGTGGCCGCGAGCTCGCCCGGCTGCTCTACGAGCTCAACAGATGGGCCCAGTCACAGCAAACGGGTCACGCCTAAACGGCGCGCCCTCGCACTATCCTCGCGGGGTGAGCTCGCCTGAGTTAAGTGTCGTCTGCCGGAGCTGCGGCGAGGAGGTCAGCCCGTACGTCACGGAATGCCCGTATTGCGGCACCCGGCTGCGCAAGCGGGCGCCGAAGCTGGAGCGGCACGGCGACGAGCTCACACCAAGGCAGTCGCGTCGTACGCGGCGGCGGCTCGCCCGGGCGCAGCGAACGGACCGGCTCGCGGAGCGACCGTATGCAGTGCTCGCGGCGATCCTGATCCCCGCGGTGCTCGTCCTGCTGCGGGTGGCGAGCCCGTCGCTCGATACCTTCGGCCTGGGCGGGATCCTGGGCCCCGTCGGAGCCGATTGGTGGCGCTACCTGGTCTCGCCGTTCATCTATCCGGACGTCGGCTATCTGTTCGTCGCCGCGACGGGCATCGCGATCTTCGGCGTCGCGGTGGAGCAGCGGCTTGGCACGATCCCCACCGCGATCCTGATCGTGGCCTGCGGCGCCCTCGGCATGCTCGCGGCCGACGGGATGGAGACCGCCTTCGCGCCCCGAAACGACGTCCTCTTCGCCGCCGGGGGCAACGGGATCGCTCTCGGTCTGCTGGCCGCCTGGGCCGTGATCCGCGGCGCGGAGGCGCGCGCCCGACCCGGTGAGAACGTGGAGGTGATCGGTGCCGCCGTGGCCGCGGCCGTCCTGATCATGCTGCCGCTGGTCGACGACTACGCCAACGTCTTCGCCGGGCTCGGGGGCGCGGTCGTCGGCGCGGCCTGCGGGCTCGCCGCCGCCTTCGCCCGCCGCGAGAGGCGGCCGGGTTGACGGTCGAGCGGTTCATCTCGGTCACGCCCGAGATCCACGACTACGCCGTGGAGCACAGCTCCTTTCGCGACGGAACCGTTCCGGAGATCGAGCGGGCCGGCCGGGAGATGGGTGAGCTCGCCGAGATGCAGATCGGCGGCGATCAGGCCGCCTTCATGACCGTCCTGGTCGCCGCGACGGGCGCCCAGCGAGCACTGGAGGTCGGGACGTTCCTGGGCTACGGCGCTCTGGCGATCGCTCGCGGGCTCCCCGCGGACGGCAAGCTGATCTGCTGCGAGCTCAGGGAGGAGTACGCCGAGCGTGCGCGGGGTCACCTCGCCGACGCGGGACTGGACGACCGGGTCGAGATCAGGGTCGGGCCCGCGCTCGAAACACTCGCGGCGATGGAGCGCGCCGAGCAGTTCGACTTCGCCTTCCTCGACGCCGACAAGACCGAGTACATCGACTACTTCGAGGAGACGCTCGCGCGGACGCGCCAGAACGGGCTGATCATGCTCGACAACACGCTGCGGGAGGGGACCGTCCTCGACCCGGGTGACTCCGAGGCCGCGCGGGTCACGGCCGAGCTGAACGACAGATTGAGCGCCGATCAGCGTGTCGATGTCGCATTCCTCACCGTCGCGGACGGAATCACGCTGATCCGCAAGCGCTGAGGCTCGCCATGCCGATCCCCGCTGACGACGCGGCGTGGCTCGAGCTCGTGCGCGAGTCGATGCCCCCGTTCTGGGGCATCCTGGCGAAGAGCTCCGGTGGCAGCGTGCGCCTGGAGGGCGACGTGTTCGCGGCGATCGTGCCGGCTTCGCCCAACCGCTCGTTCTTCAACTCCGTCATCTACCGGCACCCCGAGTCGATGCTCGCGTCGATCGATGAGCTCGCGCGGGTCTATGCCGACGCGGGCGTCGAGGCCTGGACCGTCTGGGTACCCGAGGCGGACACGGAGGTCGCGCAGGCGCTCGGGGCGGCCGGCCACCGCCTGGACGCCACGCCCAGGGCGATGGCGATGGCGATCGGCGACCTGAGGCCTCCCGAGCCCGAGGGTGAGCTCGAGATCCGCGAGGAGCCGGACTACGAGCTGCTCTCGAGCCTGAACGAGATCGCGTATGGCTTCGCGCCCGGCGAGTTTCCGGTGATGCGAGGAGAGCTCCCTGCTTTCCGCACCTACTTCGGCTCGATCAACGGAAAGACCGTGGGCTGCGCCGGAGCCTTCACGCGAGGCAGCGACTGCGAGGTCACCTTCGTCGCGGTCCTGCCCGAGTGGCGGGGCCGCGGGATCTCGGGTCGGCTGATGGCGCGGGCGCTGGACGACGCCGCCGCGCAGGGGCTCGAGACCTCGACGCTGCAGGCCACGCAGCTCGGCTACCCCGTCTACGCAAAGCTCGGCTACGCCGATTACGGTGGGTTGCAGATGTGGGAGCGCCGAAGGACATGAGCTCCGGCCCGTACAGCGACGCGGAGATTGACGCCGCGATCGACGCGATCTCCGACCCGGAGGCCTTTCGGGAGACCGAGCGGCAGGTGGCGCGCGCCGCGCCGCGGCTTCAGAAGATCCTCGCCGAGGCGCTCGACGCCGGCGGTTGGTTCGGCGAGTCACACGACGCCGAGGCCCTGAAGGCGGCGACCACCCCGGATGAGCAGGCCCGCCTGACCGCCGTCCGGACCCTGCTCGCCGAGGAGGCGCGTATGGGGATGATGGTCGGCGTGGCGGTAGGCTGGGCGCTCGCCGAGAAACTTGCCGAGAAACAGGAGGAATAGAGCGAATGCCAGACGTTGAATTCGAGGCCAACGGTGGGACTGCAAAGGGGTACCTGGCTGAGCCCGAGGGAGAAGGGCCCGGCCTGGTGATGCTGGGCGAGTGGTGGGGCCTGGACGAAAACACCCGCTCGATCGTCGACAGCTTCGCCAAGGAGGGCTTCGTCACGCTCGCACCCGATCTCTACGGCGGCAACACGACCGAGGAGCCCGACGAGGCCCAGAAGCAGCTGATGGCGATGAACATGGAGGAGGCCGAGAAGGAGATGAGGGGGGCGGTGAAGTACGTCCTCGATCATCCGAAGTGCAACGGCCAGGTCGGCTCGGTGGGCTTCTGCGCCGGTGGCGGGCTCTCGGTCTGGGCGGCCGCTTCCAACCCCCAGATCGGCGCCGCGGTCACCTACTACTACGTGATGCCACACGGCAAGCCTGATTTCTCGAACATCGAGGCGCCGGTGCTCGGTCACTTCGGAACCAGCGACGACTTCGTCTCGGTCGATGACGCCAAGGCGCTGGAGCAGGAGCTCCAGGCCGCCGGGGTTGACGCGGCGTTCGAGTACTACGAGGGCGGCGGCCACGCGTTCGCCAACGACCACAACCGCCTCGGCACATACGACCAGGGCCACGCGGCCAGGGCGTGGGAGCGGACGACCTCGTTTCTGAAGGAACACCTAGCGGGCGCCAGCCGCTGATTGCTGGAGCGGAGGCGAAGCCGTAGCGACTTCTGCTTGCGGCGCCTGCGCCCGCGACCTGATGGCGAAGCCGTCTGCCGGGCTCGCGGAACATGACTGGCCAGCCAGCCAGTTCGCTAGGCTCCGCCGACGAGCTACCGAGCGAGCAGGAGAGGAGATTCAGGTGGAGCCAGTGCAGGCGAAGGACGCCACTCAGTCGGGCCCGTCCAGGGCGAGCCGCGAGGACTTCCGTGCCACCTCGGACCCGGCGCTCCAGGAGGGGAATCGGAGCGACGTCAAGCTCCTCGACTACACCCAGCTCTACAACCTCTGGGAGAAGCAACAGTGGGCGACGCAGGACCTCGACTTCTCGCAGGACCGCGTCGACTGGCACGAGCGCATCCCGGAGGACGAGCGCTTCCAGCGGATGTACGGGCTCTCGAGCTTCTTCATCGGCGAGCAGAAGGTGGCCGACGAGCTCGGCCCGATCATGCGCGCCGCGCCCACCGAGGCCCAGCGGATCTTCCTCTCGACGCAGATTGCCGATGAGGCCCGCCACGTCCGCTTCTTCGATCGCTTCTTCAGCGAGGTCGGCGTGCTCGACGGCGCCGACGACCTGGCTGAGCGGCTCGATGTCCTCGACGAGCACCTGAACGACGCCTTCCGGACCCTCTTCGACGATCTGCTGAAGAGCCGAGTCGACCGGCTCGCCCAGGAGCCCGGTGACCGTGACGCCCTGGTCGAGGCGGTGACGCTCTACCACATGGTGATCGAGGGAATGCTCGCCCTGACGGGGCAGCACTTCATCATCGACTACAACGAGCGCATGGGGACGCTGCCCGGCTTCGTCGAGGGCTTCTCCAATGTGGCCCGCGACGAGCACCGGCACATCGCCTTCGGGGTCCGGTTCCTCACCGACTGCGTCAAGGAGGACGAGCGCTACCGGGGTGTCATCCAGGCGATGCTGGAGCGCTCCGCGCCGGTCGCCGACAAGGTGATCGACCCGCCGTGGGCAACCGAGGACGACTACGAGCTATTCGGAGTGAGCCGGGAGGAGACCCATGCCTTCGCGGCGCAGTCCCTCACCCGCAGGCTGAAGGTGATCGGGCTGGCGCCCTAGGGCAGCGGCTGGATGGAGCCCTGATCGATCGCGCCGGTGGCGCCTGTGTTCGCCGGAGCAGGGGGCGTGCCGCAGCTGCTCGGCGCGCCCGCGTCGACGACGCCGTCGCCGTCCGCGTCGCAGGTCGCGGGCTCCACACCGGTGGTCACCGGCCCGGTCTGCGCCGGCGACGAGGGCTGGGAGTCACTGTTGGCCACGGCCTTCTTGGGTTTGTGCTTGCCCGTCGCCGCGGTGCCCCCGGCCTGAGTTGACGTCGCGGCGGCCGGGTCGGCCGGCTGCGGCGGCACGGTCACGGTGTTGGGCGGGGTAGCGGCCGGAACGGCAGCTGCCGGAGGCGGCTGGGCCGCGGCGGCGTCCTGAGCCGTCGCGTCGACCTTCGGCGGAATGGCGACCTTCGGCGCCTTCACCCGGTGCGTCTTGGTCTTCGGAGAAGCGGGCTTGGCCGGATGAGGATCGGAGGCGTTCTGGATCTCGGCGGCACCACCGGCGATGATCGCCGCCGTGGCCAGTCCGGCGGCCGCCTTGGTGCCGATCGCCGCGGCCGCGCCACCCGCTGCGGCGGCGGCTCCGCTACCGGCTGCGGCACCGCCCGCCGCCGCGGCTCCGCCGATCGCGGCCGAGCTTCCTGCCGCGGCTGCGCCGGCTCCGGCGGCCCCGGCACCGGCGGCACCGGCCGCTCCTGCGGCTCCGGCACCCGCTGCTCCGGCTCCGGCACCCGCTGCTCCGGCTCCGGCACCCGCTGCTCCGGCTCCGGCACCCGCTGCTCCGGCACCCGCTGCTCCGGCACCCGCGCCTGCGCCGGCACCCGCGGCGGCACCACCGCCGCCGCCTGCGCCGGCGGCCGCGCCGCCGCCGCCACCGCCGAACAGCCCGGTGAGCTTGGCAAGCAGCGCTCCCTTGACCAGCAGCAGTGGGCCGGCCGGGAAGATCGCGGCGAGCGCCTTGGTGTCGGAGCGAAGCTGAGAGCGGAACTCGCGGCAGGGCTCGCACGCCTTCAGGTGGCGCCTGACCGGGCCCGAGACCTTGGCGATCCCCTCGGCCGCCTCGGCGAGCTCCAGCCGGACCTCATCGCAGGTGAGCTGGCGCGCCTGGCTCGATTCCGCGAGCGCGATCCGGGCCCGAACGAGCAGGCTCTTCACGCCCGGCACGGTCGTGTCCATCGCCTGGGCGATCTCCTCGTAGCTCATCGCGTCGATCTCGCGGAGCAGGAGCGCGGAGCGCTGGGTCTCGGGGAGCTTGCCGACGTCGGCGAGCAGGTCCCGGAACTCCTCGCGGTTCTGGACCCGCTCGAGGGTGGTCACCCCGTTCATGTGGGGGTGGACGTCCATCGTGTCCTGGCCGTCGGCCGTCGGCTTGCGAAGGTGATTGAGGGAGCGGTTGCGGGCGATCCGGTAGAGCCAGGGCCGCACCGCGATCGGGCGCTCGTCGGCGACCATCGCCTTGTAGGCGGCGACGAAGACCTCCTGGAGCACGTCCTCCGCGTCCTCGGTGGAGCCGAGCATCTGCCGGCAGAAGCCGAGGAGGCGCGATTGGTAGCGCTCGACCAGCGTGTCGAAGGCGTGCTGATGGCCCTTTCGGGTCAGGGCGACGAGGTGCTCATCGTCCTGGAAGCGGAGGAGGGGCGAGCGCCGGGCGAACAACCCGCGTCGCTGTGCGTGTGTGAGGGTTGAGGCTTCCAAGACGGAGGGCGGGGGGATTGAGGACCGGCTCTCCCTGCCTTGGAACACGGTAGCACCGGTCCTGTTGCGCTTTCGGGGGGCTGGGTGCCCTCGCGATCAGCGCGCTGCACGGGTGATTCCGCCGCTATTTGCGGGATTCTCTCCCCACGAGCACTGGGATTGTCGCCGTCGGGCCTAAGCCCGGGCTAAGCGGCCAGCCGCTCCGGCCCCTCCGCTTCGATGCCGATCGGAGCGGCCTCCTCGACCTCCTCCTCGGTCTCCTGTGGACTGGGCGCGCGCAGGGCGAGGAGCGCGATCGCGATCCCGACGGCTGCGGCGCCGGCGGCGACCAGGAAAGCGAGGTGATAGCCGTCGCTGAGCGCCTGGGTGGCGCTCTCGCCGGCGGCCTTCAGGGCGTTGGTCCGGTCGGTCGCGATCGTGCCCAGCGCGGCCAGCCCGATCGCGGCCGACAGCTGAATCGAGACCTGGATCGTCCCCGAGGCGAGACCCGCGTCCCGGGCCGGCACATCTTCCATCGCGATCATCATCAGCGGCGGGTTGGCGGCGCCGAAGCCGAGTCCGAGGAGCGCGAAGGAGGCGAAGATCGCGGGGAAGTAGGGGGTCGACTGGCCCACCTGCGAGAAGAGCAGGAGGCCGAGGACCGGTCCGGCGATGCCCACGACCAGCGTCCGCTTGGGGCCGAAGCGCTGCACCAGCCGGGCCGAGAGCCCGGAGGACATCGCGGCGAGGCAAAGGCTCATCGCCAGGAAGGCCAGGCCGATCTGGACCGGGGTCATGCCGCGGACGTGCTCGAAGTAGAGCGACCCGAGGAAGAACGTGGAGTAGGCGCCGGTGACGAGGAAGCCGCGGACCAGGTTGGCGGTCACCAGGCTGCGCAGCCCGAGGATGCGCAGCGGCATGATCGGGTTGGCGATGCGGGACTCGAGCGTCACGAAGGCGGCGAAGAGCACGGCGGCGACAGCGGCCAGGCCCAGGGTGCGCTCGCCCGTCCAGCCCCATTGGGGGATCTTGATCAGGGCGTAGATCAGCGCGATCGACGAGGCCGTGATCAGCACCGAGCCGAGCCAGTCGATTCGCTCCCCCGCGGCGAGGCCCTCGTTCTCGGCGATCAGGGCGCGGCCGAGGAAGTAGGCGACGGCCCCGATCGGCAGGTTGACGAAGAAGATCCAGTGCCAGTTGATCGTCTCGGTGAGGACGCCGCCGAGAAGCAGGCCGAGCGAGGCGCCCCCGGCGATCACGAACGTGTAGAGGCTCATCGCCTTCGCCCGGTCGGCCGGCTCGGGGAACTCGACGGCGATGATCGCGATGACCACGGCGGAGGCGAGGGCGGCGGCCGCCCCCTGCAGGAAGCGGGCGGCGACGAGGGCGGTGCCGCTGGGGGCGATGCCGCAGAGCATCGAGGCGGCGACGAAGGCGGCCACGCCGAGCAGGAAGATGCGCTTGCGCCCGAAGAGGTCGCCGAGCCGTCCCGCGAGGAGCAGCAGGCTGCCGAAGGTGATCAGGTAGCCGTCGATCACCCAGGTGAGGCTCGACTGGCTGAAGTGCAGATCCGACTGGATGGAGGGAAGCGCGACGTTGACGATCGTCGTGTCGAGGATGATCATCAGCTGCCCGAGGCAGACGACGAAGAGCGCGATCCACCGGCGGCGGTCGGACTGTGGCGCTATGGTGTTGTTCGTAGCCTTCACTGGATCATCACTCTATCGAGGATTATCTTGCTGTCAAGGATTATCTGGAAAGCAGGCTACGATTGGGGAGAGAGATGAACACCCAAGCCCCATCGGTAGCCGGATCGATGAATCTCCTGACACGCCTCTCGCGCGTCGTCGCCCGGCTCGCCGTTCCCGATCTGATCGGGATCAAGATCAAGGAGTTCGTCGCGCTCGTCTATCTGCGCGAGTCCGGCCGGGCCACCCAGCAGAACCTGGCCGAGACGATGATGATGGACGCCAACAACTGCGTGATCCTGCTGAACGGCCTCGAGGAAACGGGCCTGATCGCGCGGAAGCGGGATCCCGAGGATCGCCGCCGGCACATCGTCGAGATCACCCCCAAGGGCCGTAAGTCCCTCCAGAGGGCAGAGCACGAGCTGGAGACACTCGAGGACGAGGTGCTCGGCAAGCTCGACCGCGCCGAGCGCGACCAGCTCCGGGAGCTCTTAGCCAAGGCGCTCGAGGACCACTCGCTCGCGATCTCGGCTTAGCGGTCGCGCGGCGACCAGCCCTCGGCGCGAAGCATCCCTGCCGGGGTGGCCAAAACGGTCTAGGCAGCGGACTTAAAATCCGTGGCCCTTCGGGGCATGTGGGTTCGAATCCCACCCCCGGCACTCCCTCCTCGTGCATCTTGTCGCGCCTCGCCGGGTATGGTCGAGGCCGTGAACGTCGTCATCGTCGGAGGTCACGGCAAGATCGCCATGCGGCTGGAGAGGATCCTCGCCGAGCGCGGCGACAGCCCCCGCGGGATCATCCGCAAGACCGAGCAGGCCGACGAGCTCGAGGCGATCGGCGTCGAGCCGATCGTGCTCGACATCGAGAACGTCGACGACATCGACGACGGCTTCGCGGGCGCCGAGGCGGTCGTCTTCGCCGCCGGTGCGGGACCGGGCAGCGGGCCGGCGCGCAAGCTCACGGTCGACTACGGCGGTGCCGTCAAGTGTGTCGATGCCGCGATCGCCAAGGAGATTCGCCGTTTCGTGATCGTGAGCGCGATCGGTGTCAACCATCCGGAGCGCTGGTCGGACGAGATGAAGCCCTATTACGAGGCCAAGGCCGATGCGGACAAGTTCGTCGCCGAGAGCGGCCTGGACTACACGATCGTCCGTCCGGGCAGGCTGACCGACGATCCCGGCACCGGCAAGGTCGACCTCGGCGATGGCCCCGGCGGGGCGGGGTCGGTGAGCCGTGACAACGTCGCGCTCGTGCTCGCCGAGGTGCTGCGCGCCGACAACGCGATCGGCAAGTCATTCGAGCTGCTCAACGGCGATACACCCGTCGCGGAGGCGATCGCCGCGCTGTAGGGGACAATTGGGGGCTACCCATGTCCCATCCCCACCCGCTCACCTGGATGTACAAGAAGCTCGGGCGCCACTACCCGGCCGTCTTCGTGACGGTTGAGCTGCAGACGGCGTTTCTGATCGCCACCGGCTCGGTCGCCCTCTTCAGCTTCTACTACTCCGTCTCGAGTGGGGACTTCATCAAGGTCCTCGGGATTACGCTCGGCTTGACGGCGGTCGCCATCGCGATCGTGCTCTTCCGGGTCCTGAAGCGTCTGCGACCGTTGAAGGCCTGGATCGGCGGCGCGCGGTCCTCGGAGCAGAACGTCGAGGCCTGGCACCTGGCGGTGAACATGCCGATGCAGCTGATCCGCCGGGATTTCCTCGCCCCGATCCTCGTCACGCTGGTCGCGGTGGTCGCCTCGATGGCGGTCCTCGACCTGAGCTGGCTCGCCTTCTTCCCGATCGGCTTTGCGGCGCTGCTCACCGTCGCCTACGCGGCGACCCTGCACTACCTCGCGCTCGAGCTGGCGATGCGGCCGATCCTCTTCGATATCAACCAGGCGCTCGAGGTGCCGGTGAGGATCGACCGTCCCGTGGTGCCATTGCGCGTCAAACTGCTCGGCTCACTGCCGCTGATCAACGTGATCACCGGCGTGGTCGTCGCCGCGCTCACCTCGGACGGCGGCGGGGCCGACGCGCTCGGAATCAACGTGCTGATTGCGCTCTTCGTCTCCTTCACCATCAGCTTCGAGCTGACGGTGCTGCTCTCGCGATCGATCCTGCGACCCGTCGAGGACCTGGAGGCCGCCACCGAGCGGATCCGCCAGGGCCGCTTCGACGAGCACGTCCCCGTCACGACCTCGGATGAGTTCGGGGAGCTCTCCGCCGCCTTCAACCAGATGGTCGACAGACTCGCCGAGCGCGAGCGGCTGCGCGAAGCGTTCGGCACCTATCTCGACGAGGAGGTGGCCACGCACCTGATCAACGAGGACTTCCAGCCGCACGGCCAGGAGGTCGAGGTCTCGCTGGTCTTCTGCGACGTCCGCGACTTCACGACGGTGGCGGCCGAGGCCGACGCCCCCGAGGTCGTGGCCCGGCTGAACGAGCTCTTCGAGTGCATCGTCCCGATCGTCGCCCGGCATCGCGGCCACATCGACCAGTTCATCGGGGATGCGGTGCTGGCCGTCTTCGGCGCTCCCGAGCAGGTGCCGCAGCACGCCGATCGCGCGGTGCAGTGCGCGGTGGAGCTGGCGCGGACGATCAACAGCCGCAAGCCCGGAGGCTTCGAGGTCGGGATCGGCGTCAACTCCGGCAACGTCGTCGCCGGATCGATCGGGGGCGCGGGCCGCCTCTCGTTCAGCGTGATCGGCGACGCCGTCAACCTCGCCTCCCGAGTGGAATCGGCGACTCGGGAGACTGGCGACCCCGTGCTGATCACTGGGGCGACGCGCGCCCTGCTCTCCGAGACGATCGAGGTCGAGCCGCGCGGCGAGCGCGAGATCCGCGGCTACGACCGCCGGGTCGAGCTGTTCGCGCCGCTGGTGCCCGTCGCGCAACCGACCGGCCCGGGCGCCGACGTCAACGACCCGCTCGGCGATCCGGTGGTCGGCGGCCTCGGGCGCGCGCCGGTTCCGGGTGACGGCTTGGGCCGCCGCGCTCGTCCGGGCCCCGGGGTGGGGCGGGCCGGCACCAGCCAGGAGCGCGGCCTCGGCAGCACCCACACGCTGCCCGGCGCCTAGGGGAAAGGGGCGGCCGGGGCCAAGTCAGTGGGCCGCCGCCCATCCGGGAGGCGGCGACCCACGAACCCCCTGCATCCTGGTCCCCCAGGCTGTCCGGTCACTATCGGCTACCTGGCCGCCTCCGCGCCACCCCGCAATTCGGTAAATCCCCTACGTATACGTAGGGGAAATCACTGCCCGATTCCGGCCCGCGCTCAGCACCGCCGGGATAACTACGGCCGCATGGCCTACGGAGGCGTCCAGATGCGCCAAGGCCGGCTGGAGCTTCACGGCAGGGCGGCGGCGCCACGGACACCTGGGCCTTCTCCCGAGCGAGTAATCTCGCCGCGAATGGCAACGCCAGATCAGGTCGAGGAGACGACGGCGGTTCACGGTGGCCGGCTGGTCGCCCAGGCGATGCGCAGCCGCGGCGCGACCAAGCTCTTCACTCTCTCCGGCGGGCACCTCTTCTCGATCTACGACGGCTGCAAGGCCGAGGGCATCGACGTGATCGACACCCGCCACGAGCAGTCGGCCGCCTTCGCCGCGATCGGCTGGGCCAAGGCGACCCGCGAGCCCGGGATCTGTGCGCTCACCGCCGGCTGCGGAGTCACCAACGGGATGAGCGCGATCGCCTCCGCGCAGGCCGACGGGGTGCCGCTGGTCGCCCTCGGCGGCCGCGCGCCGGAGATGAGGTGGGGGATGGGATCGCTCCAGGAGATCGATCACCTGCCCTTCGTGGAACCGCTGGTCAAGTCCGCGCAGACGGTGAAGGACCCGGCGAAGATCGCCCGGACCACCGCCGAGGCGATCGACACCGCCGCCACCGCGCCGCTTGGCCCGACCTTCGTCGACTACCCGCTCGACGTCGTCTTCTCCGAGGCCGAGCCCGAGATCCCGGATCCCCCCGCGCAGTCCGACCGCCCCGCGGAGGGCGCCGGGCGAGTCGCGAAGCTGCTGGCCGAGGCGGAGCGCCCGGCGATCATGGGCGGATCCAACCTCTACTGGGCGAGCGCCGAAGCCGAGCTCCGGGAGCTGGCGGAGGCGCTCGGCATTCCCGTCTTCCTGAACGGCCTCGGTCGCGGCTGCCTCCCGCCGGACCACGAGCTCTACTTCGCCCGCGCGCGCGGGGAGGGGCTGAAGGGCTGTGACGTCGCCCTGGTGATCGGGGTTCCGCTCGACTTCCGCCTCGGCTTCGGCGCCGCGATCGGCGAGGAGGCGACGCTGATCCAGCTCGACTTCGCGCCCTCGAAGCTCGAGAAGACGCGCCGGCCCGACTTCGCCCTCGCCGGCGACATCGGCGCCACGCTGACCGCGATTCGCGAGTCGGTGCCGGCCGATCCGCAGCGGACGTCCGCCTGGGTCAACCGGCTGAGGACGGTCGAGACCGAGAAGCGAGCCGAGGAGCAGGAGACGCTCGAGGACGACCGCTCCCCGCTCCACCCGATGCGGGTCTACAAGGAGCTCGGCGACTTCCTCGATCGCGACGCGATCGTGGTCGGCGACGGCGGGGACTTCGTCAGCTTCGCCGGCCGCGTCTGGGAGACCTGGGAGCCGGGCACCTGGATGGACCCCGGCCCGTACGGCTGCCTCGGCGCGGGCCCCGGCCAGGCGATCGGCGCGAAGCTCGCCCACCCGGAGCGACAGGTCTGCCTGCTGCTCGGCGACGGCGCCTTCGGCTTCTCGGGGATGGAGTTCGACACGATGGCCCGCCACAACCTGCCGATCGTCGCGGTGATGGGGAACAACGGCATCTGGGCCCTCGAGCATCACCCGATGAAGTTCCTCTACGGCTACTCGCTGGCCGCCGAGCTGCGGCCCGAGACCCGATACGACGAGGTCGTCTCGGCCCTCGGCTGCCACGGCGAGCTGGTCCGCACCCCCGACGAGCTTCGCCCGGCGCTCGAGCGCGCCTTCGCGTCAGGCAAGCCGGCGCTGGTGAACGTCCTCACCGATCCCGAGGTCGTCTACCCGCGCCGCGCGAACCTGGCCTAGCCGGGACCTTGTCGCGCAGAGCACTGGTCACCGGGGCGACTGGCTTCATCGGCGGGCGGCTGGCGCGCGAGCTCGCCGAACGCGGCTGGCGGGTTCGCTGCCTCGTCCGCGACATGGAGAGGGCCCGGCCCCTCGCCGAGCACGGGATCGAGCTGGTTGAGGGCGACGTCCTCGACGCCGCGAGCCTCGGCGGCGCCGGCGAGGGCGTCGAGATCGCCTATTACCTCGTCCACTCGATGGGGCGCGGCGGCGGGGCGGACTTCGCCGAGCGCGATGCGCGCGCCGCCGGCAACTTCGCGCGGATGGCGTCGGAGGAGGGGATCGGCAGGGTCGTCTATCTGGGCGGCCTCGGCGACGATCCGAGCTCGGCGCATCTCGGGAGCCGTCAGCGGACGGCCGAGATCCTCGCGGAGCATGGCCCGCCGCTCACCTACTTCCGCGCGGGAATGGTGGTGGGCCCGGAGAGCGAGTCCTTCCGGACGCTCCGCTATCTGGTCAAGCGCCTGCCGGTGATGATCGCGCCCGCCTGGCTTGCCACTCCGACCCAGCCGATCGGAATCGACGACGTGGTCGCGTATCTGGCGGCCGCCCCCGACGTGGAGAGCTCCGCGGGCCGGGAGGTGCAGGTCGGCGGCCCCGACGTGCTCGCGTACGGAGACATGCTGGACGAGATGGCCGACGCGCTCGGCGTTCGCCGCCGGGCGAAGGTGCCGGTCCCGTTCCTGACGCCCTGGCTCTCCTCGCTCTGGATCGGCCTGGTCACCCCGGTGGACGCCGGGGTCGCGCGTCCGCTGATCGAGGGGCTGTCCACCCCGACCGTCGTCACCGATCCGAGCGGCGCGGATCCCTTTGGGATCGATCCGATGCCGTTCGCGGCGACCCTCCGGCGCTCGCTGGAGCGGTGGCAGGATTAGGAGGTACCCTGGGTAGAGAGCATTCGCCCGTCGGCTCTCTCCCTCTTCCCTCGCGCGAACCAGCACAGAGGGCTGGAAGGTGGCTATATGCCCGAGACGAGGAGTGCCCCCGCGGCCGATTGGACTTGCACGCGCTGCGAGGTGACCGTCAGCTGGACGGCTGACGTGGAGCGGCCGGAGCTGCCTGGAACCTGGATCAAGGATCGGGGGGATCTCTACTGCCTCGGCTGCCGCCGCGAGATGGCGGGGGAGGCCGCCGCGGCCGGGCTCGACCTCGAGGCGACGGCTGACCAACGCAGGCGGGTCGAGTCGCGCGGCCGGATCGACTTCGAGATCAAGCGCACGCCCGAGCGCCAGGACAACCGGATCGCCAAGACGTGCCACACGTCCCTGAAGGCGGTTCAGGCGTCGCGGGTCCGGCTCGGGCTGCAGTCCAGGCGACCGGCCACCTAGGCGGCGGGGGCCGCGAGCCCCGAAGCGCCGGCAGCGCTGCGGCGCAGCCAGAGCCGGTCCACCACCGCCCAGCTCGCGAAGCAGAGCGCTCCGGCCGCGGCGGTCGCCGTCAGCAGCGCGCCGGCGGCGGCCTCGGCCGCCACCCCGTTGGTGCCGAGGATGAGGACCGCCGTGGCGGCGCCCAGGCTCGGGCCGATCGGGAAGAGGCCGACGACGGCCAGCCCGATCAGCAGCGCGGTCGAGTCGAGCACCGACGCGTCGACGCCGCTCCAGTTGAGGAGCAGCCAGTTGCGGGCGATCTGCAGCACCACCGCGACGCAGACCAGGGCGATGATCCGGCTGCGGCCGCGCATCCCGCGCAGCACGGCGATCCCGGTCCAGAATCCCTCTCGGCGGTGGCGCGCGATTCGCTGCATACCGCCCATCACCGCGGCCATCGCGACGAAGGCGACAAGCGGAACCCACCAGGGGATGCCGAGGGGACCGACGAGGGTGAATGAGCAGATCGCGGCCAGCCCCGCTTCGACGACCACGATCGGCAGCTCGGCGGCGAGCAGCACCGGGGCGCGCGGGCACTCGCGCGGCGCCGAGCGGCGCAGCGCGGCGATCCGCACCGCGAGCCCGAACTGCCCGTTGAAGATGTTCCCCAGATAGCCGAGACTCGATGCCTGATAGAGCCGCCGGCGCGGGACGTGGCCGCCGGCTGCGCCGATGCAGACGCTCCAGGCCTCGCTACGAGCGAGCAGCCAGAGGACATGCAGGGCGACGGCGGCGCCGAGCACCCAGTAGGGCGCGGAGCCGAGGGCGACGATGAAGTCATGGCCGTGGCCTGCGAGCCCGATCGCGAGTGCGACCGCAACCAACATTCCGCCGCCGAGGCTGACCATCGTGGGGTGTCGGCGAACCAGCGAGCGAGCCGCCGCCACCCTCGCGCGGATCAAGGGTGTCGTTTCATTGAAGGACCAGCCTAGCCCTCCTGGGCGGTCCCTACACTGGGTTGGTGCCGAACCCCGCCTCCACGGCCCCCAACACCTGGACCTGCTCTCGCTGCGAGGTGACCGTCTCGTTCGCGCCCGACTTCGAGAACACCGGCCTGCCGGCCACCTGGTCCGAGGAGGATGGCGAGCTCTTCTGCCTGTCCTGCCGCCGCGACATGGCCGGCGAGGCGGGCCTGGAGGGCGTCGACGAGGGCACCCCCAATCAGAAGCGCCTCCAGATGCGCTCGCACGCCCGGATCGAGTTCGAGATCAAGCGTGATCCGACCCGCGAGGACAACCGGATCGCGAAGGCCTGCGGGACCTCCACCTTCGCCGTCCGCAAGGCGCGGGCCCGGCTGGAGGGTGAACCCCGAGGAAGAAGCGGAGAAGCAGGACTGAGCGGGACCGCCCGGTCCGGATCGGGGACCCTGCTACCGTGGTCGGCGTCGGGTTGACCAACCGAGGTCCCCGAGAGGTTCCGTTTCCTCCCTCCATGCGCTCCGAATGCGCGTTTAGTTGGGGTCACAGGATCTCCAACGCAACGCACATAAGGAGTCAGCTACATGTCATCCGAATCATTCGCCGATCTCGGCGTGTCGCGCCCAGTCCTGGGCGCACTCGCCAAGCGCGGCTTTTCAGAACCATTCGCGGTGCAGAGACTTTGCATCGCAGACGTCCTTGCAGGTGAGGACGTCCTCGTCCAGTCACCGACTGGATCGGGCAAGACGCTCGCCTTCGGCATCCCGATGGTCGAGCGCATCCAGGCCGACGCGCGCCGCCCCGCGGCCCTCGTCCTGGCGCCCACCCGCGAGCTTGCGGAGCAGATCGACGACGAGCTTCGCTCGATCGCCCATTCCAGGGCTCTGAAGATCGCCGCCGTCTACGGCGGCGTCGGCATCCCGGCGCAGGCGAAGAAGGCGGCCAACGCCCACATCGTCGTCGCCACCCCGGGCCGTCTCGAGGACCTCCTCGATCGCGGCGCCTTCAACCTGAAGCAGATCGGGATCCTCGTCCTCGACGAGGCCGACCGGATGCTCGACATGGGCTTCAAGCCCGCCGTCGACCGGATCGTCAAGCGGATGCCGCGCGAGCGCCAGACGCTCTTCTTCTCGGCGACGCTCGAGGGGGCGGCCGGCAAGGTCGCCGCCTCATACACCCGCGACGCGCGCAGGCACGTCCACGCGCCGAAGGTGGAGAAGGCTGCGACGGAGCACCGCTTCGTCCACCTGCGCCATGACGCCAAGGTCGGCGCACTGGTCGAGGAGCTTCGCGGCAGCGGGAACGGCCGCACCCTGGTCTTCGTCCGCACCAAGCGCGGCGCGGACCGGCTCGTCAAGAAGCTCGGCAACGCGAAGGTGAGGGCGGTCGCCATGCACGGCAACAAGTCCCAGAGCCAGCGCCGCCGCGCCCTGGCCGACTTCGAGCTCGGCAAGATCGACACGCTCGTCGCCACCGATGTCGCCTCCCGCGGGATCGACGTCGATGAGATCACCCACGTGATCAACTTCGATGCCCCCGAGGACCGCGACACCTACGTGCACCGCACCGGCCGCACCGGCCGCGCGGGCGCCACGGGCATCGCCGCCAGCTTCGTCCTTCCCGATCAGCATCACGAGATGCGAAAGATTGCGACGGACCTCGGCCTTCATCGCGAATTCAGCGAAGGCCCCGGATTCGAGCACGCCGCTCGCCAGCACCCCGGAAACGGGAATGCGAGCGGCAAGAGCTTCAACGGGAACGGACGCGGCGGCGGGCGCAAGCCGAAGCGGAACGGGAACGGAGGCGGTGGGCCGAACACCTACAGCTCCCGTCCGCGTAACGCGCGGTCGCGGCGCCGCGCTCGGTCATCTGTCTAGTCGAGGGCGATCCACTGAAAATCGGGTTGTCAAGGCGCGGGCCAGGGCCGATGTGGGACATAGCCCATGTTCGGTACTGGTCAAAAAGCGGTGGTGTCCAACGGCAACGGCAAGGTTGCGGCCGGCGAGGACGGCCAGGTCGCGACCAACGGCAACGGCGGGGTCAAGACCCTGCCGAAGCCGACCACGCTCGATGAGCAGTTGCCGGTCGTCTCGGCGAACGGGAACGGATTCCCGGTCGCCGAGAAGCTTCCCGAGGATCGCCGCCGCTTCTACCTCCCGCTCAAGCTCAAGCTGCTCTTCGTCGCGATGTGCAGCCTGGGCTGGGTCGCGTTCTCGCTCTGGCTCGCGATCCCGTGGATCGAGGAGCTCGGCAAGTCGATCACCGTCCCGCTCGCCGCGGCGCTGATCGCCGGCATCGCGATCATCCCCGGGTACCTGAATGCCCATCTGATCTCCTCGCTGCTGTTCGACAAGGCGCCGAGGCTGCGCTTCGACATCGACTTCCCGGCGATCACATTGATCATCGCCTGCTTCAACGAGGAGGACGTGATCGAGGAGACCCTCGACTACGCCGCGACGCAGGACTACCCGGGCGAGCTCCACATCCTGGTCGCCGATGACGGCTCCACCGACCGGACCGTCGAGCTGGCCAGCCTCTGCGCGGAGATGGACGAGCGCATCTCGGTCCGTACCTTCCCGCACGGCGGCAAGGCCAACACCCTGAACGCCGCGCTCGCCGAGGTCCACACGCCGCTGATGGCCACGGTCGACGCCGACACCCTGCTCATGCCCCAGGCCCTGAAGCGTTGCGTCGCGCGCCTCCAGGTCTCGCCCCCGACGACCGTCGCGGTCGCCGGCGCCGTCTTCGTCCGCAACTCCCGCGCGAACCTGCTCACCCAGGCTCAGGAGTGGGACTACTTCCTCGGCATCGCCTCGATCAAGCGCCAGCAGGGCCTCTTCCAGGGCACGCTGGTCGCGCAGGGGGCCTTCAGCGTCTACCGGACCGAGCCCGTCAAGGAGGTCGGCGGCTGGCCGGACCGGATCGGCGAGGACATCGTCCTCACCTGGGCGATGATGCACAAGGGCGCCGGCGTCAGCTACGAGAAGACCGCCGTCGCCTTCACCGACGCCCCGGAGAACGCCAAGGCCTTCGCCAAGCAGCGCCGCCGCTGGGCCCGCGGGATGATCGAGGGCCTGCGCGAGTACGGCCCCGCCCTGATCAAGGGCCGCCGCTCCTACGCGCACTCGATCGTCGTCGACTACGTCTTCCCCTACGTCGACGTCGTCTACACGATCGCCTTCCCCGTGGGGATCATCCTCGCGGTCTTCTTCGGGATCTACGCGATCGTCGGCCCGCTAACCCTGCTCGTGCTGCCGCTCAACATGATCTTGAGCGGGATCATGTTCAAGCTCAGCCGGGACTCCTTCCAGGAGGTCGGCCTGAAGGTCCGCCGCAACTTCAAGGGCTTCTTCAGCTACCTGCTGCTCTACCAGCTCTTCATGTCGCCGGTGAGCGTCGTCGGCTACTTCCAGGAGATCTTCCGCACGAAGCGGAAGTGGTAGCACCCGCTTCCGCGCACCCCCGGCCGCCACTGGCTTCTCAGCCAATTAGAGTCGAGGCCGATGGAGTCAGCGACACTCCGCCGTATACCCCCTCTCCCGAGCGTGGTGCAGCTCGGCCTCATCTTCGGCCTGCTGCTTCTCGCCGCCATCGCCTGGGCGATGACTGGAGACCGGATGGCCGGCATGGACGCCGGCCCGGGTACGGATCTCGGCGGTCTCGGCTTCTGGCTCATAGCTTGGGTGGTGATGATGGCCGCGATGATGTTCCCGTCGATCGCGCCGATGGTCGTCATGTACGCGCGCATCGAAGAGGGAAAGCGGCGGAAGGGCCAGCCGACCCAGGTCGGCGCCACCGCGATCTTCGTCGGCGGCTATCTGCTCACCTGGGCGGCGGCGGGCCTGATCGCCTACGCGATCTTCGAGATCGGGCGGTCACTCAACCTCGGCTTCCTTGCCTGGGACAGCGCCGGTCCCTACGTGGCCGGCGGGGTGATCATCGCGGCCGCGATCTACCAGCTCACCCCGCTCAAGGACGTCTGCCTGCGGCACTGCCGGAGCCCGTTGACGTTCGTGCTCATGCATTGGCGCCCGGGCCGGATCGGCGCGCTGCGGATGGGCATGGAGCACGGGGGCTGGTGCGTCGGGTGCTGCTGGGGCCTGATGGCCGCGCTCTTCGCCCTCGGCGTGATGAGCATCGGCTGGATGGTCCTGATCGCCGCCCTGATCGCGCTCGAGAAGCTCTTGCCCTGGAAGGCGGTCGCAAATCGCTCCATCGCCGTCCTCCTGGTGGTGCTCGGGCTCGCGGTGGCCTTCGTTCCCGACAAGGTGCCGGGACTCACGCTGCCGGACTCACCCGCGGCGGCGCAGGCGATGGATTCGATGGGCATGGCCGCGCCCTAGCGCTCAGGCGGCCCAGGCGAACTCGGACGTCGAGATCCCGGTCTTCCCCTCGTACTCGATGCCGAAGGCGCTGATCTTGGAGCGCTTTGCCTCGGCGGCGTTGAACTCCGACGAGGCCGGATGCGAGACGCCGACGAGCCGCACCGGCTCCCCGGTCTCGACGCCGAAGGGAACGATGTCCTCGATCTCGAAGTCGATCGAGTCCCCGATCTTGACGCTGTGGCGCAGCCCGTCCTCGACCACCTCGAATGACGCCCGCTCGGCGCCGAGGATCTCGCCGACGAGGGGAGCGATCCCCTCCATCGGACCCCCCTTCTGGCCCCCGAAGACGGCGGTGAGCTTCTCCATCTGCTCGTCGCTTGCCTGATCGTCGATGAACATGCCGAGGCGCCAGTTGCCATCGGTCATCACCTTCGGGGTGTCGATGATCGCCGCGACGCTGAGGCCGCTGACGTCCGTGCCCTCGATCTCACCCTCCTTGATGTTGAAGACGAGGGTGGCCCGGCAGTAGTCGTAGGTCGCGCCGTGGTCGAAGGACATGTTGCACGGACACATCAGCTCACATGAGCAGGTCTCGATGTAGCTCCCCTTCAGGCTCCAGGACACGCCGGTCTCCTTCCGTGCGGGTGGGTAGTCGATTCTGCCTTGCCGGCGCGACCGCGTCAACCGCCCCGCTTCATGTGGCGGTCGGCCAGTGCTCGACCTCGAGCTCCGGCATCGGGAAGTCCTTCAAGTTGCCGGTGGCCAGCCGCGCGCCCGCAGAGACGGCCGCCGCGGCGACCAGGCAATCGGACTGACTCAGAGTCACACCTCGCGCAGCGAAGTCACGCCGCCAGCTTCCCGACAGCTCCCCCTCCCGGGCGGTGAGGGGCACCGTATGAAGCGCGCCAATCAGCCGGCGAATCGCAGCTGCCTCCCCAGGGCGGGCGCCTCGCCACAGCTCGTACACGTTGATCGCGCAGATCAGCGGCACAGGCCCCGTCGCACTCACCTCGCGGAGGCGCCCCGCCGCCGGTCGACCGCGCAGCACCTCGATCAGCACGGTGGTGTCGAGTAGCAGTACCGCTCAGCCCACCCGGCGTTCGTCCCCTCGTCTCTGCTCTCGAACCCACGCGGCGGGATCCTCATCCCATTCGTGTCCCTTGTCATCAATCGAGCCGATTGAGGCGAGGATGTCGTCCCAGCGGCGCTCGTCGTCCAACGTCCGGCGAAGGAGCTGCGCGATGAAGGTGCTCCGCTTCCGCTTCCCCACCCTCTTGTCCAGTTCCGCCACGAGCTCATCCTCGAGGTTTATGTGTAAACGCATGTGCGCAGCTTGACACACAAGATGGTCGCTAGGCTCACGACATGAGCGCCGAGGGCAAGATCAGCGCCGACCAGGCACGGAGCGTCGGCGAGCAGATCGGGATCGACTGGGACAGCGCGCCCTTCGACGTCGAGCAGTTCCGGATCGGCATGGAGGTCGAGCTGGAGCACGGCAGCCACGATCCGCGCACCAACGTCACCGACGACGATCCGGTCACCACGGGCAAGATCGCCTGGGCTCACCTGAACGAGTTCGCCGACTACTACACCCGCCTCCAGAAGATGGAGGCCGAGGCGGAGTCGGAGAGCTGACTGAGTAGCGCGCTCGCGGCTCGGGATCCGGCCGCCGCGGGGATACGATTCGGCTCAGGATCGCGCTGACCTCTCCTCAGACCCGCTACGCCAAGTCCGGCGGCGCCTCGATCGCCTATCAGGTCGTCGGCGATGGGCCGATCGACCTGGTCCTCGTCCTCGGCTTCTCGACCCACCTCGAGCTCCAGTGGGAGTCCCCTCCGATGGCTCACTTCTTCGAGCGGCTCAGCTCGTTCTCGCGCCTGATCATCTTCGACAAGCGTGGCAACGGGCTCTCCGACCCCGTCGCCGAGGTGCCGACCCTGGAGCAGCGGATCGACGACGTCCGGGCGGTGATGGACGCCGTCGGCTCCGAGCGCGCGGCGCTCTTCGGGATCTCCGAGGGCGGTCCGATGAGCGTGCTGTTCGCCGCCACCCACCCCGAACGGGTGTCGGCCCTGGTGCTCCACGGCGCGATGGGGCGTACGACCGAGGCGCCCGACTACCCCTGGGGCTCCCCGGCGGAGGCGCTTCGCGAGTCCGCCGCCGAGTTCATCGCCCCCCACTGGGGGCAGGACGCCGAGGGGATGGTCGAGCTCTTCGCGCCGAGCTTCGCCGGCAACCCCGACGCCCTCGAGTTCACCGCCCGCATGGAGCGCTCCTCCGCGAGTCCGGCGATGGTTCAGCAGATCTTCGAGATGTTCCTCGACATCGATGTCCGAGAGATCCTGCCGACGATTCGGGTCCCGACGCTGGTCATCCACCGGCACGGAGACCGGGTCGTCTATCGACGCGCCGGCGAGGAGCTCGCCGAGCAGATCCCGGGGGCCCGGTACGTGGAGCTGCCGGGGATCGACCATCTGCCCTGGGCGGGCGACGCCGAGGCCGTGGTCGGCGAGATCGAGGAGTTCCTGACCGGCGCCCGCTCGGTGGCCGAGCCCGACCGCGTGCTGGCGACGGTGATGTTCACGGACATCGTCGGCTCGACGGAGAGAGCGGCGGAGCTCGGGGATGCGCGCTGGCGCGAGCAGCTCGCGAGGCACCATGACGAGGTGCGGCGGGATCTCGAACGGTTCAGGGGACGGCAGGTGAAGACCCTCGGCGACGGCTGCCTCGCCACCTTCGACGGCCCGGCGCGTGCGATTCGCTGCGGGGCCGCGATCGCTGAGCAGGCCCGCTCAATCGGCCTGGAGGTGCGCATCGGACTCCACTCGGGCGAGGTCGAGGTGATGGACGATGACGTCGGCGGGATCGCGGTCCACATCGCGGCGCGCGTCGGAGCCCTGGCCGGGCCGGGGGAGGTGCTCGTCACCAGCACGGTCAAGGATCTGGTCGCCGGGTCGGGGATCCCCTTCGAGGAGCGCGGCGCGCACGAGCTCAAGGGCATCCCCGACGAGTGGCGGCTGTTTGCCGCAGCCCCCTAGGGGCTGCTCAGCCGACCCGAGCGGCCTGCCGGGCCGCCTTCACCCGGCCGGTGCGGTCGAGCAGCACCTTCCGCGGCCGCACCGACTCAGGTGTGATCTCGACGCACTCGTCCTCGCGGATGAACTCGATCGCCTCCTCGAGCGAGAGGCGCTTCGCCGGCACCAGCCGGATCAGCTGATCGGCCGAGGCCGCCCGGACGTTGGTCTGCTGCTTCTCCTTGATCGCGTTGACGTCGATGTCCTCGGCGCGCGAGTTCTCGCCGACGATCATTCCCTCGTAGACGTCCTCGCCCGGGCCGACGAAGAGCGTGCCGCGCTCCTGCAGGGAGAAGAGGGCGAAGGCGGCGGTCTTCCCCTGGCGGTCGGCGACCAGCGAGCCGGTCGGCCGCATCCGCAGGTCGCCGGCCCAGGGCTCCCAGCGGTCGAAGACGTGGTGCATCAGGCCGGTGCCGCGGGTCTCGGTCAGGAACTCGGTCCTGAAGCCGATCAGCCCGCGCGCCGGCACCAGGAACTCGAGGCGGACCCAGCCGGTCGAGTGGTTGATCATCTGCTCCATCCGCCCCTTGCGCACCGCGAGCGCCTGGGTGACGACGCCGACGAAGTCCTCGGGCACGTCGATCGAGAGGAGCTCGACCGGCTCGCAGAGCTTGCCGTCGACCTCGCGGGTGATCACCTGCGGCTGGCCGGCGGTGAGCTCGAACCCCTCGCGCCGCATCAGCTCCAGCAGCACGACCAGCTGAAGCTCGCCGCGGCCCTCGATCTCCCAGACCTCGGGCCGCTCGGTGTCGCGCACCCGGATCGAGACGTTCCCGATCAGCTCCTGGTCGAGGCGGTCGCGGATCTGCCGCGCCGTCAGCCTGCGATCCCTTCCTTGCCCGCCAGCGGCGAGGTGTTGATCCCGACCGTGATCGAGAGCGAGGGCTCGTCCACCGTGATCACCGGCAGCGGCCGCGGGTCCTCGGGATCGGCGAGCGTCTCCCCGATCGTCACGTCGGGCAGGCCGGCGACGGCGATGATCTCGCCCGGCCCGGCCTCGGTCGGCCTCGACCCGCTCGAGCGCCTCGGTCACGTAGAGGTTGCTGACCGTCGCGTTGGAGATCTCGCCGTTCGCCCGGCACCAGGCGATCCGCTGCCCGTCGCGAATCGTCCCGTTCCGCACCCGGCAGAGCGCGAGCCGCCCTACATAAGGGGACGCGTCCAGGTTGGTGACGTGCGCCTGCAGCGGCGCACCCTCCTCGTACTCCGGCGCCGGGATCCGCTCCAGCACCAGGTCGAGGAGGGGGGAGAGGTCGGTGCCCTCGACGCCCTCCTCCAGCGACGCCCAGCCGGCCCTGGCGTTCGTGTAGACGATCGGAAAGTCGATCTGCGACTCGTCGGCATCGAGATCGAGGAAGAGCTCATAGACCTCATCGACCACCTCGCCGATCCGAGCATCGGGCCGATCGACCTTGTTCACCACCAGGATCACCGGCAGCTGCGCCTCGAGCGCCTTGCGGAGCACGAAGCGGGTCTGGGGGAGGGGCCCCTCGGAGGCGTCGACGAGGAGCAGCACCCCATCGACCATCGTCAGCCCGCGCTCGACCTCCCCACCGAAGTCCGCATGCCCGGGCGTGTCGATGATGTTGAGCTTGGTCTCCCCGTAGCGAACGGAGGTGTTCTTGGCGAGGATGGTGATCCCCTTCTCCCGCTCGAGATCCGTGGAGTCCATGACCCGCTCGGCGACGTCCTGCCCGGATCGAAACGCCCCGGACTGCCAGAGCATGGCGTCGACGAGCGTCGTCTTGCCATGGTCGACGTGGGCGATGATCGCGACGTTGCGGAGGTCGGAGCGGCGGGGCATGGGGCGCGGGATGGTAGGGAGAGCGGAGGTTTGACCCGGAGGCGGATTGCCGCGGGAATGTGCAGATATTCGTGTCGGAGACGATCCAGTCTTGACACAACAGCGGGACCAGTCAGCGCATGCTGGTCGCGATCCTCCGGCGGAGACGTGCCGCCGATGGTCTTCATAAGGTGACTGCCGTGGAGAAATACACCCTCATCGATCTATTCGCCGGATGCGGAGGGCTGACGCGCGGCTTTGAGGACACGGGTCGATTCCGCTCGATCTTTGCTGTGGAATCCGACCGTGACGCGGCCGAGACATATCGCCTGAACTTCGCCGATCACGTCGCGTGGGCGTTGATCGAAGACGTCGCAAGCTTTCCTGATGCCGATGTGGTTGTTGGCGGACCTCCCTGTCAGGGGTTCTCACCCCTGAACCGGGATGCAGTTGGGTTTGAGCGACGCGGTCTGTGGCGGGAGTACCTCCGCGCCCTCGAACAGGCGCAGCCAAGGGCGTTTCTGATGGAGAACGTGCCCGAACTGCTTCGTTCGGCGGAGTACGCCGAGTTCAAGCGGAGGGCTGAAGCGCTTGGATTCGTGGTCGAGGGAAGGGTCCTCAACGCGGCGGACTTCGGTGTGCCCCAGCGCCGCCGGCGTGCGATCGTCATCGGTGCCCGGGACCAGGCCGTGTCCTGGCCGGAGCCGACGCACGCTGACCCAAATGGGGCGGACGGCGAATCGCTGGCCCCATGGAGAACATTTAGAGAGGCAGTGGACGGACTATCTCTCCGACCAGATGGCTTGGCTTGGCACCGTCCGCGCAATCCGCGACCCGAGAGCATCCGCCGCTACAAAGCGGTGCCTCGCGATGGCGGAGATCGGTTCGCGATGCAGCGCAACCTCGACCGCGCGGGCCTTTCCGATTTAGTGCCGCGCTGCTGGCGGGAGAAACCGACTGGCACTACGGATGTATTCGGCAGGCTGTGGTGGGACAGACCGGCCTACACGATCCGAACCGAGTTCTATAAGCCGGAAAAGGGTCGTTACCTGCACCCGTCCGCGCACCGGCCCATCACGGTGCGCGAAGCGGCTCGTTGCATGACTTTTCAGGATGACTTTCTCTTTCCGGAGTATCAGTCCATGACGAGCGTCGCGAAGCAGATTGGAAACGCCGTCCCGCCCCTTCTGGCGAGCTGCATCGCCACCGCGCTCGCTCACGGTCTGGATGTTGGGCGGCAATCAAAGTTGTCACGAGTCGCTGCTCAGGCGGCGTGAGCGACGCTCAGCTCTTCGGCAGTTTGAGGTCGACCTGCAGTGCTGGCGGGAGTGACCGGAGCTCTTCGATGGGAACGGAGAGATAGTCGCGTTTGGTGAGCGGCCCGTAACCGAGAAGGTCGGCCGCCTTCCTGCTCACTTCAAAGTGTCCGCTCAGCACTTTCATGCCGCCGAGGCGCCCTTGATCCCCGTCCTGTCGGATACGTCGCATCGGGTCCACCTGGACTGCGAGCGTCGGGACCACCTCTCGCGGAACCGGTACGCGAGTCACCCGCATGAAGAACTCCCGGACCCGTGCTTGCCCAGGCGGCTCAGCGAGGATCGCGTCCCTGGTCTCCTTATCGAGTCCCGCAAGAAAGCTGACCGGTAGCCGACCGTTTCTGATGAGCCAACGGATATGACTTTTCCCGGAAGTTGAGAGGGTCCGCTTGGCATCCTGGTTCGCGCCCCGATTCAGCCGCTCATCAGCGCATCGAACGAGGCCAACCGAAAAGGTTCCTCCCTCTTCGTCGCCGCTAAGAAGTAGGCAGAGTTCGCCGACCGCCTCTCGCGGGATCATCCAAGCCTCCCGCGCCGACCATTTGAAATCCACCGCATGGCCCTCGATTACCGTGTCCAGCTTCTCTTCACGCTGAAGTCCTAGTTCGGTCCGGACGACGATCTCGATGCGAGTACCGATGTAGGTTTTCTCCTGAGTCTCCAGTTCTGAGTAGCGATATCTGCCCGTGCGGGCGCCGTCGATCACCTCGTCGATGGCCTGACGCACCGCTCGAGCGAAGGTCGCCTCGAGGTCGAGGCCCTCTCCGGCCCGTTCGGATGCCCGAGCAGCCAGGCGTAAACCTGATCCAGCGCCCTGTCGTCTCCCGCGGACATCTCGCTGATGATCCCATCGAGATCAGATCGGGTGGCGGCGCCGGGGGTCCGCTGATCGCGAGTCCCGCGTCGTGCGAAGCCGATCTCGGCGAGGTCGTGATCTCCTCAAGCCTCGCGCGGGGCGCAGTCCCGTCGTCGATCAAATTCCTCTTGACCCGACTGAAGAGGACCTGCGAATGTACGGCGCCTGGGGGGAAGGTCTCGCAGGTCTCGAGGGATGGGAGCCGATGGCGCCGACGAAGACGGTCAAGCGGAGCAAGGCCAAGGCGAGCAAAGCCAAGGCCAGCAGCTCAGCATCCGCCTGGAAGGTCTCCGAGGAGGCTGCGGTGCCGGCGGCGGTGGCCAAGTTCTCGAGTGAGATGCTCGGGGCGTACCAGGCGAATCCGCGACTGATCCTCGAACACGCGAACCAGGAGCGGGCATTCGCCGAGGGCGGTTACGGCCGCCGCCAGGTGTTCGAATTGATTCAGAACGGCGCCGACGAGCTCCTGGGGAGCTCGGGGCAGGTGCAGGTCGTGCTGACTGAGGAGGCCCTGTACTGCGCGAACAAGGGGAAGCCCGTGACGGTGGACGGAGTGGGGGCGATCCTGTCCTCATACGTCTCTCCGAAGAAGGGGGTGGAGATAGGTCGTTTCGGGCTGGGCTTCAAATCCGTTCTCGGGGTCACCACAGGGCCGCAGTTCTTCAGCAGATCCGGTTCGTTCCTCTTCGACAGCGACTGGACCCGGGAGGAGATTCGTGGAGTGGTCCCGGATGCGGAGCGGGTTCCCGCTCTGCGCCTGGCGCGAGTCATCGACGCGAATCGCGCAGCCGCCGAAGACCCCGTCCTCAAGCAGCTGATGAAGTGGGCCTCAACCGTCGTGAAGCTGCCGCTCGACGAGGGGGCGGATTGGCTCTCGAACCATCTCGCTCGATTTCCCGGCGAATTCCTGGTCTTCTCACCTCAAGTCGCGCGGCTGATCCTTGACGATCGCACCGAGGACCGAAAGCGCGAGATCGAACTTCGTGACGACGAGCGGGGCGGCAAGGCCCTGATTGAGGGAGACAGGGCGGAACACTGGCTCGTCTTCGGCGAGGTGGTGCGGCCGTCGAAGGCCGCCGACGCCGACGCCGGGGCGCTGCAGGGACGAGATCAGATCCCCGTGAACTGGGCGGTCCCGCTCGAGGGGCCGCTCGCTCGAGGGCGAGGGCGGTTCTGGGCATTCTTCCCGACCGAGTATGAGACGACGCTGTCCGGTGTCGTCAACGCCCCCTGGAAGCTCAACGAGGATGGTCGCAGCCTCCTTGACGGTCCCTTCAACAGGGAACTCGTGGCGACGGCGGCCCGCATCGTGGTCGAGAACCTGGAGGCTCTTGTAGATGCCTCCGATCCCGCGGGCGTGCTGGACAAGCTGCCCGGGCGCGGCCGCGAGGCGCCCAACTGGGCGGATGAGCTGATCACGGAGACCGTGTACGAGCTGGCGAAGGATGAGCCGGCGATCCCGGATCAGGAGGGTGAACTCCAGCTCCCGATGAGTCTGAAGCTCCATCCCGAGGAGGTCCCGCTGGAGGCGGCGAGGATCTGGTCGAAGGCGCCGGGACGACCGCAGGATTGGTGCCATCCGTCGATCGACGAACAGGCGGACGCGCAGGGCGCGGGTCGAGCGACTGTTGATGGCCAAGGGATCGTCGGCCTCCTCCGCTGAGGAGTGGATCGAGGCCATTCTTCCCGAGCCGACGCCGGCCCATTCCGCCGCGGCGCTGGCCGTCGTCGGTGCCGTCGCTCGTGACGTTCCTGAGCTCGCGTGGGGCTGCGGGCGTGCGAGATCGTCCTGACGGCCGACGGAGATCTCGTCCCGTGCGACTCACGGGCCGTGTTCCTGCCCGGCGACCGACCGATCGCCGCCGATGAGATCCGGCTGGTGCACCCCAAGCTCGCCTCGGATGATGAGACCGTCGCCGTGCTCAAGCAGCTCGGCATCGCGCGCGTCGATCCGGCGTTGGAGCTCGTCGCCAAGGTCAGCCGCGGAGGGCTCGACAGGTGGGAACCGGAGGACTGGGAGCTTTTCTGGGAGTTGGTGCGTCGGGCGGGAGCCGAGCGGATCGCGGCCGTCTCGTCCGAGCTGGGCCTCTCCTCGGAGGTCGTCTGTGCGCGAACCAAGAGCGGCGATTGGCTCCCGATCGAGCATGACGTCCTGCCCGGCCCGATCGCTCGTGAGGACGACGACTCGGACGCGACTGTCGTGATCGACACCGCGTTTCACGCCAAGGAACTGAAGTTTCTGCAGCGGATGGGGGCCGTTCAGGGCCCGGTCGCTGGGGTAGGGAGCGAGGAGGAGCCGTGGTTCGCGAGTATCGAGAGGAACAGCGCGATGAGCTTGTGGACAAGATCGAGGCGAGCGGGGCACGACCCAGTCAGGATCACTTCGAGTTTCAGCAGTCCGGCTTCGCCGGTCCCGTGGGCGTTCTTCGCCATCTGAGCCACGCCGCCCAGGCGCGCTTCGTCTCGGAGCTTCTCAACGCCGAAGAGGACCTCGGTGAGTAGATATTCCGACGCCGGTAAGTCGACCGATACCCGGACCGTCAGTGCCCGCATCCCATCATCTGGGCCATCCGTCAATTCGGCCGAATCGAGACCAGTCTCGGGGACCGCGAGCCCGATGACTGCGTAGGTCCGCAGCTGGAGCCGTGGGCCGACTTCCTGCCTGTGGCGGGGGTCTCAGAAGAGGCGGCGGCTGCCCTGGACTTTCGTCGTCGGTGGAGGAGCTCGATTTCGCCGATTGGGAGCGCATGCTGGAGAAGGCGCCTCGGTCGAGGATGACGAGGTCCTCGGGCGGCTCTACGCCGTCGCGGCCACGCAGATGGACCCGCCCTCATTCGTTCAGTGCCGGATCGGCGAGATCTACGACACGAGGCGGTCGAGCAGGTGACGGTGGCTCAGGACCCGGCTGACTTCGAGGTGCTGGTGAGCACGGGACAGCCGGTTCTTCTTGTCGACGAGGACGAGCAGGAGCGGGCACTGGTCGAGCGATGGAAGATGGCCTCAGCCAAGGACTCCGTGAGCACGGAGGTGACCTTCGCCGCCCTCGAACCGGGAGTCCCCCTGCTGGATGTCTATCCGCTGCTCCGCGCTCACCTGCCGAGGAAATCCAGGACCTGCGACACGTCCCGTGTTCGACCCTGACCTGGAGCGGTTCACCGAACGGGGCCGCATCTCATCCGAGAGGCTGATCCTCCTCCGGGACGGCGTCCTGTACTGGAGCGATTCCCTGGAGCCGGCGGCCTTCCTGGAGGCCGTCTCATCCGAGCTTCGGCTCGGCCTCGGTCCGCAGGAGATCGAGGGCATCCTCGACAACAAGCTTCGAAATGACATCAGGAAGCTGCGAACGGCGATCCGGAAGGAGAAGCGGTCGAGGCAAAGCTGCTTCGAGCAGTCGGCCCGGAGGTCCTTCGTGCGAGACTGCCGAAGCCGCTGCTCGATGCGACCGAAGACGATTCCGACGATGAGCTGGAGCTGGCTCGCGCCGCGCTCGCCGTCTACGGGGCCAGCACCCTCTCGGAACTGCGAGGTGAACTGGAGGAATGCGGACTCGAGCCGCCGCAGACGTGGGGCGGAAGCCGCAAGGCGATCGAATTCGTGGAGGACCTCGGGTTCCCTCGGGAGTACGCCGGATTCGAGAATGTGAAGCGACCGCGGATCCTCGAGGTCGAGGGTCCGCCCGGCTCGGTGATCTGCACAAGTACCAGCGGGTGATCGTCGAAGAGATCCATGAGCTTCTGAACGGCGGGAAGAAGAAGAGACGGGGGCTGCTCTCGCTCCCGACCGGTGCGGGGAAGACGCGGGTGGTTGTGGAGGCGCTCGTCGAGGCGCTTCAGAGGGAGGAACTGGTCGGACCGATCCTCTGGGTCGCGCAGACCGACGAGCTCGATGAACAGGCCGTCGAGGCATGGAATGAGGTCTGGCGGGCGTTCGGCCCGGTCGGCTCCAGGCTGACGATCAGCCGCCTGTGGTCCGGAAACGACGCCGAGCGGGCGGGAATCCGGCACCAGGTCGTGGTCGCCACGATCGCGAAATTGGACGCCGGGGTGATGAAGAACTCGGCCTACGACTGGCTGGCCGAGGCGTCATGCGTGGTAGTGGATGAGGCTCACGCTGCCACAAGTCCGGCGTACACGAGGCTGCTGAAGTGGCAGGGGCTGGGCGGGTCCGACGAACGGGTCCCGCTCATCGGACTCACGGCGACGCCCTTCCGCGGCACGAGCGAATCGGGCACGAAGGCGCTGATCAATCGATTCGGGAAGCGGCGCCTCGACGCCCCCGCGTTCGAGGATGTGGACATCCAGAAGGCTTCGGCGGCCGGGATGGAGTGTGCCGCCGGGGCGCAGCGCTTCATGCACTACCTGCAGGAGCAGGGCGTGATCGCGAAGGTCGAGCACGCGCTGCTGGACGGTGTGGAGATGGAACTGACGGATGAGGAGCTGCGAACCCACAAGGACATGAAGTGGCTGCCGCAGAAGGCGGAGGCGCGAGTCGGGGCGGACGTGACGCGGAACAGGCCCATCGTCGATTCGATCGTCGCGCAGGATGTGGGGTGGACGACGTTGGTGTTCGCCGCATCAGTCGAACACGCCCAGGTGCTGTCCGCGCTGCTCGCGCGTGAGGGCATCTCGGCCGCCTCCATCTCCTCGAACACCGGAGCCTCGCTGCGACGCCATTACGTCGAGCAGTTTCGAAAGGGCGAGCTGAAGGTGCTGACGAACTACGGGGTGTTCACGCAGGGCTTCGATGCGCCGGCGGTCCGCGCCGTCTACGTGACGCGCCCGACCTACAGCCCCAACGTCTACCAGCAGATGATCGGGCGCGGCCTGCGCGGTCCGCTCAACGGCGGCAAGGAGATCTGCAAGATCGTCAACGTGGCCGACAACATCTCGAATTTCGGCCGCGATCTCGTGTTCACGGACTTCGAGTACCTCTGGGATGGCTCGGACGGCTGAGGTGACGCCGGAGGTGAGGCTGACCGCCGAGCAGCAGAGGGTGGTCGGGCTCGCACCCGAGACGCGTGCTCTGATCACCGCTAACACCGGCACGGGGAAGACACAGTTCTGATCGCGCGGATCGCCCACCTGATCAGAGAGCGGGAGCTCTATCCGGGAGAGATCCTGATTCTCAGTTTCACGCGCGCCGCCGTCCAGGTGATCAGGAGGCGATTGTC
Source organism: uncultured Solirubrobacterales bacterium (assembly GCA_963782345.1). Taxonomy (GTDB): domain Bacteria; phylum Actinomycetota; class Thermoleophilia; order Solirubrobacterales; family 70-9; genus DASUPK01. The sequence goes on along the minus strand of CAWAJF010000014.1, from coordinate 1,656 downwards.
GGAGGAGAGGGGCGACGCCGCATTGGCGACCGTTCGCACCTTCGACTCCTTCGCGACCAGGCTACTCCATCACACCCATCCGGGCGGGGCCTGGCAGGAGCGGGGAGGCTACGAAGCCCGGATCGAGGCCGCCGCCGCCGCGATCAGGGACGAGGAGGGCGCCCGAGACCTGGTGGGATCGTTTCGTCACGTCCTGATCGATGAGCTGCAGGATCTGGTCCCACCGCGGGACGGATTCGTCGGCGGGATCCTGGAGGCGAGCGACGGCGGTTTCACGCTCTTCGGTGACCCCGCTCAGGCGATCTACGAATTCCAGGTCCCCGCGGGCGGACGATCCGGGCCGCTGGCGTTCTACGAGTTCCTGCGAGGCGAATACGGCGCCGACCTCGATGAGCTCTCGCTGCCTGTGAACTTTCGAGCTCAGACGGATATCGCGAAGGAGCCGCTGCGCCTCGGTCCGAGCCTCAGGGAGACCGGCGCCGATTACTCAGCTCTGCGATCGGAGCTGGCCGGGCTCGTATCGGACCTGGACCTGCTCGGCGGCGCCTCCGATGCCGCGGCGGTCCTTTGGAACGGGTTCGACGGGCGGACCGCGGTGCTCTGTCGGAACAACGCACAGGCGCTTCTCATCTCCCGAACCTTGTGGGAGAAGGACGTACCCCATGTCCTGCAGCGCGGCGCCGCGGAGCGGGCCGTCCCTTCAGTGGGTGGCACAGGCTCCTCGCGGATCTCCCGCATCCCCGACTTAAGAGGGGACACTTCGATGAGTTGTTCGAAGCGCTGTCGCCGACCCTTGGGCTCCGCCGCCGGATGAGGCCTGGGACGCCCTCCGCCGGCTGTGCGGTGCGGCGCAGGGGTCACTTGACCTCGCCGAGGGATCCAGGAACCTCGCGATCGGCGTCGTTCCGCCGGAGCTCACTCCCGTGCTCGAGCATCCGCTTACGGTTTCGACCGTTCACCGATCAAAGGGCCTGGAATTCGACACGGTCGTGCTGCTTGAGCCCGAGCCCCCTTGGGACACGGACGAGCACAGTCTGGCCGAGGAGGCGAGGGTCCTCTATGTGTCGCTCACGCGCGCGCGGAGGGAGATGTTCGTGCCTCGACAGGCCGAAGACCTCCGGCTACTCGATGATCGAGGCGTTCGGCGGCCGTTGGATCAAGAAGGGGCAGTGGTGGCAGACGTTCGAGCTCGAGCTCAAAGCCGATGACGTTCATGCGGCTGCACCGGGTGGGATGGAGGTCATCCACGGTGATCCGAGAGACATTCAGAATCGGCTGCTTGAGATCGACCGGGGCGCACCGATCGCCTTCGAGCTGGTGGGAGATCCGCAGAGCGGCGAACCGATCCCTCGCTACGCGGTGAAGCATCGCGGGGAGCCGATCGGCGCCACGTCGGAGCGATTCGGGCGAGTGCTGCGGACCCGGTTCAGGAGGGAACTGCCGCTCTCGTTCATCGGCGCTCGGTTGGACTCCCTTGACACCGTCTCGGGGCCCGGCGCGCTCGGAACGGAGGCCGGCCTCGGTGCCTCCGGGATGTGGTTGAGGCCGAGGGTGACTGGCCTGTCAAACGTGCTCTGGAAGCCCAAGCCTTGACCGGGGACCTCCTCAGAGAGCAATACGAGTTCAGGGACGCCATGATCAACGCCGTTCGAGGCG
>CAWAJF010000013.1:0-95501 GCA_963782345.1 uncultured Solirubrobacterales bacterium | reverse complement strand
GCCCTGCGACTTGTAGTACTCGAGGTTGATCTGCGTGTACTTGGACCACTCCTCCGGGAGCTGGTCCTCGGCGAAGCAGGCGTCCACGGGACAGGCCTCGACGCAGGCGTCGCAGTCGATGCACTCGTCCGGATCGATGTAGAGCTGCTCGACGGCGTCGTAGTCGGGCTCGTCAGGCGTCGGGTGAATGCAGTCGACGGGGCAGACCTCTACGCAGGAGTTGTCCTTGGTGCCGATGCACGGTTCGGCGATCACGTATGCCAAGGCGCAGTCCTTTCCGGAGTCGTGGTTGCGATTGCGGCGCCCAGTGGGCGCCGCGGAACGCGACATTCTAGGCGAGCCGGGCTCGCGGAGGGTGCCTGGTTACAGTGGCGGCGTGATCCTGCTGACCGGAGCGACAGGAGTGGTGGGCGGAGAGCTCCTGCCCGCGCTGCTCGGCGACGGCCAGGAGATCCGGGCTCTGGTGAGGGACCCGAGGAAGCTTGGCGAGCACCGGGTGGACGTCCAGATCGCCCTCGCGGACCTGCGGGATCCGCTCTCCATCCGTCACGCGATGCGCGGAGTCGACACCGTCATCCACCTCGCTGCCACGACCCGCGACCAGCCCGGCGGGACGATCGAGGAGCTGAACGGCCTCGCCACGGCGCGGTTGCTGCGCTCGGCTGAGAGGGCAGGGGTGCAGCGCTTCGTCTACTTCTCGGCAATGGGGGCGACCGGCTTCCAGCGGACGCGCTTCTTTCGGTCGAAGGCGATCGCCGAGCGCGCGGTGCTCGAGTCGGATCTCGACGCCACGGTCTTCGCTCCCTCGATCGTCTACCGCCCTGGGGATCCCTGGATCACCCTGCTGCAGCGCCTGGCGATCCTCCCGGCGGTTCCGCTCTCGGGCTCGGGACGCACGCTCTACCAGCCGATCTGGGCCCGGGACGTCGCTCGCTGCGTCGTCTCGGCGCTGGATGGGGCCGATGGGGACCGCTACGAGCTGGCCGGGCCGGAGGCTCTCTCCTACGAGGAGATCGTCGAGCGCGTCCTCGAGGCGGGCGGCCGAACGCGGCCGCTCGTGCACGTGCCGCTGCCCCTGGTCCGCGCTGGGCTGCACGGTCTCGAGCTGATCGCTGGGCCTTCCGTCTTCGCAACCTGGGAGGAGGCGGAGCTGATGGAGGTGCCGATGACGACGGCCCGCGGCACGTCCGATGCCGAGAGCCTCGGCGTGGAGCCCCGCCCGATGAGCGCGGTCCTCGGCACCTAGCGCTGGAAGCCGGCTGCGCGAACGCAAAGAGGCCCGGCGCTGGCCGGGCCTCTTGCAAGAAACACTCGCCTGTTGAGGCGAATTACATCATCCCGCCCATGTCGGGCATGCCGCCGCCACCCGGCATCGCGCCCGCGCCCTCCTTCTCGGGGGGCTCGGCGACGATCGCCTCGGTGGTGAGGATGTTCTTCGCGATCGACGCGGCGTTCTGGAGCGCCGATCGAGTGACCATCGTCGGATCGATGACGCCGGCGGAGATCAGGTCGCCGTACTCGCCATCGGATGCGTTCAGGCCCTCGCCGGCCTTCAGGCCGCGGACCTTCTCGACCACGACGCTGGCCTCGAAGCCCGAGTTCTCGGCGATCTGCCGAATCGGTGCCTCGAGCGAGCGCTGGATGATCGATGCACCGGTGCGCTCGTCATCGTCGTCATAGGAGTCGAGGGTGATCGCGTCCTGAGCGTTCAGCAGCGCGACGCCACCGCCCGGGACGATCCCCTCCTCGAGCGCCGCACGAGTCGCCTGCAGGGCGTCCTCGACACGGTGCTTCTTCTCCTTCATCTCGGTCTCGGTGGCCGCGCCGACCTTGACGACCGCGACGCCGCCGGCCAGCTTGGCCAGCCGCTCCTGCAGCTTCTCGCGGTCGAAGTCGGAGTCGGTCGTCTCGACCTCTGACTTGATCTGCTTGATGCGGCCCTTGATCTGCTCGCCATCGCCGGCGCCGTCGATGATCGTGGTGTTGTCCTTGCCGACGACGACGCGACGTGCCTTGCCGAGCTGGTCGAGCTGGGTGTTCTCCAGCTTCAGGCCCATCTCCTCGGTGATCACCTCACCGCCGGTGAGGATGCCGATGTCCTCCAGCATCCGCTTGCGGCGGTCGCCGAACCCGGGCGCCTTCACGGCAACGCCCGTGAACGTGCCGCGGAGCTTGTTCACCACCAGGGTCGCGAGGGTCTCGCCCTCGACGTCCTCGGCGATGATCAGCAGCGACTTCCCACCCTGCATCACCTGCTCCAGGACCGGCAGGATGTCGCGCACCGAGCCGATCTTCTGGTTGGCGATCAGGATGTACGCGTCATCGAGGACGGCCTCCATGCGGTCCTGATCGGTGACCATGTAGGGCGAGATGTAGCCCTTGTCGAACTGCATGCCCTCGGTGAACTCCAGCTCCATGCCGAAGGTCTGGCCCTCCTCGACGTTCACCACGCCGTCCTTGCCCACCTTGTCGATGGAGTCGGCGATGATGTTGCCGATCTCGTCGTCGGCCGCGGAGATCGCGGCGACTCGGGCGATCTGTTCCTTGCCCGCGATGTCCTTCGACTGCTTCTCGCGGAGGTTCTCGACCACCTGATTGACGGCCTTCTCGATGCCGCTGCGCAGACCCAGTGGGTTGGCGCCGGCCGCAACGTTCTTGAGGCCGTGACGGACGATCGTCTGGGCGAGCAGCGTCGCCGTGGTGGTGCCGTCGCCGGCCACGTCGTTGGTGGCGGTCGCCACCTCGCGGACCAGCTGCGCACCCTGGTTCTGGAAGACGTCCTCGACCTCGATCTCGCGGGCGATGGTGACGCCGTCGTTGGTGATGGTGGGTGCTCCGAACTTCTTGTCGAGGACGACGTAACGACCCTTCGGACCGAGCGTCACCTTGACCGCGTTGGCCACGGCGTCGACCCCGTCCTGCAGGGCACCACGTGCATCCTCGTCGTACAAAAGCTCCTTGTGAGCCATATGTGTGCTTCCTCCTTCCTAAGTCCTTGGACTAGCTAGCCGACCTTCGCGAGGACATCTGACTCGCGCAGGACGAGCAGCTCGTCTCCGTCGACTGTGATTTCGGTGCCGCCGTACTTCGAATAGAGGACCTCGTCGCCCTCGCCAACATCCAGCGGGCGGCGGCTTCCGTCCTCCTGAATGGCTCCGTCGCCGACAGCGAGCACCTTGCCCTTCTGCGGCTTCTCCTTCGCTGTGTCGGGAAGGACGATCCCACTTGCGGTCGTCTCCTCCTCCTCGACTGCCTGAACGATCAGGCGGTCGCCTAGCGGCTTCAGCTTCATCGGCAATTCCTCCTAGCTCGGATGGGTGGTTCTCAAGCCTGCGGGCCACTTTGGCACTCTCGATAGGAGAGTGCCAGCCCGCGTCGTGATTGTAGCCAGACCGGGCTCTCGGCCTGTGTTCAGCTAGTCAATGGCGAGCAGAGGCGCGCCGAGGAGCTTCGCGAGCCCGTGCCCGCCGTTGCGCATCACGTAGTCGTGGTTGACGGCGAAGATCGGGCGGGCGACCGGCGAAAGCAGGTTCATCCAGGCGCGAGTGGTGCGCACGTTCCACTCATAGAGGGCGGCCGTCGCACCACCCTGCTCGAACAGCCGCCAGCGCCCGATGCCGGTGAGCTCTCCCTCGGCGTTCCCCTCCAGCAGATAGGGCTTCTGGACCTTGGTGGTCCGCACGAAGAACTCGAGCCTGTAGGGCAGCCGCGACTTCCAGACGTAGCGCCCGTACTGCCCGACGCCCGACTCGTCGCCCTCTTCGAGCTTGTCGGCCTCGAGCACGCCGTGCCACCACTCGGGCCAGCGCTCCGACTCGTAGATCGCGTCCCAGACTCGCTCCAGGGGAGACTCGAGCAGCCAGGTTGTCAGGAAGCGGTATTCAGCCACGCCGAGTCAGTTCCGAGACGGCGTTTCGCCGTTTCCGAACTGAGTGCTTGGCCTTTCGACGATTTGCGAGAAACGGATCACAGTGACGGTGTCGTCATCTCCGATCGGCCGGGTGTAGATCTTCTCCAGGAAGTCCAGGGTCTCCTCGCGGCGGCGGAACTCCGGGTTGTCGTGCTCGATGTCGCGCGGCGAGAGCTCTGCGATCCTCTTCACTTCGACGTCGTCGATCACGGCGGCGAAGATCTTCTCCCGCGCCTGGTGGCGGTAGCCGATCGTGATCCAGACGACCTGCCCGCGCTTGTACTTGCGCGATTTGTCGCCGAGCCGGATCGTCGCGGTCTTGCGGCCGCTGCGCAGCTGATCGACGAAGACCGGCGAATAGAAGTTGAGGACGTAGAGCGCGGAATTCACGAGGCGAGCCTACTTCAGGCGCGGTCGCTGCGTTCGCCTACTGAGCCTCCTCAGGAGGGTTGAAGCCCTCGGCGCCGATCAGTGGGACGAAGCGGCACGGTCCGATGGTCTCCTGGCGCAGATCGCCGTTCTCGCGGATGAAGGCGACCAGGAGATCGGCCGAGCCGGTCGCGATCGGGACGACCAGCCGTCCGTTGGTGGCGAGCTCGGCGAGCAGGCTGTGCGGCGCCTCGGGCGTGGCGGCGTGCACGGCGATCGCGGCGTAGGGAGCTTCCTCGGGATGTCCGCGGCTGCCGTCCTCGACGAAGACCTCGACATTGCCGATGCCGAGCTCGCCAAGCTTCTGCCGGGCGAGCTCGCCGAGCTCCGGCACCCGCTCGATGCTGATCACTTGGGAGGCCAGCCTGGCCAGCACCGCGGCTGAGTAGCCCGAGCCGGTCCCGACCTCGAGCACCTTCTCATCTCCTTCGAGCCGGAGCGCCTCGCAGATCGCCGCCACCACCCACGGCTGCGAGATGGTCTGCTCGCGGCCGATCGGCAGTGCCGAGTCGTTGTACGCACCGGCGCGCACCCCATCGGGCACGAAGCGCTCGCGGGGAACGGCGGCCATCGCGGCGAGCACGCGCTCGTCCTCTATTCCGCGACGGCGCAGCTGGTGCTCGACCATGCGTGCGCGTTGAGCCGCGAAGTCGGTCACCAGGTCAAAAAATGTAGGCGTCGAGGCGCTCGGGCTCGATCACCGTGACGCGGCCCCTGCCCACCTGGACCACTCCGGCGCGCTCGAGCGTCGCCAGGAACCTGCTGACGCTCTCGCGTGAGGTCCCGGCCATCTGGGCGAGGTCGGACTGGCGCAGCCGGATCGTCACGCGATCCCTGACCAGCGGGGTGGTGGTTTCCTCGGCGAGCAGCTGATTCAGTACGCCGGCGACCCGGCTCGGCACGGTCTGGAAGGACTGGCGCGCGATCCGTTCGTTGGCCTCGCGCAGGCGGCGGGTGAGCGCCACCACGAGCTTCTCCGCCATCTCGGGGTGCTCGCGGATCAGCGCTCGCATGTCCGTCGCCGGCAGCGCGAGGAGCTCGGTGTCCTCCGCGGCCTCGATGCTGGCCGAGCGGCGCTCGCCGTCCAGCATCGCGAGCTCCCCGAAGATCGCGCCCGGGCCGAGCGTCGCGAGCGTGATCACCCGCCCGTCCGAGTGCTGGCGGATCACCCGGGCGCTGCCCTCCTTGACGATGTAGCAGGCGTCACCCTGGTCCCCCTCGTGGAATACCCGGGTATCCGCCGGGTAGCTCCGGGGGATAGCGACCTGAGCCACCCGCTCGAGCTCCTCGGGTGAGAGTTCCGAGAAGAGGGGTAGGCGGCCCAGGAGCTCGATGATCCCGGTTCTTGCTCCTCGCTCCATCCCACCGACGATTATCGCCCCTGAGCCGGCCGAGCACCCGGCTGACAGGCGGGGCACCAGTAGGTGATCCGGGCGGATTCGCCCTGGGCCCGGGAGAGGATCGTCGTTCCGCAGCGTGGGCAGGGCCTTCCAGCCTTCCGGTACACCTGACTTGGTTGGCGCCCGGTGTCCACCGCCTCGAGCATCAGCTCTCTCGTCGCCTCCAGGACGCCGACCAGCTCCTCGTCGGACAGCGAGCCGACTGGCATGTGCGGGTCGATCCGTGCCGCGAAGCAGCCCTCCGACTTGAAGATGTTTCCGATGCCGGCGACCAGCCGCTGACCCAGCAGGGCGTTGCCGAGCTCGAGCTCCGGCCGCGTCCCGCGGATCCGGTCGACGGCCAGGGCCGCGTCGAAGTCGTCTCCCAGCAGGTCCGGACCGAGCCGCGCGAGCCGGGGGTCGCGGCGCAGCTGGGCCTCGCGGACGATCCGCATCATCGAGCCGCCGAAGTTGACGGCCTCGGTGCCCTCAGCCGACAGAGCGATCCAGGCCTCGTGCGCGGGGCGCCGCCAGGGCTCGCCGGCGCTGTAGAGCTGCCAGCTGCCGCGCACGCCGAGATGGCTGTGCAGCACGAGGTCCGCGTCGAAGTGGATTAGCAGGTGCTTGCCGCGGCTCTCGACGCGCTCCAGGGTGCGGCAATCGAGCTCTGATGCCGGCAGCCCGGCCGGGCGGCGCGGTCCCGGGGTGCGGGAGGAGATCTCCTTTCCGGCCAGCCTCGCGTCGATGCTCCTGGCCAGCCGGAGGATCGCGTCTCCCTCCATCAATCGGGTTGCTGCTCAGCTTCGCTTCCGCTGGACCCTCTCATTACGCGACAAGTCTCCGGGGTTGTCTGCGGAAGCCTGCTTCGATCAGGGCGGACTCCATGCCGGAACCGATCACCGGCTCCCCGTCGAGCCGCTCGATCGCCAGCTTCTCGATCTGGCCCGCCTGGGCGGCCGCCGCCAGCTCCCCGAGCGCCGCGGCGAGCTCGTCCCCCTCGAGTGGCTGCAGCCGCAGGATTCCCTTGCCGCCGCGCTCGACGTAGATCAGCGGCTCGCCGTCGCGGAGCATCACGTAGGCACCGGCGGTCCTCGCCGGCCGCCGCTGGCCCTCGAGCTTGGGCCAGGAGAGGGTGGCGCCGTAGGGATTGGCCGGATCCGTCGCGGCCAGCACCTGCAGGTCGCCATCGGCCTCAGGCATGCTGCGCAGGCGCTCCACCGCGCCGGGCAAGGCGAACTGCGCGCCGCCCAGGCCCTCGACGAAGTAGCCGCGCCGTGCGGTGCCGAGCAGCTCCAGGTTCTGCAGCTCGCCGTAGATCGAGGCGAAGCCGCCTGGGATGCCCTCGGCGATCGCGGTCTCGCGGGTGACGATGCCGTGACGCTCGAGCATCAGCTCGGCCAGGGCGCGCATCCGCGGCCCGGCGGTGGGAGCGTCCGCGAACAACGGGGCACTCAGGGACCAGCGCCCGATCACGGTCCCGGCCGCCGCTGCCCTGCGCCGGGCGAACCGGCGCCCGCCGCGCTCCGAGCGCTGAGCGGAGCGCAGCCGCGGAGCGCGCAGCGGGGCGAAGGCGTCGTTCGTGACCTCGCCCGACCAGGCCAGGTCCCAGAGCGCCTCATGGAGCTCCTCCGCGGATCCCTCCAGCTCGAGCAGGTCGAGCCAGAAGCAGGGGCCCTGTGCGAGGCGCTCGCGGATCAGGTCGTGGATCGGGCCCTCGGGCGCATCCAGCTTGGCGTTGCCGGCCGGCGGGCCCGCGAGCCTGACGTCCTCCCGGAAGTAGAGCGCGACCTTGCCGTCGTTTCGGCCGAGCGCCCCTGCCCCCACCCAGACGAGCTCTCCGCTGGTGCAGAGCTCGTCGAGCCACGTGGGGCTGTAGGAGCCGAGCCGGCGCGGCAGCACGTCGCGCTCCCAGGTCTTCGGAGTCAGCGCCACCCCCTGCAGCGAGACGAGCGCCTCGCGCAGGCGGTCGGGACCGGCGCCGGAGCGGCCGTGGGCGTCGACGTTCTGCCAGCTCGGCAGGAAGCGGGCCAGCTCGCGCGGGTCGGTCGCCTCGACCTCCTTGCGCAGGCGGGCGAGGCTGGCTCGCCGCAATCTCCGCAGGACGTCGGCCTCGCACCACTCGCGGGAGGTGCCGCCGGGGAGGAGCTCGCCGCGGACCACGTTGCCGGACCGCTCCAGCTCCTTCAGGGCGGAGCTCGGATCGACGCCATAGCGGTCGGCGAGCTGCCGGGTCGGGAAGGGCACGTGGGTGGCGGCGTAGCGCCGGACCAGGGAGACCAGCGCGTCGTCGACGGGCTCCAGGAAGCTCTCGGGCAGCCCGGCCGGCGGCGGCACCCCGAGCGCGTCCCGGTAGAGGCCGGCGTCCTCCGCGGCGATGTAGCGCTCCTCGCCGGCGATCCTCACCACGGCCGCCCGGCGCTCCTTGACCAGCTTCTCGAGCATCGACGCGGCGGAGTAGCCCTCCTCGGTGCGCTGCTCGCACTCGTCCGCGGTCAGATCGCCGAGCCGGCGCAGGATCTGCTGGAGGCCGTCGCGGTCCTTGGCGAGGCCCGCCTCGGTCAGGTGCTGGAGCTGCCTGGCGACCTCCTCCAGCGCCTCCGGGTCGATCAGCTCGCGCAGCTCCTCCTGGCCGAGCAGCTCGGCGAGCAGGTCGCGATCGAGGGCGAGGGCGGCCGCGCGGCGCTCCGCGTTCGGCGTGTCGCCCTCGTACATGTAGGTGGCGACGTAGTCGAAGAGCAGCGAGGAAGCGAATGGCGAGGCCGTCGGCGTCTCGACCTCGACCATCGTGATCTTGCGCGAGTGGAGGTCGCGGAGCAGCTCCTTCAGGGAGGGAAGGTCGAGGACGTCGCGCATCACCTCGCGGTAGGTCTCGAGGATCACGGGGAAGCGGGGGAAGTCGCGGGCGACCTCGAGCAGGCTCTGGGATTTGAGGCGCTGCTGCCAGAGCGGGGTGCGCTTGCCCGGCCAGGCCCGCGGGATCAGCAGGGAGCGGGCGGCGTTCTCGCGGAAGCGGGCGCCGAACAAGGCTGATCCCGACAGCTCCCTGATTACGAGGTCTTCGAGCTCGTCCGGCTCGATCATCACCAGGTCGCCAGGGGGAGGCTCATCGGCGTCGGGAAGGTGGATGACGATCCCGTCGTCGGACCAGATCGCGTCCGCCTCCAGCTCCTTCTCGTCGCGGATCTTGGCGGCGAGCGCGAGTCCCCAGGCGGCGTGCACGCGGCCGCCGAATGGCGAGAGCACGCAGAGCCGCCAGTCGCCGATCTCGTCGCGGAAGCGCTCGATCACGATCGCCTCGTCCGAGGGCACGACCCGCGTGGCGGCCTGCTGCTCGGTCAGGTAGTTGACGAGGTTCTGAGCGGCGAGCTTGTCGAGGTCGTTCTCCTTTGCGAGCTTCTTGGGGTCGGCGTTGACCGCCTCGCGGCTGAAGGCACCGATCGCCCTGCCGAGCTCGGCGGGCCGGCCGATCCCGTCGCCGCGCCAGAAGGGAACCGCTCCCGGCGTGCCGGGCGCGGGCGTGACGATCACGCGGTCGCGGGTGATCTCCTCGATCCGCCAGGTGCTCGCGCCGAGCAGGAAGGTCTGGCCCGGGCGCGCCTCGTAGACCATCTCCTCGTCCAGCTCTCCGACCCGGCGGCCGTCGGGGAGGTGGACGCCGTAGAGGCCGCGGTCGGGGATCGTTCCGGCGTTGGCGACCGCCAGCTGGCGGGCGCCGGGACGGCCGCGCATCGTGCCCTTCGTGCGGTCCCAGACGATCCGCGGGCGCAGCTCGGCGAAGCGCTCGGAGGGGTAGCGGCCGTCGAGCATGTCGAGCACGTTCTCGAGCTGCTCGCGGGAGAGCTCGGCGAACGGCTGGGCGGAGCGGACCAGCTTCTCGACCTCGTCCACCTTCCACTCGTCGAGCGCCGCCATGGAGACGAGGTGCTGCGCGAGCACGTCGAGCGGATTCTGCGGGATGACGGTCTCCTCGATCTCGCCCGAGCGCATCCGGCGGGCGACCACCGCGCACTCGAGGAGGTCGGCCCGGAACTTGGGGAAGATCCGGCCCTTGGAGACCTCGCCGAGGGTGTGGCCGGCACGGCCGACCCGCTGGAGCCCCCGGGTGACCGACTTCGGCGATTCGACCTGGATGACGAGGTCGACGGCGCCCATGTCGATGCCGAGCTCGAGCGAGGAGGTGGCGACCAGGCAGGGGAGCTGACCGGACTTGAGGAGCTCCTCGACAAGGGCTCGCTCCTCGTGGGAGAGGGAGCCGTGGTGGGCCCGGGCGATCTCGGCGGGCGGCTTCTCGCCGTTCTTGGAGTTCCCCGCGTGCTCGGTGGCTGGAAGCTCGTCCTCGAACTCATCGTTGTGCATCTCGTTGAGGCGCTTGGCGATCCGCTCGGCGGCGCGCCGGTTGTTGACGAAGACGATCGTCGAGTTGTGCCCGCGCACGAGCCGCAGAAGCTCGGGATAGATCGCCGGCCAGATCGAGCGGGTGTTGGTGGCGGGGTCGAGGGACGCCTCGATCGGTCCCGGGTCGATCCGCTCGGGCGAATGCTTCTGATCGGGGTGGGGCGTCTTGCCGGTGTCGGCGCCGTCACGGCGCTTGGCAGACAGCGGGCTGGGCTCCGCCATGTCCTCGACGGGCACCACGATCTCCAGATCGAGCTGCTTGGGCTCCGACGCGTCGACGATCTCGCACTCCCGGCCGCCGCCGACCAGGAACCGGCCGATCCGCTCCAGCGGCCGCTGGGTCGCCGACAGGCCGATTCTCTGCAGGCGGTCCTCACCTCCCAGGTGGTCGAGGCGCTCCATGGTCAGCGCCAGGTGGCTGCCTCGCTTGGACGGCGCCACGGCGTGGATCTCGTCCACGATCACCGCCTCGACCCCTCCGAGGATCTCGCGGGCGCCCGAGCTGATCATCAGATACAGCGACTCGGGCGTGGTGATCAGGATGTCCGGCGGCTCGCGGCGCATCTTGCGGCGCTCGGACTGGGGAGTGTCGCCGGTCCGGAGCGCGACCGAGACCGGCGCGCCGATCCCCTGCAGCGGGGCCCTCAGATTGCGCTCGATGTCGTAGGAGAGCGCCTTCAGAGGGGAGATGTAGACGATCCGCACGCCCGAGCCGAGGCGCTCGGGCTCGCGCGAGAGGCGGTCGATCCCCCAGAGGAACGACGCCAGCGTCTTGCCTGAGCCGGTCGGAGCGCAGATCAGGGTGTGCGCGCCCGAGGCGATCGCCGGCCAGCCGGCCGCCTGCGCAGGCGTGGCGGCCTCGAATGATGCCTCGAACCACCTCCTGACCGGCTCGGAGAAGGGCTCCAGGGGTGACTTTGCGGTCGCGGGCGTACTCATGCCGAACCTACTGACCTTACCGACCGCCCTACCCCGGTCCATTGATCGGCGAGTTCCTCCGGTATATCCGGAAGAAGTCGCCAGAAGCCTGGGTCTTGGGCCTAGGAGCTGCCCTCGGCCGTGCCGACCGCCACCCGCTCCACGTCCAGCCGCGGCAGCACGCGCTCCAGCCAGTCCGGGATCCACCAGTTCCGCTTGCCGAGCAGCTGCATCACGGCCGGCACCAGCACCATCCGGACGATGGTGGCGTCCAGGAAGATCGCCGACGCGAGGCCGATCCCGAACAGCTTGAGGAAGGTGTCCGACGAGGCGAGGAAAGCGAGGAAGACCACCACCATGATGGCCGCGGCCGCCGTGATCACCCTGGCGGTCTTGGCAAGGCCGTCCGCCACCGCGCGCCGGGTGTCGCCATCGCGCAGATACTCCTCGCGGATCCTGGAGACCAGGAAGACCTCGTAGTCCATCGAGAGGCCGAAGAGGATCGCGAACATCATCACCGGCATGAAGGGCGCGATGGGCACCTCATGGTCGATGCCGATCAGATTGCTGAGTCCGCCTCCGTTGGAGGCCAGCGTCATCACGCCGTAGGCCGCACTGACGGAAAGCAGGTTCATCACGCCGGCCTTCAGTGAGATGAACGGCGAGTGGAAGGCGACCAGGAGCAGCAGGAACGAGAGGCCAACCACGCCGATGATGAAGAGCGGCATGCGGCCCTTGATGAACGCGCTCTGATCCTCGAGCGCGGCGGTGACGCCCCCGACCTGGGCGTCGATCCCGGAGCCGCCGACCGCGCTCGGAATGGTGTCGTCTCGCAGCCGATGGACGAGGTCCGTCGTCGCACTGTCCTGAGGCGAGCTCTTCGGGATCACCGGGATCAGCGCCGCATCGCCCGCGGAGTTGACCCTGGTCGGCCCCACGAAGGCAACGTCCGGATCCGAGCGGATCTGGGTCGCCAGGGCGTCCATCGTCGCCTTGTCCGATGAACTGGGCAGCTTGGCGGCGACGATCACCGGGCCGTTGGTGCCGGGTCCGAAGCCCTCGCTGATCAGGTCGTACGACTGCCTGGTCATCGACCCAGGCGGGTCGTTGCCGGCATCCGGGAATCCGAGCCGCATGCCGAGGGCCGGCGCGGCCAGGGCGAGCAGGATCGCGGTGGCGATGATCGCCGCGGTCCAGGGACGCCGCTGCACCGTGTGGCTCCAGCGAGCCGCGGGCGAGTCCTTGCCGTTGGCGGCGTCCGTCCGCAGGGCCCGGCCGAGGAGCGGGATGTGAAGGCGATCGACCCTCGGGCCGAGATAGGAGAGCAGCGCCGGCAGCAGGGTGATCGACGCGATCATCACGACGAGCACGGCGACTGCGGCCGAGAGCGCGACGCCGTACATGTAGGAGAGGCCGGTGAGGAATAGGCCGAGCACCGCGATCACCACGGTGCAGCCGGCGATGATCACGCTGCGCCCGGCGGTGGTGACCGCCTCGACGACGGCGTCGTGGCGGTCCTTCCCGTCGCGCATCGCGGTGCGGAATCGGGTCAGGACGAGCAGCGAGTAGTCGATGCCGACGCCGATCCCGATCAGACCGGAGACCGCGGTGGTCCAGTTGGGGACGTCGATGACGTTTGCGAGCAGGGGAATCAGGCCCGCCGAGGAGATGCCGAGGCCGGCGAGGGCGATCCCGAGCGGCAGGCCGGCGGCCACCACCGAGCCGAACGCGATCAGCAGGACGATCGCGGCGGCGAGGAAGCCGATTCCCTCGGGGCTCGCCTGCGACTCGGCTCGATTGATCGGGTCGCCGCCCAGCTTGATCTCGAGCCCGTTGCCGTCATTCGCCTGGGCGGCGTCGATCAGCTGCTTGCCCTGGTCCTTGGTCACGTCCCAGCCGGGAACGGTCAGCGGCAGGGTCGTTGTGCCGAACTGTCCGTTCTGCGAGAAGCGGACCTGGGTGTGGCTCGAGATGTGGTTGACCTTCTCGGCCTGGGCGAAGAAGGCATTCATGCGCCGCTGGGCCGCGGGGCTGCGGACGCCCGCCGGGTCCTTCCAGACGACGTAGATCTCCTGCCCGGAGTAGCCGCCGAAGCGCTGCTGGGTGATGTCGCTCGCCGCCTTCGACTCCGAGCCGGGCGTGTTGTAGTTGGCGTTGAACTCGCCCTTGAGCTTGGAGCCCACGCCGATGATCGCGATCATCCCCACGATCCAGGCGATCACCATGCGGCCGCGGCGGCGGTAGGCGATGTCAGCGAGACGTGTGAGCTGGCGCGTCATCCGGGTCCGTTCTAGCAAGCCGCCTCACTCGGCGTCTTCTCCAGCCCTGCTGAATCGGGGTGCTCCTCGACTTCGCCTGCGGAGCACCTCGCATCTACTTCAGCGCCTTGCCGTACTGTCGCTCGTAGTACTCCCTGTAGTCGCCGGAGCGGATCGGTCCCCACCAGTGCTCGTTCTCGCGGTACCAGTGCACCGTCCGCTCGATCCCCTCGTCGAAGCCCACCGCCGCCCGCCAGCCGAGCGCCTCGAGCCGCGCGGCCGAAAGCGAGTACCGGCGGTCATGGCCGGGGCGGTCCTTCACATACTCGATCAGCGACTCGTCCCGGTCCGTGAGCGCGAGGATTCGCTTGATGACCTCGATGTTGGGGAGCTCGTCGGGGCCGCCGACGTTGTAGACGTTGCCGGGCTCGCCGCTCTCGAGCACCGCGTCCACCGCCGAGCAGCAATCCTCGACGTAGAGCCAGTTCCGCACCTGCATGCCGTCCCCGTAGACGGGCAGCGGGTCGCCGGCGAGCGCGTTCAGGATGCACAGCGGGATCAGCTTCTCGGGATACTGGTAGGGGCCGTAGTTGTTGGAGGCCCGCATGATCAGCGCCTCCGCCCCATAGGTCCGGGCGAAGGCCCAGACGAGCAGGTCGCCGCCTGCCTTGGAGGCCGAGTAGGGGGAGGAGGGGGCGAGCGGCGACTCCTCGGTCGCCGACCCCATCTCGAAGTCGCCGTAGACCTCGTCGGTCGAGAACTGCAGGTAGCGGACGCCCGCGTCGCGCGCCGCCTCGAGCAGCACGTACGTGCCGAAGACGTCCGTGGTGATGAACTCCCCCGGCGCCTCGATCGAGCGGTCGACGTGCGACTCGGCCGCGAAGTTGACGACGGCGTCGCAACCCTCGACGGCGCCCCGGGCGGCGTCGCGCTCGGCGATGTCGGCCTCGACCAGCTCGAAGCGATCCTCGGGGAGGCCCTCGAAGTTCTCCCGGCGGCCCGCGTAGGTGAGCTTGTCGATCACTCGCACGGAGTCATCCGGATGGTTGGCGAGCCGCAGCCGCACGTAGTTGGACCCGATGAAGCCGGCGCCGCCGGCGACGAGGAGCTTCACGCGGCGTCCTGGCCTTCGCCGGGTCCGTCCGGTCCGTCGTCCCAGCTCACGTCCTCGAGCGGCAGCTCGCTCTCGCCGGTGATCTCCTCGCCGTCGGCCTCCCGCTCCTCACGCTCGCGCTTGGCCCAGTCGAGCATCGGCTGCCGTCGCGAGGCGCTCGAGCGCTGCTTCTTCGGCTCCTCCTCCTCGGTGTGGCCGCGACGGGCGAGGTAGTCGGAGAGGCCGCGCTGCCACGACGGCAGCTCGATCGGCGCGGAGCGGCGGCTGACCAGGACTGAGTTCTCCGGTCGCTTCGCCGGGCGCTCCATCATGTCCGTCGTCGACGCCATCACCCGCGTGACGACCTCCGCCTGCCGGAAGATCTCGAGTGCGAACTCGTACCAGGAGCAGCTTCCCTTGCCCGCCATGTGGTGGATGCCGTAGGCGCCGGTGTCGACGAGCCGCAGCAGGCCGACGGCGAGGTGGCCGGTGTAGGTCGGGCAGCCGACCTGGTCATGGACGACGACCACCGGGCCGCCGCCCTCGCCGAGCCTGAGCATCGTCTCCACGAAGTTGCCGCCGTGCGGACCGAATATCCACGACGTGCGGACGATGAAGCTGCGCCCGTTGACCAGGGCGGTGGCCCGCTCCCCGGCGAGCTTGGTCCGGCCGTAGGCGTTGATCGGATCGGGGTCGTCGGACTCGCCGTATGGCCCGCCGGTTCCGTTGAAGACGTAATCGGTGGAGGGATAGATGAGCTTTGCATCCACTTTCGCCGCGGCATCGGCGACGAATCCCGCCCCCTGCGCGTTGACGAGCGACGCCTCGTGCTCTGACTCCTCCGCGCCGTCCACGTTGGTCCAGGCCGCGCAGTTGATGACCGCCCCGGGCCGCTCGCGGGTGATCAGGCGATCGACCCGAGCGGGGTCGGTGACATCGAGGTCGTCGTGGGACAGCGCGACCACCTGGTGGCTCATGGCCTCCGCCAATCGGACCACGTCGTAGCCGAGCATCCCACCCGCTCCCGTCACCACGATCTTCATGGGATCGAGATGTCCGCGTTGTCGCCGACCAGGAAGCGAAGAGTCTTCGGCATTCCCTCGCTGCGGCTCAGGCTGACGTTCTTGCCCAGTAGGCTCGCCTCCATCCTGGCGTGGAGGTCGCGGATGCTGGACCCCGCCAGGACGATGGAGTGCTCGACCTCCGACCCGGTGATCACCACGTCCCGGTCGATCGCGGTGTAGGGGCCGATGTAGGAGTCCGTGATCGTGGTCCCCGCGCCGATGATCGCGGGGCCCCGGACGACGGTCCGCTCCAGCTTCGCTCCCTCCTCGATCACCACCCGGCCCTCGACGCGCGAGGCGTCGTCGAGCTCGCCGTCCATGCGCAGCTCGATGTCCTCCAGGACGAGGCGGTTCGCCTCGAGCATGTCCTCGAGCTTCCCCGTGTCCTTCCACCACCCCTTGACGATGTGCGGCTCCACGCGGCGGCCGGACTCGATCAGCCGGTCGATTGCATCCGTGATCTCGAGCTCGCCGCGTGCGGAGGGCTCGATCGCGTGTGCGGCCTCGAAGATCGAGGGGCCGAACATGTAGACGCCCACCAGGGCGAGGTCGCTTGGCGGGTCCTTCGGCTTCTCGACCAGGCGGACGACCCGGTCCCCGTCGAGCTCGGCCACTCCGTAGGAGGAGGGGTCCTCCACGTGGGTGAGCAGGATCAGCGCATCGGGCTCGGAGCTGCGGAAGACCTCCACGAGCTCGACGATCCCGTCGCGGAGCAGGTTGTCGCCCAGATACATGACGAACGGGCTCTGCCCGAGGAAGTCCTCGGCGGTGAGCAGCGCGTGGGCGAGCCCAAGCGGCGCCTCCTGTTCCAGGTAGGTGATCGACGCGCCGAACGCCGATCCGTCGCCGGCCGCCTGCCTGATCTCCTCGCCGGTCTCGGGCGCGATGATGATCCCGATCTCCTTGATCCCGGCCTCGACCAGGGCCTCGATCCCGTAGAAGAGCACGGGCTTGTTCGCCACGGGCACGAGCTGCTTGGCGGACGTATGCGTGATTGGGCGCAGGCGAGTCCCCGCACCCCCGGAGAGGATCAACCCCTTGAGCTCATCCATTCCCGCGCAAGGCTACCCGCGAGGCCCCACCGCTGGCGTGAGCCCCCGCGTGCAGCCCCGTGAAGTCTGGAGTCAGTGCGGTTTCGAGATGTTCTTGTGGTTGCTGAACTCGCAGTGCCTGCCCCGAGGGTCGATCTTGTCCTTTCGGAGCACGTCACCGCCGCCGTCCCCGCACGAGATCAAGGCGTCCCGGATACCGTCGAGCGTCTGCAGGTTGTCGCGGCCGCGGCCGCCCTTGTAGGCGTCCACTCCCCCGCGACCGCGCAGCGAGTCCCGGCCGTCGTTCCCCTTGAGGATGTCGTTGCCGAGGCCACCGGTCAGCACGTCGACGCCGCGGCCGCCGATCAGCAGAGCGCCGATGGTCGGCGAGGGGGCTCCGTCCTGACCCACCGTCGCGACCTTGGCTGTGTCGTCGCCGTCGCGGACGTCGACGATGAAGCTGGTGATTCCCCCCTGCATGCACATGCCGACCCCGTTGATCAACTGGCAGGGGCCGGCGCCGATCCTGATTGGGTTCGCGTCGGCGTCCTTGAAGGTGTAGACGGGCACCGTGCCGCCGAGCAGGTAATCGGTCCCGATCAGGACGTCGTTTCGCTCCCCCTGACCGGCGACGTAGGAGATGACGCCGTTGGAGCTGGTGAGAACTGAGGCTTGGGCGCTTCCGGCGCCCGCAAACGCGATTCCCAGAGCGGTCAAAGCGACTGCGATCCCTCGCATTGGATCCCCCTTCTTGGTCCGGACAAGGGCTGGGATTCTGCCACTTTCCGGGAAAAAAGCTCCTCGAAATTGGGGAGTGCAACCTCCCACCCAGTACCTAGTAGACGCCCCCCAGCTTGCGGTGGTCCCAGGTGGCGGTGCGCTTCGGGTGGAAGTGGATCGTGACGCGCTTCGGCGCCTGGGCCTGGAGCGCGGCGGCTGCGTCCCCCTCGACCGACTCGATGCCCTCGCTGTAGCGGACCGTGAGGTCCTTGGCGAAGTCCACGATCCGATCGACGTCGCGGATCAGCTCGGCCTCGGCCTCGACCTGGACACCGCGCAGCTCGCCGTACTCGATCCCGGTCTCGATCAGGAGCGTCGCCCTCGGGTCGCGCTCGAGGTTCTTCACCTTCTGGGACTTGGCGTAGGTCCAGACCCAGATCTCGCCGTCACGCGGGAGATACCAGAGGGGCATCGAGTGCGGCCAGCCGCGCGGGCCGTTGGAGGAGACGACCACGACGCGCTCCGTCTCGAGCAGCTCACCCAGCTCGTCGTCGGTGAGCTTGATCTGGTCGCGCCGCGAGGGCATCAGGTGCCGGCGGGGGACAGGATCAGGGTCTCGAAGGGGCCCTCGCCGGCCATCGACTGCGTGGCGCCGATCCCCCAGCGCGACTGGAGGTCGTCGTAGTGGCTGCTCCAGGCGTGGCCCGACTGCCCGGTGAATGACTGCCACTGCGAGCGCTCCGGCGCCGCCGGGTCGGCGAGCATGCGCCAGCTCGGGGCCCAGATCGCGTGGTAGGGGTCGTTCGGGTCGTAGGCGATCTGGGCGACGGTCTCCTGTCCGCCTCCCGGGTACAGGGTTCGGTTGAAGACTCGCTCGGCGACGGGATGCGCCCCGCCAAGCGCGTGGGGGAACTGCAGCGCGTGGACTCGGCCCCACTGCCATCCCTCCGGGTCTGGCCCGAAGCGCTCCTCGAGATCGTCGAGGGCGCCGCGCAGCGCCTCGAGGACGAGGTCGTCCCAGGAACCGCCGATCAGCTCCTCGTCGCCCTCCTCCCAGAGTGAGAGCAGGTGGGAGTGCCAGCGCCACGGCGAGGTGACGTGCGCGATGAAGCCGTTGTCGGCGCGGTCGAGATAGCGGTCGGCGAGGTCGCGGTCCCCGATCGCCGCCCGGGTGAACTCGCGCGCGAGGCGCAGCAGGAACGCCTGGTAGATCGTGCCGGCGACGGTCCGCGGGTTGAGCGTGCGGTCCCAGCTCTTCAGCCGCTCGATCGCTCGCACCTCGCGCTGGCTCGTCGGCACCAGCCGGGCGAGGCGGTGGACGACCTCGTCGCCGGGGATCGAATAGAGGTCGGTCTGCATGCCCCGGAAGGTCTCGAGGTCGTGCTCCTCGGTCTCCTGGAGCAGCTGCTCGATCCGTGCGGCGCGGTAGCCGTCGAGCCAGTCGCTGGTGATGTGGTGCGGATAGGAGTCGTCGACGACGCGGTTGTTCGCGGTGACGATGAACCCCTCGTCCGGATCGACCAGCTCGGGGAGCTCGTCGTAGGGGATCCACCCGTCCCACTCGAACTCCCCCGTCCACCCAGGCTTCGGGAGGTCGGGACAGCCGCCCTTTCTCTTCGGGACCCGGCCCATCATCTTGTAGCCGATCGACCCGTGCCGGTCCGCCCAGACGAGGTTGGACACGGGCATCGTCACGGGGCGGAGCATCTCGACCAGCTCCCGGCCGTCGGTCGGCTCGAGCACTCCGAGGTGCGCGTAGGAGATCGATGGCTCGTCGAGCGCCGCCCAGCGCAGGGCGAGGGGTTGCTCATCGTCGGCGCCCAGGGCCTGGTTGACGATCGGCCCGTGATGGGTGAGGCGGACCTCATGCCGCTCGGGCCCGCCCTGGCCGCGGATCGAGATCAGCTCCTCGACGATCTCGAGCGGCCGCTGCTCTCCCTGGAACTCGTAGCTCTGGTCCTCGATCCGCTCGACGAAGAGATCCTCGACGTCGGCCATCACGTTGGTGAAGGTGAAGGCCACGTCGTTGTTCTGGCCGAGCGAGATGCCGGGCAGCCCCGGGATCGACGCCCCGCGGCACCATCGGTCGTCAAGCTCGAGGGCGATCTCGTACCAGACGCCCGGCATGCCGCTCGGCAGGTGCGGGTCGCCGGCGAGCAGCGCACCGCCCGTCGCGGAGCGGCTCGGGCTGATCGCCCAGTTGTTGGAGCCGCTCGCGGTCGCGGCGAGCCCGATCTGGTCGCGTACCCGCCCGATCTGCTCCGCCAGCGCGAGGCCATCGCCGTCGAAGCCGTGGCCGGGCCGGAGCACCACCGGGTTTCCCTTTGGGTAGGTGGGATCGAGCCTGGCGGCGCGCTCCTCGCCGAGCTCGCGGACCAGGTCGGCGCGCAGCAGCTCGCGCTCCCAGTTCGTCGAGAGGCCGAAGGAGAGGAGCTTGCCGCCCGCAAGCATGTCGGCTGGCCTCCATGGCTCGAAGTCGAGGCGCAGCAGCTGGAGCTCGGGGGGCGGCGCCGATGCCGTGCGGACGGCCTCGTTGACGCCGGCGCAGTACGCATCGAGGAGGGGCCGGAGGTCGCCGTCCAGCTCCGCCTCCTCCCGGAGGGCAATGCGGCGCAGGCCCAGCGTTCGCATCAGGCGGTCAACCGGAAGGCCGGCACGACCGGCGACCTCCGATACCCGCCCTGAGCAGATCCGCCGCTGGATGTCCATCTGCCAGAGGCGGTCCTGGCCGTGGCAGAAGCCCTGACCGAACCAGAGATCGGCGGCCGACTGCGCCCGCACGGTGGGCATCCCCCAGCGATCGCGCGAGATCTCGACCCGGCTCTCCAGGCCCCGGACGGCCTGCGTTCCCTCGGTGCGAGGCAGCGGCTGCCTGAAGAGGCGCCACCAGAGTCCGGCGACCGTCCCGCCCAGGAGCGCGGTGGCGATCCCCATCCCCGTCGCGCCTCCGCGCAGCAACCTGCCTACGTCGATACTCATCTGAGGTTCATACCAGGCTTCACATCACGGGTTGCGCCTGCGGCGCACCCTCGCATCAAGCGGTCAGTCGCGCAGATCGCCGGGCAGGCGCCCCTCGTCCTGGAGCTTCTCGAGGTGAGCCTCCATCGCGATCGCGGCCGGACCGCGCAGCTCCGCGGGGACGTCATCCCAGACCTCCGCGAGGAGCGCGGTGCGCGATCGCTCGCCGCGGTCGAGGGCGGCGACCAGTCTGTTTTCGCGCATCATCCGGTGCTCGACGTACTCGGCGATCTTCGCCGCCGGCTCGTGGACCTCGGGACCGTGGCCCGGGTAGAGGACCTCGAGATCGAGCTCCCGTAGCCGCTCCAGCGAGCGCATGTAGTCGTGGAGCGAGCCGCCCATCTCGCGCGGCCCGACGATCGTCGAGCCCATCCCGAGGATCAGGTCGCCGGTGAAGCACGCTTTTCCGAGGAGGAAGCAGAAATGGTCGTCCGCGTGCCCGGGAGTAGCGATCGCGTCCAGGCCCGCGATGGTCTCGCCGTCCGAGACGTGCGTCGGCCCGACCCCGAGCGCCTCGACCCCGTCGCTGTGGTCCCCGTGGCCGTGGGTGAGCAGGACCGCGCCGATCCCGCCCCGTCCGTGGGCTGCCCCGCGGACGGCCTCGATGTGCCCCGGGTCATTGGGCCCGGGGTCGATCACGACCGCGGGATCGCGGCCGACCACGTAGGTGTTCGTCCCCTCCAGCGTCATCGGACTGGGGTTGGGGGCGGTGAGGCGCTCCACGTCAATCGGCACTCGCGGAATTCTGACTGTTTGCTTGACATGTGACCAAACGGTCACCTATACTCGCCACATGGATGAGGTGTTCAAGGCACTCGCCGATCCCACGCGCCGGGCTCTGCTCGACCAGCTCTTCAAGCAGGACGGGCAGTCGCTGAGCGCGCTCGAGGCGCGGTTGCCGATGTCGCGCTTCGGCGTGATGAAGCACCTGAAGGTGCTCGAGGAGGCGAACCTCGTGGTCACGCGCAGGCGCGGCCGCGAGAAGCTCCACTTCCTGAACCCCGTCCCGATCCGGCTCGTCTACGAGCGCTGGGTCAGCAAGTACGCGGAGCCCTGGGTCTCCGGGCTCACGGGCCTGAAACGAGAACTCGAGGAGGAAGGCGTTGCCTGAGGAATTCGACGTACCCCATCAGATTGCGCTTGTGCCCGACCCCGACGGGGCCACCGGGACGGCGGTGTTCGAGATCTACATCAAGACGACCCCGGAGCGGCTCTGGGAGGCGATCACGGATCCCGAGATCAGGGCGAAGTACAGCTTTGGGGTCCACACGACCTCGGACTGGACCCCGGGATCGGAGTACAGGTCCGGCGTCCCCGGTGTTGTCGAACTGGGGAAGGGCGAGAACCTGGAGGTCGACCCGCCGAACCGGCTCGTGCAGACCTTCATTGCGCTCTGGAGCGATCAGGTGAAGGCCGCCGGTGCCTCCCGGGTTACCTGGGAGATCCGCAAGGTCGGCGACTCCTGTCAGCTGACCGTGATCCACGATCAGCTCCCGATCGACGCCAGCGGCGAGCTCTACGGCGGCTGGCCGATGATCCTGTCGGGCCTGAAGACCCTCCTCGAGACGGGCGAACACCTGACGACACCAGGCTCGCTGCGCTACGCGCAGGCGTCCCGATGAGGAAGGTCACCGCAATCGAGAGCATCACGCTCGACGGCGTGATGCAGGCGCCGGGGCGCCCCGACGAGGACACGCGCGGCGGCTTCGAGCACGGTGGCTGGGGGATTCCCTTTGCCGACGAGGTGATGGGCCGGGCGATGGGGGAGCGGATGGCCAAGGCCGAGGGCGGCCTGCTCGTCCTCGGCCGCCGTACGTACGAGGATCTCTTCGAGTTCTGGCCCAAGCAGAAGGACAACCCGTACACGGAGGCGCTGAACAGGGCGGAGAAGCACGTCGCGTCGACGACCCTGAAGGAGCCGCTGCCCTGGCAGAACTCGCGGCTGCTCGAAGGCGACGCCGTCGAGGCGGTTGCAAAGCTCAAGCGGGAGCCGGGCCGGGACGTCGGGATCATCGGCAGCGGAGAGCTCGTTCGCTCTCTGATCCCCCGCGATCTGATCGACGAGTACCTGCTCCTGATCCATCCGCTCGTTCTGGGCTCGGGACAGCGCCTCTTCCCCGATGGCGCCGTCGCCCGGCTCGCACTCGTCGACTCGGTGACGACGACGACCGGCGTGGTGATCGGGACCTACCGGCGGACGGCTGGCGTCTCGGATGTCTGAGCCGAGGGTGCTGATGACCGGGATCGCCTTCGGCGAGTCGCCGCGATGGCACGACGGGCGACTCTGGTTCTCGGACTGGACGGCGCAGGAGGTGATCGCGGTCGATCTGGACGGCAACAGCGAGGTGGTGGCCCGCGTGGACGCGCTCCCTTTCTCCATCGACTGGCTTTCCGACGGGCGCATGCTGGTGACGGCAGGGCGTCAGGTGCTTCGCCTGGAGCCGGACGGTTCCCTGGTCGCCCACGCCGATCTCGGCGAGCTCACGGAGCACGGGTGGAACGAGATCGTCATTGACGCCCGCGACAACGCGTACGTCGACGGTGCCGGCTTCGACATGATGGCCGGCGCCGAGTTCGCGCCCGGAATCGTCGCGGTGGTGGCTCCGGACGGGTCGGCACGTCAGGTGGCGGACGGAGTCGCGTTCCCCAACGGGATGGCGGTCACGCCCGACAACTCGACGCTGATCGTGGCCGACTCCTACGGCAAGGAGCTGACGGGGTTCGACATCGCCGCCGATGGCAGTCTCTCCGACCGGCGTGCCTGGGCCGACCTCCGCGACGGGGTCCCGGACGGCATCTGCATCGACGCGGAGGGGGCCGTCTGGTACGCGGACGTCCCCGGCCGGCGCTGCGTGCGGGTCGCCGAAGGCGGCGAGATCCTGGCGACGATCGAGCACGATCGCGGCTGCTTCGCCTGCATGCTCGGGGGCCCGGATGGCCGCACGCTGTTCGTGATGGCCCA
Source organism: uncultured Solirubrobacterales bacterium (assembly GCA_963782345.1). Taxonomy (GTDB): domain Bacteria; phylum Actinomycetota; class Thermoleophilia; order Solirubrobacterales; family 70-9; genus DASUPK01. Next base: position 72,324 of record CAWAJF010000013.1, on the reverse strand, counting down.
GGAGTGGAACGGCGCCGAGGGGATGGGCACCGGACCGCGCACTGGACACGTGCTGGCCGTCGAGGCGCCGGCTCCGCACGCGGGTTTTCCGTAGGGATGTGGGATGGTCCCGGCATGAACACACAGACGCAGCTCCTCAACGGCGTCGACTTCATCGCGTTCCCGACCAGGGACTGGGAGGCCGCCAGGAAGTTCTACGGCGAGACCCTCGGGCTGCCGTTCGGGAAGCAGTGGGGCGAGATGCCGGCCGGCGAGTTCGAGACCGGGACGGTGACGATCGCCCTGATGCAGGTCGACGCCTTCAAGATCGAGTTCAGCCCGAACACCACTCCGCTCGAGTTCCACGTCGACGACTTCGACGCCGCCAAGGCGGAGCTGGAGTCACGCGGGGTCGAGTTCGTCACCGACGTGATCGACAGCGGGGTCTGCAAGCAGGCGATCTTCCAGGACCCGGACGGAAACGTGCTGGCGATCCACCACCGCTACGCGACCGGTTAGCGAGAGCCCACCATCTTCCGCACCACCTCGAAACTCACCGCGTGGCCCCAGAGCCACGGAGAGCGGCCGACCGCGGTGACGATCTCTTCAAGCTCCTCGAGGGTGGAAGGCGCCGCGGTGATCAGGTTCTCGTCAAGCCTCATCCGGTTAGACCCCGGTCGGCCTCCGGATTATCGCGGGGCGCGACGGAGCCGTGAGGTCCTGGGCGTCGCCTGTAGGGGCGCGGTCCAGCTCGCGGGCGATCGCCCTCGCCGACCGCCTTGCCTCCTTGCCCATGTGGCCGAGGCCGCCCGGCCGCGGCAGATAGCCGATGAAGCGCATGCCCTCGGTGGCCGGGCGCGGCCCGATCACACTCGGCAAGCCGCGCTCGCCGAGCACCCCCAGATGGCCCACCAGCGGCTCCAGCGCTCGGCTGTATCCGGTCGCGCAGATCACCGCCTGGGGCTCGAGCCGCCTCCCATCGACGAGCCCGACCCCGGCCGAGTCCAGCGCTTGGACCGCTGCGACAACCTCGATTCGACCGTCCTTGATGGCGTCGATCACATCGGCGTCGACGATCGCGGGCACCTTGCCGCGGCTGCGGACGTCGCTGAACACGCCCTTCTCGGGCACCGGCAGGCCGTATTGGGTCAGGTCGCCGGTGTCCATGCGACGAGCGAAACGGGCGATTCGGTCTGCGAGCCGGGTCGGCAGGTGCCAGAGCCACGTACCGATCAGGTCCCCCGGCACCGGCCCAGGCCCCTGGCGCAGGAGGATGTTGGGAGGGGTTCGCACCGCCAGCCATACCCTGGCGGCGCCGCGCTCGGCGAGCTCGTGAGCGATCTCCATCCCGGAGCTGCCGGAGCCCACCACCAGCACGTTCTGGCCTTCGAAGGGCCGGGCGTTCCTGTACTCGGACGCATGCAGCAGCGAGCCCTCGAAGTCGTCCCGGCCGGGCCAGTCGGGGATGAAGGGATTCTGCTCGTGGCCGAGGGCGACGATCACCTGGGGGGCACGGAGCTGACCTGCGCTCGTTCGCACGAGCCATCCCCCGGCATCCCGGTCGATCCGATCCACCCGAACTCCGAGTCGCAGCTCGATCCCGTCCTCGCCGGCGTGCCGCTCGAGGTGCTCGATCATCTGGTCGCGAGTGGGGAAGGTGGGCGTGCCTTTCGGGAACGGGCGGCCGGGCAGATGTGAGAACCGGCGCCACGTGTTGAGGCGCAGCGCGTCGTAGCGCGTGCGCCACGAGGACGCGACCCGATCCGCCTGGTCGAGAACCACCGGCGCGAGCCCGGCGTCCGTGAGGGCAACCGCCGAGGCGATTCCCGCCGGACCTGCCCCGACCACGATCACATCAGGTTTCCCCTCCATTTCCTCTCCTCGCTCGGCTTTCGGTTGCGAGGGCGAAGCTACGGCGCGGCGGCCGTGCTCGCATCGGCTGATCCACCCAACTTCCGCCGCCGCGGAACGTGGGTGATTTCACCCATGCAGGGCTCAGAGGAGCCCGTGCTCGTGCGCGTAGGTGGTGGCAGCGGCCCGTGAGGAGACGCCGAGCTTGGCGTAGATGTTGCTCACGTGGCGGTCGACCGTCCGGACGCTGAGCACCAGGCTCGTGGCGATCTCCCGGTTCGTCTCACCGGCGGCGAGCAGCCGCAGGACCTGAATCTCGCGCCCCGTGAGGCCGTGCGAATCGCCATTGCGCTCGGAGCCCGTCAGCCTGTCGACGCGCGCGAGATCGGTGGCGGCGCCCAGGCGGGCGAACGTGTCCCGGGCGGCATCGAGCTCAAGCCTGGCGCTGTCCTCGTCCCCGAGATCGCGACAGGCGAGCCCGAGCAGCACTCGGGCTCGGGCATTCTCGTACGGAGCTTCAAGCCGCCGCCAAAGCTCACCGGCGCGACGCAGAGTGCCCAGTGACGATTGAGCGTTTCCTTCGGCGAGCCGCACCAGGCCGCGCGCCTCCGCGGCGACTGCGGCGAGGACCCCGGTCTCCTCCTCACCAGCTGCGATCGAGTCCAGTTCTGCGCAGGCCTCCGTTGCCTCCTCCACGTCGCCGACTGCGACCAGGATCTCGATGTACGCGGGGAGGAGACCCGCCCGCCTACCGGGCTCGCGGGCTTCCGAGACCACCCTCCGTATCGCCGCGCCAGCGGCCTGGTCGTTTCCCTGGACGAGGCGCAGCAGAGCGAGACCGGGTTGCGGCTCGCAGCCCTGGGCGCTTGCCTCCCGGTAGGCCTCCTCCGCGGCGGAGTGCTCACCGCGCAGGCGGTGGACCTCTCCGCGCTGATAGTGGGCCTCGCCGGCCGCCACCGGGTTCTCCCCCTTCAGGCAGCGATCGGCCGCACGGCGAGCCTCCTCGATCGCCTCCTGCCAGGACCCGTCGATGCGCATGATCTGCGCGCGGTGGACCATGCAGCGACCCGTGAAAGAGACCAGGTCGGGCTGGCCCTCACACCACTGGGTCAGGGCGGTCGTCCACTCGCGTGCGCGACGAAGCTCGTGGGCGGCCTCGCAGGCCAGAATCACGCCGCAATAGACGATCCCCGAGCTGACGGGAGAGACCTCCCCGGAGATCACCGCGACCATCGCGAGGTCAAGGAGCGGCAGGCCCTCCCGGAGCCTTCCGAGGCTGATCAGCGCATGCCCCTGGGCGTGCGTCGCGAGGGAGAAGAGATCGGGATCCTCGAAGCGCTCGCCGATTGCAGCCGCCTCACCGGCTGTCTCGGCGGCCCGTTCCAGATCCCCGCCCGCCTCCTCCTCGAAGATTCGCGGGATCAGGAGATAGCCTCGCTCGACGCAGTCGCTCCCATCGCGGGCGAGCAGCCGCTCGGCACGACCGAGCCAGCCGCCAGCCTGCCCCAGCTCCCCGCGCGCGGAGAGGCTCACTCCGACCCAGACGGCGCAGCGAACGGCGGCCAACGGCGCCGGATCCGCGAGATGGCCGTTGTATGCGCGCTCGAGCAGCTCGCGGTACTCCCGTTCGCGGCCGAGCATGTAGGCGGAGGTGGCGAGCATCTCCAGGTCCGATGGGCCGAGCGGGTTCGAGCGGTCCGCGCTCCCAAGCGCCTCGTAGGCCCGGCGCCACTCCTGGCGGGCGTAGGCTTGCCGCCCGGGTTCGAGTTCCCCAGCGTTCTCCACCGCCTTCGATTATGGCGGTGTGCAGGCCTTCGGCTCGGGGCTAGGCGGCTTTGACCGGTGTGGCGCCGGCGTCGACCTTGAGCTCATCCGCGATCGCCTCGCGCGCGGATTCAGGCTCCAGCACGACGAACTCGCCCGCGCCCTTGAGGATCTCGCGCAGCAGCCAGTCGGTGCTGCCGTAGGGGACCTCGATGACGACGGCGTCGTCGGCGAGCTCCTCGATCACGGTGTGCTCCTCCCGCGCCCAGCGGGCCCGCTCGGGGGAAACCCAGACGCGGGCGACGTCGGCAGCCGGGACGTGCTCGCCGGAGAGCCAGCCGCCCTCGAGTGCGGCGATGTCCTCGACCTCCGGGCGCGGCTCGAAGCGCTCCCTGGTGACCTCGGCCTCCTTGATCCGGTCGAGCCGGAAGTGGCGGACGTCCTCGCGACGGCGGTCGTAGGAGGCGACGTACCAGCCCTCGGGCCCGTTGGCGAGCCGGTAGGGCTCGATCTCGCGCTTGGTGAACTCGTCCTCGTTCTCCTTGTAGTAGTGGATGTGGAGGACGCGCTGCCCCTCGATCGCCTTGTTCACCTTGCGGGCGACATCGGAGTCGTCCCCGCCCGAGGCCGCGATCTCCAGCCCCTCCTCGGAGGGGTCGTGGCCGAGCGCGGCGACGATCTTCTTCCGCGCACTGGCCAACCCACTCTGGGGAAGGTGGTCGCCGAACAGGTCAATCGCGGCGACGAGCGCCTTCGCCTCCAGCGGCAGCAGCCGGGCGGGCTTGGCGAAGTTGTCGCCGTAGGGCTCGGCGTCGACCTCGATCTCGTCGTCCTGGAGCTCCGCATAGAGGACGTACGTCCCCCCGCCGAAGTTGACGACGTTGAGGAGATCGATGTCGTCGCGCAGCTCCTCTTCGCTCACGTGCAGCCGGTCCCTCACGTCGGAGACGGGAAGTCGAGCCTCGCCCTTGGCGGATTCGATCAGCATTCCGGCGAGCGTCACCAGGCGGGCGAAGCGCTCGGGGCGGATCGAAGAGTCCGAGCGGCCGTTCGAGCGCGAGGAGCGGGTGGGCGGCGGCACGGTCCGTACGGTCGGCGCCGGTTCGAAGTCGGCTCTGTGGCGCTCGGAGAGCTGCTCGAGGCGGTCCGCCACCTCCTCCGCAAGCTCGGGCGGATCGAGCACGGTCGCGTTCTGGCGCCAGTGCAGCACCCAGGCGACCATCTGGCGGCTCGACGCGTACTCGGTCTCGAAGATGCGGCCCTTGCCCGGCGAGCCGTCGCCCCGGCCGGGATCGCGGAACTTGCCGTACGCGCCGAAGTCGCGCTCGACCAGCCAGGCGACCCGCTCCTTGAGGAAGATCTTCGCCTCGCCCTGGATCTCACCCAGCTGCCACTCCGCCTTGCGGGCGTAGTCGCGGCGCTCGAAGTCCTCGGGGGGCGAGAAGTCGTGCTCGGCCTTGGAGGCGTAGGAGACCTTGCCCCGGATGCGTGAGAGGCGGAAGACGCGGATCGCGTCCCGCTCGTGGGACTTGCCGATCAAGTAGAACTGCCCGCCGCGATAGACCAGGTGATAGGGGTCGATCTTGCGCTTCTCCTGCGAATCGCGCTCGATCGTGTAGTAGGTGAACTCGATCGTCTTGCGGCGCGAGATCGCCGTCTCGATCTTTGACAGCCGCTGGGAGACCTCGGCGCCGTCGGCCTTGGCGGTCATCCGGACCTCGACCGAGGACTGCTCCGGAGCGGTCAGCGGGCTGGGGCGACCCCAGGAGACCTGCTGCAGGGCGAGGCGGAGCGGCTCCGCGTAGGCGAACTCGCCGTCGAGCAGCTGGAGGGCGGTCTGCAGCGCGGCGAGCTCGTCGTCGCCGAACTGGATCTCGGGCAGGTAGTAGTTCTCCGGCGGCAGCGAGTAGAGCTCGGACTCGTAGCCCTGCAGGCTCTCGCCGGGCTTCTCGACCTGCAGTGTGATCCCCAGGCTCTCGAGCTCCGCGCGGTCCGCGTAGAAGCGGCGCGCGAAGGCATCGTCGTTCATGTCGCTGTACCCCTCCACCTCGCGCTTGATCTCAAGGGCCGAGGTGGGCCTGCCCTGGGCCATCAGGTACGAGATCAGCGAGAGCTGGCGGATCAGCTTCTCTGTGTCCTTGGCCATCGCGAAGCAGCATAGACGCGGTCCTGTGCCCTCCAATCCGCGGCAATTACGGATCAGAAAGCGATTTGCGCAATTTGCGCCGCCGTATCAGGGGGCGAAGCTGGAGATCGCCCGCTCGATCACGGGCGAGAATCGGCTCCAGAGCGCCGGGGGAGCCGCCCCGACGATCACCGTGGTCGCGTCGGATGCCTGGACGATGCAGGCGACCTCGACATAGCGGTGCTCGGACCCGGTCGCATAGCTGTCTTTGACGCACGACCCCTCACCGCCTCGGAAGCGAAGCCCGGTGGCCGAGGCCACCGGAACGAGATCGCTGTCGCCCTCCTCGCGGTTGTGGGCGGGCCTGAAGCTCGCCCAGTTGCCGAGGGACTCGTCGCCCTGCTGCGGGGTGACGTTCAGGTATCCGAGGATCTCGCCGCCTGCCGTGCGCGAGGCGGTCACCGTGCCCGGGTCGGTCTTGGTCAGGCGCCAGGCCGGCGGGTAGGCGAGCGTCGCGCGCCCGGAAGGGAGTTGCCTGCTCCGCCAGCCGGAGGGGGCGGGGCCCGGTTGGAGCCAGGTGAACGCGGCCGGGTCGGCCGGCGCGGCGGGGCCGGATTCCTCTGAGGAGCCGCCGCACGCGGCGAGTGCCGCCGCGCCCGTCAGCGCGAGCGCGGCGGCAAGGGTCCGCATGCGAGGCCGGCGGCTACATGTTGCCGTCGCCGTCGCTGGGCCCGCCGTTGTTGTCGGCGTCGTGATCCCCGCCGTTGTGCTGGGGGATCCCGTGGTGATGGTGATGGTGATGATGGTGGTGGTGTCCGGCGAACGCTATTCCGGCGCCGCCGATGGCCAGGGCCAGCGTCGCAATTCCGGCCACGATCCATCGAGCTGTTCTGGAGGGCATCGAGTCATCCCTTCTCGGTCGAATGCCCCCGTACTACGGCCAGGACCCGCCGGGAGATGGATCACTTACGAAGGTCTTGGCTACGCGGCGCGCGAGCCGAAGAACGCGGAACCTGCGATGCCGCGATCGAAGCGGGACCAGCTCTCGCCGTCGGCCAGCTCCTTCTCGAGCCGGTCGAAGCTGCCGAGCTTGCCTCCGAGGTTGTCGATCGCGTGGACCAGCGTCGCCTCGCGGGTCGCCGGCACCACCGGTGAGCCGTGCTCCAGTTGACCGTGGTGGGACAGGATGATGTGGAGGACCGCTTGGGCGAGCTGCGGGTCGAAGGACTCGATGGCCTCGATCTCGCGGCGCACCATGTAGTACCCGCGCGGAATCTCGCCCTCGAGCCGGCCCGCATCGGTGAGGTCGATGGCCAGAGGGTCGTCGTTGTACGCCTCGGTCTTGCCGATGTCGTGCAACATCGCTCCGGTCACCGCGATCTCGCGGTCGAGGCCGGGGAAGAAGTTCGCGGCGGCGCTGACGGCCTGGGCGACCGAGAGGCTGTGCTCGAGGAGGCCGCCGGCGTACGCCTGGTGGTAGTGCTTGGCTGCCGGGGCCTCGCGGAAGCGAGCCCACGCGGCCGTATCCGGGCCGAAGAAGCGCTCGAGCAACGTCCGCAGAGACCCGTCCTGGACGGTCTCGATCAGCGCCCGGAGATCGGCCTCGAGAAGCTCGACAGACCGCAGCGGCCCCTCCGCCAGCTGCTCGGCGTCGTACTCGCCCGGCCCGGCGGGCCGGACCGCGGCGAGCTTGATCTGGCGGCCGAACTGGGGATGGATCGCGAAGCTGCCGCGGACGATGACGATCGAGCCCGGCGCGCAGATCTCGAAGCACTCGGCGACCCCGTCCCAGGCGATCCCGGGGACGGTGCCGGTCTTGTCGGCGAGGACGACCCGGAGGAAGTCCTCGCCGTTGCGCTTCTGACGGCGCTCGCGCTCGCGAACGACGAAGGGCCCGGCGACTTGGTCGCCATCCGACATCTCGCGCAGCAGGCGCGTCTGCGGTGCCGCTGCCGGCTTGCCGCCGTTTCCGTTCTCGAAGAGGGTGTCCGTCATCAGGTCAGTGAAATTAGACGGGGGCGCGGACAGAGCAGGCGCCCGAGATGACCGACTTGGTAACGAGAATGACCCCAATGACCGACGGCACGCTCGCCAGGGTGCGCGGCATCCAGAGGCCGAAGTACGGCTTCTACCTCGACCACATGGTCGATGCGATCGCGACCGCCGCGATCGGTCTCGGTCTGGGCCTCTCGCCCTACATGCTGCTCTCGATCGGCGCGCTGATCGTCGTCGGCTATCTGATCCTCTCGATCAACGCCTACCTCGAGAGCATGGCGTTCGCCTACCTTCGAGAGCTCGCGAGGGAGGAGCCATCGGCGCCGAGGAGGTGATTTCGCCCGAGCCGCGTGTCTCGTCGATCGAGCTCTTCTTCGACCTCGTATTCGTCTTCACGATCACGCAGCTGACCGCCGTGCTGGCGAGCAAGCCGGACGGCGAGAGCCTCGCCCAGATCGTCCTGATGCTGACGGCGATCTGGTGGATGTACGCGGCCTTCGCCTGGCTGACCAACGCCGTCCCGCCCGTGCGGACCGCCCTGCGCCTGCCGCTGATGGCCGGCATGGCCGCGTTCTTCGTCATCTCGCTGACGATCCCGACCGCGTTCGACGGGGACGGCGTGGTTTTCGCCTGCGCGTACCTCGCGGTGATCGCCATCCATACGGTGCTCTACTCGCAGTCGGCGAGCTGGTCGCTGGCCGGCGTCTGGAGCTTCACCCGGATGAACCTCGTCGCCGCGGCGTTGATCCTGACGGCGACGATCATCGGCGGGGCCTTGGAATACGTGCTCTGGGGACTTGCCGTGTCCACGTTCGCGATCACGCCCTGGCTTGTCCCGGAGGAGGCCGGCTGGATCAAGCCATCCCATTTCGCCGAGCGTCATGGCCTGGTGGTGATGGTCGCGCTCGGGGAGTCGGTGGTGGCCGTCGGGATCGGCGCATCGGGGATCGAGATCACCGGCGAGATGCTCTCGGTGGCGGTGCTCGGCCTGATCGTGAGCGCGGAGCTCTGGTGGGTCTACTTCGGCGGGGACGACGCCGAGGCGGAGGGCGCGCTTCGTCGGATGACGCCCACCCGCCGGGAGTTCTACGCGACCAACGTCGCCTACTACTGGGCCCACCTGCTGATCCTGCTGGGGATCGTGTGTGACGCGGCGGCGCTCGAACGCGCCATCGGGCATGCGTTCGATCCCCTGGACTTCGCCCGAGCTCTGGCCCTGGGCGGGGGGACGGCGCTCTACCTGATCGGCCACGCGTTCTTCCGGCGAGCGCTCAAGCTGCCGCTGCGCCCCTGGCGGGCGCTGGCCGCCCTCCTGGCGCTGGCGACCGTTCCGCTGGGGACCGAGGTCTCCGCCCTCGCCCAGCTGTGCGCGCTGGCGGGGGGAGTGGGGATCTGCCTCGCCGCGGAGGGCGTGCGGCCGGAGGCGTCCTCGGCGCCGGCCTAGCCGAGCGCCTCGCGGACGAACTCGATGTCCGCGCGCATCTCCTTCGCCCCGCCCGGCGTCTCGACCACGACGGGGGGCCCGGCGGCCTTGATCATCTCGCGGAGCACGTCCGCGCCGATCTCCCCCTTGCCGAGGTTGGCGTGCCGGTCGGCACCGGTTCCGGCCGGGTCGCGCGAGTCGTTGGCGTGCAGCAGATCGATCCTGCCGACGATCTTCAAGACCCGCTCGACCGCGTCGGAGAGCTCCTCCCCGGCCGCGTGCGCGTGGCAGGTGTCGAAGCAGAAGCCGATCTCGGCGCTCGAGTCCGCCTTCGACACCGCCTCCCAGAGCCCGCCGAGGGCATCGAAGCGGCGCGCGACAGCATTGTCGCCGCCGGCCGTGTTCTCGATGTAGACCGGCACTTCTGACTCCAGCATCTCCAGCGTGCGCAGCCAGCGGCCGACGCCTTCGGCGATGTCGTCGTCCGCGTGGCCGCCATGGACGATCACGGCCGCGGCGCCGACCTCCGCGGCGGCCTCGCAGGTCTGCTGGAGGATCTTGCGCGAGCCGTAGCGGACGTTGTTGCGCGGTGAGCAGACGTTGATCAGGTAGGGGGCGTGGACGTAGAGCGGAAGCGGTGAGTCTCGGAGCTCGGCGGCGTCCTTCCGGGGAGGCGGCTTCTTCCAGCCCTGCGGATCCGAGAGGAAGATCTGGACGCAATCGGCCCCGATCGCCTCCGCTTCCTTCAGCGGCTTGCCGGGCGCCACGTGTGCGCCGACCATCGCCTTCTTCCTGCGCGCCATCTGGGCATCATTAAGCGATTAAGCGAGCCGCGCTGACGCGCGCCCTCGCATCTCTACTTGTTGAAGGAGATGACCTGCTGGATGCCGCTCGGCCGGTTCGTGAACCGCATGGTGATCAGCGGCAGCGGGCTGAAGTGGATCTCCTCGTCGGTGGCGCTGGCCCGCCAGGCCGCGGGATTCGAGGTTCCCTGTTCGCTGGTCAGCTTGTCGCCGGCGGCCTGGATCGCGGTCCAGATCTCCTGGCGGCAGGCTCCGAGGTGGCCCTTGCCGCAGTAGGAGAGGTGGAACTGATCGGGCAGCTTCTTTCTCGCGAGCAGCCTCCGGATGTCGCGATCGAAGTACATGTACCAGCCGGAGTACTCACCGCCCGGGGGCGCGTCCCAGCGGCTGTAGAGGCTGTCCAGCTGGGGGAGCAGGCTCTGGCCGAGCCGGGCGGCCAGCTCGTTGTTGACGATGTTCGGGTAGGCGGCGTCCATGATCGCCGCGCCGGGAAGGTCGATCAGGCCGTCATTGTTCAGATCGAGGCGGTTGCCGCCCAACTGCCGCCACTGGTTCATCAGATAGAGCATCTGCTTCGCCAGCGGCGAGGGCGGGGTGGAGCCCTTGAGCAGCCGGTTCAGCAACGGCACCATCACAACCGCGCGCACGTCCTGTGTCGCCGCGGCGTTCATCGCCGAGGTGATCGACTGCGGCGACCACCTGCCGTGCTTCCGGAGCCGCTTGAGGTTGAAGTTGAGGAGATTGATCCGGCCCACCGAGCCGTTCCGGCCCCACTCGTCGTCGGCGGCGCCGAAGCCGCGGGCGACCCCGTTGTTCCAGTTCGTCATGTACCCGCGCTTGTTGTCCTTCCCGTGCGGGTGCGCCATCGCCGGCAGGAATCCCCGCCACTCGAACTTCCCGGTCCCCTTGGTGGGCAGGCCCGGATCGACCTTCGGGTTCCTGATCGGCAGCCTGCCGCTCGTGTACTCCGCGATGTGCTTGCTGTCGATGTAGAACGAGTTGAAGGTCTGCGGGGTCAGCGCGGCGGCCTTGAAGAAGCTCTTCGGGTTCTTGACCTTGCCGTCGGAGAGCCGGTGGAAGAAGAGCTGGTCGACGACGTCCCTGCCGTAGCTGGAGCGCTTCGATGAGATCGCGACCGTGCGCCCGTTGACCCGCCCGTAGCCCTGGACGGGGCCGTGGACGGTGGTCAGGAAGCTGACGGGCTTGCCGTTCAGAGTCCCGGCGTCGAAGCGACCCATGGTGCGGCACTTGCCCTTGTACATGTACCTCTGGCTGCTGCCGCCGCAGAGCGTCTCCGCGAACTCGTCGATGATGTCGGCGCTCGCCGAGGTGAGCGTGGTCGAGAAGCGCGGGGTCCGGCCGATCAGCAGATAGCCGGGGAACGGCGCCGAGGTGGCCCCGCGCCAGTGCAGATGCGGCGCGTGCATGTCCATCTCGAGGACGAGGCCCGGGAAGAAGTAGCTGATCTGGGGGCCGCCGACCAGGATCGGGTGGCCGGTGCTCGAGTGGTCGCCCCTGACCATCAGCTCGTTGCTGGCCTGGACCTTCTTCGCCGAGTACTTGCGGGCGATGCTTGCCGGCACGGCGGGGGTGGGGCTGAAGCTGTGGTTGTCCAGGACGACGCTTCCCCGGGGCTTGCGGGGGATGTGCCCGTAATTGAACTTTCCGTCGATCGAGGTGACGCTGCTCCGATTCTTGAACTGGCGCAGATCGTTGAAGGCTTGACTTCCGCGACGCCTACCGAGCTGCTGGTCGAGGCCGCTGAGGAACATCGACCGGTTGGCCTCGTCGCCGCCGCCCTGGCCGAGGAACTGGCCCTTCAGGGCGTTCACCGCGTAGACGTCGTTCCGGGTCCAGGGAGCGTTGCTGGAGTGGCTTGCCGCGAGATAGGCGTTGATCCCCCGGATGTAGACGTCGATGTCGTGGAGAACCGCCCGGCCCTCCTTGCCGTGGTGCTTCAGGACCTTCGTCTGCCTTGCCGTCACAGCCTCGGTCTGGGGACTCGGCTTGAAGCTCTGCAGACTCGAAATCAGGCTGATCGCACTGAGCCCGGGCGCGTCGATCACCGCGACGCGAGAGTTGTAGCGCGCCTGCTCCAGCAGCAGGCCGCGATCCTCGGCCAGGATCCAGCCTGCCGTGAAGATGCCGCCGTCGTGGGTGTTCGCGTAGACGTGCGGGACGTTGAAGCGGTCGCGGAGGAGCGTGACGCCGGGATAGGGAACGCTCTCCGTCGTGGTCGGCCCGTCGGTGTCGATGCCGAGCCTCTCGGACTTGAAGTCGGTGAAGAGGTCGCCCGAGGAGACGTGGTCGAACAGTGGCGTGAGCGCGTTGTACATCTGCGCCTGGGTGTCGGCGTTGGGCGCCGATGAGCCGTACTGACCCGAAGGCAGGATGTTGCGGGCGATCCGAGCCCGGTCCTTGGCAACGGCGCTCGAACACCCGACCAGCACGAGCAGTACAGCTCCAACCGCGACAAATACACGCCTCATCGCAACGCCTCTCCTCTCTCCATGCAGCGCGCTCAATCCCGAGCGCGCCTCGGGACGCTACTAGAACGCTCTAAAGGGAGCAAAGTCGCGCGCAGTGGGGAACCTGGAGAAGCGCTGACCCAATCGCCGGCTGGGCTCCCGCAAATAGATTGTCCCGATGCACGAGCGCCTCGGCCGACGCCTGGACCCGGTGGTTCCTCTGCTCGTCGCCGGCGCCGCAGTTTCCACTGCAGTGCTCCTCGAGCTGGGTTCGAAGCTCACCTTTCTGCTCGACGATTGGGAGTTTCTGCTCTACCGCCCGGGTCTCACGGCCCACTCGGTCCTCGACCCGCACGGGGAGCACATCTCGATCGCGCCGATCCTGATCTATAAGGCGCTGCTCGCGACCGTGGGGATGGACTCGTCCCTGCCCTACCTCGCGGTCGACGTGGCGTTCGTGGTCGCCACCGCGGTCCTGCTCTTCGTCTACCTGCGGCGCCGCCTGGATCCGTGGCTCGCGCTGCTCGCGGCGGCGCTGGTCCTGACCCTCGGGCCCGCCTACGACGACCTGCTCTGGGATTTCCAGATGGGCTTCACCGGGTCGCTCGCATGCGGCCTGGGGGCGATCCTGATGCTCGAGCGAGGGCATGGGCGCGGCGACGCGCTCGCCTGCGGGCTCCTGACGGTGGGGGTGACCTTCTCGAGCCTCGGGCTGCCGTTCATCGTCGCCGCCGCGGTCGACGTCGCCCTCCGAGCTCACCGTCTGCGGCGGCTCTACGTGGTCGCCGTGCCGGCCCTCCTTTACGCCGTCTGGTGGGCCGGCTGGGGGCACACGGCCGACACCGCCCTTTCTCTGCACAACGTTGCGACGACCCCCGAGTTCGTCTTGGATGCCGCCGCGGGCGTCTTCGCCTCCCTCTTCGGACTGGTCCAGACCTCTGCGGGGGTCGCCGCCGCCCAGTTCGATTGGGGCAAGCCGCTGCTGCTGGCGGCCGTGGCAATCGGCGCCTGGCGGCTCCGCCGGATCGGGCGAGTGCCACCGGCGCTGTGGATTGCGCTGGCCCTGGTTGGCACGTTCTGGATCCTCGCCGGTTTCAACGTCAAGCCGGGCCGCGGCCCGACCGAGAGCCGCTACCTGCTCCCCGGGGTGGTCTTCGTCCTGATGATCGCGGGCGAGCTGCTCCGCGGCGTTCGCGTCCCCCGGGTCGCGGTCGCGATCGCGTACGTCGTCGGCGTTGCCGCCCTGGGATCCAACGTCTCGGAGCTCCGTGACGCCTACCTGGCCTACCGGAACACGAGCGACGTGATCAAGGCCGACCTTGGCTCCGTCGAGATCGCCCGCGACAGGATCGTCTCCGAGATTCTGCTCGACGAGGCCGTCGCCGACACCGCCTACGTGCACGTCACCTCCTCAGCCTTTCTTTCGGCGACCGACCGCTACGGCTCCCCCGCGGACGATCCGGCGCAGATCGCCGCTGCGCCGGAGCCCGCCCGTGTGGCGGCCGACAAGGTGCTGGGACGGGCGCTCTCCATCGGCCTCACCCCTTCGCACGGCCCCCTGCGCCATTGCCGGAGAGTGCCCGCTCCCGGTGGGATCCTGCGCCTGCCGCCGGGCGGCCTGGGGATCCGGTCCTCACCCCTAGCGGGGGCTCAGCTCAGCCTTCGCCGCTTCGCCACGGGTTCCTTCCCGGTGGTCCTGCCGCCGCTGGCGCCCGGCGAGACCGGCGCTCTGCGCATCCCGACCGACCGCGCCACGGAACCCTGGGAGCTGGCGCTGCGCTCGAACGGGCCGGCAGTGGTCTGCGGCTGAGTGCGCGCCGATGATCGACCTGCGCAGCGTCTCCCTAGACCCGTCTGGCCTCCGCGGTCAGCGGACCCGCCCGCATCGCCGGTGTTGACCGTCTGCTCGGGCTCGATCACCAGCACTGGTGGAGTTTCCGCAGCACGACTCCCGGCTCGTGCCCGCCTCCGAGCGGCTGTCGGCCGCGATCCTCGAACGCCGCCTGCGCCATCCCGGCGACCCGGTGCTCGATCGGCACGTCGCCGCCGCGGTGGCGAAGCAGACGCAGCGCGGAGCCAGGATCGCCCACGCTGGCGGGCGGCACACGTCGAACCGGATCGACGCGGTGATCGCGATGGCGATGGCCGTGGACCGGGCCGAGAATCAGCCCGAGCCAGCGAGGCTGCTCGGATGGCTGTAGCGCCCGCTGCAATCGGGGCTGGCGCCAGACCATGGTCGCCAACCCTTCGACCCGGGTAGGGTCGGCTAGATGTTCTTCACCCGGGAGCAGGTGGTGGCGGCGACGATTGCCCTTGGCGCCGGTGCAGTGGGAGCAGCCGCGAGTGGGAACGCTTCCTTTGCGCTGGCCTTAGTAGCCGGAGCCGTGTTCCTGGGGCTGTTCATTCAGGTTCCATGGCTCGGCCGACTGATTGGCGTGTTTCCCGTTATCGAGTTCCTAGAGGCCGAGATCAAGTTCGCTCCTCTCCCTTGGTCGACGCGGGATGCCGAAGTGCTCTACGTCTCCCTGAGAAATGAGAAAGCTCCCGACGTTCGGGTCTATGCGGAGCTTCGATTCACAACACCGGAGAACGAACCCTTTTCGATTCTCGAATTGAGGCCCGTCCGTCGAATGTGCCTCTGCCGGACGCCGGACCCCTGGACCGCCCCAAGAGGACCGTCGAGTTGCTAAGCGAGGAGATCGCTGAGTCATTCGATGTGCTCGCTAAGTACGACTCTGCACCGTTGGGGCCATCCTGCTTCGTCCTCAACAACGAATCCCTGGCCGCTGGAAATCTCGACAAGTTCCGCATCAAGTCACGGGAGGAGTCCAAGTCACTGGACGAGTTCCTAGTGCACGTTGAGGTCCATGGCAAGTTTGTTCGGGGCTGCCGGTCCACCTGGCGCGTCTATCCCGGAAATCTCGGGATGACGAAAAGAATCAACAAGCGCAACGGCGCGCGCCGGTCAGTGGAACAGTGAGCCGGGAACGGCTCCCTAAAAAAAGTCCCGCGCCTACTCCGACAGCCCGGCGGCTTCGAGGGCGCGGTTCTTGTCCAGGTGAGAGGAGAAGCGAACGATCTTGCCGTCACGGAAGGTCCAGACGTGGAAGCGATGAGTCCGGACCTCGGAATCGCTACCCCGCATGCGCCCGCCATCGTGCACCGAGGCGACAACGTGCTCCTTGTCGGCGTGGATCAGCTCTTCGATCTCGATGTGGAAGTTCTCGAACGCCTCGTAGTACGAACGGATAGCTCGGTCTGCGGCGTCGAACCCTCGGACGACTCCGATATCCACTACCTGGAAGTCCGTCAGGTCCATCTCATAGTCCGGGTCGAAGAACTTCCGAACCGGTTCGGGCGGACCGGGAATCCAGTCGTACATCCGCCGCACGATCTCCACGTTCTCCTCCGACATCGCCCACGCAGTATCTCGCGGCAGGCTGCTACTCCGCCAGCGGGTCGGGCACCGCGCGGGCGACGTAGCGACTGCCGGTTGGCCCAGGGGTTGACCCGAAACGACTGCGGCTCCCCGGAGAGAGCCGCAAACCGCTTGCCTATGCGATGGCGAGGGCCAGAATCGAACTGGCGACACCACGATTTTCAGTCGTGTGCTCTACCAACTGAGCTACCTCGCCGGACGGCGCAAAGGCTAGCGTCCAGGCCGTGATGCGGAGCATCGTCGCGGTCGGCGCAGCGGTCCTCGTCGCCGCCTCGGTCTCGGGGGCGTGCGAGCAGCCGCGCGCGTCGATCGAGACTGCGCTGCCGCCGCCGCACTTCGGCATCGTCTCGTCGGGGCCGTTCTCACCCGCCGGGGTTCGCAAGCGGGTTCGTCCGCTCGGCCACGCTGCGCCCCCCTGGGCCCGTCGCCTCTACTCGCGCTCAATCCGGGTGCTCGTCGCGCTCACCGACCCGCACACGGGTGCGCTGATCGCCGGCGAGCGAGACGGCTGGGACTACGTCTGGCCGCGCGACGCTGCCGCCGGGGCGCTCGCGCTGGCGGCTGCGGGGCTTCGGCCGGAGGCACGTCTGGTCGGCGGGTTCCTGGCCGGCCTAGACCTCGACGAGGCCGCCCGGTTCCATCCCGACGGCTCGCCGGTTCCCGGCCGCCCCGAGGCGGGGGACGCCGCGGGCTGGGTCGCGGCCGCCCGACGAGCGCTCACCACCCCCGTCACCGCATCGACCTTCCTTATTGGAGGCGACACTGTGACCCCAGATAGGGAAGGTCGAAGGTGGCGGGGGTGGCAGGACTACGGCGAGAACGTCACCGGCGATCTGCTCGGGAACGCGATCGCGGCGAGCGCTCCGGGGGCCGAGATCCGGAGCCTCTTCCTTGGCCCCCGTGGCCTGACGCGGAATCGAGGCGCTGAGGAGCTGGACTCCGCGGCCGCTTGGGCCGCCACCGTCTTCCCCAGCCGGGGTCTGCGCGCAGCGGTCAGGACCACGCTCCTCGAATTCGCCCGCCGTTCCACCCGCTACGGGATCCCGCCGATCGAGGGCTGGACACCGGGAGAGGTGTGGACCGCCCCGACGGCCTGGTCCGCCTGGGCCCTCATAAACCTCGGCGAGCTCCACGTGGCCGACGGGCTCCTCCGAGAGCTCCACCGCGCCGAGACGCCGGACGGAACGTTGCCCGAGCGCGTCAGCGCAATGGACGGGCACCCCACCTCCACCACGCCGCTCGCCTGGTCCCACGCCTTCGCGATCCTCGCCCTCCGCGCCCGCTACCCCGGGTAGAGGTGCGCCCCCGCCTACCCTGTCGAGTCGGTGGCGGACAGCGCGATCAAGGTCAGCGGACTGAGCAAGTCATTCGATGAGATCGAGGCCGTCAACGGAGTCGACTTCGAGGTCGCGACCGGGGAGGTCTTCGGGTTCCTCGGGCCCAACGGCGCCGGCAAGTCGACCACGATCAGCATGCTCTGCACCCTGCTCAAGCCAACCTCTGGTCAGGCCTGGGTCGCGGGCCACGACGTCGCCGAGGAGCGGGACGACGTCCGCCGCCACATCGGCCTCGTCTTCCAGGACCCGACCCTCGACGGCTACCTGACCGCTGAGCAGAACCTCCGGCTGCACGCGGAGCTCTACGGGGTCGAGGCTGGCCTCGTGCGGCCGAGGATGCAGCAGGTGATGGAGATGGTCGGCCTCTGGGAGCGCCGCGACTCGCCGGTCACGCTGTTCTCCGGCGGAATGCGCCGCCGGCTCGAGATCGCGCGCGGGCTGATGCACTCGCCGCGCGTCCTCTTCCTCGATGAGCCCACGATCGGCCTCGACCCGCAGACGCGCAGTTCGATCTGGACCTACATCGGCGAGCTCAAGCGGAACGAGGACATCACGATCTTCATGACCACGCACTACATGGACGAGGCGGAGTTCTGCGACCGGATCGCGATCATGGATCACGGCGAGATCGTCGTCCTCGACAGCCCGGCGGCGCTGAAGGCGAGCGTCGGGGCCGACCGGGTGCGGATCGACACCGATGACGACGAGGCGGCAATCGTCGCGCTGAAGGAGCGCTTCGGGCTCGAGGCGACGCTGTCCGAGGGGCAGGTGAGCTTCGGGGTCCCGGCCGGCGCGGAGTTCGTGCCGCGGCTGTTCGCCGAGCTCGGCGTCCCGATCAAGTCGGTGAGCGTCTCCCGGCCGACCCTCGACGACGTCTTCATGTCGTACACCGGGACCACGATCCGCGACGCGGAGGAGTCCCAGACGAAGCAGCAGAACAAGATGATCTACCAGGTGATGAGCAGAGGAGGAGGGCGCTGATGGCGGCGAGCGCCGACACGATGGTCGACCGACCGGGAGCCCCCAGCGAGGTCGTTCGCGTCCGCGTCCCGGAGCGCAGCTGGCGGGGCGAGCTGCGCGCCGTGAAGATCGTCTGGCGCCGCGAGCTGATCCGCTTCCGCGCGGACCGGATCCGGATGGTCACCTCGCTGGTGCAGCCGCTCCTCTTCCTCTTCGTGCTCGGCTCGGGGCTCCAGCAGCTCTCGAGCGCCTCGACCCACGGGGTTGACCTGAAGACCTTCATCTACCCGGGGATCCTCTGCCTCTCGGTGATGTTCACCGCGATGTTCTCGGCCGCCTCGATCGTCTGGGATCGCGAGTTCGGCTTCCTGCGGGAGATGATGGTCGCGCCGATCAGGCGAAGCTCGATCGTGATCGGCAAGTGCCTCGGCGGGGCCACGGTCGCGAGCTTTCAGGGCGTGATCCTCCTCGCCCTCGCCGGGGCGGTACACGTGCCGTATGCCCCGACCCTGATCCTCGGCGTGTTCGGGCTCCAGCTCCTGCTGGCCTTCAGCATCACCGCGTTCGGCGTGATGGTGGCCGCCCGGATCAAGCAGATGCAGTCCTTCATGGGCGTCATGCAGATGATCGTGATGCCGATGTTCTTCATCTCGGGCGCGCTCTTCCCGGTGGCCAATCTGCCGGGTTGGCTGGCGGTCATGAACCGGCTCGACCCCCTCACCTATGCGGTCGATCCGATGCGACGGATCGTCTTCAATCACCTCGACGTCAGCTCGGCGGCGCGGGCGGCCCTCGACCCGGGGGTCAGCTGGTGGGGCTGGCGCGTGCCCGCCGGCCTGGAGATCGCGATCGTCTTCGCGATGGGCATGGCGATGCTCTCGATCGCGATCTGGGAGTTCAACCTGAGCGAGTGACGCCGGGCTCAGACGAGCGCGACCTGCTGGCCCGGGGACACCGGACGGAGCCGGTTCTCGAGGCTCGCCTCGGCGAATGCCTCTCGCAGCTTCTCGGGCCCGAAGCTGAAGTGCGCCCAGCCCTCCTGGTGGATCGGGACGACGGGGCCATCACCGAGCAACCGTGCGGCCTCGACCGCGGTCTGCGGCGTCAGCGTCAGGTATGCCTCGGGTCCCCAGACCACCGGCACCTCGGCTCCGCCGCAGAAGAGAACCGATGCATCGATCGGGCCGTGCTCGGCGGCGATCGCCGCGGCGACGTCGACCGACGCGTTGTCGCCGCTCACGTAGATGGTCGGGAGGCCCTCGCCGGCCAGCACGAACCCGATCACCGGTCCGTTCTTGGGTGCCACCTCCGGCGGGCCATGGTCGGCCGGAACGGCCGTCACCGCCACCGATCCGCCATCCGGCCGCTCGAGCTCCACGAAGTCTCGGGGCTTCATGCCGGTGGCCTCCACCTCCAGCCGCTCGGCACCGGCGTCGGTCGTCAGCACGCGCCCCGCCCGCGGCAGGAACTCCCGTCCAGCCGGATCGAGGTTGTCCGAATGGTGGTCGTGCGAGAGCAGGACGGCGTCGATCGGGTCGAGCTCCGATGCCTCGAGCGCCGGGCCGCGCAGCTTCCGCAGCACGACCGGCGTTCCGGGGCGCGGGTGCTCGCCGGGCGGGTCGAAGGTGGGATCGGTGAGCAGGCGCAGGCCGCCGTAGCTGATCACCGCGGTGGGTCCGCCAACCAGGAGCAGAGTCGGTGCCGTCGCCTCAGTCATGACCGATTGCGGCTTTGACCGCCGCCTCCGGCGTCTCCGCTTCCACGATCCCGAGGTCGGTCCCGGCGCGGTTGCGGAGTGGCCAGCTCTGGATCGCGACGACCGGCCTGCCGAGCTTGCGCGCGTAGGCGATCTCGGAGAGCGTTCCCCACTCGCCGCCGACGGCGATCACCGCCTCGCCGGAGGCGACGACGGCGAGGTTGCGGGCGTGGCCGGTCCCAGTGGCCACCGCGTGGGTGACGTAGGGATTCGCGTCCGCGGTCGACAGTGTGGGGAGTACCGCCAGGACGGTGCCTCCGGCCTCGCTGGCGCCCCTCGACGCCGCCTCCATCACCCCGCTGAGCCCGCCGCAGACCAGGACGGCGCCCGCCTCGGCGATCCCGCGCCCGACGGCCTCGGCGTCTCGGAGGACCTCGGGCTCCCCCTGGGACGCTCCAATCACGGAGATCTGGACCGGTTGCGTCAAGAGGCCTTCGCCTTGCCCTCGCGGAGCATCCGCCCCATCAGCTCGAGAGCGCCGCCCTTGTGGAGGTGCTCGTTCAGGTTGCCGCACTTGGGGCTCTGCACGCAGGAGGGGCAGCCGTCGTCGCAGGGGCACTCGCGGATCAGGCGGTCGGCGTCGCCGACGAGGCGCTCGAACTGCTCGTAGCCGAGCCGGGTGATCCCGACGCCGCCGGGGTGCCCGTCGTAGATGAAGATCGTCGGCGAGCCCGTCTGGTGGTGGATGTTGGTCGAGAGCCCCCCGATGTCCCAGCGGTCGCACATCGCGATCAGCGGCAGCACCGCGATCTGCCCGTGCTCGGAGGCGTGCAGGGCGCCGAGCAGGACCTCGCTCGGCAGGGCGGCCGCCATCCGGTCGCCGATCACGTACCAGAGGCCCTTGGTGACGAAATCCTGCTCGGGCAGGTCGAGGGCGACGATGTCGATCACCTTGTTGTCCCCGAGGCGCTTGCGCTGGTAGGCGATCACCTGCTCGGAGACCGAGACGGTGCCGAAGCTGAGCTCGACGCCGAGGGCGCGCCTCTGGATCTCGATTCCCTCGACGTAGACCTCGGTCTCCTTCTTCACCTGCGTGTAGTAGTCGCCGTCGAAGGGCTTCACCATCGCCCGCCGGGATCCGACGTCGAGCTCTGCCACCTCGTAGGAGCGCCCCAGGTGCAGGTAGATCGCTCCGGGGTGGACGGTGGAGAAGGCTCGCTCGGCCTCGACGTTCCCCAGCATCTCCCCTGAGGTGGAGTCGACCACCGCCACGCTGTCGACCGAGGACGAGCGCAGCGCGATCCGTCCCGCGACGAAGTCGCCGGTGCGAGTCAGGTAGCGCTCCCCCCGGCCGCGTCGCAGCTCGCCCGCGGTGACGAGCTGCTCCGCGCGCTCCTGCCAACCCTCACCGAGCATCTCGTCGTCATCGGGGCCGAGCGGGGACTCGTACGCGGCCGCGACCAGGTGCTGCATCTGGATCTGCTCCGAGCGGTGATCGAGGATCGCCGCCTCCACCGGCCGCTCGAGGAACTCGTCCGGGTGGCGGCAGAAGAACTGGTCGAGCGCGTCCTCTCCGGCGACATAGACGGCGAGCCCGCGCCGCTGGCGCCCTGCGCGTCCCCACATCTGCCGCAGGCTCGCGACGGTGCCGGGGAAGTTCACGCAGATCGCGGCGTCGAGCTCGCCGACGTCGATGCCCAGCTCGAGTGCGTCCGTCGCCGCCACCGCGAGCAGGTCGCCGGAGGAGAGCTGCGACTCGATCTCGCGGCGCTGCTGCGGCGTGTAGCCGGCCCGGTAGGGGGCGATGCGGTCGGCCAGCTCGCCCTTGCCCTCCTCCGCGAGCTTCATCGAGGCGAAGCGGTTGATCAGCTCGATCCCGCGCCGGCTTCGCATGAAGCAGATCGTCCGCACGCCGCGGGAGACCAGCTCGACGAGCAGGTCGGCAGCTTCCGAGACGGGAGAGCGGCGGGTCATCGTGTGCTGTTCGATCACCGGTGGGTTCCAGATGCCGATCTCCCGTCCGGCTCGGGGCGCGCCGTCGTCGTCGAGCAGCTCGAAGGGCAGGCCCGTGAGCCGCTCGGCCAGCTCGCCGGGGTTGGCGATCGTCGCCGAGGCGAGGATGAATCGCGGCTCGGCGCCATAGATCCGCGCCACGCGCCGCAGCCGCCGCAGGACGTTCGCGACGTGGGAGCCGAAGACGCCGCGGTAGGTGTGCGCCTCGTCGACCACGACCCACCCGAGGTTGGCGAGGAAGTCCCCCCAGCGCTTGTGGTGGGGGATGACGCCGACGTTGAGCATGTCGGGATTGGTCAGTACCAGGTTCGCCCGGCGCCGGATGGCCGGGCGGTCCTCGCGCGGGGTGTCGCCGTCGTAGATCGCCTCCCGCAGGCCGGGCGGCCGCATCTCGCCCAGCTTGCGTGCCTGGTCCTGGGCCAGGGCCTTGGTCGGATAGAGATAGAAGGCCCGTCGCAGCGGCTCCCGCGCGATCTCGTCGAGCACCGGCAGGTTGAAGGAGAGCGACTTCCCCGAAGCCGTGCCGCTCGTCAGGATCAGGTGGGAGTTGCGAGCGGTCTCGTAGGCGGCGGCCTGATGGGAGTAGAGGGACTCGATTCCCGCCCGCGAGAGGGCCTCCGCGAGCGCCGGATCGAGCGAGTCGGGCAGCCCGGTCAGCTTCGCCATCGTCGCCGGCTCGGCCGACTCCGCCACGAGGCGCCCGTCCTCGCGAGCCTGCCCGAGCGCCGGCTCCCAGGCCCCTCCGGCGACAGCGGCGCCCTCAGCCAATCCCCGCTCCCCTCACGTGGGGCGCTTTTTCGTCGCTATGGGACGGTAAAGCGCCCCGCTCGATGGCGGTCGCGATGCGCATGGCCTGAAGGGCGCTCACGTCGTGCAGGCGCAGCAGGTCGGCGCCGGCGACGACCGCAAGCGTGGTCGCCGCGGCGGTCGCCCATTCCCGATCGCCGGCGGGGACCCGCTCCTCCCAGGAACCCGCCAGCACGGCGCCGAGAAAGTCCTTGCGGCTGAGCGAGACGTAGAGCGGCCGCCCGAGCCTCTTGAGCTCGCCGAGCCGGCGGATGATCTCCAGGTCGTCGGCGACCGAGAGATCGAAGTCGAGCCCCGGGTCGAGGACGATCTGGCCCTCGGCGACGCCGTGTGAGATGGCCGCCTCGATACGGGCCGTGAACCAGCCGCGCAGATGGTCCACCGGGTCGTCGTAGCGCCGCACCGCACGCTCCTCACGCGGCGGCCCCTCGATGTGCATGACCACGAGCCCGCAGCCGGTCTCAGCCGCGAGATCCAGCATCGCGTCCGTGCCCCCGCCGATGTCGTTGATCGCGACAGCGCCGGCCTCGAGCGCGCGCCGCGCGACGTCGGGCGAGAAGGTGTCGGCCGAGATCGGCAGCCCGGTTCGCTCGGCGAGACCTTCGATCGCCGGGACCAGCCGCTCCGTCTCGGCCTCGGCCGGGACCGGGGGACCGCTGCGCGCGGCCACCGCGCCGACATCGAGCATCCCGAAGCCGGCCTCGGCCAGCGCAATCCCGTCCTCGACCGCCCGCTCGGGCGTGCCGCTGCGCGCCCCTTCGAACATCGAGTCCTCGGTGACGTTGACGATCCCGACGCCGACGGGCTGCCCGAAATCGAGCGAGCGATTCTTGAGCTGCCATCGCGATTCCATCCCTCAATTAAACGGGTTGCTCCTCGGCTCCGCCTGCGGAGCACCCTCGCGGATACGGTTCGCCGGTGCCGCTGCGCTGCGTCTATACCGACCTCGACGGGACCCTGCTCGGGCGCTGGGGCTCCCTCTTCCGCGACTCCGAGGGCGAGTTCTCGATGCTCCAGGCGCGCGCGCTCGAGGCCTGCCACCGTGCGGACGTCGAGGTGGTGATCAAGTCGGGCCGGCGCGAGGCGTCCGTGCTCGAGGACGCGAAGCTGATCGGGTCGAGGTCCTACATCTGCGAGGTCGGCTGCCTGGTCGTGATCGACGGGGAGCGAACAGAGCTGGTCGGAGACGCCGAGAGCGACCCCGGCAAGACTCTCGCCGAGACGATGGTCGACCGAGGGATCCCCGATGAGCTCTTCGAGCATTTCGCCGGCCGCCTCGAATGGCACAGCCCCTGGCACCGCCAGCGGGAGCTGTCGCTGCTCTTCCGCGGCAAGATCGATGTCGAGGAGGCGAACCGGCTGCTCGCCGAGCGAGGCCACACCGGACTGCGCCTGCTCGACAACGGCGCGATCTTCGCTCCGATGGAGGGAATCGAGGGGCCCGCGCACGCCTACCACCTGCTCCCGGAGGCGGCGAGCAAGGCCAATGCCGTCGCCTTCCACATGCGGGCCCGGGGCTACGCGCCGGAGGAGTGCATCGCGATCGGCGACTCGGTCGAGGATCTGGACGTCTCCGCGGTGGTCGGCCGCTTCTTCGTCCCGGCGAACGGCCCGGAGCGCGACCCGGCGTTGCGCGAGGCGATCGCGGGGCGCTCCAACGTCACGGTGACCGAGGGCCGGATGGGCGACGGCGTCTACGAGGCGATCGTCTCTACCCTGGCGGGCGCCTGATGCGCACGGTCCACGTCACCCGCACGATCCCGGCGCCGGCCGAGGACGTCTTCGACCTGCTCACCGACCACGCTCACTACGATCGCTTCCGCGGGATCAACGGCTCGGAGCTGGTCCGCGAGGGGGATCCGGCGCCGAATGGCGTCGGGGCGCTTCGGCGGATCAAGGTCGCGCCTCTCAGCTTCGACGAGGAGATCACCGCCTACGCCCGGCCGTCGCGCCTCGACTATCTGATCGTGAAGCTCAACGTCCCCTTCGAGCACCACGGCGGTGCGATCACGCTGACGCCGGAGGGCGGGGTGACGCACGTCGACTGGCGATCCAGCTTCACTGTGCCCACGCCGGTGGTGGGGGGCATCCAGGAGCTCGTCTGGACGCCGCTGCTCACTCGCGGCTTCCGCCGGGTGCTCGAGGACGTCGAGCGGATGCTTCGCGAGCGCCCTGCCGCCTAGTTTCCGTTCTGCGCGAAGCCGGTCCGCCGCTGCTCGAGCTCCCGCTGCTCGATCACCCGGTCGATCAGGCCGTATTCGGCCGCCTCGTCGGCCTTGAAGAAGCGGTCGCGGTCCATGTCCTCGTGGACCTGCTTCTTGGACTTGCCGGTGTGCTTGGCGTAGATCGCGTCCAGCCGGTCGCGGAGGTCGAGCGTCTCCCTGGCGTGGATCTCGATGTCGGAGGCGACGCCCTCGAAGCCGCCGCTCGGCTGATGGATCAGGATCCGCGAGTTCGGCAGGGCCATGCGCTTGCCCTTGGCGCCGCCCGCGAGCAGCAGCGCGCCCATCGACATCGCGATTCCGTAACAGATGGTCCGCACGTCGGGCTTCACGAACTGCATCGCGTCGTAGATCGCCATCCCCGAGTAGACGACCCCGCCGGGGGAGTTGATGTAGAGCGAGATGTCCTTGTCCGGGTCCTCGGACTCGAGATGGATGATCTGGGCGACGATCAGGTTCGCCACCTGGTCGTCGATCGCCGACCCCAGGAAGACCACCCGCTCGCCGAGCAGCCTTGAGTAGATGTCGAAGGAGCGCTCGCCGCGGGCGCTCTGCTCGACCACCATCGGGACCATCGGCATCGGGAAGACCTCCTGACGTTAGGCAACCTTAGGGTTGCGGGAACTACGCTAGCATAGGCAACCATGAGGTTGCAGGATGAGACAGCGCCCTGGGTCGAGCGCGAGACGCTCGTCGAGGCCAGCCCCGAGGAAGTCTGGGAGGCCCTCACCGACGAGGATCGTCTCGAGGAGTGGATGGCGCCGGACGTCGAGCTGGATCCGGTCGAGGGCGGTGAGATCGCCGTCCGCGACGGTGACGACGAGCGTTCCGGCACCGTCGAGACTCTGGAGGAGAACGAGCGCTTCGCCTTCACCTGGTCGCGCCCCGGCGAGGGCGAGAGCTACGTCGAGTTCACGATCGAGGCCCTGCCGGGTGGTTCCCGCGTGACCGTGGTCGAGACCCCGATGCATTCGGTGGCCCCGAACGCCGCCGCCGGGCCTAGCGCCATGGCCGCCGCCGGCTGGGGCCCGTGCCTGGCCCGCCTGAAGCATGCACTGAGATTCGCACCGGTCGCTTGAGGGCCCCCGCGCACCGACACGTGGACGCGGTCTTCGGCGCGCTCTCCGATCCGACGCGCCGGCGGGTGGTCGAGACGCTCGCCCGGGGCGGCACGGTTACCGCGAGTGGTCTCGCGAACCAGCTTCCGATGACTCGCCAGGCCGTCTCGAAGCATCTCTCGGCGCTGCACGGCGCGGAGCTGGTGAGCGCGTCCAAGGTCGGCAGGGAGACGCACTACGAGCTCCGTCCCCAGCCGCTCGACGAGGCCGCCCGCTGGATCCAGATGGTGAGCGCCGAGTGGGACGACCGGCTCGAGGCGCTGGGGCGCTCGCTCGCGAAGGGGAGGAGCCGGTCCGAGTAGGCTGCGGCCATGGCGCAAGCCACGATCGCGGAGGAGGAGTACCTGCAGACGATGTTCTGGCTGGAGGAGGCCGGACTGCAGATCAACGGGGCGAACATCGCTCGGGCGATGCAGCTCTCGCCGCCGACCGTCCACGAGATGATCGGCCGGCTCGAGGGCGACGGCTACGTCGAGCGCGCCGACGACAAGTCGCTCACCTTCACCGAGCGCGGCCGCGGCGAGGCTGAGGCGATCGTCCGCCGCCACAGGCTGATCGAGCGCTTTCTAACGGACGTGCTGGGCATCCCCTGGGACGAGGTCCACGAGGAGGCCGAGCGCCTCGAGCACGCCATGTCCCCCGTGCTGGAGGAGAGGATGCTCGCCGCGATCGGAGACGCGAAGACCTGCCCGCACGGCCACCCGATCGTCGAGGGAGCGCGTGAGCAGGGTGTCCTGCTGGCGGATGTGGAACCCGGCGCCGAGGTGATGATCCTCCGCTTCGAGAACGAGGCCGAGGAGATCCTTCACTACCTGAAGGGGACAGGGCTGAACCCGGGACTGAAGGGCACGCTCGAGAGCTCTGATGACGAAGAGGTCGTGCTGGCCTCGGACGACGGAAAGCACCCGGTCTCGAAGAGCGTCGCCGAAACGGTCTCGGTTCGAGCCGACCCTGCGCCTCCGCCGCGGCCGCCGCTGCCGGAGCAGCTGGTCATTTCGAGCGATCGCTACGGTCGCTGAGCTTCTTTACCGACTCTTAGCCCCCCGTTCAGGTCCGAGCCTGAGAATTGCCGGCAGGCCACCGGGCCTCAGCCGAGTAAGCCACTCAACGCACGGGGGAACACATGGAAGCAAGCACCCGAAGGTTGATCACCGATCGCAACGTCGCCGAGCGCAGGCTGGTCTCCATCGCCAGGGCGATCGAGGCTCACCGCACCGAGCAGCGGCGCAAGCCCTACCCGGCCCGGGCGGAGGACCTCAACCTCTACCGGCGGGCGCAGGAGATCCTCGGGGACCGTCTCTAGGCGGCCTTCGCGTTGGAGGCGCCCTCGCGGACCCGCTCCAGGGCGCGCGCGAGGCGCTGCACGCCCTCGGCGACCTCGCCGGCGGGCACCGGCGCGAACGAGAGCCTCAGGCTGTTCGACCCGCCTTCCATCATGAAGTCGGGGCCCGCGACGAAGGTGACTCCCTCCTCCTTGGCCTCGGCGAGCAGGGCCTTGGTGTCAACGTCGTCGTTCAGGTCGAGCCAGAGGAAGTAGCCGCCCTCGGGCACCACGAATTCGGCCTCCGGGATGTGCTCGCGGAGAGCGTCGACGAGGGCGTCTCTCCGCTCGCGGAGCGCCGCGTTCACGACCTTGAGGTTCTCGTCGAGCCCGCCGGAGCGGCAGAGCTCGTAGACGATCGCCTCGGCCAGCATGTTGGGCGAGATGTAGGTCTCGTTCGCCCTCTTGGCGAGGGTCGCGATCTGGTCGGTGGGACCAACCAGATAGCCGACCCGCACGCCCGGGCTGACCGACTTCGAGAAGGAGGACGCGTGGATCACGCGATCCGCGGCGTCCATGTCGAGCATGGTCTTCCTAGGTTCATCTCCAAAGCGGATCAGGCGGTACGGATCGTCCTCGAAGAGGGTGAAGCCCTTGTCGGCCGCGAGCCGGACCAGCGCGCCCCGCTTCTCGAGCGAGAGGGTGCAGCCCGCTGGGTTGTGGAAGTTCGGGATCACGTGGGCGAGCTTCACCTCGCCCTCGCTGCATGCGGATTCGACCTCCGTGGGATCGATGCCGTCGGCCTCCAGCTTTGCGCCAACCAGATCGGCGCCGGCCTGCTGGAGCAACAGGAGCGTGCGGTCGTAGGTGGGCTGCTCGACGACGACGCGGTCTCCCTTCGAGACGAGATGGCGGAACAGGAGAGCGGCCCCCTCCATCGAGCCGTTGGTGATCATCACCTGATCGGGCTCGACGGCGTGGAGCTCCGCGATCCACTCGCAGAGGCCGAGATGGCCCCGGCCGGTGCCGTAGCTCAGTGCCTTCTCCCAATCGGACTCGAGGGCATGCGCCGCCGCCTCGCGCACGGCCTCGTGCGGAAGGATGTCGGCACTCGGAGCGCCTCGAGCGAAGCTGATCGTCCGTCCGGCCATTGGCGCATCGAGTATACGAACGGTGCGATACTCCGCCACCAGCGGGGGATGAAGGCCGCCCGGTCTGTACGGACACACGCGATCGGCAGGGAAGCCGCGGTCCGGGAAGAATCGAGTTGAGCGCCCGGCGCGTCGGCAATACTGTTGCGCGATGCCGGCGTCGCTCGAGTTGGTCAGGATCGCTCTGCAGGCCTACGGCAACGGTGACTGCGAGATCGCGCTCGCGCTCGCCGATCCGCTGATTCGCTGGGACGAGCGCGCCTCCCGCACCGATGGCGACCTCGTCTGGAAGCGCGAGGACGTCCAGCGCGCGATGCGCCGCTACCTCGATGGCTGGGAGTCCCACAGCTTCGACGTCGAGGACATCGCCGAGGTCGGACCTGGCAAGGTCGTCGCGATCTGCCGCGAGCGTGGCAAGCCCAAGGACGGCGCGCCGGTCGATCGCCGCTTCGGCGGGCTCTGGGTCGTGGAGGAGTCGAAGATCGTCTCGTGGGTGACCTACCTGACGCCCAAGGAGGCCGTCCGCGCGGCGAAGGAGCTGCTTGGCGGCCGGCTCGATCAGGGCCAGGTCAAGCGCCGGACGGTCCCGGACGCCGAGCCCCCGCAGCAAGGCCCGGAGGCCGAGGCCGACGAGTCGTCTCCCGAGGCTCAGCCGGCGCCCGAGGCGCCCGAGCAGCGGCCGCCCCGCAAGAAGTCCCTCACCCTGAGCGAGGAGCAGAAGCGGGCCGCCCGGGCACGCGCGAAGCTCCGCCGCCGGGCATCCCGGCAGACCGCCTGAACTAGGCCTTTGCGCCGATCGTCTCGGCGGCGAGCTGGGCGGTCTCGGTCGGGCTCTTGCCGACTCGGATGCCCTGGGCCTCGAGGGCCTCCTTCTTCGCCTCGGCGGTGCCCGAGGAGCCGGAGATGATCGCTCCGGCGTGGCCCATCTGCTTGCCCGGCGGAGCGGTGAAGCCGGCGATGTAGGAGACGACCGGCTTCGAGACGTTCTCGGCGATGAACTCGGCGGCGCGCTCCTCGGCGTCGCCGCCGATCTCGCCGACCATCACGATCAGCTCGGTCTCGTCGTCCTGCTCGAAGAGGGTGAGGATGTCGATGAAGTCGGAGCCGACGATCGGATCGCCGCCGATGCCGACGATCGAGGAGTTGCCGAGCCCGGCCTGCTTGAGCTCGTTGCCGATCTGGTAGGTCAGGGTCCCCGACTTGGAGACGACGCCGATCGAGCCCTGCTCGAAGAACTGGGCCGGGATGATCCCGACGTTCGCCTTGCCGGGGCTGAGCACGCCGGGGCAGTTGGGGCCGATCAGCCTGACGCCGGCGTCGCGCGCCTTCCAGTAGGTGGCGAGCATGTCGTGGACCGGGATGTGCTCGGTGATCGCGATCACCGTCTCGATCCCGGCGTCGATCGCCTCGTTGATCGAGGCGGCGGCGAAGCGGGCCGGGACGAAGATCATCGAGGTGTTCGCTCCCCGCTCGTCGACGGCTTCGGCGATCGTGTCGAAGATCGGGATCCCCTCGACGTCCTGGCCTCCCTTCTTCGGAGTGACGCCGGCGACCACGTCGGTGCCGTAGTCGCGGTTTCGCAGGCCGTGGAAGGAGCCCTCGCGGCCAGTGAGGCCGGAGATCACGAGCCGTGTCTCGTCGCCGACGATGATGCTCATTAAATGGCCCCTCCTCGGCTTCGCGTCCGGGGGCCCATCAGCCGGCCTCCGCCTTGGCGAGCTCGACGACCTTCTCGGCCGCGCCGAGCATGGTCTTCTCGACGTGGAGGTTGGGCAGGTCGGCGTCCGCGAGGAGGCTGAGCCCCTCCTCGGAGTTCGTGCCGTCGAGGCGGACGACCAGCGGGACGCCGATGTCGATCTGCTGGGAGGCCTCGATGATGCCCTTGGCGATCTCGTCGCAGCGGGTGATGCCGCCGAAGATGTTGAAGAGGATCGCGACGACCTTCTCATCAGAGGTGATCACGGTGAGCGCGTCGATGATCGCCTCGGCCTTGGAGCCGCCGCCGGCGTCGAGGAAGTTGGCCGGCCTGCCGCCTGCCTGGGCGACGACGTCCAGGGTGGACATGCAGAGCCCGGCGCCGTTGCCGAGGATGCCGATGTCCCCGTCGAGCTTCACGTAGGTGAGGCCCTTCTCCTTCGCCATCCGCTCCTGCTCGTCCTCGATGAAGCCCTCCTCGAGGTCCGCGAGGTCCTCGTGGCGGTAGAGAGCGGAGTTGTCGATCGTCACCTTCGAATCGAGGGCGATCACGTCGCCGCCCTTCGTGAGCACCAGCGGATTGACCTCGATCAGGGTGGCGTCGCTGTCGTTGAACGCCTCGTAGAGCTTCACCAGGGACGCGGCGGTCTTCTCGCGAGCTTCCTCGGGGAGTCCGGCGTCCGACGCCAGCGCGGTCGCCTGGGCTTCGCCGAACCCCTCGGAGGGCTCCACGTGGCGGCGGACCAGAGCGTCCGGGTCCTTCTCCGCGATCTCCTCGACGTTCATCCCACCCATGGTCGAGAGCATCGCCAGCAGCTTCTTGGCGGAGCGGTCGAGGATGACCGAGGCGTAGTACTCGGCATCGATGTCGGAGGCGCGCTCGACCCACACCTGATGGACGGTGAAGGGGCCCTCGCCGCGCGGCCCGCGGATGTCCATGCCGAGGATCGCATTGGCGTGCTCGGTCGCCTCATCCTTGTCCTGGGCGACCTTGATGCCGCCGGCCTTCCCGCGCCCTCCGATCTGCACCTGGGCCTTGATCACGCACGGATAGCCGATCTGCTCTGCCGCCTCCACGGCGGCATCGACGGTGTCGGCGACCCGCCCTTCGGGGACGGGAACACCGTGTCCGGCGAAGAGCTGCTTTCCCTGATATTCGAGGAGATCCAAGGCCGCGAGAGGGTACATGAGCGGCTGGCAGACGCGCCGAGGGGGTCGGCAGCGCTTGGGGACAGGCCCCGAAAGAGGCAAATTGCAATACTCCCGCGGCTCTCATGGCCCTTCCAAAGCTGAAAGACATCAAGTGGGTGACCACGGACTGCTACGGCACCCTGATCGATTGGGAGAAGGGGATCATGGACGCCTTCCAGAAGCAGGCCGATCGCGATGGCCTGACGATCGACGAAGGGGAGTTCCTCCAGCGGTTCTTCGAGAACCAGGCGCAGATCATGTCCGGCTCCTACGAGCTCTACGCGGAGGTCCTCCGCAGGGCCGCCGTGCAGACCGCCGAGGAGATCGACTGGACGCTCGAGCCGTCTCGCGCGCAGTTCCTCCCGGACAGCGTGGCGTCCTGGCCTCCCTTTCGCGAGGCGAATGCCGCGATGGACCGCCTCAGGGACCGCTACGAGATCGGGATCATCTCCAACGTCGACGACAAGCTGCTCGGGATCTCACGGCGTCACCTGCGCACCGAGCTCGACCTTGTCGTCACCGCTCAGCAGGTCCGCAGCTACAAGCCCGACAACACCCACCTGCGCGAGTGCGCCCGCCGCATCGGAGGGAAGAAGGGCTGGGTCCACATCGCCTCCGGCTACGAGACCGACGTCGGCCCCGCCCTGAAGCTGAACGTGCCGACGATCTGGGTGAACCGCCACGGCGAGAAGCTCGAGGGCCGCAAGGCTCCGGACGCCACCGTGAAGAACATCCGCGAGGCCGCGGCGAAGCTCGGCGCGAAGTAGCGCTACTCGATCGTCGCGAGCAGGTCGCCGGAGTTCACCGGCGCGCCCTCCTCGGCGGCCAGCTTCGTGATCTTGCCCGACCGGTGGGCGGTGATCTCGTTCTCCATCTTCATCGCCTCGATCACGCAGACGAGGTCGCCCTCCGAGACCTCCTGGTCCTGCTCGACGGGGACCTTGAAGACGTTGCCCTGCAGAGGCGAGACGAGGTCGTTCCCCGAGGCAGCGCTGCCCCCACCACCGGAGCGCTCGCGCTTCGGCGGGCGCTTCAGGCCCGCCCCGCCGCCACCCGCCGGCGCCGCGACCGCGTCGCCGATCACCTTGACATCGAAGAGCTTCCCGGCGACCTCGACCTTGTAATCGCGGGTGACCTGCTCGCCGTCGCCCTCGGCGTGGAGGGCCTTCTCGGCCGTCTCGGCCGCGGCCAGCTGCTTGAGCCAGTCACGGTCTCCCACGAGGTCGCGGCAGGTCTCGCCATTCGCCCATTGCTCGGTCGCGAGCAGGGCAGTGTGGAAGGGGATCAGCGTGGTCACCCCACCGACCTCGTACTCGCCGAGGGCTCGGATCATCCGCCTGGTCGCGTGCTCGCGGTCGACGTCCCAGACGATCAGCTTCGCGACCATCGGGTCGTACATCGGGGTGATCTCCGAGCCCGCCTCAACGCCCGAGTCGACCCGCACGCCCGGACCTGCCGGCTCGCGGTAGCTCGTGATCCGCCCGGGAGCGGGCGCGAAGTTCTTGTGCGCGGCCTCGGCGTTGATCCGGCACTCGATCGCGTGCCCGCGGAGATCCACGTCCTCCTGAGAGATCGAGAGCGGCTCGCCGGCGGCGATCTTGATCTGCTCTCGGACGATGTCGATGCCGGTGACCATCTCGGTCACGCAGTGCTCGACCTGCACGCGGGTGTTCATCTCGAGGAAGTAGTAGTCGTCGCCGACCTGGAGGCCCTCGACCGTCCCGGCCGAGCGGTAACCGACCGCGGCGGCGGCCTCGGTGGCGATCCGGCCGATCCGCTCGCGCATCTCCTCATCGACCTTTGGGCCGGGCGACTCCTCGATCAGCTTCTGATGCCGGCGCTGGATCGAGCAGTCGCGCTCGCCGAGGTGGATCACGTTTCCCTTGGCGTCGGCCAGCACCTGGACCTCGACGTGGCGCGGGTCCTCCATGTAGCGCTCGAGGTAGACCGTCGGGTCGCTGAAGAACTTCTCTCCCTCCCGAGCCGCGCCCTCGAACGCGTCGGCGAGGCTCTCCTCGTCGACGGCCACCCGGAAACCCTTGCCGCCACCTCCCCCGGCCGCCTTGCAGGCGATCGGATAGCCGATCTCGCGCGCCTG
The DNA here is from genome assembly GCA_963782345.1 of uncultured Solirubrobacterales bacterium. Taxonomy (GTDB): domain Bacteria; phylum Actinomycetota; class Thermoleophilia; order Solirubrobacterales; family 70-9; genus DASUPK01. The sequence continues at coordinate 38,928 of CAWAJF010000013.1, read as the reverse complement.
TTTGGTGGCCGCCTCGACATCCTTCACCGGCGAGGTGGCGCCGGGCACGATCGGCACTCCCGCCTTCTGCATCAGCTCTCGGGAGCGGGTCTTCGAGCCCATCGCCTCGATCGCCTTGGGCGGGGGGCCGATCCAGGTGATCTTCGCCTTCTCGCAGGCGGCCGCGAACTCGGCGTTCTCGGCGAGGAAGCCGTAGCCGGGATGGATCCCCTCGACGCCGGCGCTCCGCGCCACCTCGAGGATCTTCTCGATGTTCAGGTAGCTCTCGGCCGGCGTCGGCGGGCCGAGCAGGAACGCCTCATCGGCCTCGCGCACGTGCGGAGCGTCACGGTCGAGCTCCGAGTAGACGGCGACCGAGCCGATCCCCATCTCCTTCAGGGTGCGGGCGACGCGGATGGAGATCTCGCCGCGGTTTGCGATCAGAACCTTCTCGAACACGGCGGCGGAGTATTGCGGCTTAGCGCCTGCCAGGGCGCTCTCCCTAGGAGCGAAGGCCGCAGGCCGAAGCGACTTAGGCGGGGCGGCCGCTTGCAGGCGAGTTTCGAGTCCGGCCTCGGGCGGCGAGCTCGGCCTCGATCGCCTGATGGCGCTCGATCTCGTCTCCATGTGATGCGACGAGAGCGGCGCGCCGCATCAGCTCCTGCTCCTCGGGGTCGTGCTCGACTTCCTTCGTCAGGGCCATCTGGATGGCGAACAGGGCGACGATCGCCAGGGTCGCCCCGCCCATCACCCACGGGACAAGGTCGGTGTTCGCCTTGTTCATGATCGTGATCCCTGCGCCGATCAAGACGACGCCCAGCGCATAGCGAAGCGCGCCCTGGGGCCACTTCACCGACAGGTTCGACCCCAGAACCACACCGGGTACCGAGCCGATCATGATGTTGACGGCGAGCCCGAAGTCCACGTTCCCGCCGACGATGTGGGCAATGGATGCCGCCCAGAGCAGCAGGGCGGCATGGACCACGTCCGTGCCGACGACCTTGTTCGGCGTGAGCCGGTAGACGGCGATCAGCATGATGCCGATCAGGGTGCCGCTGCCGGCGGAGCTCAGTCCGATGATGAAGCCCGTGGTGGCGCCGATGCCGACTGCGGCAACCTTGTGCCGCGTGTGCATCTCGAAGTCCTCGCGTTCCTGGATCTTGTCGGCCAGGAAGAACCCGCGGAGCAGCGTGGCGGCGCCCACCACCAGCAGGCAGCCGGCAAGGATGGCGAAGACGGTCTCGTCGAGGTTCTCGCCGAGGCGCCGCTTCAGGTAGTCGAGGAACCAGACGCCGACGATCGCCGACGGGACACTGCCCGCGGCCATCCAGTAGACGAGCGGTATGTTCACCGTCTTCAGCTTGAGGTGGCGCCAGCTGCCCGCGGTCTTGGTGACCGCCGCGTAGAAGATGTCGGTGCCGATTGCGGTCGTGGGCTTGATCCCGAAGATCAGGACGAGCAGCGGCGTCATCAGCGAACCGCCGCCCATCCCGGTCATCCCAACGAGAAAGCCGACACCGAAGCCGAAGAAGATGATTGCTGGATCCATGGAATTGAGAGGGGAGGGCGGCCGTTTCGACGAAGGGCCGTTTCTCCACCTTGTTCCCTTTCTTGACCGACAGAGTCTTAAATGAAGGCGGCACTATAGCGAAGCCGCCCATTCCCCCCTAACGGGTGCAGATTCTCGGTGGTTGCAGGCGTTACCTGGTGATCCGGGCGCCTTCGTCGCGGGTCAGCTCGAGCACGTCGGAGGGGATCTTGCCGTCGCGCAGATCGGCGATCGTGACGTGCTCGAGCACCCGGCGCAACGAGGCGCGGACCGCGATCCAGACTTCGCTGAGCTGCTCGGCGTTGCCCGGGTACTTCGTCTGCTCCGGCGCCTGGTCCTGGATGTTGGCGAGTGGACCCTCCACCGCCCGGATCACGTTTGCGAGCGTGATCTGCTCGGGCGGCTGGGCGAGCCAGTAGCCGCCGCGCGCCCCCCGTCGCGCCCTGACCAGCCGGGCGTGCTTCAGCTCGAGCAGGATGTGCTCGAGGAACTGGAGCGGAATGTCCTGCGCCTCGGCGAGCTTCTCGCCCTTGACGGGCTGGTCGCCCGCCGCGGCCATCTCAACGGCGGCACGCACGGCGTAGTCAGCTTTTGCCGAGATCCTCATATGCTCCGCCGCCGATGATGGACCTTCAAAGCCATTCGACCTTCTCCGACGGAGAGCTGCCGCCCGCGGGAGTGGTGGCGGCCGCCGTCGAGGCGGGTGTCACCACGCTTGCTCTGACCGATCACGACGGAATCGACGGCGTTGCCGAGGCTGAGGAAGCCGCGAGCGCGGCCGGCATCGCGCTGGTCCCCGCCACGGAGATCTCGTGCGTGCACGGGAGCATCGACGACATGCACATGCTCGGCTACTGGGTGGACACGGACGCCATCGCACCCGCGTGCGAGCGAGCCCAGGCCGAGCGGGTGACCCGCGCCCGGGAGATCGTCGAGCGCCTCAGCGCCCAGGGCGTCCCGGTCACCTACGAGGACGCGATCGCCCAGGCCGGGGACGCCTCGTCCGTCGGCCGCCCGCACATCGCCAAGGCCGCGGGTGTGAAGCCGGACGGCATGAGCGCCTTCTTCGAGGAGTGGCTCATCCCCGGCGCCAAGGCCTTCGTCCCCCGGCGCTGGCCGGACGCCGCGGAGGCCACCGAGATCATCCACGGCGCCGGAGGATCCGCCGTCCTCGCCCATCCGTTCTGGGACATGGACGACCCCAACGAGGTGGCCGCCCTGATCGACGACCTGGAGCTCGACGGGGTCGAGTGCTTCTACCCGGCGCACGACCGGGCGCAGACGAAGTTCCTGCTGGAGGTCTGCCGGGATCGAGGCCTCGCGGCGACCGCTTCCTCTGACTTTCACGGTCCGAACCACAAGATGTTCGACTCCTTCTTGAGCTATCCGACTTACGACCTCGGCGAGCCCGAGCTGCCGCCGCGATAAACGGTCTGCTCCTCGGCTTCGCCTGCGGAGCACCCTCGCGTTTAGGCGGGCTGCGCCGCCGGGATCAGCTGACGCTCCTCCAGCAGCGAGACGATCTTCGCGGCGGAGTCCTCCGCGCTCTCGTGCTCTGTGTCCAGGATGAGCTCCGGGTTCAGCGGGGGCTCGTACGGGTCTGAGACGCCGGTGAACTCCTTGATCTCGCCCTTGAAGGCCTTCTCGTAGAGACCCTTCACGTCGCGCTCGGCGCAGACCTCGACGGAGGCCTTGACGAAGACCTCGATGAAGCGGCCGCCCATCATCTCGCGCGCCTCGTCGCGGATCTCGCGGTAGGGGGAGATCGCGGCGGTGATCACCGGGACGCCGTTGCGAGACAGGAGATCGGCCACGAAGGCGATCCGGCGGATGTTGGTGTCGCGGTCCTCCTTCGAGAAACCGAGACCCTTGGAGAGGTTCTCGCGCACGACGTCGCCGTCGAGCACCTCGATCCGCGAGCCACGGTCGCGCAGCTGCTGCTCCACGAGGTGGGAGATGGTCGTCTTGCCCGCGCCCGAAAGCCCGGTGAACCAGAGGGTGAAGCCCTTGTCGTCAGCCATTTCCTTCTTCCTTGTATGTGTCGATCAAGATCTGAGCCACCTCGGGGCGGCTGAACTCCTGCGGCGGCTTTTCGCCGTTGCCGAGCATCTCGCGCACCTTCGTACCGCTCAGGAAGACGTGATCGTCGGGGCCGTGCGGGCAGGTCTTGCCCGAGGCCATTCCCTCGCACTTGTTGCACCAGAAGGTGTGCTCGAAGAAGAGAGGCTGGATACCGAGCTTGTCGATGTCCAGCTCGTCGAAGATCGCCTGTGCGTCATAGGTGCCGTAGTAGTCGCCGACGCCCGCGTGGTCGCGGCCCACGATGAAGTGCGTGCAGCCGTAGTTCCGGCGAGCGATCGCGTGCAGAACGGCCTCGCGCGGGCCCGCGTAGTGCATCTTCGAGGGGAACACGTTGAGGATCACGCGGTCGTCGGGGTAGTAGTCCTCCATCAGCACCTCGTAGCAGCGCATCCGAACCTCGGCCGGGATGTCGCCCGCCTTCGTCTTGCCGATCAGCGGGTGGATCATCAGCCCGTCGGTGATCTCCAGCGCGGTCTTGGTGACGTGCTCGTGGGCGCGGTGGATCGGGTTGCGAGTCTGGAAGGCGACGATCCGCTTCCAGCCTCGCTCGGCAAACGCCTCGCGAGATTGTGCCGGGCTCAGGTAGCGCTTGCTGAAGGCCTCCTCGTGGTCGGGAAGGTCGTCGACCTCGTAGGTGCCGGCAAGGCACCGGGCGCCCTCCTCGTAGATGGCGGCCACGCCGGGGTGCTCCTTGTCGGCGGTCCGGTAGACGTTCTCCGCCTCGGCCTCCAGGTCGCGCTCGAAGACCTCGGTGACGTTCAGGCGGCCAAGGGGCTTGCCCTCGTCGCTCGAGACCTCGACCGTGTCGCCCTCGGAGGCGTCCAGGTCGGTGGCGAGGGTGATCGGGATCGGCCAGTACTCACCGCTCGAGAGCGTCATGTTCTCGACGACGCTCTTCCAGTCCTCGGAACCCTGCGGGCCGGTCAATGGGGCGAAGCCGCCGGTGCCGATCATCTCGAAGTCGGCGGTCTGGCGGTCGGTGAGCTGGAGCTTCAGAGCGGTCTGGGTCATGGCGTCCTTGAGTGGATAAAGATGATCAGGTCGGTCAGGAAGCGGGCAGGGTAGCGGAGCGGCGCGCGACCTACCTCAGCAGGTCAACCATGCAGCCCGCATTCCGTCTTGTCCAGGCCCGCCCAGCGGCCGGCGCGGGCGTCCTCGCCCACACCCGGCTTCCGGGTGCAGTGCGTGCAGCCGATCGAGGGATAGCCCTGATCGTGGAGCGCGTTGTAGGGAACGTCGTGCTTGGAGATGTAGGACCAGACCTCCTGCTCGGACCAATCGGCCAGAGGGTTCAGCTTCCAGAGGCCGAAGCGCTTGTCCCAGCCGAACCTCGGTGCGCCCGCCCTGGTCTGCGAGTCCGAGCGGCGAATGCCGGAGACCCAGAGATCGACCGCGGCGAGCGCCGAGCGCATCGGCTCGACCTTGCGGATGCCGCAGCAGGCATCCGGGTCGCGGCTCCAGAGCTGATCGCCGTAGAGGCGCTTCTGCTGCTCGAGGGTGATCGAGCTGTACCGGTGGAAGTTGATGGCGTACCGCTCCTCGAGGCGGCTCTTGGTCTGGTAGGTCTCCGGGAAGAGGACGTCCGTGTCCAGATAGAAGAAGCGCGCCTCGGGATCGATGCTGTGCGCCATATGCACGGTCACCGAGCTCGTCTTCTGGAAGGAGCAGGCGATGTACATCCTCTGGCCGAAGGTGTCGAGCGCCCAGCCGAGCGCCTCCTCGGCGCTCGCGCCCTCGAGCTCGGCGGCGACGATCTCGGGATCGAAGCCAAGGCTGTCCAGGTCGGCGGCGGGCACGGCGGCGTGTTCGGTGGCGGGCATGGCCATCCTCAGGCGTGGCTCCTGCGTCGCAATCCCAAGTCGCGGCGGCTTCGCCGCCGCTCCGATATGGAGCTCCTTGTCGCCATCCTCAGGCGTGGCTCCTGCGTCGCAATCCCAAGTCGCGGCGGCTTCGCCGCCGCTCCGATATGGAGCTCCTTGTCGCCACTAGACCGCGCACTCGCCCTCGCCGCGCTCCACCTTGTAGGGCTCCGATCGGTTCCAGTCGATGAAGAACATGAGGTTCTCGGCGCTGAACTCGACCGGGAGCTTCAGGTCCGAGATCAGCTCCTCGAACGCTTCGAAGCCTGTGCGGTCGACGAAGGCGTTGAAGTTCTCGCCCTCGGTGCGGTTCTCCTCGTAATGCTTGATCCAGCGCTCGACCGCATCAGGGACGCGCTTCGCCGGGAGGCGCGCCTTGAGCCGGTGGCCGAAGACGACGTCGCCGCCCTCGAAGTTCCCGGCGATGTGCGGGATGTAGGCGGGAATGGTGTGTTCGCCGACCTTGATCGAGGCCCCGTAGAAGCCGATCGTGGCGATGTGGTGCTGGGAGCAGCCGTTGGGGCAGCCGCTCATCTTGATGTGGATCTGCTTCGTCAGAGGATCGGTGATCTCCATCTCCTCGAGGCGCTTCTGGAGCTCCGCATTCAGGCCCATGGACGCCGTGATGCCGAGCTTGCAGCTGTCGGTTCCGGGGCAGCTGACGACGTCGGTGATCCCGAAGGCCCCTGAATCCCCCAGGTCGAGCTCCTTCAGGCGAAGCCAGAGGTCGTAGAGAGACTCGGAGCGGATCCAGCGCAGCACCAGGTTCTGCTGAACGGTGGTGCGGGCGTAGCCGCCGGTGAACTCGCGCATGATCGCCGCGAGCCCGCGGAATTGACCGGGCGTGAGGTCACCCCGGGTCACCTTGAGAGTGGCGGTGACGAAGCCCTCCTGACGCTGCGGAGCGACGTTGGCGTCGACCCAGGCGTTGAATTCGCTCGTTGATCCGGCGGCGGTGTTTGTGGCCGCCGTTTGTGGTGGCGAGCCGCAGCTCTCCGGGACGGCCGGAGCGTCGGCCTCCTCGTCATGAACAAGGAGAAGGTGATCGATGGTGAAGTCGCGGTCGTTGACCCAGTCGCCCTTCAGCTCCTCCTCGACCAGCTCCCGAAAGGCGTCCATGCCGATCTTGTCGACCAGCACCTTGATCCGAGCGCGCATCCGGTTCTCGCGCAGCCACTCCTGGCGGTCGAAGATCCGCAGCGCCGCCTCGGTGACCTTGAGGTAGTCGCCGTTGTCGAGCTCGACGAACTCGTACAGGGTGGGAGCGACCCGAGGCTGGATCGAGGTTCCGCCGCCGATCTTGACCTCGACGCCGCGCACCTCCTCGCCGTCGACCTGCCTGACCTTGGGGATGAAGCCGACGTCATGGATCTCCGTGATCGCCCGATCGGCGTCGCTGGCGCTGAAGGCCGTCTTCACCTTGCGCGGCATCAGCTGGGTGGTCGGGTGGCGGACGAAGTAGCGGGCATATGCCGCGGCATAGGGGGTGATGTCGAAGGGCTCGTCCGCGGCGACGCCGGCCCACGGGTCGCCGGTGACGTTACGGATCGTGTTCCCGCAGCCCTCCCTCGAGGAGAGCCCCGCCTGGCTGATCTGCCGGATGAACTCGGCCGCGTCGGCCAGTGGGACGTGGTGGATCTGGATGTTCTGGCGGGTCGTGATGTGGCCCTTGTTGAGGGGCGCGAGCTCCTCGATCACGTCCGCGAAGGCCTCCATCTGCTCCGGGCTGACGCCGCCGTACGGGAGCTTCACGCGGATCATCTGCACGTCGGGCTGGCGCTGGCCGTAGACGCCCTGCTTGAGGCGGAAGCCGATGAACTGCTCCTCGGTCTGCTCGCCTCGCAGGAAGCTGGCCGCCTCGGTGTCGAAGTCGTCGAACTCCCGCTCGAGGATCGGGATCACGTGGCCCGGGACGTTCTCGTAGACCTCGGGGTTCTCGAGCGACCCTCGCCTGCCCTTGCCGTGCTGCTCCTTGCTCGGATCCTGCTTGAGCGCCGAGGGGTCGGCGAGCTTCTTCGCCGGCAGCGGAGTGCCGTTGGTGGACTTTGATCCGGCGGCGGTGTTTGTGGCCGCCGTTTTCGGATTCGGGGCCGAAACGGGCTCCATGGAACCGGCATTCCTTTCGTCGACGTAGCTGTCCGGGGGTGACCGGACCTCAAACTAGCAAACCTGATCGAGTTTAAGGTGATTCCGGCTCGTGCGGTTGTGGAGCTTAGCCGCGTCGGCGCGCCGCGCTAGACGTCTTCGTGAATCGCCAGGCTGTTCCCAGCCGGATCCTTGAACCATCGTCGACCGCGAAACTGCTGTATCCGCGGCTGGCCGCGAGTACGGAGGGACCTTCTACTTCTTCTTGTGCTTCTTGACCAGCTTGAGGTTGGCGTGCTGGGTCGCCGTGGCACCGCCGGTGGGGGTGAAGCCGACGTTCAGGAAGACCCGCGTCTTGCCCTTCCGGTTGAGCTTCTTGCGCTTCTTGCCGGTCGCCTTGATGACGAGGTTCACCGGGCCCGGAGCCGAGACGGCCGAGGGTCCGATCACCTTGACGCCCTTATGCGTGTAGGTGAGGGTGCCGGGATTGGGCAGGTTGGCAGTGACGATCGCCTTGCCCTTCTTCTTGTTTCGCTTCACCGGCCCGAGGCTGAAGGCGGTGGTGGGCTCGACGGTGGCCTGGACGAGGACCTCGTAGCCGCCGCCTGCATTGCCCGCCCGCGTGTCCCCTTCGGCGAGCGGTGGATTGAACCAGTTCACCTCCGTGGCGCTGGTGTTCAGGGCCTGGTCCAGCATGCCCATGGATGAGTCGAGGCCGACCCCCTCTCCGAGCCCGATCGGGAGGGCCGTGGCGATCGGAGCGGACAATCCCGGACCGACGGGAAACGGGAGGGTCTTCGGGCCGCCGGCGAACGTGGTCCCCCCGACGAAGTGGAGTACGCGGAGGCGAACCATGCCGCTGCTCCCCGACTTGACCCGCCAGCTGGTCACGACACCGTTGACGGGCGAACCCAAGCCGCCGGGCGCCGCGGCGGCGGCGTTCAACCCACGGTTGGCCGCCGTGCATTCAAAGGAGTTGCATCCGCCCGGAGCCGTACCGGCGGGGTCCGCCGTGAGCGTGCTCCCGATCGTCACCGCGCCGAGCGCGGTGCCGGTGGCCGCGAACGCTGCCACGGCCAGCGAGGCCGCTATTGCGAAGGCCGCTCTCCCACTCCCCAGACTCATCTCGATCACACTAAACCGGTTGCCGGCGATTTGTTGCTGTGACCCGCGAGAATCGTCGCATGACCGAAATCCCGGTGATCTCGGCGCGGGCGGTTCTCGAGGCGATCGATCCGCTGACGGCGATCGAGCGAACCGGCGAGGCGTTCGAGCGATACGGGCGCGGCGACTGGGAGATGCCCGCCAAGGTCTATCTCGACAGCCCCCCATATGGCGACTTCCGGGCGATGCCGGCTCGCGGCGAGGGGATGGCCCTGCTCAAGTGGGTGACGTCGTTTCCGGGCAACAGCGCAAGGGGCCTGCCGGTGGTCCGCGGCGAGGTCCTGCTCTCCGACGCCGAGACCGGGGAGGAGCTTGCCGTGATCGAATGCTCGTCCGTGACCTCTCTGCGGACGGGCGCCGCCGCCGCCGTCTCAGCTCAGGTGCTCGCCCTGGATGAGGCGAGTTCGGTCGGCATCGTCGGCTGTGGGGTGAACGGCGCCTGGTCGGCGCGGTGCCTGGCTGCCGCCGGCTATGGAGAGGGTGTCTGTGCCGACGTGCGGCCCGAGGCCGCCCGGGTGCTCGCCGAGGAGCTCGGCTGGCGGGTCGGTGACCGGAGGGAGGCGGCGGCCCAGGATGTCGTCGTCACCGTCACCCCGGGGAACGAGCCGGTGATCCTCGCGGACGAGCTCTCCCCGGGTCAGCACATCGCGGTCCTCGGCGCCGACGCGCACGGAAAGCAGGAGGTGGAGCTCGATGCGATCCGGCGCTGCACGCTCTTCTGCGACGACTGGGAGCAGGCAAGCGCCGGGGGTGAGCTCGCGAACGGCGTCGAGGCGGGGGTGGTCTCCCGCGACGACGTCACGCAGATCGGGGAAGTGCTGAGCGGCGACTCGACGTGGACGCGGTCCGACGGCGAGCTCACCCTGTTCGACTCCACCGGTCTCGCGATCCAGGACCTGGCGATCTCCAAGGCCGTCTACGAGCTCTGGCGCGGCGGGGAGATCGACGCGCCGCTCGTCAGCCTCTGAGCCGCACGAGGGAAGCTCGCCGCTTCTTCTTGTGCTTCTTGCACTTCTTCTTCTTGGCCGCGGCGGCCCTTCGATGCTTCTTCTTGTGCTTCTTGCACTTCTTCTTGTGCTTCTTGTGTTTGTTGTGCGGCTGCGGCTGGGCGGGCGGGGGCGGGGGCGGCGGCTGCGGGGGCGGCGGACCGTCGGTGAGGGTGACGTTGTCCAGGTCGTAGGTCTCGCCGATCCCGTTCGGGCCGACGTCCGCGATCACCGCGAATTGATCGCTCGCACCGATCAGGTTGGTGAACTGGAACTGGGTCGGGGCCCTGCAGGGTCCCCCGGCGTAGGGGCAGATCGCCCAGTTCCCCGTCTCGTCCAGCTGGATGGAGAGATGGTGATAGTTCGTCCCGGTCGCCTCGCTGATCAGACCGTCGAGGTACTCCGACCCCGAGGGAAGCAGGAGGAACTCCGCGGCGAAAGACGGGTTGACGCTCGAGCGTAGATCGAAGGCGGCGGTGCCTCCGTAGTTCGCGCGCAGGGCCGGAACGATCGGACTGAAGAAGGTGAGCAGGTTGCACGGCGCGGCATCCGGGCATCCCGTCTCTACGCCGGTGTCCTTGGCGGTCAGCCGGCCGCCCGGGTTGCCTCCGCTCGGCTGGAACTCCGCGCTCGTCACCGTGGTCCCGTTGTCCTGGCTCTGCCACCACCCCTGGTTGCTGCCGCCGAAGGTGTATTCGAGGGGAGTCGCACCCGCGGTCCCCGCCATCGCCAATGTCGTCGCAAGCGCCAGCGTGGCGCACACGGCGATCGTCCTGAACCTTCTCTCCGTGCGGATCCGTCCGCACATGACTCAACCCCCTGGTCGGTTCAGGCCAGGGTAGGTCGCCCGGCGGGACGAATCAAGAGGCGGCGGGGGCCGCTTCGCGGCCGCCCGCCGCCACCTCTCCTCCCAAGCTCAGTCGACCTCTGTTCCCTCGACCAGGAACGCGACCCGGACGTGGGCTCGCCACTCATCGAGGTTCTCCCCGCGCAGTCCGGTGGAGACGACGTCGATCGCGCGGATGTTCCGAAGCGAGGCCTGCGCCTGTTTCAGCGCCTGCTGTGCGGCGTCATCCGAAGACTTCTTGGAGCTTCCGACCAGTTCGAGAATTTTTACGACGGCCACGAGCCCTCCTCATTTGAGCGCGATGCGGTTTACGGCAAGTGTTCTATTGCACTTGCGCGCGATCGGCAAGCCCGGCTCAGGCCCCGGGCGCGATTCCCCAGCCGCCGCCGAGACCGGATCTGGCCGAGATGCCCTCGCGCAGCGCCGTCCGCTGCCAGCGGCTCACCTCCGCCGGCCTCGGCGCCGGCGCCGTTTCCCAGAGGAAGCGCTCGAGCGCGGCCGCGATCGCCGCGGCCTCGTCCGGCTCGGCTGCCGCGCTCTCGATCTCGATCCTCGGCCGCGGAGGGCTCTGCCTGCCGTTGCTCGCCATGCATGCACAGTACCGCCGCGGCCCGGGCCAGGACGCGGCTACGGGATCACGATCGTGAAGCCGACGTCGTTGGCGGCCGCGGCATCGCCACCAGCCGAGTGACGCTCGGTTACCACCTCGAAGCGGCCGTTGCTGCCGCACTGACCCGGGTTGCTGTCGTCCATCGCGCTCGCGTTTCCCTCCGGGAAGTCCGTGTTCTCATAATCCACCGTCACGGAGGCGGGCACGGACCCGGGGTCGATCCCGGGTGCCGTAACGCAGAAGGTGCCGTCTTGGCTCGTCGGGTGCGTCACCGAAGTGATCCCCTTCGCCCGGCTGATCGAGCAGGTCGCCTCCGGTGGACCACCGGAGCACTCGACCGCACGACTCACCGTCGCGTAAGCGCGCGCGGTCCCGTTGGTGCCGTTGGTCCCATTGGTCCCATTGGTCCCGTTGGTACCGGCAGGCCCGGGTGGGCCGGTCGCCTTGCCGATCTGCCTGCTGACCTCCTTGCGAATCAGCTTCTTGATGCTCTTGTTGACCCCGAACGCCGGCACGGCGATCGCGAGCGCCGCGATCACGCCGAGTGCGATCACGACCTGACTCCACTTCGGTGTCCGCTTCATGCCCCACTCCCTTCTCCGGCCCCCTGTGCGCCGCCTCGAGGGGCCCTGGCGCAGCCCCTCCGGGACCCGAGCGTACCCTCGCTGGTGTGAACGTGCAACGCGTGCTTAGAGCGGGATGTTCCCGTGCTTGCGCTTCGGGCCCTCGACCCGCTTGGTCTGCAGGGTCCGCAGCGCGCGGATCAGCTTCGGTCGGGTCTGGTGCGGCTCGATCACGTCGTCGATGTAGCCGCGCTCGGCCGCCGAATAGGGGTTGGCGAAGTGCGCCTTGTAGTCGTCGATCAGCTTTGAGCGGCGCTCGTCCGGGGTCGGGGACTTCGCCAGGTCGCGGCGATAGATGATGTTGACGGCCCCCTCGGGGCCCATCACCGCGACCTCCGCGGTCGGCCAGGCGAAGTTGAAGTCGGCCAGCATGTGCTTGGAGTTCATGACGTCGTAGGCGCCGCCGTACGCCTTGCGGGTGACGACGGTGAGCTTGGGCACGGTGGCCTCCGTGAAGGCGTAGAGCAGCTTCGCGCCGTGGCGGATGATCCCGCCCCACTCCTGCGAGGTGCCGGGCAGGAACCCGGGGACGTCGGTGAAGGTGAGCAGCGGGACGTTGAAGGCGTCGCAGGTGCGAACGAAGCGGGCGGCCTTCTCGGAGGACTCGATATCGAGGACGCCGGCGAGGAACGCCGGCTGGTTGCCGACGACGCCGACGGGATGGCCGTCCAGTCGCGAGAACCCGCAGACGATGTTCTTGGCGAAGTGCTCGTGGACCTCGAAGAACTCGCCGTCGTCGACGATCCGGGAGATCACCTCGCGCATGTCGTAGGGCTTCTGCGGATCGTCGGGGACCAGCGTGTCGAGCTCCGGATCCTCGCGGTCGGGATCGTCGGTCGGCTCGACCCGCGGCGGCAGCTCGAGATTGTTGAGCGGCAGGAAGCTCATCAGGTAGCGGACGTCCTCGAGGCACTGCTCCTCGTCGTCGGCGGCGAAGTGAGCCACCCCGGACTTCGAGTTGTGGCTCATCGCGCCGCCGAGCTCCTCGAACTCGACCTCCTCGCCGGTGACCGTCTTGATCACCTCGGGGCCGGTGATGAACATGTGGGAGGTCTCCTTGACCATGAAGATGAAGTCGGTCATCGCGGGGGAGTAGACGGCGCCGCCGGCGCAGGGGCCCATGATCAGGCTGATCTGCGGGATCACGCCGGAGCACTGGACGTTCCGGACGAAGACGTCGCCGTAGGCGCCGAGCGAGACCACGCCCTCCTGGATCCGCGCGCCGCCCGAGTCGTTGATCCCGATCACGGGCGCGCCGACCTTCGCGGCCAGGTCCATGACCTTGACCATCTTCTCGGCCATCACCTCGCCGAGGGACCCGCCGAAGACCGTGAAGTCCTGGGAGAAGACGAAGACGGTGCGGCCGTCGATCGTCCCGTAGCCGGTCACCACCGCGTCGCCGTAGGGGCGGCGCTTGTCCATCTCGAACTCGTGGGTGCGGTGCCGGACGAAGGTGTCGAGCTCCTCGAAGGAGCCGGGATCGAGCAGCTTCTCGATCCGCTCGCGGGCGGTGAGCTTGCCCTTCGCGTGCTGCTTCTCGACCGCCTCCTCGGTGCCGGCGTGGACCGCTTCCTCGCGCAGCTCGCGGAGGTAGGCGAGCTTCTCCTCGTGGGTGACCGGGTTCTTCTCTCTCATGGGCGCCGGAGTCTACGAGAGGCCCACAGCCGAGCCGGGTGTCGCCTGGCGCCTAGAAGAACGCGCCGCCGCGGTATTCGCCGAAGACGTCGCGCATCGCGTTGCAGACGTCGCCGATCGAGCCGCCCGCGCGGAGGGCCTCCTTGATCGAAGGCAGCAGGTTGCCGTCCCCCTGCGCGACGTCTCGGAGGGACTGGAGTCGCTCGTCGAGCTCGGCCTGGTCGCGCGCCTCCTTGAGCTTCTTCAAGCGGGTGAGTTGGCGCTCCTCGGCCTCCGGGTCGACCTTGAGGATGTCGACGTCGTCGATCTCGTCGCTGACGTACTTGTTGACGCCGACGATGATGTCCTGGCCGGTGCGGTAGCGCTCGTGGTAGCTCGAGGCCGACTCCTCGATCTCACGCTGCATGAACTCGAGCGCGTTGACGGAGCCGCCGAGGTCCTCGACCTTCTTCATCAGCTCCCAGGAGCGCTCCTCGATCTCGTCGGTGAGCGACTCGATGAAGTAGGAGCCGGCGAACGGGTCTACTGTGTCGGCAACGCCGGACTCGTGCGCGAGAACCTGCTGGGTGCGGAGCGCGATGCGGGCGGAACGCTCTGTGGGGAGGGCGAGGGCCTCATCGAAGCCGTTGGTGTGGAGGGACTGCGTCCCACCGGCGACGGCGGCGAAGCCCTGCAGTGCGACGCGGATGATGTTCACCTCCGGCTGCTGGGCCTGGAGCGTGACGCCGCCGGTCTGGGTGTGGAAGCGGATCATCTGCGCCTTCTCCTCGGTGGCGCCGAACCGCTCCCTCATCAGCTTCGCCCACATCCGGCGGACCGCCCGGAACTTGGCGATCTCCTGGAAGACGTTGTTGTGCCCGTTGAAGAAGAAGGCGAGCCGCTGGCCGAACTTGTTGACGTCGAGGCCGGCGGCGATCCCGCCCTCGACGTAGGCGATCGCGTTGGCGAGGGTGAAGGCGACCTCCTGCACTGCCGAGCAGCCCTTCTCGCGGATGTGGTACCCGCTGATCGAGATCGTGTTCCACTTCGGGACGTTCTCGTTGCAGTAGGCGAAGATGTCGGTCGTGAGCCGCATCGTCGGCTCGGGCGGGTAGATGTAGTTGCCGCGCGAGATGTACTCCTTCAGCACGTCGTTCTGTACGGTGCCGCGCAGCTGATCCGACGGAACGCCCTGCTCCTCGCCGACCAGCTCGTAGAGCAGCAGCAGGATCGCGGCGGGGGCGTTGATCGTCATCGAGGTCGAGACGTCGGCCAGGGAGATCTGGTCGAAGCAGATCCGCATGTCCTCGATCGTGTCGATCGGGACGCCGGTGCGGCCGACCTCGCCCGCACAGAGCGGGTCATCGGAGTCGCGGCCCAGCTGAGTCGGCAGGTCGAACGCCATCGAGAGGCCGGTCGAGCCATGCTCGGTCAGGTAGCGGTAGCGCTCGTTGGTGTCCTCGGGGCTGGCGAAGCCGGCGTACTGGCGCATCGTCCAGAGCCGGTCGCGGTACATGCCCTTATGGATGCCGCGGGTGAACGGGTACTCGCCTGGTTCGCCGAGCCGCTCCTGCAGGCCTGGGGCGACATCGTCCTCCTCGTAGAGGCGCTTGATCTCGATCCCGGAGTCGGTGATCTTCCGCTCGTCGTCGGACCCGACCGCCGGGGCGATGTAGCGGTGGAGGTCCTCGTCGACCGCGGCCTTCTGGTCGGCCTCGGGTGCGCCGTTCGACTCGGCGCCCTCGGTTCCCTCGCCCTGTTGCTCGTCCGTTGGCCGGGTGGCCATGCGGCAAGGATAGATACGGAGCCCGGCGAGAGCGCTAGGGAGCGCACGCGGCCGCGGATTCCACGCGATTCCTCAGCACGTCGAGCCGAGCGTGGGCGAAGAGGCCGTAGGCCGGAGGCGGGTCGAGCTGGTCGATGTAGTCCGCGACCCAGAACCCGAGCTCCCCGTGGAGGAGCTGCGCGAACCGCAGCGGCGACGGTGTCTTGAAGCACGAGTCGGCGAGCTCGGCGATCGCCGCGTCGAGGTGTTCGATCACCGGCTCCAGCCGCTCGGCGTCCCATTCGTCCCAGCCGCCCTTGCCCTTGCCGTAGGAGACCCCGTCGCAGTGCGCGACGAACCCGCACTCGGCCAGCTCGCGGGCGCGTGCCTTCTCGGCGGCGCACGCCTTCTTCGATCCTTTGAACGGCCCGAGGTCCTCGTATAGGTCGGGTCGCAGGCGCAGCGCGAAGCGCTTCACCAGGCGCGCCGACTTGTAGCCGCGAAGGTGCTGGGCGAAGCGCTCCTCCGTGCTTCGTGCGCTCGAGCCGACGTACAACCACGGGATTCGCGGATCGCGCCGACGGCCGGCCGCGCGATCCAGCTCGATCACGTAGACGCGGGAGGGCATCGCCCCTCAGGTGCGGCGGCGATCAGAGGCGGAAGAAGCGGCGGCGCTTCTTCTTCGGCTTGGCCGGGGGAGGCTCGGGAAGCTCGGACACGGGCTCGGGATCGACGGGCTCGGGCGGCGGCGCTTCGGCCACGGGCTCGGGCGGCGGCGCATCAGGCACCGGCAACTTCATGGGCTCGGCCTTCTGCTCGGGTCCCTGGGCCTCGCCCATGCCCTCGAAGGGCCGCTTCTGGGGTGTGGCCAGTTCGTCGATGACGGCGTCGAGCCAGCCCTCGAGCTTTGTGGGTTCGGAGCCGTTCTCGGCCGTGACGCTGACGTTCGTTCCCCACCCCTTCTCGGCGATCTCGACCTTGATCCAGGCGTCATCGGGGATCGCCTTCCAGGCGAGCTTGGATTCCTCCTCGCGCTCGTAGACGCTGACGTCGGTCGCGCGCCCGATCAGGGCGCACATCAGCCCCTGCATCCGGCCGGTGTGATCCAGCTGCTCCCAGACCTCGGGGGGCGACTTGACGAGGGTGCGGCTTACGGTCTTCATTGTGCGGGCATTCGCTCGGTTCGCCGCGCCTCCTCCCAGGGGGTCAGGTCTTGCAAGCAACATGTCGTATGCAAGACCTGACCCCGTGGGTCAGATGCCGAGGAAGGACTCGATCGCGGCCGCCGCGCGCGGCCCCGCCTTGCCGTCCCAGAGGGGAATCTCGGGCGGGCGCTCGGGTACCTCCGCCGCCAGGGCGCGCTCGGCGGCCTCCCGCAGGACCCCCGGGTCCACTCCGATCAGCTCGTTCGTGCCCAGCTCCACCGTGATCGGACGCTCGGTGGTCGTCCGGTAGGTCAGGCAGGGAGTCCCGAGCACGGTCGTCTCCTCCTGAACGCCGCCCGAGTCCGTGATCACCAACCGGGCCTCCGCCTCGAGCCCGATGAAGTCGTCGTAGTCCATCGGCGGGTTGAGGATGACCTTGCCCCAGCCGGCGCCGGTGCCCGCGAGGCGGTCTCGCGTCCGGGGATGGACCGGGAAGATCACGGGAAGCGAGTCGGCGAGCCCGGCCAGGACGTCCATGGTCGGGCCGAGCCTCTCGGGATCGTCGACGAGGGCGGGCCGGTGCAGGGTGACGAGCACGAAGTCGCGGCTCTTGACAGCGTTCCGCCCGAGCACCGCCGGTCGGTTGACGTCCTCCATCAGCCGGAAGAGGCTGTCGATCATCGTGTTGCCGACGAGCTGCACGCCTTCCCCGGAGATCCCCTCGCCGGCGAGGTTCTCGACCGCGTCCGGGGAGGTGCAGAGCAGGACGTCGGAGATTCGGTCGGCGAGGACGCGGTTCACCTCCTCGGGCATCTGCCAGTCGCCCGAGCGCAGCCCGGACTCGATGTGGGCGACGCCAACGTGAAGCTTGGTGGCGGCGAGCGCGGCCGCGAGGGTCGAGTTGACGTCGCCCGCCACGAGGACGAGGTCTGCGGGATGCTCGCGCAGCTCCGCCTCGACGCCGGTCAATGCCGCGGCGGTCTGCTCGGCGTGGGTCCCTGAGCCGACGCCGAGGTTGGCATCGGGCTCGCGCATCCCGAGGCGCTCGATGAATCCGGCCGAGAGGGCGCGGTCGTAGTGCTGGCCCGTGTGCAGGAGGCGGATCGAGATCCCCTCGGCCTGCTCCAGGGCGGCGATCACCGGAGCCGACTTGACGAAGTTGGGTCGCGCGCCGACGACGGCGAGTACCGAGGCGGTCACAGCGGAGCAAGCTAGCGGCTGGGTCGGCTCCGGTAGTGTCCGGACGAGATGGCCGGCAACGAAAGTGGCGCCGTCGTGGTCACGGGGGCCTCGACCGGAATCGGGCGCGCCACCGCGCTTCTCCTCGACCAGACGGGGTACCGGGTGTTCGCGGGCGTGCGGAAGCAGGCCGACGCGACGTCGCTGGCCGAGGAGGGATCCGATCGCCTGACGCCGGTCACGATCGACGTGACCGATCAGCGTTCGATCGCCGCCGCGAAGGACGAGGTTGAGCGATCCGTCGGCAACGACGGCCTGGCCGGCCTCGTCAACAACGCGGGAGTCGGCGACGGCGGCCCGGTGGAGACCATGGACCTCGACGTCTTGCGGAACGTGCTCGAGGTCAACCTGGTCGGGCAGGTCGCGGTCACGCAGGCGTTCCTGCCGCTGATCCGCGAGGCGCCGGGGACGATCGTCTTCATCGCCTCGATCGGCGGCCGGATCGCGAGCCCGTTCATGTCGCCATACAACGCGTCCAAGTTCGCGGTCGAGGCGCTCGGAGAGTCGCTCCGCCAGGAGCTGGCTCCCTGGGGGATCGACGTCGTGGTGATCGAGCCGGGCAGCATCGACACCCCGATCTGGACGAAGGGCGCCGAGACGATCGAGGAGCAGTCAGCGAAGCTGACGCCCACCGCCAAGCGCCTCTACGGCAAGCAGCTCCAGCGCATGGACGAGGTCCTGAGCGAGACCGCGAGCCGCGGCATCCCGCCGGAGAAGGTCGCCAAGGCGATCCACACGGCGATCAAATCGGAGAAACCGAGGCACCGGTACCTGGTCGGCAGGGACGCCAAGATCGCGGCCCGCCTCAAGGGAACGCTCCCGGACCGCACCTTCACGAAGCTGCTCGGCCGGCAGGTCAAGATGCCGACCGACGTCCCGGCGAAGTAGCTAGAGCCACTCCTTGACGCGGCCCGGCGTGCCGAGGCCGGAGAAGTCTCCGTCGTCGATGATCCGCTCGGCCGCTTCGATTGCGCCGTTGGTAGCCGACCAGGTGAGGCCGCTGCCGACGCTCACCCGCTGGGCGCCCGCCGCGGCGATCTCGTCGAGGCTCAGGCCGAGCGCGCCGAAGGCGAGGACGTTGACCGGCTTCGAGACGGCGTCACAGACCGCCTTGATCTCGTCGGCGCTGAGCAGCGCCGGGGCGTAGAGGACGTCGGCCCCCGCCTCCTCGAAGGCACGGAGGCGAGTGATCGTGTCGTCGAGGTCCGGGTTGCCACGCAGGTGGTTCTCCGCTCGGGCGGTGAGCGTGAACGGGAAGTCCAGGGCCCGGGCGGCCTCGACGGCGGCCGCGACCCTCTCGGTCGCTCGCTTCACGTCGTAGAGCTCGCCGTCATCGCGGTCGTAGTCCTCGATCGAGCCTCCGACCGCGCCGGCCTCGGCCGCGGCGGTGATGGCGCGACCGGCATCCTCGGGCGCGGGCCCGTAGCCGTTCTCCAGATCGACCGAGACCGGCAGGTCGGTCGCCTCGTCGACCGCTGTGATGTGCGCCGTGACCTCGTCGAGGGTGACCGAGCCGTCCGGGCGCCCCAGGGTGAACGCCAGCCCGCCACTGGTGGTCGCGAGGGCCCTGAAGCCGAGCCCGGCGAGCACCTTGGCCGAGCCGGCGTCCCAGGGATTGGGGATGACGAAGGGCTCGCCCTCATGGAGATCCCGGAACGTCTCAGCCTTCTCCCGCTGGGTCAGGCTCACCCGGTCTTCATATCAGGGCGGCCGCCCCGGCTGGGAGAGTCTCTGACCGAGGGGTCGGCGTGGTCGGGAACCTGACCCGGATGGGAACGGCTGGGCGCTGCAGGCTCTCGATTCCCCGCTGCGCCCACAGGGCGCCGCGACTTCGGCTAGCCGGGCTGACCGACGAGGCGCTCGACGCCGGCCTCTTCGATCGTCTTCTTCAGGCCGTCCTGGAGTGAGACCTGAGGCTCCCAGCCGAGCAGCTGCTTGGCGCGAGTGATGTCGGGCTGGCGGATCTTCGGGTCGTCGACCGGCAGCGGCTCGTGGATGATCTCCGAGCGCGAGCCGGTCACCTCGATCACCGTCTCGGCGAGCTGGAGCAGCGTGTACTCGTCCTGGTTTCCGATGTTGACCGGGAGGTGGACATCGGACTCCGCGAGGGCGACGAGCCCGTGGATCTGATCGTCGACGTAACAGAAGCTCCGGGTCTGGCTGCCGTCGCCGAAGACGGTGAGCGGTTTGTCCTGGAGGGCCTGGCGCAGGAAGGTGGGGATCGCGCGGCCGTCGTGCGCCCTCATCCGCGGCCCGTAGGTGTTGAAGGTCCGCGAGATGCAGGTGTTCACCCCCTGCTGGCGGTGGTAGGCCATCGTCATCGCCTCGGCGTAGCGCTTGGCCTCGTCGTAGACGCCGCGCGGGCCGATCGGGTTGACGTTGCCCCAGTAGTCCTCGGGCTGGGGATGGATCTCGGGGTCGCCGTAGACCTCCGAGGTCGAGGCGACCAGGATCCGCGCCCGCTTGAACTTCGCCACGCCGAGCATGTGGTGGGTCCCGTAGGAGCCGACCTTCAGCGTGTGGAGCGGCAGCCGCGCGTAGTCGATCGGGCTGGCCGGCGAGGCGAGGTGGTAGATGAAGTCGACCGGCTCGTCGACCTCGACGAACTGCGTCAGGTCGTGGTTTCGGAAGACGAAGTTGGGATCCCGGATGTGCTCGAGGTTCTCGAGCGACCCGGTGTCCAGGTTGTCGATGCAGATCACCCGGTGATCGCGCTCGAGCAGGTGCTCGCACAGGTGCGAACCCAGGAACCCCGCCCCTCCGGTGACGACGGTGGTGGTCATCAGGTCGGCGAATATAGCTGCGGTCGTGCGCAGCGGCGGAAGTTGGCTCGCAGCTAGGGGTCGGCTCGCACGACGGTCGCCCGCGCGAAGCCGAAGCTCTCGCGCCTCACGTTCCTGATCTTCGAGGCGCCCTCGACGTCGATGTGGATCCTCTGCTGATCGGCGAAGGTCACCGGCTGTCGGATCTTCGGGTTGAACGGGTCGCTCTCCAGGTAATAGGTGTCCGGCGTGACGAAGGTGAGGATCGCCCGGCCCTTGCGGTTCGCCACGAACGGCGGGGAGCCCGGTGCGGGCCTGGCGGGTGCCGGATCGCAGAAGTAGAGCTCGCCGCACTGGATCGTGGTCGGGGGCGCTTCGATGGAGACCTTGATCCGAGCCTTCGGTGCCATCCGGGTGACCGAGATGGTCTCGAGCTGGCCGGGGGTGACGATCCCGTCGGAGCCGACCCGCGCCGTCAGGAAGATGAACTTGGTCCTGTGCTTGCCATTCGAGGAGAGGTGGACCGAGGGACTCGCGGAGGCTCCGGCAGCGACGATCAGCCCGCACGCGAGAGCGGCGAGCGCTGCGACGACTCTGTGGGTACCCCTCCCCGCGGACACGCGGGTGACTATCGCAGGACGGGCGCGGCACGGCAAGCGCCTGAGCGCCCCAGTTCTGGGCAAGCACTTACCGCAAATTGCGGTCGATTTGCGAGCCCTCTTACGCAAATTGCGAAGACGATCGGCGCAGCCATGGGGCGAGTAGTGGCAGGTTTCGCCTCACCTGGATGTGTCGGAGGTGAGCCGTCTGGGTCTGTTGGGAGGAACAACCGGTCGAGCAAGGGCCGACGCTCGATCCGCAGATCAGGCCGCGGAGGCAGTTGCCTCTCCCGAGTCGCGCCGTCGTGCGGCGAGCGCCCTGATCGAGACCCACGACGCGGTCTTTCGCCGGACCGCCCGCCGCTACTCCATCTGCGCCGACGACAGCGAGGACGCCTATCAGCGCGCCCTCGAGATCCTGCTCATGAAGGCGCCGCCGATCGAGGGCGATGCGCTGGTTCGGTGGATGCAGACCGTCACCAAGCGCGAGGCGCTGGCGGTGCGCCGGCAGCGGGAGCCGCTCCTCGGCTCACCTCGGCTCTCGAGTCCTGACGAAGACGACGAGCGGGATCCGCTCGACTCGATCGCGTCAGAGAACCCGGGCCCCAACGATCGCCTGGCCCGGCGCGAGCGGGTCGTCCGGAGCGGGGAGGCGCTCAACGCGCTGAAGCCGCAGGAGGTCCGCGCGCTCACGCTCAAAGCGCAGGGCTACTCCTATGCAGAGATCGGAGAGATCACGGGCTGGTCCTATACGAAGATCAACCGGTGCATGGCGGAGGGCAGGAAGCGATTCCTGCGGGTCTTCGCGGACATCGAGCATGGTCGCCGCTGCGATGAGCTCGCCGCAGCTCTCTCGGAGATGGCCGACCGGGAGGATGCCAATGGCTCGACGGAGGCGCTCGAGTTCCATTTGAGGAGCTGCGCCGCCTGCCGCGCCAAGCTGCGGGCGTACCGAGCGATCCCGGACAAGATCTTCGAGCTGGTGCCGGGTGGGCCTCTGCTCGACCAGTCGATGGGCGGACGGCCGCACGAATGGATCGCCGAGAGGGCAGGCGCACTCGTCGACCGGATTCGCGAGGCGGGCTATTCCGTGATCTCGCGCGGAGGAGGTGGCGGCAGCGGTGACGCGGCTTCGGTCGTGGCGGCAGGCGGCACGCGTGGCGCCGGGATGGCGGCCGTTGCGAAGGTCCTCGCGATCTGTGGAGCAACCGCCGCGGGCGGCGCGACCTGTGTGGCAACCGGGGTCGTGGACCCCGCGGCACTCGACGGCGGTGCGAGCGATGAGAAGCCGGCGCTGGAGCGCCCTACCGATCCGCCTGCGACGACCATTCCGCAGGACGAGACGACGACTCAACCCGCGGCCGAACCGGTCGTCTCAGCTCCTCAGGAGCCGACGACTTCAACGCCGGCGCCCACCCCGGTGCAGCAGAAGACACGCCAGTTTGGAGTAGAGCCTGCCGCGAGCTCCACGTCCTCGGGTGGTGGCGGTAAAACCGAGTTCGGCGGGCCGTCCGGGGGCGGCGGGGGCTCAGGAGGGGGCGGCGGCTCCAGCGGGGGATTCGGGATCGAGAAATGAGCGCTTGGGAGGGCAGAACTCGGTGGCGCCGACCCTTAGGGCACAGATGGAGCAGCGATGAACCCAAGACAGAAGGAGGGGGAGGGGACGCATGAGCGCGACTATGACCCGGCGATCTGGCGGAGAGCTTCAGCGGATCCGTTCCCTGCGGGCGCTCACCCTCACGGCAGTCGCGGTGGCCGCCATTGCCGTGTTCGGCATCTCGCCGTCGAGGGCATGGGGAGCGAGCAGCTACAAGGTGCTCGAGTGCGATGGCAACCCAGCCCCGGATGCCGTCTTCGCGGGGAACGTCAACGAGAGCAGCTGGGCGACCAGCGCGATCCAGGGGTGGGCCGATTGCGGAAGCAATGGGCGGGGCCTCTACCTCCATCCCTACTACGCCCACGGTGGCCCACTGCGCGCGAGCGTCACCCTCACGGCGCCTCCGACCACCCACATGGAGAGCGGCGGCTACATCTACGACATCGGGGCGCATTGGTGGAACGGCGGCACCTACTCCGCGGGCGTCTACCGGAACGGGGCGCTGAGCGCCGGCCAGGGGTCGGACGCCCCGAACCGTGGGGCAGACAGCTGGAGCGACTGCGGCTGGTGCACGGTGATCTGGCTCGACGTGAACTGCCCGGTGAGCTACTGCGTACACAACGCAAGCGACCCGATCCGGTAAGCCCAACGACTGGTACTACGACTACATCGCGATCAGAGGCATCAACGTCACCTTGGTCGACAGCGAGCGACCCTCCCTGGCACTGGGCGGCTCGCTCTTCGACAACCAGGTCACGCACGGGACGCCCGGGCTGCGGATCGACGCAGCCGACCGCGGAAGCGGGGTCGAGACGGTGATCGCGGAGGTAAACGGGGTTCCGGTCGCGGTCCCGCCGGCGTCCTGTCCGGGGCTCTCAGGGGACCACGCGACCCAGTTTCGCCCCTGCGGCGACTTCCGCCAGGCGGTGGGCATGGACACGACGAAGGCTCCCTGGCGAGACGGGCGGAACTCGCTGCGGGTCTGCGCCGCGGACGTGGCGACCGGGCCTGGAGTGGCGAATCGGGTCTGCGAGCAGCGGACGATCTCGGTCGACAACACCTGCCAGGATTCTCAGGGCGCCACCGGTCAGGCGCGGTCGATCAGCGCCGGCCTGGAGGACCCGCAGACCGGCCAACTGAAGCGCTCGCGCGCGGTGCGCTCGAGCGATCCCGCCGCGATCCGCGGACAGCTCACCGGACCAGCAGGTCCGGTGAAGGCGGCCAGCGTCTGTGTCTACGAGACCGTCGACGAGCCCGCCGGGATCGAGCAGCTGCTCCAGGTGGCCAAGTCGACCTCGACGGGCCACTTCGGGGTGGAGATCCCCGGCGGTCCCAGCCGGGTATTCCGGGTGGTCTACCGCTACAACGATCGCCAGCTCGAGTCGCCGAGCATGTACCTGGAGTCATCGGTGAAGCCCTTCTTCAAGGTGAAGCGGAAGAACCTCAGGAACGGCAAGGCGGTGAAGTTCAGGGGCCGGATCCCCGGCCCGAACAACGGCGGGCGCGGGGTCACCATGCAGGCGAAGGTCGGCAAGAAGTGGCGGACCTTCAAGCAGCTCTCCACCAACGCGAACGGGCATTTCAAGGGCAAGTACCGCTTCACCCAGACCCGAGGGCGGGTGCGCTACGTCTTCCGGGCGCTGGTCAAGAAGCAGGGCGGCTACCCCTACAGCGCCGGCGCCTCGCGGAAGCGGAAGGTCGTGGTCCACGGTTAGGACGTAGCTGGGGCCGACGCCCTCCGGCGCCGGCCCCGGATCCGCCACGGCTTCGAGGGCGCCGCGGCTAAGGCGACGCCTTCAGGCAGAGCGCGTAGACCTTCAGCCCTAAGCCGCCGCTTCTGCGGGCCTGCCAGCCGTTTCCGTCGGGGACTGACACCGTGATTGTCGCCGCTGGAGGACCCTGTCAGCTCGGCGCCGCCGGAGAGCAGCAGCTCGCCGGGGGGGCAGATGGCGAGGTCGCCGGTCGTCGTGTCGCTGCCCTGGACCACGTCGATTCCGGCCAGCTTCGCCGCGGTCACGTTGCCGTTGGCGAGCTTCTTCGCGGTCACCCGCCCGACGCGGATGTTGCCCTTCTTGTTGATGTCGCTCT
This sequence comes from uncultured Solirubrobacterales bacterium, assembly GCA_963782345.1. GTDB lineage: Bacteria > Actinomycetota > Thermoleophilia > Solirubrobacterales > 70-9 > DASUPK01. The sequence goes on along the minus strand of CAWAJF010000013.1, from coordinate 14,335 downwards.
TCTTCGAGCTGTGAATCGCGACGGCCAGGGCGGTGCCGCCGCCCGCTACGGCGATGATCAGGGCCAGTGTCGCCGCCACGTTCGCGTAGCTGAGATGCCGCCTGAGCCGATGCATGAATCCTCCCTCCTGTAGCTCGCTCCTATAACCCGCCAACGGCCCGTTGGTCGCGCCGACCCTAATACCTGGATCCAGAACCTGAAAGTGTCCCGCCCGTGACGCGGAGGGAGCAAGCCTTTCTCGGGGCGACGGCTGCGATCACCATCGTCGCCGGCGTGCTCCGCTACTCGGGCGCGACGGCTGTGCTCGCCTTCGCCGCCGCGACCCTCGCCCTCGCGGGCCTCGCCTGGGTGGTGGCGCTCTCGACCGAGCAGGTCGGCCTGCGCTTCGGCCCCGCGGTCACCGGCTTCATGCAGTCGACCCTCGGCAACCTGCCCGAGTTCTTCATCGTCCTGTTCGCGCTCGGCTCCGGCGAGGTGGTCGTCGCTCAGACCTCGCTGATCGGCTCGATCTTCGCCAACGCGCTGTTCGTGCTCGGGCTGGTGATCGTCGCCGGCACGATGCGGGCCGAGGACGGCTGCATGCGCTTCGGTCAGCGGCTGCCGCAGGACACGGCCACGCTGCTGCTCGTCTCGCTGTTCGTGATCGTGATCATCGGGCTCTCGATCGCCTCCTCGGATCAGGCGAGCCATCACATCGAGGGACTCTCGAACGTCGGGGCGATCGCGCTGCTGGTCGTCTACTTCGCCTGGGCCTGGGGCTACCTGCGATCCGGCAGGGCGAGCGAGGGGTCCGGCGCGGAGGAGACCAAGGCGCGCATCCCGTTCGCCTTCGCCGTCGCCCTCCTGGCTCTCGGCGGGGTCGGCGCCGCCTTCGTCTCGGAGTGGTTCATCAACGCCCTCGATCCGGCCGTGAAGTCGCTGGGCGTCTCCAAGGCGTTCGCGGGCCTCGTGATCGTCGCCGTGGCCGGGAACGCGGTCGAGAACTTCACCGGGATCTTCCTCGCCGCGAAGGGCAAGTCGGACCTGGCGGTCTCGGTGGTGAAGAACTCCGTCGCCCAGATCGCCGCCTTCCTCTTCCCGGCGCTGGTGCTGACCTCGCTGCTCTTCACCTCGCACCTGACCTTCGCGCTGGCGCCCGTATACATAGGGGCGCTGTTCCTGACCGCGATCGCGATCTGGCAGATCACCGGCGACGGCGAGGCCCAGATGTTCGAGGGCCTGGCGCTGATCGCGATCTACGTGATGCTGGCGGCGTTCACGCTCTACGACTGAGGCTGGTCACCGGCCGGGATCTCCGCCGGCGCCGGGGCGTCCTCGGCCAAGTCGTCCGCGAGCGCCTCCACGACGCGCGGGTCGAACTCGCTGCCGGCGCAGCGGCGCAGCGCGGCCAGCGCCTCGTCCTGGCTCAGGGCCCGTCGGTCGGGCCGCGGTGAGGTGAGCACGACGTAGCGCACGCAGACGGCGAGGATGCGCGAGCCGAGCGGGATCTGGTCGCCGGCGAGGCCGTCCGGGTAGCCGCTGCCGTCGTAGTTCTCGTAGGCCGAGTGGACCAGCGCCGCGACCGGGGTCAGGGCGGGGGCCGAGGCGATGATCTGGGCCCCCGCGGCCGGGAGGCCGCGGATCAGCTGAGACTCGTCGGCCGTGAGGTTGCTGTGGCTCTCGATTACGGCGTCAGGCACCGACAGCATCCCGATGTGCTGGAGGCGGGTGGCGAAGACGACGTCGTCGAGCTGCTCGCGACTCAGGTCGAGCAGCCTGCCGACCGAGATCGCGTGGGAGGCGACGGCGCGCAGGTGGGGACTCATCTCCGGGCGGCGGGCCTTGAGGATCGACATCAGCGCGTCGTGCGCCTGGTGCTTCGCCGAGCGGCGCTGGTGCCGCTTGTCGGCGGCGAGCCTCTGGCCGGCGAGCTGAAGGACCTGGTCCGGATCGATGGCCTCATCGGGCAGTGCCACTACGCCGTGGGCACGTTCGAGCGCCGCGTCACTGTCGCCTTCGTAGCCGCCGGAGACGATGATCGCCAAGGCGATCTCGCCGGGGTCTCGCTGGCTGTCCGGCACCAACGCGCAGAACTGGCCGCCATCGACGCGATAGGCACGGCCGTGGAGACGCTTGACGACCTCGGTGAGCTCGAGTGAGTAATCCCGGAGCACCTCGTCGCTCGCTTGGAATCCGAGCCGGTCGCGGTAGTCGGTCACGCCCTCGAGCTCGAGCAGGACGAGGGTCTGCGGCTCGCCGGGCGACTTGAGCAGCTCGCGCAGATCGCCGTGAAGCTGCAGACGGTTGGCGAGGCCCGTCACGGCGTCTCGCCGGGCCCGGTGGTGGTTGTTCTGAACCATCCAGGCGAAGACGGCCCCGAGCAGGGCCAGGCCGAGCCAGAAGGTGAGGTCGGTGACCTGCCTCTCGACGTGGTTGTAGATCAGCAGCGTGGCCGCGAGGGCGACGAAGGCCGCCGGGCCGCCGATCGACCACTCCCGCTCGAATGCCCGAACCCGCGCCCAGGCGCGGCGCAGCCTCGAGGGCCCGCGGGCGCCGGGTCGAGGCGAGCGATCTGCCCGTGCGCGCGCTCTCCCAAGTGTGTGGGCCTCCATGCGTCTAACTATCGACCGTGCGCGGCGCGCCGGTACCCGTTTGGACGTTTGACGGATCGCTGCGCCTGGACGCCCCGTGCCTGGCTAGTGAGTTCACCCTGAGCGGGACTACGGCGGACTACTGAACGTCCATCACCGGGGCGCCGAGCTGGATCGGAAGGTGCCGCCCAGGCTCAGCTGGCGACCAGACGGCCGACCGCGCCCATCAGCTCCTGCACCTGCTCCTCGGTGGCCCCCCTGCCGCCGCGCATGCAGTTACGGACGTGGTCGTCGACCAGGGCGAGCGCGATCTTGTTGAGGGCCGCCTGGGCCGCCTCGATCTGGGTGAGGACGTCGATGCAGTAGCGGTCCTCCTCAACCATCCGGGTCACCCCCCGGACCTGGCCCTCGACGCGGGCCAGCCTGGTCACGAGATCATCCTTCGACGCCTTGTATCCCGGTGTCTTCGTGTCGGCCATGTTCACAGCATACCCCTATGGGGTATAGTCGTCAATCGTGGCTGACGTGATCTCCACGATCGGCGAGGGCTTCAAGCAGTCCTTCCTGATGGCGTACGAGGTCTGGTGGGCACTGGTTCTCGGCTTCGCGATCTCCGCGATCGTCCAGGCCTGGGTCCCGCGCGAGCGGGTCGAGTCGGCGCTGTCGGGCAGCGGCATCGGGCCACTCGCCAAGGCCACCGGCCTCGGGGCGGCCTCCTCATCCTGCTCCTACGCAGCGATCGCGATCGCGAAGTCCCTCTTCCAGAAGGGCGCCTCCGCCGCGACGGCGCTCGCCTTCCAGTTCGCCTCCACCAACCTGGTCTGGGAGCTCGGCCTGGTGATCTGGATCCTGATCGGCTGGCAGTTCACCCTGGCGGAGTTCGTCGGCGGAATCGTCCTGGTCGCGCTGATGGCGATCCTGCTGCGGCGCTTCGTCTCGCCGAAGCTCGAGGAGCAGGCGCGAAAGCACGCGCAGGAGGCCCAGGTCGACCACCAGCACCACGCGGCCGGCGAGACCATGCCGTGGCGAGAGCGGCTCGTCTCCGCCCAGGCCTGGTCCGACGTCGCCCACAACTTCCGCGGCGACTGGCAGATGCTCTGGAAGGAGATCAGCATCGGCTTCCTGCTCGCCGGGTTCATCGGCCTGCTCGGCAACGACTTCTTCAACTTCCTCTTCATCGAGAACGCGCCGGCGGCGGTGAAGACGATCGAGAACGTGCTCGTCGGCCCGATCATCGCCGTGCTCAGCTTCGTCTGCTCGGTCGGCAACGCGCCGCTCGCCGCGGTGCTCTGGTCCGGCGGGATCGGGTTTGCCGGCGTGATCGCGTTCATCTTCGCCGACCTGATCGTGCTGCCGATCGTCGCGGCCTACATCAAGTACTACGGGCGGGCGTTTGCGCTGCGGATCACGGCGCTGATGTTCGTGACCATCGTGCTGTCGGCGCTCCTGATCGACCTGCTCTTCGGCGCGGTCGGCCTGATCCCCGACACGCGCCCGTCGCGCGCCGACATCTTCGGCTCGGTCGAGCTCGACTACAAGCTCGTCCTCAATCTCCTGGGACTGGCGATCTTCGCGGCGCTCTTCTACCTCACCGCCCGCCGCGGAGCGACCGATCCGGTCTGCGGGATGAAGGTCGACCGCTCGAAGGCCCTGCGCGCCGAGCACGCCGGGCAGACCTACTTCTTCTGCTCGGAGCACTGCCGCTCGCAGTTCCAAGCGGATCCGGATGGGTACGCGCGGAAGGGAGCCCCGCCGCCCGAGGCCGCCGCCGCGGGCCACGCTCACTAGATGGAAGCCGGCCACACCGCGTCGCCGGACCGCTCGGAGCTGAACGGGCTCGCGGTCGCGGCCACCACCCACTGCCTCACCGGCTGCGCGATCGGGGAGGTCGCCGGAATGGCGATCGCCACCGCTTTTGGCTGGGGAAACGTGACGCAGATGGCGCTGGCGATCGGGCTCGCCTACTTCTTCGGCTTCGGTCTCACCTCACTGCCTCTGATCCGGGCCCGCCTCGCTCCGCGCACGATCGTGTCGACCGCGCTGGCGGCAGACACGGTGTCGATCACGATCATGGAGGTGATCGACAACCTCACGGTGATCCTGATCCCGGCCGCGCTCGCTGCCGGCCTCGGTGATCCCCTCTTCTACGGCAGCATCGCCGCGGGTTTCGCGATCGCCTATCCGTTCGCGTTCCTGGCCAATCGCCACCTGATCGCCCGCGGCCGGGGCCATGCGGTGGTGCACCAGCACCATGCCCACTGAGTCGGGCGGATACCTGCCGGCGCTCCGCTTCTCCGCTCTCACGCGGATCTATGACCCCGTGATCCGGGCCACGACGAGGGAGGGACGCTTCAAGGAGATGCTCGTGGAGCAGACCGCACCCGAAGCCGGCCAGCGCATTCTCGATCTCGGATGCGGGACGGGCACGCTTGCGATCCAGGTCAAGCGGCGCGAGCCACGAGCGGACGTCGTCGGGATCGACGCCGATCCCGAGATGCTGGGCCGGGCTCGCCAGAAGGCCGAGCGCGCCGCGGTCGAGCTGACATTCACCGAGGGAATGTCGAACGAGCTGCCGTTCGAGGACGCCACCTTCGACCGGGTGCTCTCGACGCTCTTCTTCCATCACCTCGACCCGGGGCCAAAGCGCGAGACCGCGCGCGAGATCGCCCGGGTCCTCCGCAAGGGGGGCGAGCTCCACGTCGCCGATTGGGGCCCGCCGGCCGACCCGGTGATGGCGGCGGCGTTCCTCGGAATCCGCCTGCTCGACGGATTCGAGAACACGGCCGAGAACTTCCACGGCGAGCTGCCTCGGATCTTCGAGGAGGCCGGGCTGAAGAGGGCCAAGCAAGTGGACCGGATCCGCACGATCTTTGGAACGCTGGCCCTCTACCGGGCCAAGCGGGCAGACTGACGGCGCCCCCGAGCGCCGGGCCCGAACCGGGACGGGCCCGGCGCTCCGAGGCGCCGTGCTGGGTGGCTACCCCGCAGGTCCGATTCCTACTACTCGAACGAGAACGGCGGGTACCTGTCCGTGACCAGCAGGAGCGCGTAGGCCGCCACCCGGAGACCCCACCGCTGCACCCCCATCACGAAGTCGAACAGGGACTGCGGATAGCGCCCGGTGAACAGGATCGCAAACCAGGCGATCACCACGCAGAAGAACGCCGCGATCACCAGGAAGAACAGCACGATGTAGTGCGGGATCGCGAGGAGCCACTTGACGAGCGGCATCCCGCGCCCCAGATCCGCTTCGACGTTGGGGTATTCGATCTCGAGGTGGACGTACTGCTGCTCGTCGGTCGACGGATAGGTGTCGCTCATCAGCACGAAATACGCGTGCACCCGGGCGATGAAGCGGACGAGCTCCCGGTTCCAGTCGAACCACCAGCGCGGGTACTTCTTGCGGAACAGGATCATCAGCAGCGGCCCGGCAACCAGAATGCCGCCCGCCGTTGCGACCTGGGTGCTCGTGTTGCCCGTGCTGACGCTGTAGTTCGCTCCCTCAACGGTTCCCAACACGATCGCGATCGGGATCACCGTGAAGATCCGGAAGAAGCTCGAGAGCCTGCTCAGCTCCCGGTCCGGGTAGTCCACCGAGTAGGTCAGGGGATAGCTCTCATCCATGTCTCTCTCCCTCGTCGGTTTGCCGTCCCGCCGGAACCGTACGTGGGGCGTCGGACCGTGCGGCGCGACCGGCATCATCTGGGCATGGCTCGGCGGATCACCTGGCTGGACGTCTTCGCGCAGAGGCCCCTGGCCGGCAACGGCCTCGCGGTCGTCGATGACGCGGACGGAATCAGCGACGAGACGATGCTCGCCCTGGCACAGGAGATGCGGCTCTCCGAGACGACCTTCGTTCAGTCGACCGGCACCGAGGGTGCCGACTACCGCAACCGCATCTGGGATCCGCACGAGGAGCTGCCCTTCGCCGGGCATCCGTCGCTCGGCACCGCCGTGGCGGTGGCGCGCTGGCGCCGTCTCGACGAGGCGAGCTTCGTCCAGGAGACCGGCGCGGGGCTGCAGCCGGTCGAGGTCCGGAAGGAGAACGGCGGCTGGAGGGCGTCGATGCTCCAGAACGAGGCGGAGTTCGGGCCGGAGATCGAGGCCGATGCCGTGATGGCTGCGGTTGGTCTGCGCGCCGAGGACGCTCATCCCGAGCTGCCCCCGCAGGTCGTCTCCACCGGAATGGCGCACGTGATCGCGCCGGTCGCCGAGCATCAGGCCCTGGCCCGGGCGCTACCCGACTACTCGACGATCTTCGAGATCTCCGAGCCGCACGGCTCGATCGTGATCTATCTCGCCTGGGTCGATCCCGACGGCGAGACCGTCCGGGCTCGCTCGTTCACGCGGACCGCCGAGATGGGCGAGGACCCGGCGACGGGCTCGGCGGCCGGGCCGCTCGGCGCCTACCTCAAGCAGCGCGCCGGGAGCGACCATCTGGTGATCCGCCAGGGTGAGGAGATGGGGCGGCCGAGCGTGCTGGAAGTCGAGATGGCCGATGGCAGCCCGCGTGTCTCGGGTGGCGTCGTGCCGCTGATCGATGGAGAGGTCAGCCTGCCTTAGCGCCGCCGGTCGAGCGGCCGCGGCGGAGGGCGCGGAGCCTGTCCCGAACCCGCCGGCGCCTCGCCTCGAGGTCCTTGCGGAGGGCGTCGATCTCGTCGCGGCGGCGGAGCAGCAGCTCGAGCTGCTTCTCGATGTGACCCAGGGACTGCTCCAGGACCTCTCGCTGGCGGACCGGGTCCTCGATCCCGGCGTGCCACTCGCGCCGCAGCGAGGCCCGGGCGCTCTCGGCCGCGGCAAGCTCGCGAAGCTCATCGAGTGAGATCCCAAGCAGCTCGCGCAACCTGAGCAGCTCGCGCAGCCGCTCCAGGTCCTCCTCGCCGTAGGTGCGGTGCGCGCCGGGTTCCCGCTCCTCCCCCGGCGTGAGCAGCCCGATCTCCTCGTAGTAGCGAATCGTCCTCGGCGTGGTCGAGGTGAGCTTCGCCAGGTCACCAATGCGGAAACGCCGTTCACCGCTCATGCCGTCACCCGATCTCCGGCTGGGACGGCCGCCGCCTCGGCGTCGCTCACGTGGCGCGGCCGGAGCAGCGAGACACCCGCCCCGATCAGCGAGGTGGCCGCCAGCACCCAGAGCGCGGCGTGCATGTTCTGGATGAAGGCCTCGAGCTCGGCGGTCGGCAGGCCGGACGCGAGCCCGGAGAAGATCTTGAAGAGCACGGTCTTGGGGACACCGGCCGTGACCACCGCGATCACGAAGGCGATCGAGAGGACCGCGCCGGTGTTCTGGAGCATCATTCGCGCGCCCGCCGCGATCCCCCGTCGGTGCGCCGGAACCGTTCCCATCATCGCCGCGGTGTTGGGCGAGTTGAACATGCCCGAGCCGATGCCGACCAGCCCGAGCCAGACGACCGTCTGCCAGTAGGGGCTGTCCTGTTCGAGCGTCGTCATCGCCGCGAGGGCGACGGCCGAGACGAGCATTCCCAAGGCGGCCAGCATGCGAGAGCCTCGGCGGTCGGCCCAGATCCCCGCCAGCGGCGAGGCGATCAGCATCCCGATCGCCATCGGCGAGAGCTTGATTCCAGCTGTGATCGGGTCGTCTCCCTCGACGCCCTGGAAGTAGAAGACGAAGATGAAGAGCAGGGCGAAGCGGGAGAGTCCGTTGATGAACGCGGCGCCGGTGGCGGCGGAGAACATCCGGTTCCTGAAGATGGTCAGGTCGAGCATCGGCGCGGTCGCGCGGCTCTCGATCAGGACGAAGGCCGGCAAGAGCACGACCGCCACGATCAGCGAGGCGATCACGATCGGCTCGGTCCATCCCGAGAGGCCCCCCTTGGAGACTCCGTAGACCAGGCCGGTGAGGCCGGTGAGGAAGACACCGGTGCCGAGGAGATCGAGCCCTCTCTGGGTGTCCTGCTTGGCCAGCTCGTGGAGGACCAGCCCGCCCCAGACCGCGCCGGCGACTCCGAGCGGGATGTTGAACCAGAAGACCCAGTGCCAGGAGATCGAGACGAGGACGCCGCCCAGCACGGGCCCGATCACGAGCCCGATCGCCGCGACCATCGTATTCGTACCCATCGCCACTCCGAGCTGCTCCTTCGGGAAGGCGTCGGTGACGAGGGCGGCGGCGTTCGCGAACAGGAAGGCGGCGCCGATTCCCTGGACGATCCGCCACAGGATCAGCTCGGTGCCGCTGCCGGCGAAGCCGGCGCCGAGCGAGGCGAGGGTGAAGGCGATGAAGCCTCCGACGTACGCCTTCTTCCGGCCGAACAGGTCGGAGAGGCGGCCGGCCGTGAGGACCAGCACCGTCGAGGAGATCATGTAGGCGAGGATCACCCAGACGAGCTGCAGCAGGCTGGTCCCGAGTGAGCGCTCGAGGTCCGGGAGGGCGATGATCAGCGTTCCGGAGTTGATCGTCGCGAGCAGCATCCCGAGGCTGGTGCAGCTCAGCGCCCACCACTTGTAGTGGCGGTGCTCCGCCGAGACGCCGGGGCGGTAGCGGCTCCTCGTCGGTCCATCTTCCATTCTTACGTTCACGTAAGGATCAATATAGCCACGACCGGCCGTCCTCAATCCGGGGATTCGCGTAAGACACCGGGCATGGACACCGCTCTCTGGCAGGCGATCCTCTTCCTTCACCTCGTCGCCATGGCCTTCTTCCTCGGCGGGCAGCTGCTGCTCGCCTTCGCCGTGGTCCCGGCGCTGCGCGGCGAGCAGGATCGCGAGCGGCTCCGCGCCGTGGCCCGCCGCTTCGGATGGGGCTCGCTGGTCGCGCTCGGTGTGCTGATCGCGAGCGGAGCGGCCATGGCGAGCCACCTCGACCTTTGGAGCGACGGCACCCTCCACATCAAGCTCACACTGGTGGCGATCGCGCTCGTCCTCGTGGCCGTGCACCTGCGCTACTCGCGGGCCCACCTGCTCCAGGCCGCCGTCTTCCTCGTGACGCTGGGGATCGTCTGGGAGGCCGTTCAGCTCGCGAACTGAGCCGGACGCGCCGGGGGCCGGAGCGGGATACTTAGCCCGATGCATGACTGCGATGTCGTTGTCGTTGGCGCGGGCCTGGCCGGCCTGACGGCGGCACGTGAGCTCGCCGGCGCGGGTCTCGACGTCCAGGTGCTGGAGGCGCGCGACCGCGTCGGCGGCAGGACGCTCAACCACTCGGTCGGCGAGCGCCCGGAGGATGTCGTGGAGCTCGGGGGGCAGTGGGTCGGCCCGACCCAGCTGGAGGTGCTGGCGCTGGCCGAGGAGCTCGGCCTCGCCACCTATCCGACCCACACCGAGGGCAAGAACCTCTTCGAGGCCGAGCTCGGCAAGGTCAAGCGCTACAGCGGCACGATCCCGATGCTCGGGCCGCTCGTGATGGCCGATTACGGTCGCGCCGACCTGCGCCTGAAGCGGCTGATCAAGAAGGTCTCGCCCGATGCGCCCTGGGAGGCTCCGAATGCAGAGCGGCTCGACGAGCAGACCTTCGCGTCATGGATCCGTGGCGCCGCTCGCACGAGAACCGCGCGCGAGGCGCTGGCGACGGCCTGCCATGCGGTCTTCGCGGTCGAGCCCTCCGAGATCTCGCTTCTGCACGTGCTGTTCTACGCCGCCTCCTCGGGAGGGTGGGACGACCTGCTCGACACCGAGGGCGGGGCCCAGCAGGACCGGATCGTAGGCGGATCGCAGCGGATCTCGCTGCGGATGGCCGAGGAGCTCGGCGACCGCATCCGGCTCTCGGTGCCGGTGCGGACGATCCGCACCGAGGCCGACGGGGTTGTCGTGGGAGAGGTGCGTGCAAGGCGCGTGATCGTCGCCGTCCCCCCGGCCCTCGCCGGACGGATCGAATACGACCCGCCCCTGCCCGGCCCGCGCGACCAGCTCACCCAGCGCATGCCGATGGGCTCCGTGATCAAGACGATGACGATCTACGACGAGCCGTTTTGGCGCGAGGACGGGCTCTCCGGGCAGGCCACGAGCCTCCCGGGACCCGCCCAGGTGATCTTCGACAACACGCCCCCGAACGGCTCGCCGGGAGTACTGCTCGGCTTTCTCGAGGCCCGTGACGCCCGCGTTCTCGGGCGAGCGAGCGAGGCGGAGCGACGCGAGGCCGTGGTCGGCGGGCATGCCCGGATCTTCGGTCCCCGGGCGGCGAAGCCGAGTGGCTGGGTCGAGAAGGACTGGAGCGCCGAGCCCTACTCCCGCGGCTGCTACGCGGGCGTGCTCGGGCCGGGGGCCTGGACCGCCCACGGCCCCTGGCTTCGCGAGCCGGTCGACCGGATCCACTGGGCGGGCACCGAGACCGCGACCCGCTGGATGGGGTACTTCGATGGCGCCGTGCAATCCGGAAAGCGTGCCGCCGCCGAGGTCATGCGCACCGAGGGATGGGCGCTCGTCACGGCGGCGGGGGCCCGTGCCGCCCAGGCCTCGCGCGTGGCCCCCGGATGAGACTGATCGACGTCCGCCACCTCGGTCGTGAGCGGGTGATCGGCTGCTGGGAGCTCGACGGGGTGCTGATCGATCCTGGGCCGACCAGCTCGATGGAGAATCTTGTCGCGGCCCTCGGCGGCGAGCGGCCGCGCGCGCTGTTGCTCACCCACATCCATCTCGACCACGCCGGGGCATCCGGCAACCTGGTCCGGCACTGGCCGGAGCTCCCGGTCTACGTCCACGAGCGCGGCGCTCGCCACCTGGCGGATCCGGGGAAGCTGCTGGCCAGCGCGGAGCGGCTTTACGGCGACCAGATGGAGCGGCTCTGGGGCGAGGTCGCACCGGTGCCCGAGTCGAACCTGAAGCCCCTGAGCGGCGGGGAGGAGGTGCTCGGGTTCAAGGTCGCGTACACGCCCGGCCACGCCTCTCACCACGTCAGCTACTTCCACCCGCCGAGCGGCCGCGCCTTCGTCGGGGACACCGCCGCCGTGCGAATCCCCCCGAGCGACTTCGTGATGCCACCGACGCCTCCCCCGGACATCGACCTCGAGCTCTGGGAGGACTCGATCGATCGGATCCTCGACTGGCGGCCCAAGAGCCTGGGCCTGACCCACTTCGGTGCCGTCGACCGGCCCGAGGTGCATCTCGGTCTCGTCCGCGAGCGGCTGCGCGAACAGGGGGGACTCGCGCGGGAGCTCAGCTCCGAGGAGTTCGAGGAGCGAATTCGCGCGCAGGTGGCGGATCGGGCCGATCCCGAGACCGCCGAGGCGCTGCTCCAGGCAGTGCCTCCCGAGCAGCAGTGGTCGGGCCTCGACCGCTACTGGAGCACCCGCGAGCGCAGCCCGGCACCCTGACGGGGGGCGAGAGCGGCCGTAGCGCGGCGCGTCCTGCGGCAAATTGCGGATGCGCGGCACCCCCAGTTGACCGATGCTGAGCGTGATGTCCGCGCTGCGCTCGTATTTCGCACGTCGGCCGGATCCATACGCCGGCGGCGACCTGGACAACGCCCAGCGAATCGGGGCGGTCCTCTTCGGGCTCCAGGCCATCCTGATCGCGGCGCTCACCCCCCTCAGCCCGCCCACTCACGTATTCGGGCGTGCCGGCTGGGTCCTCATGGCCGCGCTGGTCGGTGCAGGCGCCGTGGTCGCCCTTGGCATGCACCGACGGCGCTTCACCAGCTGGAACGCGCTGCTTGCCGGCTCCTATGGAGCCGTAGCCGCCCTCGAGGTCATGCAGTGGCTCGCTGGCGGCCTCGATGCGCCGTACGAGCGGGTCATCCTGCTGCCCGTCTTCTTCGTGGCGGCGATCCACCCTCCGCGGAAGATCGCCGCATTTCTCGGATTCGTTGCGCTTGCCCTGATCGTCCCGTTCGTCTATGCCGGGTGGGATCCACAGGCCGCGGGCGCATCGGCGGCGAGCATGGTGATCCTGGCCGGCCTCTCGCTCGGCGTGAACGTGCCGATGAGCGCGATCCGAGCCCAGCGCCTGGCTCATGCACGGGACGAGGCCGAGGCACGCGAGGAGGCGCGGGTCGACGCCCTGACCGGGCTTCACAACCGGCGCGCCTTCGACGAGGCTCTCAACGACGAGGTGAAGCTGGCGCGGCGGCTCGGCATCCCGCTGACGGTGGCGATGCTAGACATCGTCAACTTCAAGGAGATCAATGATCGCTGGAGCCCGGCCGAGGGCGATCGATGCCTGCGCGAGGTCGCGCAGGCTCTCGCGGGTTCCATCCGAGATCCCGATCAGGTCTTTCGCTGGGGCGGGGACGAGTTCTCCCTGATCCTCACCGGGACCGTTGCGGACGCGACCGATTCGCTTCGCGAAAGGCTGTCCCTGGTCGTCTCGTCGGCATGCAGCCGGCCCGACCGCGAGCCGATCGAGATTCGCTTTGCCGTCGCTGATCTCCAGGACGCCCAGACTCCCGAGGAGATCGTCGAGATGGCCGGTCTGGCGATGACCGCAGCCAAGATGGGTCGCCTCGCCTGACTAGAACGTGGATGGCGATCGTTCTGTTGCGCCCGTGTCGCCGGGCACACAGGCGCGCAGCGTCTCGATCACTTCAAGCGGCGCGGTGGATCGAGCTCCCATCTCGCGCGCTCGAGGCACAGGTAGCCCTAGTAGCCTCGGAGCGGCGATGGCGAGCTCCCGGACGCTTCTCATCATCGACATCCAGCGCGACTACTTCCCCGGCGGCGCCTATCCGCTGGTGGAGCCGGAGGCCGCGGCAGCGACTGCGCGGAAGGTCCTTGACTCTTTCCGCTCGGCGAGCGAGCCGGTCATCCACATGAAGCACGTCTGGGATGCGCCCGACGCGGAGTTCATGCGCCCGGGGACGGAGGGAATCGAGATCCATCCGGCGGTGGAGCCGGCCCGTGGCGAGCCGGTGCTCGAGAAGGCGAGCCCGAACTCCTTCGTCGAGACCGAGCTCGAGGCTGAGCTCCGGAAACTCGGCTCGGACGACCTCGTGGTCGCCGGGATGATGAGCTCGATGTGCGTCGACGCGACCGTTCGCGCGGCGGCGGACCTTGGGTTCTCGCCTACGGTCGTCCACGACGCGTGCGCGGCCCCGGACCTGGAGTTCAACGGAGTGGAGGTGCCGGGAGCCGCGGTACACGCTGCGTTCATGGCCGCGCTCGCCGACGGCTATGCCGAGGTGACGAGCGCGGCTGAACTCCTCTCCGGCGACTAGTAGCTGTACGCGCCGGACGAGCCGGAGGTGGTCGTGCTGGGACTCGGCGCTGTTGAGCCCGTCGTGCTCGTGCCGGAGCTCGCCGGCGCTCCGCCGGTCGCGGCAGCCGTCCACGTGAACGACGTCCCGCCGAAGCTGTCCTTGGAGCCGTTGCCCGTCGCCTGACCCGGGCCGTCCTGCACGAAGGTGTACAGGGGCATTCCTTTGTAGGTCACCTGTCCGTGCGCGACGCCGAGCTTCGACTGAACCGCTGAATCGGAGGAGGTCGGCTGACCGCTCGATGACGCCATCAAAGGCGGCCAGATGCTCTGGCACGCGCTGGTGCACGCCATCTTCGAAGCGGTGTCCTGGTTGTTCGTGTAGAGCACGTCGCCCTTCGAGTCGACCAGCACGGTCCCGATGCCGCTGACGGACTTCGTTGCGACGGTGTCTGATCCACCGGTCGTCTGCGCGGCGTTGGAGCTGCCGCCGCTCGAGGAGCTGCTGCCGCCGCCGCATGCCGCCAAGCCGATGGCGAGCACGGGCACGGCGATGAGAGTGAGAACCGAACCATGCCGGAGATTCAATGTCGCCGCCTTTCCTTTGTCTCGTTCACAACCGGTATTACGGGGGCGGTCGCCGACGGGATTGACTAGCTGGGCAAAGGCAACAGCGCTGCTCTGCA
>CAWAJF010000012.1:0-96529 GCA_963782345.1 uncultured Solirubrobacterales bacterium | reverse complement strand
CGACGCGATCCTACGTTTTTTTTTAGAGGCAGCGCCGGCTCACTGTTCCACTGACCGGCGCGCGCCGGGCCTTGACGGCGATGTGCACAGCCGTTTAGGTTCGAGACGTGGGCTTCTTTCGCAAGCGCCCCAAGTACCCGGCCGGAACGATCGAGCGAGGCGATCAACTCCTCATACCGGAGGAGGAAGCACCGCCCGGGCATGGCAAGGCCATAGGAGAACACTGTTTCGGCTGATTGAAGAGTGGCGCGGTGAGCCTGGCACGTTCGTTGCGGTCAACGGGACCGAGGTTCTCAAGGCGGTCCAGTCACGGATGAAGGACGAGCAGGGCGAGCGCGACAGACGTGCAGTCACCCTCGATGAGATGAACGACCCGGCCGACTGGCTCGGCGACGACTATCCCGACGACATCACGATCTCTGTCTGCCGCCTCGATCCGTCGACCGGCAAGCTGCTCGCCGGTCCCGCGATGGCCGAGGTACTGATGGGCACCAGCACTTTCGCGCTCACCGAGGACGAGGGCACACTTCAAATCTGCCTCTGCCGCGAGTCGGCGATGGAGGAGGTCAATGAACGCATTGCCGCGATGAACTACGAGATCACCGAAGAGGAGCACATGGCATTGACGTACGAGGTCATGGACGATCCGCGGCACTGGACGGGCCATCCCGACAAGGAAGAGCCGGGCAGGTGGGGAGAGGACGCAACGTTCAGCTTCTACCCCTTCGACCCGACAACCGGCCGAATCGACCGCCGCGACTAGCGCCAGCCGCCGGTTCAGCGCGCATCGCTTTTCAAGACCGTCCTCGTTCACAGCCTGCCCGAAATGGCAGGTGTACCCGCCCGCGTTCTCTGTCGGAAATGTCGGGAACAGGGCATATAATCTACGCGGGCGTCCTGCTCACCACACTCCCCCGCCCCCGTCGAGCTGGTCGAATCGGTTTCCGGTTTCCGGTTCCCCCTGGTGGTCAGTCGGTGCAGTGGTGCGTCGCGTGCATCAAGGGCCGGCGAGGATGGATCGGATTGGATCGCGGCCTTGCCTCGTGCCCTGTCTGCGCTCGTGGTCTGCGTAACCGCACACGCCCGCTGGCTAGGCACGGATCGCGGGGTGATACCACCGAATACCACGGCCGGCTGCTTGGGATGACCTTGGGACGGGCTCGCTAGGCCGCATGGCTCTGCGGTTTGCGAGGGGACCCGCGCATCCGTAATCCGCGTGTCAGCCGGCGTGAGCTAGGCGGTGCCGTGCAACTCCGGCGCGCCCTCGATGCTGACCCCATCAAGAGCGGAGAGGGCATCAAACGCACGGTCCAGCAAGTCCAATGCCGCCGCTACCTCGGGTGTGTCTTGATCCCCTCTGCGAACAAATGTCTGGGAACCGCAACCGCGCAACCTCGCTCATGTGCCTGTCCTCCTGGTCGGCTGGGTGGGTTCAGGCTAAGTGCGCGCGTTTACGGACGCGACTCGGCGCGTCGGGCGGTATTACTTAGTGATCGGCGCGGCCAGCGCGCAGCCACTCCCCCGCCCCCCGTCCAGCAGCTAGGTAGGGGTTCCGGCTTTCCGGTCCTGGGCTGAGACTCGAACTGAGCAAGGCATCGATCATCGAACAGAGAGAAGAAGGAAGGGAATGGTTGGGTTCTCTGCCTCGGCCGGGGCGGTCTAGTTAACGATTCCAGCCCTGTAGATCAGGCACGGATCAGCGGGTGAGTACCACTGGAATACCGCGCTACTGCCTCGTTGCCGTCCCCTCGATGTTGTCGGGCCGGTCGGAGTCAACCTCGAACGTCTCGGTGTGCGTGAGCCGCAGGTTCTTTGGATCGAAGCCCTTGGCTTTCAGCGCCAGGACTATCTCAGCGGCTGAGCGCATGGCTGCCGGCCTTCTCGGCGTTCTCGCCCCTCAGCATCGCTGCCTTGTCCCGGTTCACGGCTGCGCCTATGTCCAGGCTCTTGATGGAGCCGGGCAGGGCGTGTGCGGGGATGCTCTCGTACTCGGCCATCAGGCGTGTGAGGAGCTTCCGCGCTGCCTCGCCTTCGAGGTCGGCTAGCTCGGTGTGCTTCTCCGCCGCGTACTCGCGGATGCGTGGCATGACCTTCAGCTGAACCTGGGCGTACCAGTCAGGGTGCTGTGTGTCTCGCCATCGCCTGTAGTGTTGTCTCGGGGTCTTCAGCCCTGGCGCTTTAGGGCGTCGTGAGCGCGTCTGCGGTTGCCGCTGTAGAAGCGCCCGGGCAACCAGCCCATGCTCGATCTCCTGCTCGGTATAGCGGGATTTAGCCAGCCTCTTTTTGTGCGGGCGGCTGTCGGCGGCTTGCGTGTGCGCAGGCACGGCGTCAGAAGACCCTTCTACCCTCCGGCGCCCTCAGGTATGTCCTCAGACGGCGTTTCAGCTCCATCCGACTCATCCTGCGGTAGCCCTGTGTCAGTGGTCATGGTCTCCTCTGTCTCTGTGTTCTCGAAGATGTTGTAGTGGGGGGCTAAGTGGCGATCAGTGGAAAGGGCGGCCGATCTCTCAGCGTCCCTTGGCCTGTGTCCCGCGAGTGGCGAGACGTAGGCGTTCGGAGCCTATCGCGGATTCCCGGTCGCGTTGAGCTAGTAGTTCCTTCTCGGCTTTTGAGGGTCGCCACTTCCCCGGCAACGCTGGCGCGGGTCTGGACGATCTCTGCTCGGAGTCCGTCCACCTTCTTGGGCGCTTCGTCGGCCTTCCGGCGATCCTTCGCGGCCTGCTCCTCGGCCCGCTGCTTCGCCTCCAGGGCCTCGGCAAGCTGTCGGTCCTTGGTCCATGCCTCGGTCTTGATTTGCTCGATGGCCGCCAGGGCGTCGGTGCGGCATCCATGACGGTCTTGCCCTTGCTCGACTTACGGGGTCCTTTGTTGGGTTACTCGGCGGACTCTGGCGCGAGCAAGATTGCTTGGGCTTGGTGCCGTGCTGACTTGGTGCGGGCGTCGACTTGATCAAGACGGTATGGCCGTCCATGTTTGGACTGCTCCTTTGGGTCGGGGTTAATGATCTGGCGGAAGGGCGAAGGACGCCGCCTCTTCCAGCCAGCGGTCAAGCTCTGAAACGGGGACTGAAGCTCGCCAGCCGCCCTCGCCGCACGATTCGCAGCTCCGGGGCGATGTGCTCCTTGAAGTGGTCGGTGCTCACGCCGAGTGAAGTCGCGGCTTCCTCGAGGCCAAGGGCCTTGCGTGGTACCGCCACCGCCTTGGCGATCTCGCGGGCGAGCCGCGCGGGTGAACGACCGGGCGGGGTCGGTAGTCCTCTCGGAGCCCGTTGCCGTTCTGGGCGCTCATCCATCCGCCCGGACAAGAGTCTCGTCACGCGGCTAGCCCTTCGTCGTCTTTTTGCGTCACAGTTTGTCCGCCGTCGCGGTGCGCCCCTCGCCATCCGAGCACGGTGAACTGCGGGAAGTCGCTGTCCAGTGAAAGATCGCCAAGTCGAACGGGCGTACAGGGTGACCGCCCGGATTCCTTTGCAATCCGAAACTCCGGAGCCGTTTCCTCCCCCGCCTGGGCGGCCCACTGAAGCGACCAGTCTCTATGGGCACCCTTCCAAACTCCGCGGCGAGTGCCATGTATGCCGTCCAGACCCATAGCGCGTGCTCGCTTGTGAGGCCGGGACGCTTCGTTCTGCTCGAGGGCCCTAGCCGCATACTCCGGGTGTTTCCAACCGGCGATGTTCGCAAGGGTTCGGAGCGACAGACGGAATCGACCCTCCTCATCGGCAAGTAGGGAGAGGTTTTCCAAGAACCCGAAGTCGCGCTCAAGACCTCCCGCCAACGACCGCGCAGACCACGAGGATTACCGCTCTCGCGCTCAACCCATTCGTCAAACGCGGGTCGTGGGACTCCCCGGTTGAAGACGACTAGATCGTCCGGGGTGAAGCCGGCGCCATAGAAGTCGTCGGCTCCCTTGAAGAGCGGTTGGGTCTTGCCCGTGTGGGGGGATGGCGCGCCCCTCGGCTCGGTGGGGGGCGCGGCGATCAAGACTGTCTTGACGCCGATGCTCCGTAGTTCCGAGCGCAGAAGGGAGGTCGGGGTAAGCACCTGCGAGTTGTCCGCCCAATCTGCGTCGCAGACAAGGATGGCGGGCGTGTCGAGCAATACGCCTCCGCGATACTCCCGAAAGATCTTCTCTCGCTCTCTGTCTCGCCACTGCCAGACCGCAGGCACATTGAGCGTGGCCTCGTCCTGGGAGGCCGTTGAGCAGGACTCAGGTACGCCCCTTCAAGATTGTAGAAATAGCGCTCGGGCCTACCCTCTCTGAACTTCCTGTCCGTGGCCGGGTGCATGTCTATACGCATCGCGAGCTCGCCCCCTCTACGGGTTCGGAGTGCTCGTGGGGGTGGCGGCCCGTGATCAGGTCGCCGTCGTGGTCTTTGGCCTCGTGTATCCGGCGCTTGTACGGCTCACCCTCGAAGTAACTGTCGTGGTCGTGCCAGCGCTGGACTTTCCTCTTGGGACCGGCCGGGTGGATGTACTTCGCATTGCGCGGGTGGTAGTGCTCGCCAACGAAGTCCTTCCCATCTGAGACCACCATCCGATCCTCTCGCGCCTGACGGGGACATAGAACTTCATCCCCTTGGCGTGCCACTTGGCCAAGTGCTTTCCCCGGTCCCGGAGTTCTCCTACGAACTTCACCTTGCCCGGTACGTCGCAGTCATCGTGGTCGTGCCAGCGCGGGTTCTTCCGAAAGCGAAGGCGCCCCTTCGTGTGATCGCGGACCCACTCCGTCTTATAGTTCTTCGGAGATTCGGTGATCACATCGCCATCAGGCCGAAACTCCGCGAGCGGACATCGAGCTCCAGGCCCGATGGAGCATGCCTCGGCATGACCGACCGCCTCCCTGCCGGGCAGTCTTGGTTACCCATGAACGCTGCTTCGGCTGAACATGCGGCTTCCACGCCTCTATCAGCGGACTCGGGTCTTCCTCCGGTGAATAGGCAAAGCCTTGCTCGACGGCGTACTCGGGCAGGATTCCCGCTCGGTGAAGATTCGGGACCGGGCGGTCGTCCCCGAACTGCCTCGGCGCAGAAGACGAGCAACCGGACAGCACGCCGTGCCGAAGAGTCCGTCCAGTCAAACGCTTGGTTGATCTTCCGGATGGATTCGGTCACCCGCAAGTCGCGAACCGCTTGCTCGGCAAGACCAGCCGCGGATTTGAAGTTGCCGGCCTCGGCGGCAGAGTTCGCCCGCTCCATCAGATCCTCGGCCGCCGCTTGCTGTTGCTGAAGCACTTCGATAGAGCGGGCGGACAACCTGGGAGAAGTCGAGCGATTCCTCGTCAAGGGCGACAATCAGAAGTTCAAGTCGGCTTGCGCCGAACAGCTCGATGCCGGCCTCCAGGTATGCAGTGAGGAGGAGCGAGCGTCAGAGCTATCGCCGCTCTCAGCCTCAGACGCCGAGGCAGCGAGCTAATAGCGTGGAATAAAGGGAACGGAGCGCGGCACTACGAGACGGCGGTAGAAGCGACCGCTTGCGTGAGGCAGGCATTCTTTGCCTTTCGTCGCTTATCGGAAATGCGAGAAGACATCGGCGGCGAGGAGGTCGAAGGATCGCCAAGAGGCGCCGGCTCCCTGTGGGGGGAGACCGCGCACTCTGGCTTCCGATAAACGGCCACCTACGGATTCGCCACCAACGAATCTCGCTTGGGCGCGGTGGTGGCGCCCAAGTTCTATCCAGCACGCGATGACCCGCGTGGTGTCGCGGGGGGTCCCAACCAACCTCGGCTACGAGGTCGGCGGGGATATGTGCGGTGCTGGTCAAACATGGACCGCTCTCGGGCGGTCCTTTCCAGGCTCTCGATTGCGCGTAATTCGCTGCAAATCGAGCAAAGTTCTGCGAACAGCGTAACGGCGGGTTCGGCTGCGCTGGCTTACCGCCAGCTGCGCCTCACCTCGCACTACATTCCTTAGAAGGAGAGTGGGCTAAGGGCGAGCCACTCCCACGAAGAAAAACGGTGTTGGTGGGAGTGGCCGCGCCCATTCCTCAGTGTGGAGCCGGGGAGCGAGCAGCCAGGAGGACACTGAGCGGCTGGAGAAGGCGATCACCCAAGACAGCCTCGTGTCCTCCATCCCTGGGAGTCGATACCCAGGCATTCACCCAGAAGGGTGCCCGGCAGTGGAGTGGTAGCCCGCCGGGGATCTCTCAATGTTTCCTATTTACGTCACAGTTTGCGATCAGCCTCGCTGGAGGCCCGCTTTGGGGCCGAGAGATCGACTGTCCCGACCAGTCGGATCACGTTGTCTTCGAGCGCCAGGATCACGGGACGCCCGTAGACGGTGCGCGTCCTGATCGTGGCCTGGGGATACATCTGCGTCGCCTGGGCCTTAGCGTGATGCGATTGGGTCTGTGCTCGCCATGTGCTCCTTTCAGTGAGTACCAGTGGGTACCAATGGACACCCTTCTCCAGCGTCTTACAGCGTTCTTGGCCGTGTTCTCGGGGATTGTCCCTAGGCACCAAAAACCCCGCCTGAGCGGGGCATTTGGCTCTATAGCTTGTGTTCCGGGCCTAGTCGATCTGACCCGTACTTGGGTTTTCGAGACCGCCCCGTTCAACCGCTCCGGCACCCCTCCAGGGCAGCAGAGAGGCTAGCGTCAGCTCGCGGTAGACAGCTTGCCCTCGAGGACGTAGCGCAGCACGTCGACGACCTGCTCCGGCGTCTCGGCCGTTGCCATCGCAGCGCGATCGATCTCCTTGAGGGCGTGCGTGGTCTCGGGGTCGTGCAGGGTCACGAGCGGCTTGCCGAGGGCGGCGGCGTAGCCGGCGTCGAAGGCGGCGTTCCACTGCTTGTACTTGTCGCCGAAGCGGACCACGACGAGGTCGGCCCGGCGGATCAGGGTCTGGGTGCGGATCGCGTTCACCCCCGCTCCCTTGTGGTCCTTCCAGAACGCCTCGGACTCCTCGCCGAGGATCGCGACGCCGACGTCGTCGGAGGCCGCGTGGTCGGTGACCGGCGACGTGAAGACGACATCGAGGCCCGCCCGCTTCGTTCCCTCGGCGATCCGGTCGCGCCAATCGGAGTGGATCTCGCCGGCCAGGTACACGTTCCATGCCATGGCCCGGGATTTATACGCCACCGGCGCTTGCCGCCCGAGCCCGCCGCCGAACGTCCCGGACTGAGTGCCATGCCGCGTCTTCTGGGACGTTCGCGTCGGCCGCCCCCGCCGAACGTCCCGCGGTGAACGCTATTCCCGCCCTTCGGGGACGTTCGGCGCCAAGGCCAGCAAGCGATACGGCCGCTCGTACACCTCCTCGGCCGGGATCCGCTGAACCGTCCAGCCCGCGGCTTCCCAGCGCGCCTGCTTGCGTGCATCCTCACCGACGTCGAGATGGAAGGGCCCGCCGTCGATCTCGACGATCAGGCGCGCCCGCGGCCAGCTGAGATCCGCCTCCTCGCCGGCGACCTGCGCGTTGAGCTGCGGCAGCGTGCGCTTCGCATCGCGCAGGAGCTCCATCGCCCTCACCTCGGCCCCGCTGCGCGCCCGCTCCAGCGGCAGCCCGGCATAGCGCGCCACGATCGCCGCCAATCGACGCAACCCGCGACGTCCGCGATATCGCCCCAGATCATCTCCAAGCCGCTGGAGGGTTACGAGGTCGAGGCGTACGGCCTCGCGCAAGGCTCGCGCGAGGGCGCGGGAGCTGCCACGGCGCGCCAGGTCGAGCAGCGTCCGGGGCACCTTGGTGATCGGAATCCGTTGCATCGTCGTCACGTCGCCCGAGAGCGTCGAGCTTCGAAACGCGAGCACGTTCCCGTGCACGCGCGGCCCACCGTTGCCCGGCCTCGTCACGCATTCTCGAGGCCCCGGGCCGCCGAGAATCCCCCACGCTGCCGCGGCGCTCGCGTGGCTGAGGACGCTGCGCGGTGCGGTGAGGGTCGCACCCATCCATCGACCCCACCGGTCGTAGGGGAGCACCGGCGCGACCGCGAAGACCCCCTGTTCGACGATCGCCAGGCGGCCGGTCGAAACGCGATGGGCAATCGCGGTATGGCTCAGACCCAGGCCGAGGAGCTGCCGGCGCGAGATCCGGTTGTACTGCCGCCCCGCAAGCCACGCGAGGCGAGCGTCCAGGCCCATCCCGCTGGGAACGTCCCGCATGCCCCTTGTGAGTGTGCAGCGAGGGACGTTCGCCCCCGGGGCCGCGCGCGAACGTCGTGGATGCCCCCTTGGAGCACACAGCGCGGGACGTTCGGCGTGGGAGCCCACCGATTACCCTTCTGGCGGGGGCGGCGCTCCGCTCCGCACAACCCGGAGAGGTGTCCGAGTGGCTTAAGGAGCTCGCTTGGAAAGCGAGTGGGCGGGTTAAACCGCCTCGTGGGTTCGAATCCCACCCTCTCCGCTGAGTGAAGCGAAGCGAGGCCCTCCAGCAGCTCTCGCGCGACCACCACCGCGCTCTCGAGGCGGCGCTCAAGCTGCGGCGGGCGAACGACGGCAACGCGACCGAGGTCACCGCCGAGTTCCTGAGGTTCTGGCGAGAGCATGGAGCGCCCCATTTCGGCGTCGAGGAGGACGTGATGCTGCCCGGCGCCGCGCCCAAGGTCGATCCCGCAGATCCCGCGGTGGTGCGAGTGCTCACCGACCACGTAGAGATCCGCAGCCGAGCCGATCACCTCGAAACGCGCGAGATCCCCGAGGCCGAGGAGCTGAACTCATTGGGCGAACTGCTCGGCGACCACGTCCGCCACGAGGAGCGGGTCCTCTTCCCGATGATCGAGGAGGCCCTCTCCGGCGACGAGCTCGACCGGCTCGCTCAGAGGATCGACGAGGCCGAGCGCTCGGGCTGAGGCGGGACCGGGGCCGGCCCGCTGATCTCCCCCTCGGCCCAGGGGAAGCCGCTCGGGGCGGAGCGGAAGTCGGCGAGCAGGTGGAGCCCGGCGAGCGTCGAGAGGAGCAGCGCGCCGCCGAGGACGGCGAGGTCGCCCGGCCCGTGGTGCAGCACCGCGCCCGCCCCGATCACGAGGACGCCGAAGCAGACGATCGCCACGGCGATCCCGCGATGGAACCGCCCGACCTCCGAATGGGGCCACGGGTCGAGCACGCGGGTGAGCTCGCGGCCGCTGTCCGAATCGGTGCAGTCGCCCTTGCGCGGGCACGAGTTGCAGACGCGCGCGTGGGCGCGGTAGCGAGCGAGCCGCTGGTGGACGTCGGTCTCGATCCGGTGGAGCCGCTCGCCCTCGGGACACTCCCAGGCATCGAGATGCTCGTGGAAGGTGAAGCCGGCGGTCCGGTAGAGCTCGGAGCGGCGATGCGAGTGGCGCGCCAGGAGGTCCAGGCCGAGAGCCACCAGGATCAGGAAGAGCCCGTATCCGGCGGCGAGCAGGCTCTCGGTCGCGACCCCGCTCACCTCGCCCCCGCCGGCTGCTTGGGCTCGGTCACCTCGGTGAAGAGGATCTCCTCCGGCTCGTCGATCACCACCCGCTTGACGGTGTGGCGGACGCCCACGTAGGTGAGGTAGAGCAGCGGCAGGACGCCTACCGCGATGAAGTAGAGGTCGCCGGGCAGCCTCAACCACTCAATCACCGTGTTGGTGTTCGTACTGAGGTAATCGAGGGACCGCGCCTCGAAGTAGCTGCTGTTGACGGACTCGTAGATCTGGCGGATCCCGAGCGGGAAGAGCGTCGCGAACGCCATCCAGGCGAGCCCGATGTTGAGCCCCCAGAAGCTCATCTTGGCCGCGCGCTCGTTCCAGCGCTCGGCGGGGATCAGGTAGCGGAGGCAGAACATCGCCAGCCCCACCGCCAGCATCCCGTAGACGCCCATCATCGCCGTGTGACCGTGGTTGGCGGTGAGCGCCGTGCCGATCTCGTAGTAGGAGACGATCGGCAGGTTGATCAGGAAGCCGAAGATGCCGGCGCCGAGGAAGTTCCAGAAGCCGACGGACACGAGAAACATGACCGCCCAGCGGTGCGGGAAGGGCGTCTGAGACTTCGACTCCTGCCGGGCGCCGAGCTGCAAAAAGCTCCAGGCCTCCACCGTGAGGAAGGTGAGGGGCATCACCTCGAGCGCCGAGAAGAACGCTCCGAGCGCCATGTTCTCGGCCGGCGCCCCGGAGAAGTAGAGGTGGTGCATCGTCCCGATCACCCCGCCCACCGAGTAGAGAATGATGTCGAGCAGGACCACGGTGAGGGCGACGCGCTCGCGCACGACGCCGAGCAGGACGAAGACGTAGGCGACCATCGTCGTGGTGAAGAGCTCCAGGAAGTCCTCCACCCAGAGGTGGACGACCCAGAACCGCCAGTAGTCGGTGATCGTGAAGTTGTCCGTCGCTCGGACCAGCAGGCCGACCGCGTAGAAGGCCGGGATCGCCAGCGCGGCCAGGAAGAAGAGCCAGGGCATGTTGCCGACGCGCTCCTTGGTCAGCCGCCCCTTCAGCCCTCGATAGAGGATGAACCCCCAGACGCACAACCCGACGATCAGCAGCACCTGCCAGAAGCGGCCCAGGTCGAGGTACTCGAAGCCCTGGTCGCCGAAGATCGAGCCGGAGAACCAGTTGTGGATGTCGGCGAACTCGCCGATCAGGCTGCCGAAGACGACCACGGCCAGGGCGCCGAGCAGCGCGAAGGCGAGCTTGCTCTGGCCCTTCGGCTCCCGTCCGGCGATCATCGGCGCCAGGAAGATCCCGGCCGCCACGAACGAGGTCGAGACGAAGAAGATCGCCAGCTGCACGTGCCAGGTGCGAACCAGGTTGTACGGGAAGACCTGGGCGACGTCGATGCCGAAGAACCCGCCCAGATCCGCGCGGTAGTGCTGGGACATGCCACCGACCAGCGTCTGCAGGAGGAAGAGCGCGGCCATCACGAAGAAGAACCAGGCGGTCGCGCGCTGCCCCGGCGTCAGCGCCACATCGCCGGGCGGGCGGAAGGTGAGCGTCGCCTGGTCTCGGCCCTGCCAACCCATCCGCCAGCGCCCGAAGGCCGCGAAGAGGATGCCGATCCCCCCGAGCAGGGCGATCAGGGAGATCACCGACCAGACGATCACGTTGGCGCTCGGCGTGTTGCCGACCTGGTCCTCCGGCGGCCAGTTGTTCGTGTAGGAGTAGTTGTGGCCCGGGCGCCTGACGGCGGAGGCCCACGCCGACCAAGCGAAGAACGAGGTCAGCTGGTGGATCTCGGCGGAGCTGTTCACCGGCTTCGGGCGCAGGCCATAGCGCGTGGTGTCGGAGTCGAAGAGGTCCGAGTAGTGGCGCTGCAGCTGGTCGAAGGCGCTCGCCTGCTGGGCTGAGTACGGCAGCGTCTTGGTATCCGAGTCGTACCGGTTGACCTGGAACTGGTCGATCGTGGCCTGGCGCGCGGAGTCGGAGCTTTCGCCGCCGAGCTGATCTCGGACGATCGCCGAGGCGCGATGCAGATAGTCGTCGGTGAAGTCCGGCCCCAGGTAGGCGCCATGGCCGAAGATCGAGCCGTATTCCATGAGCCCGTGGTGGAGGAAGACCTTCTGGCCGGAGCGGATGTCGTCGCCGGTGAAAACGACCCTGCCGCTGGGATCGACGACGCGAGAAGGGATCGGGGGATCCGACTTATACGTCCGGTAAGCCAGCAGGACCAGGACGAAGAAACCGACCAGGATGACCAGACCTGCCACCTGGAGCCAGGTCTTCGAGACGAGCAGCTCGCGTTTGCCGGAAGCCATTGGTCGGACGAGTCGGCGAGGGAGCGGCCGCGATCCTATGCATTTCGCGCGCGGAGAATCAAGCGAACCTGCGAAGGCATAGGGTTCGCCGCGAGATGGCTCAGGTACAGACCGTGACCGGGCCGATCGAGGCCGATCAGCTCGGCACGACGCTGATCCACGAGCACCTGCGTACCCAGGACGAGGCCGTCCATGACCAGTGGCCCGATGCCGGGACGGCGAAGGACGACGAGCCCTACGCGGTCGCGCCCGGAGGCGATTATGAGATCGCGGTTCGGGAGGCCAAGGCGGCGATGGACCTGGGCGTCAAGACGATCTGCGACCCGACCGCGATGTTCCTCGGCCGCGATGTGAACTTCATGCGTCGGGTCTCGGAGGAGACGGGGCTTCAGGTTGTGCCGTGCACCGGCATCTACACCTACGACCACCTTCCCCAGTTCCTGCTCAACCGGGACGCGGACCAGATCGCCGAGCTCTTCGTCGGGGACATCGAGAAGGGGATCCAGGGGACCGAGATCAAGGCGGCCTTCATCAAGTGCGCCGCCGACGAGCCCGGTGTCAATGAGAACATCGAGAAGATCCACCGGGCCGCCGCCAGAGCGAGCCTCCAGACGGGCGCGCCGATCATGGCCCACTCACGGCCCGCCAGCAACACGGGGCCCCGGCAGGTTGAGATCTTCGAGGAGGAGGGCGTGGATCCCTCCAAGGTCCAGATCGCCCATACAGGCGACACCGACGACCTCGACTACATCGAGGGCCTGCTCTCCAAGGGCGTTTGGATCGGACTCGACCGCTACGGCCTCGAGATCTTTCTGCCCTACGAGAATCGCCAGCGGACAGCGAAGGCCCTGCTCGAGCAAGGCCACGCGGACCGGATGTTCCTCGCCGCGGACTCTTGCGCAACGCTCGACTGGTACCCGCCCTCCGCGATCGAGCAGCTCGTCCAGGCCGGGATGGCAAAGGACTGGACCATCCGGATCGTCCCCGAGAAGGTCCTCCCCGAGCTGCGAGAGGCGGGCATGACCGAGGAGCAGGAGCGGACGATGATGGTCGACAACGCGGTTCGCTGGCTCACCGCTTGACCTGAGGCGGGCCGGGTAGCCACTCGCGCATGGCCGATGCCAACGATCCGGGACTGCTGAGCGCGCCCGAGGTCTCCCTGCTGGTCGACCAGTACGAGATCACGATGGCGGCGAGCTACCACCGCCTGGGCCACAACGAGCCGGCCGTGTTCGAGCAATTCATCCGGAGGCTGCCGCCGAACCGCGACTGGCTGGTCGTCCGCGGCCTCGGCCCCACGCTGCGGCTGATCTCAGAGCTCCGGTTCGGATCTCGCGAGCTCGAGTTTCTCCGCTCCCTCGAGTGCGACGAGGACTTCCTCGCCTATCTGGCGGGGTTTCGCTTCACCGGTGACATCGAAGCGATGCCGGAGGGCACGATCGCCTTTCCCAACGAGCCCCTGGTGCGGGTTACGGCGCCCCTGATCGAAGCGCAGCTGATCGAGACGTTGCTGCTGAACCAGATCAACTTCCAGACGATGATCGCCACGAAGGCCGCGCGCGTCGTGCTGGCGACAAACGGCGACGGCGCATCGGTGGTCGATTTCTCCCCGCGTCGCGATCACGGTCTGGACGCGGCGATGAAGGTCGCGCGCGCCTCCGCGGTCGCCGGGTTCGGGGGCACGTCCAACGTCGCGGCGGCGATGCGCTACGGACTCGAACCGGTTGGGACGATGGCTCACTCCTACGTGCTCAGCTTCGAGTCCGAGCAGGAGGCGTTCGAGTGCTTCATGCGGAGCAATCCCGGGAACGCCGTGCTGCTCGTCGACACCTACGAGACGCTCGAGGGGGTGCGGCGGGCGATGCGCGCCTCGCGGGCCACCGGCGTCCAACTCGCCGGCATCAGGCTCGACTCCGGGGACCTCCCCACGCTCGCCCGTCAGTCCCGCCGGCTACTGGACGAGGAGGGCTTCGGGTCGACGCAGATCGTCGCCTCCGGCGATCTCGAAGAGCACCGGATCGCGGAGATGTGCCGGGCGGAGGTGCCGATCGACGTCTGGGGCGTTGGGACGGAGGTTGGGACGAGCCGGGACTCCCCGGTAGTGAATGGCGTCTACAAGCTCGTTGCCGACCGGCACGGCGGCGCCTGGCGCGGGGTGGCGAAGCTCTCCGAGGCGAAGGAGACCCTGCCGGGCGCCAAGCAGGTGTTCAGGAGATTCGGCGACGGAGCGATGAGTGAGGATGTGATCGGCGGCGCCGACGAGGACTTGGAAGGCGAGCGGCTGCTGGTGCCCGCCATGCGCGACGGCCGGATCGTGGCCGCCGAGACGCTGGCGGAGATGCGGGCCCGCGTCCGCCGGAGCCTGGAGCTGCTCCCGGCCGCGCTGCGCAGCCCCGGGGAGAGGCCGGCGTACCCGGTGAGCTACTCACAAACCCTGCGGACGCTGGCGGCGCGAGGAGAAGAACGAGGCGAGTAGGGCCGCCGATTCC
This sequence comes from uncultured Solirubrobacterales bacterium, assembly GCA_963782345.1. Lineage (GTDB taxonomy): Bacteria > Actinomycetota > Thermoleophilia > Solirubrobacterales > 70-9 > DASUPK01. Next base: position 82,416 of record CAWAJF010000012.1, on the reverse strand, counting down.
TTTGCGAGAAGACCGCTCTCCACCACGGGCCGGTGGTTGACGACAGGTTCCGTGAACAGGTCGATCACGCTGCCCACCGCTCCGCCCTTCGGGTCGGCGGCGCCGTAGACCAGGCGCGGAACCCGCGCGAGGGTGATCCCGCCGGCGCACATCGGGCATGGCTCGAGGGTCACATAGATCGTGGTCTCCAGCAGGCGCCACCCGCCCAGTCGCTCGGACGCCTGGCGCAGGGCGAGCACCTCGGCGTGGGCGGTGGGGTCGCCGCGCAGTTCCCGCTCATTGCCGGCCTGCCCGAGCACCTCGTCGCCACGGGCGACGACTGCGCCGATCGGGACATCGCCGTGCTCCGCCGCATGCTCGGCGAGCTGCAGGGCCGTTCGCATGTGGCGCTCATCGGCCTCGCTGAAATCCGCCGTGGCCATCGCTTCGCCAGTATGCATGCGGCGGTGGACCCCCGCTTCCAGGAACTTTTGGCGGCAGGCGGTGTTCACCGGGGAGATGCGAAAGCTGATCGCCACAACCTGTCTCGTCCTCAGCGCGGCCACCATCTGGGCCGCGGCGGCATCGGCTGCCGTCACGCCAAGGCACGCCCGGTATGTCCCGGGGGAGCTCCTGGTCAAGTTCGACCGCGGCCGGGAGCGGGTGCTCCAGCTGCCGCGGGGAGTGGACCTCCCCCGCGCCGAGCAAGCGCTGGCCGCGAACCCACAGGTCTCCTACGCCGTCCCGAACTATCTCGCGCGTGCGTCCGGCATCCCCAACGATCCGGGGCCGGCGGGCACGCCCGGCGGCTGGCAGCGGACGCAGTGGAACTTCCTCCCGTGCGGCTCGCTCTGCGGGGAGCCGGCATCCCAATACCAGGCGAAGGGCGGCCTGAACGCGCCCGAGGCCTGGGACATCCTCAAGCAGCGCGGCGCGGCCTTCGGCAAGGGAGCGCGTGTGGCGGTGCTCGATACCGGCATCGCGTACAGGAACAAGAAGCCTCGATTCCACAAGAGCCCCGACTTCGGACGCGGCCAGTTCCTGCCCGGGCACGACTTCGTGGACAAGGACAAGCTCCCGCTCGACGAGGACGGCCACGGCACCCACGTCGCGGGAACGATCGGCGAGCAGACCGGCAACCACATCGCTCTCACCGGCCTCGCCCCGAAGGCGAGGATCATGCCCGTCCGGGTGCTCGACTCCGAGGGTTTCGGAACCGCTCGCGACATCGCGCATGGAATTCGCTGGGCGGCCGCCCACAAGGCGCAGGTGATCAACATGAGCTTCGAGTTCTCGCTGGGCGTCAACAGCTGCGCGAAGATCAAGGGGATCTGCGCGGCGATCAAGTTCGCGTTCAAGCGCGGCGCCCTCGTGGTCGCCGCCGCCGGGAACGAGAACGGCGAGCCGGTCGCCTATCCCGCAGGCGCCCCCCATGTGCTGGGCGTCGGCCGGACCACCAAGGATGCCTGCCTGGCGAGCGACTCGCGCACCGGCGCGGGGCTCGACCTGGTCGCGCCCGGTGGCGGCTTCCCGCTGCTCAGCACCTGTGGGACCGACGACCCTGTCTTCACCCGCGGTCTGCCGATCTACCAGCTCACGATCGAAGGCCCGGGATTCACCCACTTCGGCTATCCCGGCGGATACGAGGGAACCTCGATGGCCGCCGCACACGTCTCGGGGGTGGCGGCGATGGTGATCGCCAGCCGCGTAGTCGGGAAGTCTCCGACCGCCGTCGAGTGCCAGCTCGAGGCCACCGCACGGCACACCGACTCGCAGCTCGGGCAGCCATACGATCCGCGCCTCTTCGGCGCCGGCCTGGTCGACGCCGCGGCGGCCGTCAAGGCCAAAGCCCCCGGCTGCTAGACGCCACCAGGCCGCGATCTGATGGCGGCCACCGGGCCGCTCCCCATCCGCAATCATCGGAGTGGATGGACGACGTGAAATTCGAGCTCGCGGCGGCGAGTGGCGACTATGCCGACGAGCTCACCCAGATCAAGATCACGGTGAACGAGACGGACCTGGTCGAGCTCGTGCGGCAGGCGGAGCTGCCATCCGCGCAGGCTGACGCCGAAGAGGAGCTCGCCGGTACCTACGTCGGTCTCGTGCCGGGGTACGTCCGCATCGACCTGGCCAGCCAGTTCCTGGGGACGCCCGGCACCTCCCTCTCCCCCGGCCCCGCCGACAAGACGGCATTGCTCGGCTGCAGCTGCGGCGAGGTCGGCTGCTCACCGCTGCTCGCGCGGGTGACCGTCGACGAGGACACCGTCACCTGGGACGAGTTCGAGCAGCCGGCGCGGCCGGACTGGGACTACGAGGGATTCAGCTTCACCTTCGCGCGCTCGCAGTACGAGCAGGCGCTGCTCGAGATGCTCAACTAGCGGCGCCCGGCTTCGCCACATCCGGCCGCCACAAAGACCGCGGCCGAATCACAACTAAGTTGTCTTGACGATCCAGACGTCGCAGGGCGCGTGGTGCGAGATCTTGTTCGGCACGCTGCCGAGCAGGAACCGCCGCGCCCCGGTCATTCCCTTGTTCCCGACCAGGACGAGGTCCGCGTCGTTCTCCTCGGCGACGTCGAGGATCGCGTCGGCGGGCTCGCCCTCCCGCGGATGCGTAACCACGTCGACCTTCGCCTTCTTCGCCACCGCCGCGGCCTTGTCGAGCACGAACTGGACGTCCTCCCGGGGGTTCACCGCGTAGGCGACGTCGCCCGCGATCCCCTCCTGCTCGTCCTTGAGACGCTGCTGCGGCACGGGCTCGTAGGCGCTGACGATCTCGAGCTTCGCGTTCGACAGCTTCGCGAGCTCTACCGCCGTCTTCACCGCCTCCGTGGCGGTCTCCGAGCCATCGGTTCCAACCACTATGCGGTTGAACATCACCCCTCCTCGCCCGTCGATAAACGGGTCGCGCTGTCGCGCGCCCTCGCATCCAAATTTGCGCGCCGATACTACCCGGCGGCGCGTGGCAGGCGCGGCAGCCGGGCGTCACCAGGTCGCGACCACCAGCGGCCGCTAGGTGAGCTTGACGATGGCGATCACCATCGAGGCGAGCAGGCAGGCGACGAGGATCACCATCGTGGCGGCCCAGATGCGCGGCATGAGCCGATCCTAGTCGGGCTGGATCGGCTGCGACTTGGGCGTGACCACTCCGCGAAGGGCCCTCGGTGGGGTGCCCGGAGCGACCGCGTACCAGTCGACGTAGCGGCCGCACGCCTTGCTGAGGGGGATCGTCTCACGGGCCGGATCGGCGCGCGTGGCCGCGAGGCCGCTCAGGTACGCCTTGCTCTCGGTGCGCAGCAGCCGCCCGACGAGCGGCGGGTCTCCGACAGCCACGTTCACGAGCACGGTTCCGGCCCTCTTGACGTCCAGTGAGCCCGCCGGGTAGTAGGGCGAGGGCCCGCGGAAGAGCAGGTTGGTGCGCAGGTCGCTGCTGAACGGCGAACCCAAGCCCGGCCCGCTCGCGGTGAGGTGCAGCGGCTGGGTGCTGGCGTACTGGATCGAGAGCTCCCAGCGGCCCGGAGTCAGGTAGAGGCGCATATGAGCCGGCTTCGTCTGGGTCAGCGCCGGGCTCGGGTTCCAGACCTTGCCGATCACAGGCTGGACCGTGAAGACCGTCGCCGTGCCGTCGACCCTGGTGATCGGGGCCTGCTCGGGGTTGCCGCAATCAAGCGGAGCCCCCGGATTGAGCGGCTCATAAAGCGTCCGGCGCTGGCCCACCGGGTGGTCGCGGTGCCAGAGGATGAAGTCGCCGGTCCGCAGGCGTGGGGCGAAGCCGGGGGGCGCCTGGCTCTGCATCGCGGCGCTCGTGGTCACCACCCAGTTGAACTTGTTCATGACGAACTGCGGCACGTTGTCCCAATCGAACTTGGCGTTCAGGTCGGTCGCCCGGTAGAGGGAGTGGGTCTCCTCGACGTCGTAGTGGTTGGTGATCGGCGCGTAGACCTCCGAGCCGATCAGCTCCCAGGAGACGAAGTTGTCGCGGCCGAGGAAGAGCACGTTCTGGCCGTCGACGATCGGCCGGATCCGCAGCATCTCCTGGAGGTGGTAGTCGGGCCCGACGGCGGCCTGTCGCAGGGGAAGCAGAGTCGAGAAGGCCGCGGCCGCCGCAAAGACGATCGTGAGCAGCGGCACCGCCATGCCGGCGATCGGACGCAGCCGCGGCGGCATCCACGCGAGATACCGATCGCGGGGCGCTTTACCGTTGCCTGATCCCGGTAATGCGCCCCGCGCGTCGGGCTCCTCGCCGGGCAGCGGATCGGCCGAGAGCAGCCCGCGCAGCGCGATCACCATGATCAGCGGCGCGGCGATCGCCAGGGCCTTCGCCTGGGTGTACGGCGTGCCGAGCGCCAGGGAGGCGAGATAGATCAATGTCGAGGCCAGCAGGGCTGACGGCAGGGCGGACTCCCGCCGGGAAAGAGCCCGGCCGAGGCCCCAGGCGAACGCAGCGAGGGCGAGCAGGGCGCCGAGGTAGAAGGCGATCTCGGGCGTGGTCGAATTGGCCGGCGTGATCCGGAACTCGCCCGATGGCCAGACACCGAAGGCCTCCAGAGGGTTGAGTGGCTGCCGGAGGTTTCCGAACCCCACCGTCGGCCCGGTGCCAGAGGGGTTGAAAGCCTTGAAGCTCGAGAAGCTCGCCAGCCGGAAGATCTCCGGCAGCGCCGCGACGATCGGGATTCCGATCCCAAGAGCGAGGGCCGAGCGGGCGCCGCTGAGCCTTTCCCGCAGCCTGAGGTCGCGCTCGCGGATCATGATGACGAGCATCCAGACGAGGGCGGCCCCGAGCAGCCAGGCCAGCCCCGGGAAGCTGTAGTTGTAGATCGTGCCGGCGGCGATCACCCCGAGTGGGATGACCGCCTTCGCGCCGGATTGGGAGCGTTCGCCCCCGGTCCCGACGGACCACTCCGATCTGAGCCGTGGGAGTACGAGGGCGAACCCGAGCAGAGCGAGGGCGAGCAGGGGCTCCTTGAACGCCCCCTGTGCCAGGTATGCCGCGGCGAGATAGGGACTCGCACCCAGCACCGCCGCGGGCACGCGCAGCCAGCCGCGCACGCCGGGCAGCGCCCCGTACGCGGTCAGGGCGAGCAGGACGGCGATCGCACCGGTCAGTCCCGCGAAGCCCTCGATCAGGCTGGCGCCGCTCACCTTCGCAGTGGCGGCCACGATCGCGTGTGGGCCGAGCGGATAGCCGTCCTTGATCAGGTCCGGTGTCGGCCCCGCATGGGAGCCGATCCACTCGGTGAAGAGGAGGTGGGAGGCCATGTCGTCGTTGACCAGCCCCTGGCCCAGGATCCCGACCCGGCCGCTGGTCGCGAACGGGATGGCGACGACGAGGACGGCGCCGACCACCGTGACGATCGCCCCGATCCGCACCGCCCCGGCCGGTGCCCGCGTGGTCCCGAAGATAGGGAAGCAGGCGATCAGGAACACCCCGGTGACGGCCGCCGCCGTCACCGCGTGGCCCGGCAGCTTGATCGCAATGCCGCAGATCACCAGCAGCGCCGAGATCCCCGTCGCCGGTCCGGCGGCGGAATGCCGCGGCAGGCCGGCGATCGCCATGATCGCCGAGCCGAGCAGCAGGGAGGCGACGACGATCAGCGCCCCCGCCAGCAGAGCCGAAAACATCGCGGAAGCCTAGATGGCGTCCGTCGTGCGGCGGGGTGCGGTCAGAGCCCGGGGACGTGCCGCGCGACGAATCCCTGGGGGTAGGCGTCGTACGGGTGCCAGCGCGGTCCAGACCCCCTGGCGTCCCCGACCGTGTCCCAGCGCAGCCCGGCGATCACCGCGTACACGTGAGTGGGGCTTGCGTAGATCGTCAGCCACTGGCCAGGGCCGGGCGCGCCGTAGCCCATGAACGCGCCCGACGTCAGCGGCGTCTGGAGCAGCCCGGCTCCGGCGAGGGCGTAGCTGACCGCGCCGGAGCAGTCATAGCCCTTCGACTGGAACGAGCCGTGACCGCCGCCCCACCTATACGGTTGGCCGACGATCAGGTTCGCGGCGCTGATCATGGCCCTGATCGGGTCGGGCGCGGACGGCGGCGCGAGCGCCGTCCGATTGAGCAGGAGCGCGGAGTCGTTGCCTCCCACCGGGTGGGTTGCCGTGTAGACCCGCTTCCGCTCGGCCGGGGACGGCGGCTTGAAGGATCCGTTGGTGCCGGCCGAGGCGGCGGGCAGGCCGGTCTTGGGATCAACGGGAGCGGGGGCCGGTTTCGGTTTGGGCTCTGCCGGCCGCGCCGAGGGTCCCTTCGAGTTCGCCGGGTCATACCTGGGATCGGCAGCCCACGGCTCGGGGGCCAGCTTCGTATCGGCGAGCTTGCCGGGAGCCGCCTCGGAGCCGCTGGCGCCGAGCTTCGGCCCGGCGATCAGCACCGCAGCGGCGGCAACTACGGCGATGGCGCCGACGACGAGCAAGCCGCGTCTGCGTATGTGACGACGGAACCTCGAGATCACGTTCCAATGAGCTTAATCCGGTAGAGCCTGACGACACCCCGCTCCCTCGCCTCGACCTCCCAGCGGGACTCCGCCTGCTCGAGGAACGCCCCGGCGGCGGGCCGACCCGGGTCGGCAATCCACGCCACCGGCGCCAGGCGCGGGAGCAGCTCGAGCAGCATGGCGACTCCCGGTCGCTCGTAGAGCACGTCGGAGGCGAGGACGAGGTCGAACGGGCCGCGATCGACCAGCTCGTCGGGATCGGCCCAGTCAACCGCCGCGGTCTCGACCTCGACATCGTTCTCCTCCGCATTCCGCCTGACCAGTCCGAGGGCGTCGATGTCCCCGTCGGTCGCGATCACCTCGGCCCCGCCTCGGGCGGCGGCGATGCTGGGCACCGCCAGCCCGCAGCCGAGCTCGACCACCCGCAGGCCGCGCAGATCCTCGCGATCGAGCTCCCTCGCCAAGGCGACGCCGCTTCGCCAGAGAACCGACCAGTAGGGCGCGATCGGCGCCCACTCGACCTGATGGTCGTCGGGGATCTTGGCCGCCTCCGCGGGCTGGAGCATGCGAAGCTCGCCGCTGGGCAGCTCGATCGTATGGGTGACGAACTCCTCGGACAGGGGGTCTGAATCCGAGGTCAGGCTGCCGTCTCTTGTGTGGCCCACTCGGCCCGGAAGACGCGGTGGCTTCCCGCCAGGCCCTTGAGCTCCAGGTCGCGGCCGTCATCGAAGCGCAGCCCGTTGCCGCTCACTGCGTCGCGCATCTCCTCGGAGACGAGGATCTCTCCCCCGATCGCCTGAGCGGCGATCCGGGCCGCGAGGATGACGTTCTTGCCGAAGTAGTCGCCCTCCTCGGAGATCACCTCGCCGGTGTGGAGACCCATTCGCACATGGAGCGCCTCTCCACCGCCATCGCGGTCCCGCTCGGCGAAGGCCTGCTGGACCTCGATCGCGCACTCGAGCGCCTCGCAGGGATCGGGGAAGGCGAGCATGAAGCCATCGCCCTGGCTCTTCACCTCGTAGCCGTCGTGGCGCGAGATCTGCTCGCGGAAGATCGCGTTGTGCTCCCGCAGGACCTCGAGCCACTGCTCGTCGCCGAGCCTCTCGGTGAGCACGGTCGAGTCCTCGATGTCGCTGAAGAGGATCGCGACCGTCCCGTCCGGCGCCGCGTGGGCTCGCATGTCGGGGCGCTCCTCCTCGAGGGCGGAGACCATGTCGTCGATCGAAGTCGTCACATCGATCCCGGTCAGGCCCTGCGCTTCCAGGCGATCCCGCAGGGCCCGATCGACGATCCAGCGCGCGCCCATCTCCCGGGCGGTGCCGAGCACAGTGGACAGCATCTCCACCGCCAGGTCACGATCGTTCGCCTGATCGCGCGCAAGCAGCATCTCGGCGAGACCGAGCCCGCAGAGGGCCATCCCGGGCCGGTCGCCCATCCGCGTCGCGATTTCGACGGCGTTGCCGAGGTGCCGTTCCGCGTCGTCCATGCGCCCGATCGTCTGGGCGAGCAGGCCGAGGACCCGGTCGACCGGGCCGTTGCACCCGGCGGCCCTGGCGACGACGATCACCAGGCCCTCGTAGGGGAGCAGCTCCTCGTAGATCGGGCGGGCGCGGTCGGCGTCGCCGATCAGCGCGATCGCCTCGCCCATCAGGCTCATCGCCGTGAACCAGTTGGCGTCGACCGGTAGCGCGCCAAAGTCGGTGCCGGCAAACCGGTCGAGCTCCAGCTTGGCCAACTCGTCGTCGCCGGAGCGGGCGGCGAGCGAGATCACGGCGGTCCGCCAGGCCGGGATCCCGGGGAAGCGCTCGGCGAGGTCTCGCGCCGAGGGCAGGAGCTCGCCGGCGCGGCCCTGCATGCTGCGGATCTGGACCATCTGGATGCCGTAGTACTGCTGTGCGAGCGGCTGCTCGGCGCGCTCGCCCGCCCGCCTCGCCTGCTCGGCGAGCCGCTCCGCCTCGTCGATCTTGCCGTCGAGGAGGACCCGCATCCCCCGCAGCGCGTAGGTGTGCCAGGTGTGCTCCGGCATCCGTAGCTCGTCTGCGAGCCTCGCGTAGACGCTCAGCTCCCGGTCAACCGCGGCGACGTCCCCGAGCTCCAGGTAGCTCCACGCCCGGTAGGCGTGGGCGCGTAGGATGGCCTCGCGGTCCCCGCAGGCCGACCCGAGTTCGAGCATCTCCTCGGCGATCTCGAGGCGCTCGCGGGCGGCGTTCGGGCCGGTCGGGATGAACATCTTGCGGTGCAGAGCGGTGGCGAGGGTCGTCGGTGCGTCGATCTCGCGGGCGATCTCGATCGCCTCGTCGACCAGACGCGAGGACTCGCTGATGTCGTTGTCGACCCAGTACATCTCCGCGGACTTGGCGCTGAGCAGCGCCGCTCGCCGGGCCGTTCGCTCGGGCCCGATCCGCTCGAGCGATTCGTCGAGCAGGGCGAGGAGTCTCTCGTCGAGGCGGCCTGCGTCGCTCATCATCGCGATCCCGATCGCCGCCCCCACCAGGCTGTCGTTGTCGCCGAGCCGGCGGGCCGACTCGGCGGCCCGCTCGAACGCCTCGCGGGCATCCGCCACACGGGCGGACTTGGCCTCCGCCCCGCCGAGCGAGAGGAGCAGGCTGCAGCGCAGGGACTCGTCCGGCTCGTCCATCAGCTCGAGCACTTCGAGCGCTCGCCCGTAGACGTCGACCGCGTCCTCGTATGCCAGCTGCTCCATGTCCTGCTCGCCCGCGCGCTGGGCGTAGTCGATCGCCTTCCCCAGATCGTCCCTCGGCGCCGCCTCCAGAAAATGGTGCGCCAGCTCACCGAGCCGCTCGTCGACGTCGCCGCCGCAGACCTCTTCGATCGCCAGGCCGGCCCGCTCATGGAGCGCCGAGCGCTTCGGCGGGGTGAGCTCCTCGTAGAGGGTGTCGCGCACGAGCGCGTGGGCGAACGAGTAGCGACCGTCGCCGAGATCGGTGACGAGCCGCTCCGCGATCGCCTCCCTGGCCGCCTTCATCAGCTGGCCGGGCTCCTGCTGAGCGACCCGCCAGACGAGGTCCTCCTCGAAGTCCCTGCCGATCACCGCGGCGACCCGTAGCACCCGGTTCGTTTCGTCGCTCAACCGGTCGAGCCGGCGTCCCACCACCTCACGGACCCCCTGCGGGATCTGGAGCTCCGCCGCGCTTCCTCCGGCGGTGAGCTTCCCCTCGCTGGCCAGCAGCCGGACGACCTCCCCGACGAAGAACGGGTTGCCGTCCGTCTGCTCCTGGACCGCGTTCGCCAGGCCGGGCGGGGCCGGCGTCCCAGCGGTCATCTCGATGTAGCGCTCGACCGCGGCGACCGTGAGGCCACGTAGCGGGATGCGGTCGCTCCCCTCGATGCCGGACATCTCCCCCAGCATCCGGGCCAGCGGATGGTGGCGGCCAAGCTCGACGTCGCGGTAGGTGCCGATGATGAGCAGTCCGCTGGAGGCCAGCTCCGGGGCCGCGAAGCGGAGCAGGAGCAGCGAGGGCTCGTCCGCCCAGTGGAGGTCGTCCAGCACCAGCACGATCGGGCGATCGCGGGCGGCCGAGAGCAGCAGGGTGGTGACCGAGTCGAAGAGCCGGAAGCGGGCCTCCTCGCTGTCGCTGCCCCGGGCCGGCTCGACATCGAGCTTCTCCGCCACCTCGGGGATCAGCTGGGCCACCTCCGCCGCGCCGGCGCCCAGCTGCCAGGCGAGGGCGACCGGGTCCGCATCGCGGACATAGGCGCGAATCGCCTGCACCCAGGGCCAGTACGCCGGGGCGCCCTCGTCCTCCCGGCAGCGGCCCCAGTAGACGCGGGCGCCGCTGACGCGGGCGTAGGTCGCGAGCTCCTCGGCGGCCCGGGTCTTCCCGATTCCCGGCTCCCCGACCAGGAGCTGGAGGGAGCCGCGCCCGGCGAGGGCCGCGTCCACCGCCTCGCGGAGGCGCTCGAGCTCGCGCTCGCGCCCGACGAACACGCCGCCGGCGAGGCTCTCAAGCGGATTGGCCTGTCGCTCGTCCGCCGGCTCCGCGGGCTGCTCCTCCAGCGCCGCGAGCATCAGCCCGCGCGCCTCGGTGGCGTTGGCGGGGCGGTCCTCGGGGCGCTTGGCGAGCAGTGCCAGCACGACGCGGTCCAACGCCTCGGGCACCGCCTCGTTGTGGCGGGAGGGCGGGACCGGATCGGCGTGGAGGTGCTGCGAGATGATCGACACCGCATCGTCGCCGGGGAACGGCGGCTGGCCCGTGAACATCTCGTAGAAGAGGGCGCCGAGCGAATAGAGGTCGCTCTTCGGTCCGGCGGCCTCGCCGAGCGCCTGCTCCGGCGGCAGGTAGGCCACGGTCCCGACCAGCGTGCCGCCGCTGACGCGGGCGCGCGCCTCGGTGGTCGCCAGGCCGAAGTCGCCGAGCCTGGCGCGGCCGTCGTCGTCGATCCAGACGTTCCCGGGCTTCAGGTCGCGGTGGACGATCCCACGGGTGTGCGCGTGCTCGAGCGCCCGGGTGACGTCCGCGGCGATCTCGACCGCGCGCTCCACCTGCAGCCGCCCGCCCGCCGCGGCGAGCAGGCCGGTGACGTCCCCGCCGGGCATGTAGCGGCTGACGATGAAGGGATTGCCCGCGTCCTCGCCCGTGTCCAGGACGGGGACGACCTGCGGATGGTCGCCGAGCTTGCGCATCGCTTCGGCCTCGCGGCGAGCCCTCGCCTGGATCCCGGCGCCCACACCGGCCGTGTCGTACAGGGCCACGGCGACCTCGGTCCCGGTGGCGCCGTCGACGGAGAGGTAGACGCGCTTGCGTCCCCCCTGTCCCAGGAATCGCCGGATGCGATAGCGGCCCGCGATCTCGGCGGGAACGTCGTCCGGGAGCGGTTCCGGCTGAGGCCTGGGGACCGCCGGCTCAGCACTGAGCTCGGCACCGCAGGAGTCGCAGAACCGCGCCCCTTCACGATTTTCGTTGCCGCAGGACGGACAGCGCATGGCCCTGCCTAGTAAATCAGCCGCCGTTCAGCCGGGCGAACATCTTGCGCTGGGCCTTATACAGGCCCGGGAACTCCGCGTAGAGGCGGTCGTACACGTCCCGGGTGGCCGGATCCGGCTGGAAGACGCGGTCCACGGGGACCAGGCCGCGGACCTCCTGACGCGAGATCGCACCGAGACCGAGCGCGGCGAGGAGCGCGGCGCCCCGCAGATTTGCGTGCATGGGATCGGCGACGCGCTCGATCTTCCGGTCCATGACATCGGCGTGGATCTGGCACCAGAGGTCGGAAATCGCGCCGCCGCCGAAGATGCGGAGCGGGTCGAGGCGCCCCTTCGCGAAGCGCTCGACCGCCTCGCCCAGCCAGCGGCTGTTGTAGGCGACACCCTCGAGCACCGATCGGATCAGATCGGCGTTGCCCGTCTCCACCGAGATGTTGTGCCAGCCGCCGCGAGCGTTCCGATCGTCGACGGGACTGCGCTCTCCCGCGATCCACGGCGTGAACAGGGCCCCGCCGCTGCCCGGCGGCGAGCTTGCCGCCAGCTCGATCAGCCGCTCGAACTCCACCGGCTCCCCGGTGGTGAAGCTCTCGCGCAGCCAGCGCAGGCAGAGGCCCGCGGCCTCGTGGTTGTTGGCAACCAGGTAGCTCTGCGAGTCGAGCCCGGGCACGGTCGCGATCGAGTGGATCGCATCGGTCTTCTTGCGAGGAAAGGGCAGCGAGATCCAGGACGTGGTGCTGATCGTCATGTGCGCCTCGCCCTCGCCGATCGCCCCGCAGCCGAGCGCCGCGGAGTGGAGGTCCGGGGTGCCCGTGACGACCTGCGCGTCGGGGCTGATCCCGAGCTCGGAGGCCACCTCCGGGCGAACGCTCCCGATCAGCGCACCGGTCTCGACGAGAGGTGGCAGCTTGCCGGGATCGAGCCCCAGCCGCCGGATGAGGACGGGGTCGTACTCCAGCCTGTCGAGTCGGCGGTTGTCGGTGAGCCAGGCGCCGCTCATCGAGGCGTGGGTGGCCGCCGCGCGGCCGGTGAACCTCATCGTCAGGTAGTCGACGGGCTCCAGGTACCAGCGCGCAGCCGCCGCGACCTCCGGCTCGTCGCGTTCCAGATGGAGCATGTGGCTGACGGGATCCCCGCCGAACGGCGAGGGGACGCCGCCCGTGTGCCGGATCCAGGTCGCCAGGGCCCGGGGCGAGTAGCCCATCAGCGGGCCGCCGATCACCTCGCGCGAGCGGCGCGCTCCGCGCGTGTCGAGCCACATCACGCATGCGCCGACCGGCTCCCCCGACTCGTCGACCGGGATCGTGCTGGCCCATTGCCCGGTGCACGAGACCGCGGCCACCTGCTCGGCAGGGATGCGAGCGAGCACGGACCTCGCCAGCTCACGCACCATCCGCCACCACTCCGCGGCGTCCTGGATCGCGCCGCCACCGGGCAGCCGTTCGGTCTCGTAGCCGCGGTCCGCAACCGCGGCGATCTCTCCGGTGAGCGAGACGGCGCCAACCTTGAGAGCGCCGCTGCCCAGATCGACGGAGAGAACGAACCGCTCGTCCGTCACTGAGCCGGAACGCTCTGCTGCGAGTCCATCAGCTGGGTCATCACGCCGCGGATCATCTCCTCCGCGTCGGGGTTGAGGCCACCCGGGACGCCACCGTAGACCGCACTCGACTCCGCCGGCTCGTCTCCTCGGTCGCGGGCGTAGGCAACGGCCGCGTCCAGATCGGCCGCGAAGTCCTCCACCACTCCGGGCTTCGTCTGCGGTCGGGTCACCGCCATGTGCAGCGCATTCGGGTATTGGAGCCCGTTGAAGCGCCAGCCGCGCCTCTTCATCTCGTCGTTGAGGTGGTAGATGTCGAACTCGTCGGAGGTGAATGCGAAGAGGAAGGTCGGCTCTCCCATGATCCGCAGCTCGGAATGCGACCGCACCGCCTCCTGCATCGCCGCCGAGGTCTCGAAGATCCGCCTCGCGTATTCGCGGTAGCCCTCGCGGCCGATCGAGACCAGCGAGGCCCAGGTCGCGGCCAGTAGCCCGTCGGAACGCGATCCCTCCATTCCCGGCGAGAAGTACTTGCCGCCGCTCCAGTCCGGCATGAGGAAGTAGCAGCGGTTGCGCAGCTCCCGGTCGCGGAAGAGGAGCGTCGAGGTCCCCTTCAGGCCATAGCCGTACTTGTGGGTGTCGGCGGAGATGCTGGTCACGCCGGGGAGGCGGAAGTCGAAGGGCGGGATCGGAAGGCCGAGCTCCTCTCCGAAGGGCAGCAGGTAGCCACCGAGGCACCCGTCGACGTGCAGTCCAAACCCGCGGTCGAGTGCCAGCTCGCCCAGCTCCGCGATCGGATCGATCGTGCCATAGCCATAGTTGCCGGCCGAGCCGACGATCGCCACCGTGTCGTCGTCGACCAGCCCCGCGACGATCTCGGGGCGGACCAGCGTCGTCTCGGGATCGACGGGCGCACGGCGCATCTCGACGCCGAACAGATGGCAGGCCTTGTCGAAGGCCGGATGACCCGTCTCCGGCTTCACCAGGTTCGGCCGCTCGATGCCGCGGGCCTCGCGCCCCTCCTCCCGGTAGGCCAGCACCGCCTGGGCGATGCTGGCGCTGCCGCCCGAGGTGACCATCCCGGCCGGCGAGTTGATGCGAGGGCGCGTGTCAGCGCGACCCGTTTCATGCTGGGTCCCGGCGTGCATCAGATCCAGCGCCATCGCGATGATCTCGCCCTCGAAGCGGGTCGCGCTCGGGCACATGTCCCGTTGCAGGGCGTTCTGGTGGGCGAACAGCCCGAAGGCCTCCTTGAGGAAGGCGTAGTGGTCGCGATCGCCGCAGTACATCGTCCCCGAGCAGCGGCCCGTCTCCCAGGCCGCGTCCTCCTCGCTCGCCATCTCGCGCAGCTCCGTGAGGACCTCCTCGCGGGAGCGGCCGCTCCCCGGCAGCTCCCGGTTGACGCCGTAGCGCTCGGCGTATGGATAGAAGTCGAAGAGGTCGCTCATCCGTGCCGCTCCTTCATGGCTCGATCTCGCCCGCGAATGTGTGGCCACTCTAGCCGCGCCCAGGCTTAGCTAGTCTGCGGTCGGGCGCCGACCATGGAGGCCGGCGGATGGGAGTGAGAGGAGCAGGATGCGGAGAGGGATCGGCCGGCGGCTTCTGACGGCAGCGGCGACCATCGGTTCGATCGCGGGCCTGTCTGCGGTGGTGCTCGCACCGAGCGCCGGCGCCGTGGCACCGAACCCGAACCCTTGGCTGCAGAACCGGTTCCTCGTCATGGCCCACCAGGGCGGCGAGGACGAAGCGCCGTCGAACACGATGTTCGCGCTCAAGTCGGCGATCCAGGACCGCGGCGCGGACTCGCTCGAGCTCGACGTCAACATGAGCTCGGACGGGCAGCTGATGGTGATCCACGACGACACCTGGAAGCGGATCGCCTGCACCGACGCACTCTGCCCGGGACCCGACTCGAGCACCGAGCAGCACCGGCCCGCGACCGAGGTCAACGACCTGACCGCGGCCGAGCTGCAGCAGCTCGACGCGGGCTATTGGTTCCGGCCCGGGAGCTACTCACACGACTACACGCTGCCCGACTCCGCCTACCCGTATCGCGGCATCCGCACCGGCGCAGTCCCCCCGCCCACGGGATATAGCCCCGAGGACTTCGTGATCCCCACCCTGAAGCAGGTGCTCGACACCTTCCCGGGCATCCCGATCAACGTCGAGATCAAGATGATCAAGACCACGACCGGGACGGCGGGTGGCTGCGTCATGGACAACGGAACTCAGTACTGCGACGACCCGGACTCGTCGATGCCGGTAGCCGACGCTCTCGCCGGCCTGCTCAACAACGAGCCGCAGTCGGTTCGCGACAACGTGATCGTCGTCTCGTTCAGCGATCAGCTCCTCGCCGAGTTCCACCAGATGGACCACACGCCCAACGTCGCGCTGGCTGGGGCGACGGATGGAACCACCAACTTCGCCCTCTTCGGCACGACTCCCAACCCAGACGTCGCCGCCTTCCAGGTCCCGCCCGAGCAATCCGGCTTCGACGTGCCCCAGCTGCTGCTCCAGAACCAGCACGCACACGAGCTGGGCTACGCCGTCCACGTCTGGACGAACGGTGACCAGGACGAGACCGACGCAAGCTACGCCCATCTGTATGGCCTGGGCGTCGACGGGATCATGTCCTCGGACCCGAGCCGGCTCTCGGCATGGCTGTGCGCGAACCACGTCCCGCGCCCAGACGGCAGCTCGCGAGGCCCGGGTTGCGCCGCGCCCGTGCCCAGCGGCGGCTCGCCGCCACCGGCGCCGCAGCGGAAGGTGAAGCGGTGCAAGAAGGGCAAGCACCGCAAGAAGGGTCACTGCATCCCGAAGCGCTGCAAGAAGCACAAGCGCCGCAAGGGGCGCCGCTGCGTCCCGCCGAAGCACTGGGCGCAGAAGCACGGCAAGCACGCCGGCCGTTAGCGCACGCCCGGAATCGCGCCTATTCCAGCGCCTGACGCTGCGAGAGCGCGTAGAGCAGGATCAGCGCCGGGACGCAGGTGATCCCGGCAATCCCGAAGACGACGATCACCTCCGTCAGTGTGGCTGAGGCTCCCGCCGCATCCGAGATCTTCAGCGAGGTCGGGAGGATGTAGGGGAAAGCCGCCGCGAAATACCCCCAGACGATCGAGGCACCCGCCCCCACGGCGGCCACCCGCAGGCCGACATGGCGTCCGGCGATCAGCAGTCCCAGGGCCCCAAGGCCGCAGATGCCGGACAGCGCCACCAGCGCGACTCCCGGCCACGAGGTCAGCCCGTCGTAGACGTATCGCGCGTCCTGGTGAAGGGCGATGACGCCGAGGACGGCCCCGGCACCCGCCACCACGGCCACCGCCAGCGCACGGCGGGCGAAGTAGTCGCGCAGCTCATCGTCTCCGGCTGCTCCGGAATCCCGCACCAGGAAGATCGCCGCCGTGTAGGCGGTCAGGGCGACGAACAACGCGCCCATCACGAGGGGAAGGAACCCGGTCCAGCTTCCGGTCGGATCGCCGTCCCCGGCGGCGGGAACCTCGCCGGAGGCGATCGCACCGACCACCGTCCCCATGAAGAAGGGGGTGATCAGAGAGGCGACGCCGAAGACGCGGGTCGACGGCCCCTGCACCGGCCCGGGGAGGGCGTGCCGGAACGCGAAGCCCGAACCGCGCAGCACGATCCCGAGCGCGGCCAGCGCGAGCGGGATGTAGAGCGTCGTCATGATCGCCGAGAAGGCGCTCGGGAAAGCGGTCCAGAGGACCACCAGAACGAAGATCAGCCAGACGTGGTTGGCCTCCCAGACGGGGCCGATCGAGCGGTCGATCTGCGCTCGCACCCGCTCGGCTCGCTCGCCGCTGCCGGCGAGGAGGTCCCACACGCCGGCACCGAAGTCGGCGCCGGCGAAGATCGCGTAGAGGGTGACCCCGACCCAGAGGATCACCGCACAGATGTCGGCGGTGCTCACGCCGACCCCTCTGGCGCGGGTGGCGCGGGCGGCGGGCTGTACGGGAGCTCTCCCGGCTCGGGCTCGCCCTGGCTCCAACGCCTGGATAGGCCGCGGAGGACCACGACAGCGATCGTGCCGAGGGCGATGTAGACGGCCATCGTCACGCCGAACACCCACCAGATTCCCTGGGCCGGGGTGACGGCCTGGGAGGTCCGCATGAATCCCTGGACGATCCAGGGCTGGCGACCGACCTCGGTCACGATCCAGCCGCATTCAAGAGCCAGCACCGTGGCGACGCCCGAGATGGCGACCGCGCGCATGAACCACTTCGTCTGGGGCAGGTCCCGCTTGCGCCACCAGTTGACGGCGAACCAGACGGCGAGCAGGAACAGCAGCGTCGCGATCCCCACCATCGCGTCGAAGGAGAGGTGCAGCATCGTCAGCGCCGGGGGCTGCTGGTTCTGGGGGATCTGGTTGAGGCCGGTGACATCGGTGCTCGTGCTGAACCCGACGAGGAGCGAGTCAAGCCCCGGAATCCCGATCGCGCCCTTCACCTTGCCGCCGGTGCAGACTCCTCCGATGTACTCGGTCTGGTCGGGGCCGCCCTTGTAGATGCACTCCATACCGGCGAACTTGGCCGGCTGGTCGTCGGCCACTGCGCGGGCAGCGGTGTCGCCGACGAGCAGCTGGAAGGGCGTGGCGATCGCCGCCACGGTCAGCGGGATGATCACCCCGAGGCGGTGGTATCGGTCTCGCTTGCCGCGCAGCATCCCGACCGCGTAAACGGAGGCGATCAGGAAGCCGGCGACCATGTACGCCGCCAGGAACATGTGGAGGAACTCGTAGCCCGCCGCCGAGTTGGTGAGGACCTCGAAGGGCTTGACGTTCGTGACGTTTCCACTGCTGTCCAGGCTGAAGCCCTGGGGCTGGTTCATCCAGGAGTTCGCCGCGATCACCGAGAAGGCGCCCCCCACCCCGGAGATCACAATCGGCACGGCGGACCACATGTGAGCCTTCGGCGAGAGGCGATTCCAGCCGTAGATGTAGATCGCGATGAAGATCGCCTCGAGGAAGAAGAAGATCCCCTCGACCGCGAAGGCGATCCCGAAGACGTCGCCGAAGCGGTCCATGAACCGCGGCCAGAGCAGCCCGAACTCGAAGGAGAGGACCGTGCCGCTCACCGCGCCCACCGCGAACATCACAGCGACCGCCTTGGACCAGTTGCGCGCCAGCCGAAGCGCCGCCTCGTCGTTGCGCTTGTGACCTCGATACTCGGCGATCAGCATCATCGCCGGGAAGGCCACACCGAAACAGGCGAGCACGATGTGGAACCCGAGGGTGAAGCCCATCTGATTGCGGGCCGCAAGCAGGTTGGACGAGGTGTCCGCCAGAAGGAGAACGGGATTGGCCATCAGCCTTCCCACCCCCGGGGCTCGACGCCGTGAACCATCGGCTGAAGCTTATGCATCCCGCAAGTCATCAGAGGATCGCGATCGGGTTGAGGGGCGATCCGGTGCCTCCCGCGATCCGCAGGGGAGCGCCGACGAAGAGGAAGTCCCAACGCTCGGCGCGCGCGCAGGCCTGGGCGAGATCCTCGAAGTGCAGGTAGTCGAGGAGGTGGATGCCCATCGCGTTCAGCGCCAGGGCGTGGATGGGGAATCCGACGCCGTCGGTCGTGCTCGGCGCCGTGTCGTTGTTGCCGTCCGAGCCGAGCGCCGCCACCCCGCGCTCAGCCAGGAAGATGGCGCAGCTCGGATGCAGGCCGGCCTTCGAGTTGGCGGTGTCCCAGGGGCCAAGCTCGTCCAGCCGGCGCGCGTGTCCCGTCCGGATGAGGAGGATGTCACCCTCGCCGACGGCTACGTTCTGAGCGGCTTCGGCCGACTCCAGGTCTCCGGGAAAGACGTGCTCGCCCGGCTCGAGCCAGCTCACCCCCCGCAGGCGGGGGACGTCGATCAGCACGCCCCGGCCGACGAGCCCGTCCTTCACGGTCTCGACGGTCTCCACCGCGGCGCCCTCGGCGGTCACCGAGTCGCTCGCCCTGCCGTTGTAGAGCGATCCGTCGAAGGAGACGTGGCAGAGCGCATCGAGATGGCTGTGGGAATCGTTGTGGTAGTCGACCCCGACGTAGTCCTTGACGAAGCGCAGCGTTCCCGAGCCGATGTCCTGGTCGGCGAGCATCGTCATGTGGTGATCCGCGGGCTCGGGGTTGTCGGGCTCGCGCTCCGTATCGAGCGGACGGCTCAGGCTGACCGTCCGTCCGCTCCGGACCAGCCGGGCGGCCGCGGCGATTCGTTCGTCTGTCAGCAGGTTGAGCGCCCCGCGCTCGTCGTCGGACCCCCAGCGGCCCCAGTTGGAGACTCGCTCGAACAGCTCCCGAAACTCGGCCCCGGACATCTGCCCCTCGGGCCGCTGGGTCATGAGCTCGTCACCGTGATCGAGAACTCCGCCCCGAAGCTCTCCCCGCTCGGGACCACGATCGGCTCCGGCGGGCCCTCGACAAGCGCGTTCGTCGGTGCCGTCATCGGTTCCAGGGCGACGACGTCGTCGTCCTCGGGAGCGTAGACCTGGGTGTAGCGATAGCCCTCGCCGAGGGTGACCGCGACCCGTCGCCCGCCCCCGCTGACGCTCAATGGCGCTGAACCGGCGGGCGCGAGGAAGGCGTCGTCGAACGTCCTCGAGCCGAGCGGCCCGGGCTCGACCTCCGCGGGCTCTCGCCCGCCGGTGGGGATCATCCGCTCGTCGAGCAGGAGACGCTCGCTGACGGGGATGTCGAGCTCCCAGGTAGAGCGCTCGGCGCCCGGCAGCTTGAAGAACGGGTGGTAGCCGAAGGAGGTCGGCACGTCGACGCCACCCGAGGCGTACACGGTCGTGGCGACGGTCAGCGTCGCCTCCTCCAGGCTGATCTCGGTGGAGAGCTCGTGTGGGAAGGGGAAGGCCGCCAGCAGCCCCGCCTGGGAGGCGAAATCGAAGCGGGCGCCGAGCGATCCTCCTTCCTCCGTCGACTGCCGGCGATCGACCCGCCAGCCGGGCGCTCCGGTCAGCAACCCGTGAATCGGAAGGCCATTGGGATCCCTGCGGGGTGCGGGGGAAGCCGATTCGAGGTTGACCTCTCTCCCGCCGACCTGGAAGCGCGTCTCGGTGACCCGGTTCGCCCACGGGTAGAGGAGAGGAATCCCCATCACCGTGCGCTCCGCCACGGAGGCAGCCAAGCCTCCCCTCTGGCCGAGCAGCTCCGCGCCATCGTGCCGCAGGGAGCAGCCGACCATTCCCGCCCCCGGGGCGAAGGTGGCCTCGATCGCGGCCTCCTCCGAGGACAGGACGAGCGTGTCGAACCCGTCGAGGCGACCCTCACCGATCATCGGCGCCCCCGGACTCCTCTTTCGACTCCGGCCGGGAGATCAGGGAGAGCAGGTACGGGCGGCCGCCCGCCTGCTCGATCGCGACCCGGGCGATCACCTGCTGGGTCGTGATCGTTCGCTCCGGGCGGCCGCCACCGGTGAAGGTGATCGCCCATCGCAGGACGGTCGTGAAGCGGTTCTTGAACCCGGTGAGGAAGGCGAGGTGGACGAACAGCCAGACCAGCCATCCCAGGAACCCCGAGAGCCGGATCCCCTTGAAGCTGACGACGGCACGGAAGCGTGAGATGGTGGCCATGCTGCCGAGGTCGCGGTAGCGGAAGGGCTTCACCTCTCCGCCACGCAGGCGATGCGTGATCGCCCGCGAGGCGTGGATTCCCTGCTGCATCGCGACCTCCGCCACGCCCGGCAGACCGTCCATCGACATCATGTCGCCGATCGCGAAGACCTCCGGATGACCGGGGATGCTGCAGTCGGGCAGTACCTCGATGCGACCGGCGCGATCGCATTCGGCCCCCGAGCTGTCGGCGAGCATCCGCGCCAGCGGGGAAGCCTGGACCCCCGCAGCCCAGACCTTCGTGCTGGCGGCGATGCGCCGCTCCTCGCCGCCAGTCTTCACCACCACCCAGGCGCGGTCGATCTCCGTGACGATGCTCTCGGTATGGACCTCGACCCCGAGGCGCTCCAGTCCGTGGGCCGCCTTCGAGGAGAGCCGGTCCCCGAAGCCGGCCAGGATCTGCTTGCCGCCGTCGAAGAGCATGACCCGGGCGCTGCTCGAGTCGATCTCCCGGAAGTCGCCCGGCAGGACGCGTCGTGAGAGCTCGGCGATCTGGCCGGCGATCTCGACTCCGGTCGGGCCGCCGCCGACGACGACGAAGGTGAGCCAGGCCTGGCGCCGGTCGGGATCCGGCTCCAGCTCGGCCATTTCGAAGGCCCCCAGGATCCGCCCTCTGAGCTCCAGGGCGTCGTTGATCGTCTTCATCCCAGGGGCCCAGCGGGAGAACTCGTCGTGCCCGAAGTAGGACTGGCCGGCCCCCGCCGCCACGATCAGGCTGTCGTAGGGGATCTTCAGGCTCTCGCCGTCGATCCGCATCGCCGTCGCGGTCCGAGCTGCGAGGTCGAAGCCGGCCACCTCCGCGAGCTCGACCTCGACGTTGCGCTGCCGCCGTAGGATCCCGCGAATCGGCGGCGCGATCTCGCCCTCCGAGAGGATCCCGGTCGCGACCTGGTAGAGCAGCGGCTGGAAGAGGTGGTGGTTGATGCGGTCCACCAGGGTGACCTTCACCGGAGCTCGGCGCAGGGCGCGGGCCGCGAACAGGCCGCCGAACCCTCCCCCCACGATCAGGACCCGATGAGTGTCCGACTCCACAGTCGACTGGACGGTCGCCGCCTACGCGGCGAGACGCTCCAGCAGGTGGTCCGCCACCCGGATCGCGTTGGCCATCGCCGTCAGCGCCGGGTTGACCGCGCCGATGCTCGGGAAGAAGCTCGTGTCGACGACGTAGAGGTTGTCGAGCTCGTGTGCCTTGCAGTTCGTGTCGAGCACCGAATCGGCGGGGTCCGCGCCGAAGCGGCAGGTGCCGGCCTGGTGTGCCACGCCGGCCACGGGGATCTCGTTCTTCAGGTAGGCGTGGTGGGGAAGCAGGTGGCCCGGGTGCATGCCGATCTCGCCGAGCATCGACTTGAGCTTCTCGTACAGCTCCTGCTTCGGGCCCTCGTTCGAGTACGTGTAGCTGAGCTTGACCCGCCCGTCCTCGGTCAGCGTGACCCGGTTGTCGGGCCGCGGCAGGTCCTCGGTGGAGAGCCAGAAGTCGACCGCATGAGCGGCGATCTTCTCCAGCGACCAGTCGGGGGCCGGCTTGGTCAGCAGCGGCTTCTCTCCCTTGAACATGGGCGCCTGTGACTTGCCGACCATCTGGATATTCCCCAGCGGATGGTCGAACTCCTCGCCGGCGAAGTAGTAGTCGTTGAGGCCGAGGGTCTTCTGGAAGACCGTGGGGTTGGGCTCCTTGGAGAGAGCGAGCACTGCCTGGCTGTTGTGGAACATGTAGTGGCGGCCGACCTGGTCCGAGCCGTTGGCGAGCCCGTTCGGGTGCCTGTCGCTGGCCGAGGCGAGCAACAGCCTGGCCGAGTTCGCGGCGCCGCAGGAGGCGACGACGACGTCGGCGCTGTGAGTCTCGTTCTCCCCCTCGCGCTCGACGACGACTTCGGTCACGGCGGTGCCCTCGGGGTTCGTCTTCAGCGACACCGCCTCCGCCCTGGTGAGCAGGGTGACGTTGTCGTGCTCGAGCGCCGGGCGGACGGCGATCACCTCGGCGTCCGACTTGGCGTGGACGAGACAGGGAAAGCCGTCGCAGTCCTGGCAGCGGACACAGCGGCTGTACGGCATGTTGCCCTCGTCGAGCAGGACGCCGCAGGGCGCGTGGAACGGCCGGTGGCCGGCGGCGGCGAGATCGTCGGCGAGCTGGGCGATCCGAGGCTCGTGGGAGACCGCGGGGAACGGGTACGGAGCGCTGGCGGGAGGCTCGGTCGGGTCCTCCCCTCGCGCGCCGTGGACCTGGTAGAGCTGCTCGGCCATGGTGTAGTACGGCTCCATCTCCTCGTAGGAGATCGGCCAGGCCGGCGAGATCCCGTCCGCGTGCCTGATCTCGCCGAAGTCCTCCGCCCGCAGGCGGTAGAGCGCCGCGCCGAACATCTTGGTGGCGCCGCCGACGAAGTAGTGGACCTGCGGGGAGAAGGAGTTCCCCTCGGCGTCGTCCCACGAGTCCGAAGAGATGTAGCGGCCGTCGACGAAGACGTCCTGGGCGAGCCAGTTCTGCGGCTCGCGCGGCAGCCAGTCGCCGCGCTCCAGCAGGAGGACCCTCTTCCCGGAGGGCGCCAGCCGATGCACGAGCGTGCCGCCGCCGGCGCCGCTGCCGATCACGATCACGTCGTAGTGACTCACGTCCCGAACTCCTGCTGGAGGCGCTCGGCCACGATGATCCGCGCGCCGGCCTCGATCAGCGCCAGGTGGGAGAAGGCCTGCGGGAAGTTGCCCAGGTGGCGCCCCGTGGCGGTGTCGAACTCCTCCGCGTAGAGGCCCAGAGGGGAGGCGATCCTGAGCAGCCTTTCCATCAGGTCGCGGGCCTGCTGGTGCTCGCCGATGATCGCCAGCGCCGAGACCAGCCAGAAGGAGCAGATCAGGAAGCTGCCCTCCTTGCCGGAGAGGCCGTCGTCGGTCTGATCCGTCACGTAGCGGAGCACGAATCCGTTCTCGGTCAGGTCGTCGGCGATCGCCCGCACGCTCTTCCGGAGGGTCTCGTCGTCCGGGGACAGGAAGCCGAAGATCGCGGCCAGCAGGGTGGAGGCATCGAGCGCATCCGTGCCGTAGTGCTGTCGCAGGACGCCGTCGCGGACCCCATGCTTGAGGATGTCGGCGCGAATCTCCTCGGCGACCTTCTCCCACTCGCCGTTGAGCTCGGAATCGCCGCGGATATGGGCCAGCCTGGCGGCGCGATCCAGTGCCACCCAGCACATCAGCTTCGAGCTGACGTAATGCTGCGGCTTGCCGCGGGCCTCCCAGATCCCCTGGTCCGGGTTGCCCCAGACCTCGGTGGCGCACTTCGCCTGCGCCTGGACGATCGGCCAGAGCCGCCGGGGCAGCCGCTGGCTGTGCTGAGTGTGGTGCAGGATCGAGTCGAGCACCGCGCCGAAGACGTCGTTCTGGTGCTGGTCGAAGGCGCCGTTGCCCACCCGCACGGGTCGTGCGCCGGCGTAGCCGAAGAGATCGTCGCGGGTTTGCTCGGTCAGGTCGCGGCGCCCGTCGATCCCGTACATGATCTGCAGCCCACCGTCCTCGTTCGGCTCGAGGTCGGCGACGAACTGCATGAACTCCTCGGCCTCCCAGTCGAGGTTGAGGTAGTGGAGCGCCTGCAGGGTGAAGGTCGCGTCGCGCATCCACGTGTAGCGGTAGTCCCAGTTGCGCTCGCCGCCGGGGGTCTCGGGGAGGGAGGTCGTGAGGGCGGCCACGGTGGCTCCGGTCGGCATGTAGGTCAGGCCCTTGATGGTGAGGGCCGAGCGCTGGATCGACTCCCGGAACCGGTGGTCCGGCATCCGGGACTTTCCCAGCCAGCTGCGCCAGTATCGGGTGGTCGAGGCCATCCGGGCGTTGGCGTCGTCCATGTCCTTCGGGGAGGCGAGCTCCTCGGCCCAGGAGAGAGCGCAGAAGCCCTGCTCACCCTGCTCGAGCTTGTGGCGGGCGCGGACGGTCCCGCCCTCGATCCCGAGGCTCATCGTGGTCCGCAACCTGATGGTGACGCCGGCGCCGGTGGCGTCCGCCGTGTGCCGGTCGTCCCCCACCAGCGACCATTCCGCCGGCGAGCGGCCGTAGTCGAAGTCGGGCTCGCAGATCAGCTCCATCTCGATCGTGCCCTCCAGGCAGACGATGGTTCGCACCAGCATGTGCTGGGCGTCCTCGTCGCCGGGTGGCCGGGTGTGCGGCGTCACCTCGTCGTCCCTCAGTGTGGGACCTATGGTGAGCGCGTCCCTCACCAGCGCCCAGCCGGTCGGCGTGTGCCAGGCGGTGTTGAGGATGTTGGTGCCGGGCTCGTAGATCCTCGCGGTGGGGACGTTGATGCCGAACGGACCGAGGCGGAAGGCACCCGCCTCCCGGTCGAGCAGAGTGCCGAAGACGCTGGGCGAGTCGAAGCGCGGCACGCAGAGCCAGTCGATTGCGCCGTCGGGCGCGACCAGGGTCCCGGTGTGACAGTTGGACAGGAAGGCGTAGTCGGCGATCGGCGGAAACGGCGAGGGCATTGCCGCGCTCTGCGGCTCACGGGCCCTCTGCGCCTCAGTCATCGGCCAACCATGGACCGTGCCATCCACCGTACTCCTTGACCAGGGCGTCGGCGGCGCTCGGCCCCCACGAGCCCGGCTTGTACGGATGAACCTTGGGCGGGCGCTTGAGGAGCGGCGCCATGATCCGCCAGGTCTCCTCCACGCTGTCCTGCCGCGTGAAACGGGTGCTGTTCCCCATCATCGCGGCGTAGAGGAGCACCTCGTAGGGCGTCGGACCCTCACCGCCCTCCTGCGCGAACTCCATATCGAGGCTGATCGGGGCGGGATCGACGTCAGCCCCCCGCTGGGCTTCGAGCTGGAATCGGATCCCCGTGCTCGGGTCCATCTTGACGACGAGCTGATCGGGACCCGGGCGTCTCAGCCTTGGGCCACGGAAGCCGAGTCGCGGTGGCTCCTCGAAGATCAGCCTGAGCTCCGTCTGGGTCACCGGGAGCAGCTTCCCCGTCCGGATGAAGAAGGGAACTCCGCTCCAGCGCCAGTTGTCTATCCCGACCCGGAGGGCGGCGTACGTCTCAGTGGTCGAGCCCTTGGCGACGCCCTGGACCTGCTTGTAGCCCCGGTACTGCCCCCGGACATACTGCCTGGTGCTGGCCGGCGGCATCGACGCGAAGACCGCGAACATGGCGTCCTTCAAGGCCCGCGCGTCCCGCCCCGCCGGCGGCTCCATCGCAGAGGCGGCCACCACCTGCATCAAATGGTTGACCACCACGTCCCGCAGGGCCCCGACCGGGTCGTAGAAGTGGCCCCGGTCCGAGACCCCGAAGTCCTCGGCCATGGTGATCTGCACGCAGGCGACGTGCCTGCGATTCCACACCGCCTCGAGCATCGGGTTCGCGAAGCGCAGAAAGAGGATCTCCGTCAGACCCATCTTGCCGAGGAAGTGGTCGATCCGGTAGAGCTGCTCCTCGTCGATGTACTGATGGATCTCGGCGGCGAGCTCCCGCGCCGACTTGAGGTCGTGGCCGAAGGGCTTCTCGACGACGACCCGGGCGTTCTCGGTCAGCCCGGCCTCGGCGAGCCCCTTGATCGTCATCCCGAACAGCGAGGGCGGGATCTCCAGATAGAAGACCGGGGACTTGGCCCGCTTGATCTTCTTGGCGAGCCGCTCGTAGGTGTCCGGCTCGGAGAAGTCGCCCTGGACGTAGGAGAGCCGCCTCGTCAGGCGATTGAGGACCTTCGTGTCGACCTTCTTCTCGAGCGCCCTGATCGCCTTCGTCGCATGCTTGCGCATGTCCTCATCCGTCCAATCGTCGAACGCGACGCCGACGACCGGGCAGTTGAGCAGCCCGCGCGCCTCGAGCCGGTAGAGCGAATGGAAGGTCATCACCTTGGCGAGATCCCCGGAGATCCCGAAGGCGACGAAGACATCGGCTGGCTTTGGCGTGGAAGGCACTGGGCAGACTCCGTTCCGTATTCGGCGGCTGACGGCCAATCCTCTCCGTGACCGCATTCAATCGCATCACCCGCTCCGGGTGAACTCGGTCAGCCGGCCGGCCTGCTCGCCAGGTGGAAGTGGTTGCAGAAATCGCAGCGGTAGTAGGTCATCCCCAGCCGCTGGGCCTCCGCGCGCGCGACGGCCTCACTTTCATAGGCCGTCTTCGGCTTGCCGTCAGACCGGAAATGAGTCGGGACGATCCTTCGTGAAGCCATGGAGCGAGCCTAGCGAGCGGCGTTAGGGGGCTCCTAGGGATGATTCCCGATAGACGCGACACCGTCCGCGCGTCAAGGTCGTGGCATGACAGACAAAGACAAGAACGAGAAGACAAAGAACACGAAGGCGAAGACGGAAGAGAAGGCCGCGGTCGGTCCGCGACGCCCGCTGCTCCGATCGAGGGACGATCGGATGCTCTGGGGCGTCGCGGGCGGCCTCGCCGACCACGTCGGGTTCAACGCGACGCTGGTCAGAGCCGCGTTCGTGCTCATCACCCTGTTCGGCGGCGCCGGGCTGCTCGCCTATCTGGTCCTGGCGGTGGCGCTGCCGGAAGACGACGGGACCGGCCAGCCGGTGCGCGAGAGCATCTGGGCGAGACTCGGCAAGGTCGTGCTCGTCTGCATCCTGGTCGCGATCGCCCTGGGTATGGCGGCGGGACTGGCCCTGGTCAGCGCCTGGGCCACCGCAACCGGGCACGGCACGCTGGTCGCCGCGGTCGTGATCGCACTCGGCGTGGCCCTGGTGGCCGCGGCGTTCGCGAGGGACGTCCGGCGACGGGCCACGCCTCCGCTGCTCATCCTCGCGCTGGTGCTGGGCATCCCTGCCGGCGCCATCGCCGCCGCCGACATCAAGTTCGACAACTCGATCGGCGAGCGAACGTACACGCCCACCGTGGCGGCCGACATTCCCGCCGACGGGTACAAGCTCGGCACGGGCCGGTTGGTGGTGGACCTCCGGGAGCTGCCCTGGAAGCCCGGACAGGCGATTCCGGCCTCGGCGCACCTGGGCATAGGCCAGATGATCGTCTCCGTACCGTCCAATGTCTGCGTGGTCGGACACGCCGACGGGAAGGCGGGCGAGCTGATCGTCGCCGGCGACGTCAGTCACGGGATCGACCCCGACGTCGATCAGGGGAGCCCGACCAGCAACGCCCCTCGGCTTGACCTCGATGCGGACATCCAGCTCGGTCAGTTGATCGTCACCGACGAGACTCCCGACGAGATCGATTCCCGTGGAGTCGACTACGACCATCACACCCAGGAAGCCGAGGCGCAAAGGCGGGTATGCGGTAGGTGACTAAGCCAGATCTGGGGACGCTGGGGACCGGGACAGCCGTCCTGGTCCTCGGCGCGTTCCTACTCCTGCAGACGAGCGGAACGCTGGAGCTGACCGCGGGTGAGTCCCTCGGCGGGCTGGCCGGATGCATCGCTTTGACCCTGGTCGCAAGCGGCTTCGGCCGGCGGCGATCGCAACGCGGAGCCGAACCCGGTGAGGAGGACCTCGCTACGGCGGCGTTGGGCCGCGAGGCCGGCCGGATCTCGAAGATCGGGTTCGCGCTGGGGATCTTGCTCGGCGCGGGCCTCCTCTTCGCCTGGGCGAACGGATCGCTCGAGGCCGTTGGCAGGGTGGCGCTGGCGGCGCTCGTGGTGACGATCGCGCTGATGCTGATCTCCGCTCCGTTCTGGCTCGCGATGGTGAGGCGGCTCGGCACCGAGCGGGTCGCTCGCGCCCGCTCGGAGGAGCGCTCGGCGGTGGCCGCTCATCTCCACGACTCCGTCCTGCAGACGCTCGCCCTGATCCAGAAGCGCTCCGACGACCCCGAGCAGGTCGCGAGGCTCGCTCGCAGGCAGGAGCGCGAGCTGCGCGAGTGGCTCTCCGACGACCAGCCGACCCGACCGGACGAGCGGCTCGCCGACGCCCTGCGCGCCGCCGCGGCCGAGATCGAGGATTCCCACGGCGCGCCGATCGAGGCGATCGTCGTGGGGGACGCGGCGCTCGACGAGAGGACGGGTGCCCTGGTCGGCGCCGCGAGGGAGGCGCTCACAAACGCCGCCAAGTTCGCATCGGAAGGAGGCCCGGTCAGGCTCTACGCGGAGATCGAGAACGGCGACGCGCGGGTCTTCATCGACGACCGCGGGCCCGGCTTCGACCCCGGCGCGGTCCCGGATCACCGCCATGGCGTCCGCGAGTCGATAATCGGCCGCATGAAGCGTCATGGAGGCCGGGCCGAGATCCGCAGCGAGCCCGGCGAGGGCACCGAGGTGGAGCTGCGCATAAAGGGAGGAGGGCGATGAGCTCGATGCCCTCGGTCGTCATCGTCGACGACCACGGGATCTTCCGGTCCGGCGTCAAGGCCGAGCTCGAGGAGAAGGTCGAGGTCCTCGGCGAGGCGGACTCGGTCGAGAGCGCGGTACGCGCGATCGCCGAGCACGAGCCCGATGTCGCGCTGCTCGACGTCCACATGTCCGGCGGCGGGGGTGTCGAGGTGATCGAGCAGGTCGTCAAGCAGCGTCCGCAGCAGCACTTCCTGGCGCTCTCCGTCTCGGACGATCCCAAGGACGTGATCGCGATCGTCCGCGCCGGCGCGCGAGGCTACGTCACCAAGACGATCACCGGGGACGAGCTCGTTGACGCGATCAAGCGAGTGCATGACGGCGACGCGGTCTTCTCACCCCGCCTCGCCGGCTTCGTGCTCGACGCGTTCGCCGGCGACCTTCCCGCCGAGGAGGTGGATGCCGAGCTCGATCAGCTCACCGCCCGCGAGCGCGAGGTCCTCCGCTACATCGCCCGCGGCTACCTCTACAAGGAGATCGCCCTGCGACTCAGCATCTCGGCGAAGACCGTCGAGGCCCACGTCAGCTCGGTGCTCCGCAAGCTTCAGCTCTCCAACCGCCACGAGCTCAGCCGGTGGGCGGTCAGCCGCCGGCTGGTCGACTAGAGCAGCGGCAGGCCCTCGCGCAGCGTCTTCACCGCAGCGTCGGCCCCGGCCTCCCGCAGCTCCTCGACCGTGAACTCGCCGGTGGCGACGCCAACCACCCTGATCCCGGCGCCGTGGCCCGCCTCGACGTCGCGCGGCGTGTCTCCGCAGGAGAAGCAGCGATCGGGGTCGAGGGTGTCGCCGGAGACGAACTCCGCGCGCTCGAGCGCCGTCTTGGTGAGCTCGGTGCGGTCCGGTGAGTCCGAGCCGTAGCCGCCGAAGGAGAAGAAGCGGTTGAGGTTGGCGCGCTGGAGCTTGATGTGGGCCGCCTCCTCGACGTTGCCGGTGGTCAGGCCGAGCAGCAAACCGTCGTCGATCAGCTTCTCGAGCAGATCGAGCACGCCGTCGTGCACCTCGAAACCCGGCGAGCTCTCGACCTCCTCGGAGAGGTGGTCGAGGCGCCGGCGCATCAGCGCGTCGGACTCCTCCTGCGCCGGCTCACGGCCGAGGGCGTTCCTGAAGACGACCCGCCCCACCTCAGGGTCGGGGACGCCCTTGCCGGTCACGGCCGGCACGTCGACGTCCACGCCCTGAAGCTCCTTGAAGGCCCGCTTCCAGGCGCGGTCGCTGGCTCCGCCGGTGGTGATCAGCGTCCCGTCGATGTCGAAGAGGATCGCCTGGGTATCAGGCACGGTGGTCCCGGTAACGGCGGATCAACGCGTTGGTCGAGCTGTCGTGGTCGAGGTCCGGCTCGTCCGGGGCCTGGAGCTGGGGAATGATCTTCACCGCCAGCTGCTTGCCGAGCTCGACGCCCCACTGGTCGAAGGAGTCGATCCCCCAGATCGCACCCTGCGTGAAGACGCTGTGCTCATACAGCGCGACGAACGAGCCGAGCGTGTGCGGGGTGAGCCTGTCGGCCAGGATCACGTTGGAGGGCCGGTTGCCCTCCATGACGCGGTGCGGGACGACCGGCTCGGGTGTCCCCTCCTCCCTGACCTGCTCCGGCGTCTTGCCGAAGGCGAGCGCCTCGGGCTGGGCGAAGACATTCGACATCAGCAGGTCGTGGTGGTCGCCGAGCGGATTCAGCGTGTGCATGAAGCCGATGAAGTCGCAGGGGATGAGCCGGGTCCCCTGGTGGATCAGCTGGTAGAAGGAGTGCTGGCCGTTGGTCCCCGGCTCGCCCCAGAAGATCGCGCCCGTGTCGTAGTCCACCCGGGCGCCGTCGACGGTGACGTGCTTGCCGTTCGACTCCATGGTCAGCTGCTGGAGGTAAGCCGGGAAGCGGTGCAGGTACTGGTCGTACGGGAAGACGCCTACCGTCTGCGCGCCGAAGAAGTCGCCGTACCAGACCGCAAGCAGGCCCATGATCGACGGGAGGCTCTGGCCGATCGGGGTCTCGACGAAGTGCTCGTCGACGGCATGGAAGCCGGCGAGCATCTCGGCGAAGGCCTCGGGCCCGATCGCGAGCATCGTCGAGAGCCCGATCGCGGAGTCCATCGAGTATCGGCCGCCGACCCAGTCCCAGAAGCCGAACATGTTGTCGGTGTCGATGCCGAACTCGGAGACGCCCTCGGCGTTGGTGGAGACGGCGACGAAGTGCTTGGCGATCGCGTCGTCGGAGCCCAGCTTCGCGAGCGCCCACTCGCGCGCTGTCTTGGCGTTGGTCATCGTCTCCAGGGTCGTGAAGGTCTTGGAGGAGACGACGAAGAGCGTCTCCTCGGGATCGAGGTCCCTCGTCTTCTCGGCGAAGTCGGTCCCGTCGACGTTGGAGACGAACCGGAAGGTCATCTCGCGATTCGAGTAGTGGCGGAGCGCCTCGTAGGCCATCACCGGCCCCAGGTCCGAGCCGCCGATGCCGATGTTGATCACGTTGCGGATCGGCTTGCCGGTGTGCCCCTTCCACTCGCCGGAGCGGACGCGCTCGGCGAAAGCCGACATCCGGTCGAGCACCTCGTGGACCTGCTTGACGACGTCCTCGCCGTCGACGATCAGCGAGCGCTCCTTCGGCATCCGCAGCGCGACGTGGAGCACCGCGCGATCCTCCGAGACGTTGATGTGCTCGCCGCGGAACATCGCGTCGCGGCGCTCGGCGACCCCCTGCTCGTCCGCGAGCTGCGTGAGCAGCTTCAGCGTCTCGTCGGTGATCCGATTCTTCGAGTAGTCGAGGAAGAGGCCAGCGCCCTCGGCGACCAGTCGCTCGCCGCGGTCAGCGTCCTCGGCGAAGAACTCGCGGAGATGGCGCTCCCCGATCTCGGCGTGGTGCTGCTCGAGGGCCTTCCAGGCCTCCTGCCTTCGAAGCTGTGGTTCCGCGCTCACCCGGCGCAGCCTACCGCCCGCGGTGCCATATCCAGCTGGATATACTCTTCCCGTGGACTCAGCGACCACGATCCGAGCCGCGCGCCTTCAGGCCGGACTCAGCCAAAGCGAGCTGGCGCGCCGTGCCGGCACGTCCCAGGCGACGGTCTCGGCTTACGAGAGCGGGGCCAAGGAACCCAGCATCTCCACCATGGAGAGACTGCTCGCTGCCACGGGCCATCGCCTCGAGGTCCGCGACGCGAGCCCCAGTCGCCGACCCTCTCGCGGGCAGCTCGAGCATCGCGGTCACGTCCTGGAATAGGTGCTGGAGCTCGCCGAGGCCCTGCCGAAAGGTGTCGCCAGGCCCGACGGGACAGCAGAGAAGATCGAGCGTGACGGGCAGATCAGGCTGTGGTGGGACGGGACGCGAGATCTCGAGGAGATGTTCGCTGCCGGAGCGCTACCGGTGAAGGACCTCCACGACGTCTTCCGGTCCATGGTGGGCGCCGACGACGAGCGGCACGCCCGGATAGACGAGGCCGTGCGTCAGGCGGCTACCTAGGCAGCCAGCCGCTCCGACTCCGACTTGATCGTCTCGAGCAGGTCCATCCAGGACTTGACGAACTTCTCCGCGCCCTCCTTCTGGAGCTGCAGGCCGAGCCCGTCGACATCGACGCCGGCGTCGCGGTGCGCCTGGAAGACCTGCTGGAAGTCGCCGCCGTCCTCCGGCATCGGGTCGCCGACCTCGCCGCTCTCCGCGAAGGCGAGCAGCGTCTTGTCGGGCATCGTGTTGATCGTGTCCGGAGCGGCGAACGCCCCGACGTAGAGGGTCTCCGAAGCGTTCGGGTCCTTCGTGCCCGTGCTGGCGAAGAGCAGCCGCTGCAGCCGCGCGCCCTCCTCAGCCAGCCCCTTCCAGCGGTCGGATCCGCGCATCTTCATCCACTCGGCGTAGGTCTCCTCGCCGACGGCGATCCCGAGCGTGTTCTTCATGTCGTCGGGAACCTGATCGTGAACCGCGACGTCCGAGCGGCTGATGAAGAGGGAGAGGACCGAGGGAACATCAGGATCGAGGTCCGCCTCGATCCGCCGCTCGATGCCCTTCATGTACGCGTCGGCCGCCGCCATCGTCTGCTCGGCGGACATCAGCAGCGTGACGTTGATCGGCACCCCGGCGAAGATCGACTCCGTGATCGCGGGCAGCCCCTCCGGCGTGCCCGGGATCTTGATGAAGTTGTTCTCCTCCGCCCGGCCGTGCAGGTCGGCGGCCTGCTGGATCGTCGCACCGGTGTCGTAGGCGAGCTGCGGCGAGACCTCGAGCGAGACCCAGCCGTCCATCCCGTCAGTCTCCTTGTGGATCCGCTCGAACATCTGGGCCGCGCGCGTGACGTCGGCGAGGGCGAGCTCGAAGAAGATGTCCTCCGGCTCCGTCCCCTTCTCCCGGAGCTCGGCGATCTGCTCGTCGTAGGCGTCGCCGCCGGAGATCGCCTTGTCGAAGATCGTCGGGTTGGAGGTCTGCCCGGTGACGTCCAGGTCGTCGATGTAGCGCTGCTCCGTCCCGTCGTCGAGCATCGCACGGGTGATGTTGTCGAGCCAGATGCTCTGGCCGAGCTGGTGGAGCTGCTTCGTGGGCTTCATCGTGCGAGTACCTCCTTGGCCGTCTCGGCCACTTTGTCTGGGGTGAAGCCGAACTTGCTCTGCACGTCCTTCAGCGGCGCGGAGGAGCCGAAGGTGTGCATCCCGATCCTCGCTCCCTCGGGACCGACGAACCGGTCCCAGCCGAGGGTAGAGGCCTCCTCCACGGAAACCCGCGCCGTGATCGCCGGCGGCAGGACCTCGTCGCGGTAGGACTGAT
The DNA here is from genome assembly GCA_963782345.1 of uncultured Solirubrobacterales bacterium. Classification (GTDB taxonomy): domain Bacteria; phylum Actinomycetota; class Thermoleophilia; order Solirubrobacterales; family 70-9; genus DASUPK01. The sequence continues at coordinate 48,936 of CAWAJF010000012.1, read as the reverse complement.
CCTGGCGCTCGAAGAGCTCCCAGCAGGGCAGGCTGACCACCCGGGAGGCGATCCCGTCCGCGATCAGCTGCTCGTGGGCCTTGACCGCCAGCGCGACCTCGCTGCCGGTGGCGATCAGGATCACCTCGGGCTCCCCCTCGGCGTCGGCGAGCACATATCCGCCGCGCCGCAACCCGTCGGCTGAGGCGTACTTCGTGCGGTCGAGGATTGGGACGTCCTGGCGCGTGAGGACGAGCGCCACGGGCTGGTGATGGCGATCCATCGCCGCCCGCCAGGCCTCGGCGACCTCGTTGGCGTCCGCAGGACGGATCACGTCGAGGCCGGGAATGGCCCGCAGCGAGGCGAGCTGCTCGACCGGCTGGTGGGTCGGGCCGTCCTCGCCGAGGCCGATGGAGTCGTGGGTGAAGAGGTGGATGACCGGCAGCTCCATCAGGGAGGAGAGCCGAATCGCCGGGCGGGCGTAGTCGGAGAAGGTCAGGTAGGTCGACCACAGCGGCCGCATCTTCGAGAGCGAGAGACCGTTGGAGATCGCCGCCGACTCGTGCTCGCGGATCCCGTAGTGGAACTGGCGCCCGTCGCGCGAGTCCGGCTCGAACGGCTTGCTGCCCTCGAGCTCGACTGAGTTGGAGCCGGTCAGGTCGGCCGCGCCGGCCAGAAGCCACGGGACCTTGGCCGCCACCGCGTTCTCGACCTTGTTGGAGGCCTTCCGCGTCGCCGTACCCTTCTCGTCCGCCTCGAAGCTGGGGATGTCCGCATCCCAGCCCTCCGGGAGCTCACGGCGCTGCATCGCCTCCCAGTGCGCGGCCTTCTCGGGCTCGTCGGACCGATAGCTCTCGAACAGCTCCTTCCATGCCCCGCTCAGCTCGGCGCCCCGCTTGCCCATCACCTCGGCGAAGTGCTCCTGGACCCCGTCGGGGACCAGGAACTCCGCGTCCTCGGGCCAGCCGTAGAAGCGCTTGGTCTCCCGCACCTCATCGTCCCCGAGGGGCTCGCCGTGCGCCTCGGCCGTGTCCTGCTTGTGCGGCGCCCCGTAGCCGATGTGAGAGTCGATGATGATCAGGGTCGGCCGCTCCGGCTCCGCCTTGAAGTTGTCGAACGCGCGCGCGATCTCGTCCAGGTTGTTGGCGTCCTCGATCGTCGTCACGTTCCACTGGTAGCCCTCGAACCGGGCCTGCACGTCATCGGAGTAGGTGATCGAGGTGTGCCCATCGATCGAGATGTGGTTGTTGTCGTAGACCCAGCAGAGATTGGAAAGCCGCTGGTGTCCCGCAAACGACGCCGCCTCGTTCGAAACGCCCTCCATCAGGCAGCCGTCGCCCGCGATCGCGTAGACGTCGAAGTCGAAGAGCTCCGCGCCGGGGCGGTTGAAATAGGCGGCCTGCCAGACCGAGGCGACCGCCATGCCGACGCTGGTCGCGATCCCCTGGCCGAGCGGGCCGGTGGTGGTCTCGACGCCGGAGGTCCAGCGGTACTCGGGATGGCCGGGGCACTTCGAGTCGAGCTGGCGGAAGCGCTTGATGTCGTCGAGGCTGACCGACAGCATCCCCTCGACCTCGTAGTCGGGATCCACGGCCCTCACTCCTGTCAGGAAGAGGAGGGAGTAGAGGAGCATCGAGGCGTGTCCGGCCGAGAGCACGAAGCGGTCGCGGTTCGGCCAGATCGGATCGGCCGGGTCGAAGCGGAGGTAGCGCTGCCAGAGCACGTAGGCGAGCGGCGCGAGGGCCATCGGCGTGCCCGGATGCCCCGAGTTCGCCTTCTGGATCGCGTCCATCGACAGCGTCCGGATGGTGTTGATGCAGAGCTCGTCGATATCCGTCTTCTGGGCCGTGGTCGCCATTCCCACGATCCTACGACTAGTCTGCTCCCGGCCGTGGCCGACCCAAACCTCGACGCCGAGAAGAAGCTCGCCGCGGAGGCGGCCGCAGAGCTCGTTTCCGACGGGATGAGGGTAGGCCTGGGCACCGGCTCGACGGTTGCGCACCTGTTACCCGCGATCGCCGCCCGCGCCTTGAAGGACCTGCGCTGCGTGGCCACCTCGGTGGCCACCGAGCAGAGGGCGCGGGAGCTCGGCATCCCGGTTGAGGACTTCGACCGGCTCGACCGGCTCGACATCGCGATCGACGGCGCCGATCAGATCGCCCCGGACCACTGGCTGGTAAAGGGAGGCGGTGGCGCCCACACCCGCGAGAAGATCGTCGTCGCCACGGCCGAGCGATTCATCGTGATCGCGGACTCCTCGAAGACCGTCGAGCGGATCGTCACTCCGGTCCCGCTGGAGCTCTGCGCCTTCGGGCTGGCCTCGACGCTCGCCCGGATCTCGGCGGAGCTCGGCGAAGTGGAGCTGCGGGCCGACACGCCGCGCAGCCCCGACAACGGCGTGATAGCCGACTACACCGGGCCGGTCGACGATCCCGCGAAGCTCGCCGTCCGCCTGGTCGCGATCCCGGGGGTGGTGGACCACGGCCTCTTCCCCGCCGAGATGGTCGCCGAGGTGCTCGTCGGCCGGGGCGACAGCGTCGAGCGCAGCTGAGGCCGAGGCAAATCGGACCCACCGAATCCGCGTATCCTCGCTGTGATGGAGAAGGACGCGGTCATCGTCGGTGGACGGTGCGCCGGGTCCACTCTGGCGATCGCCCTCGCGAATCGCGGCTGGGATGTCCTGCTCGTGGACCGGGACACGTTCCCGAGCGAGACGATCTCGACGCACGGGATCTACCCGAACACCCTGGCCAGGTTCGAGCAGCTCGGGGTGATGGACAGGCTGCGCGCCTCTCACGAGGTTCCGCTGCTGGCGAGCCGCTACATCGGCCTCGGGAACGAGGTGGCGGGCCTCTACACCTCGATCGACGGATACGACCGCATGGCGGTCCCGCGGCGATCCGCCCTGGACAAGGCGATCGTCGACACCGCGCTCGCGGCCGGAGCCGAGGGACGGTTCGGCGAGCGGATGGTCGACCTGATCGGCTCGGGGACCGATGAGGATCCCGTGTCCGGGGTGGTTCTGGAGAGCGGAGATCAGGTCAAGGCGAAATGGGTCTTCGGCGCGGATGGCCGCGGGTCGACCGTCGCCGGCAAGCTCGGTATCGAGAAGGAGCGTCAGCAGCAGGGAGAGGTCTCGTTTCTCTTCGCCTACTGGAGCGGCATCCCGGACGACGGCTACGGCACGCTCGAGGTCCATGAGCGCGAATTCGCCAGCCGGGCCGCGGTCGAGGACGGCCTGCACATGCTGATCGCCATGGGCGACGCCGAGTTCACGCGAGGGACGCAAGCCGAGCGCGAGCAGAGGTACGTCGAGCACCTGCGCCACTTCCCGGAGACGATCGAGCCCGGCGTGCTCGAGCGTGCCGAGATGGTCACCGACGTCGTCGTGGCACCCGAGTCACTGATGCGGGGGTTCTTCCGGAAGCCCACCGGCCCGGGGTGGGCATTGGTCGGCGACGCCTCACACTTCAAGCATCCGGGCACCGCGCAGGGGATCGCCGATGGGGTCGAGCAGTCCGTCTACGTCGCCGAAGCGCTCTCCGGATCCTCATCCGACCTGACGGGCTACGAGTCCTGGCGCGACGATCGAGCTTCCCAGCACTACGACTGGTCGTTCTCCTGGGGCCGCTTCCCTCACGCCGAGACGGGCGAGAAGCTCTGGCGGGGATGGGCCGAGGACCCGGATGCCGGCCAGGACCTGCGCGACTCCTTCAGCCGGCTGAAGGAGCCCTCCGAGGTGTTGACCAAGGAGCGCCTGGCGGGCTGGTTCGCCGATCCGGCTCCCGACCCCCGTCCCTAGATGTTGACCGCGGCCATGCCCTCCGGCGCATAGCGGTCGCCGGAGACCTCGGGCAGGTCCTCCTCGATCCGAGCCAAGTCCTCGTCGGTCAGCTCGATGTCCACCGCCGCGGCGTTCTCCTCCAGGTACTTCCGGCGCTTGGTTCCCGGGATCGGGACGATGTCCTCGCCCTGAGCGAGGACCCAGGCGAGCGCCAGCTGGGCCGGGGTGATCCCCTTCTCCTCGGCGATCTCCTCGACCTTGGCGACGATCCGGCGGTTCGCGTCCCAGTTCTCTCCCTGGAAGCGTGGGTTGTTACGACGGAAGTCCCCCTCGTCGATCTCATCCGGCGACGAGAAGCGGTTGGCGAGGAAGCCGCGCCCGAGCGGTGAGTAGGGCACGAAGCCGATGCCGAGCTCCCGGCAGGTCGGCAGGATCTCCGGCTCCACGTCCCGGGTCCAGAGCGAGTACTCGGTCTGGAGCGCCGTGATCGGGTGGACGGCATGGGCCCGGCGAATCGTCTCCGGCGCAGCCTCGCTCAGGCCGATGTGAAGGATCTTCCCCTCCTCGACGAGCTCGGCCATCGCCCCCACCGTCTCCTCGATCTCGACATCCGGGTCGACACGGTGCTGGTAGTAGAGGTCGACGCGATCGGTGCCGAGGCGCTGCAGCGAGCCCTCGATCGAGCTCTTCACGTGCTCGGCCGACCCGTCGAGCGGCCCTGTCGTGGACATGTCGCCCGGGGTCGCGTCGTCCATGCGGCGGGCGAACTTGGTCGCGATCACGTACTCGTCGCGCTTGCCCTTGATCGCCTTGCCGACGAGCTCCTCGTTCGTCAGCGGGCCGTAGAGCTGGGCCGTGTCGAGGAAGTTGACGCCGAGCTCGAGGGCTCGCTGAATCGTCGCGATCGCCTCGTCCTCGTCGGTACCTCCGTAGAAGGCGGACATGCCCATGCAGCCGAGGCCGAGTTCGGAAACTTCGAGTTCTCCAAGATTGCGCTTGTTCATTTCTTTCCAAGCCTTTCGCGGTAGAAGCCGATCTTCCATTCGATGAGGTCGAGATGCCCCGTGGTCTCCTCGAGGTGGGCCTGAACGGCCTCGCGGTGCTCCTCGAGCAGCGCCAGGCGCTCCTCATTGGTGTCGTCTCCCCCGTTCAGCAGCTCCGCATACCTGTGGATCCGGCGAATGGGCATCCCGGTGGCACGGAGCTTGGTGAGGAACCTGATCCGCTCCCAGTAGCGCAGGGTGTGCGCGCTGATGCCCGACTGGGCCGCGGCATCCGAGATGGTGAGGGTGGCGTCCACCCTTCGAAGATAGAACTTGGAGCGTGCTCTAAGTCAAGGGCTGGGGTCGTGCATCGGCGCCTCATGCATCGAGTCGTCGTGCATCGGCGCCTCATGCATCGAGTCGTCGTGCATCGACATCGAGTCCATGGCCCGCATCGCCGCCGGCGAGTCGGGTGTCGTCAGGCCCGGAACCTGGCCGGGGAAGAAGGCCACTCCGGCCGCCAGCGCCAGGAGCACGACAACCGTGACCGCCTCGGCCCGCTCGCGCCACGGCAGCACCTTCTCGAGCACGATCAGCGCCGCGATCACCACCATCCAGGTGATGCTCATCACGCCGAGCGCGAAGAGCGCCGCCATCAGCGCCCACGACGAGCCGACGCAGTAGGCGCCCTGGTCGAGGCCCATGCGCAGCGCGCCGGCCGCGCCCTCACGCCAGTCCGCGGCCAGCAGCTCGCGGTCGCGGCAATGCCGGAGGCAGGTCCTCTTCAGGGGAGTGAGCTCGTATAGAGCGGCGAACGCGGTCACGCCTCCGGCGACGTAACGCCCGCCGTGCTCCCAGCCGAGGAAGGAGAGGTCGAGCGAGCGGACGGCCCTGAACACGAGCCAGGCCACCACGCCGACGAGCGCCCAGGTGAGGAGATAGCCGGCGGTGAACAGAGCGGTCCGGACGAGCGACTGCGGCGTCACGCCCGAGGACGAGCCGCGCGCCTGCGTCGCATAGGCCCCCGCCATCGGCACGAGGGACGGCAGCATCATCGCGGCCATCATCACGGCCCAGACCCCCGCGAACCAGCCGAAGGAGCCGAGGTCCGTCCCGGGCCCCGCGTCCATCCCCTGCATCCGGTCCACGGTCACCACCCAGGCGATCGCCGCCGCCCCCACCAGGAAGAGGGCCGTCGCTCGTAGCTCGGTTGCTCGTCCCATGGATCTCCGTTCGAGTGGCCTTTCCTACATAGACGCCAGAACTCGCCCAATCTCATCGAAGCAGGTCGACCAGCCCTCGTACTGAGAGTCCCGGCGCCGCCCATCGGAGATGTCGCTGTTCACGAAGAGGACGGTGGTGGCGCCGTCGCGCTCGGTGAACTCCAGCTCGATCATCTGCTCGTTGGAGCGGTCGTCGTCGAAGGTCCAGGTGAAGGCGAGCCGGTGCGGGCGCTCGATCAGCGTGTACTCGCCGCCGGCGCCGACGGGTTCCCCGTCGGGCGTTCGCATCATGACTCGGATCCGGCCGCCGACGCGCAGGTCCACCTCGGCATCGGCCTCCCGCCAGCCCTCCTTCGGCCTGAACCAGCGGCTGATCACCTCTTCGCTCGTCCACGCGTCGAAGACATCCTCGGCCGGAGCATCCAAGGTCCGCTCGATCCGGACCACCCTCGCCGCTTCCTCGGCCACCCTCACTCCTTTCGCTCCTCGAGGTACTCCCCGACGACGTCGAAGAGCCGCTCCCAGCGAGCTCGCTGGGTTTCTATCCAATCGGAGGTCTCGGCAAGCGCCTCGGGGCGCAGGGCGAGGCGATGGGTCCGCCCGTCGATCACCCGGGACACCACCCCGGCCTCCTCGAGCATCTTCAGGTGCCTCGATATGGTCGGCTTCGAGACGCCGAAGTCGCGGGTCACCTCCCCGACGGTCGCGGTGCCGCCGCTGAGCCGCTCGACGATGTCTCGGCGGAGTGGATGGGCGAGGGCTCTGAACGGATCGTTAGCCATTTTGCTAACTATATAGCGGGCGAACGTCGAACCAGACCACAGGAGGACCCTGATGCCGGACCACAGTGTCGTGACGCGAGAAGAGTGGAGGGCCGAGCGCGAGAAGCTGCTCGCCGAGGAGAAGGAGCTCACCCGCCGCAATGACGAGCTGACGAAGAAACGGCAGGAGCTGCCGTGGATGAAGGTCGAGGGGGACTACAGCTTCGAGACCGGGGACGGGACCAAGTCGCTGGCCGACCTCTTCGACGGCCGCTCGCAGCTGATGATCTACCACTTCATGTTCGGCCCCAGCTACGAGACCGGCTGCCCCGTCTGCTCCTCGATCGCCGACAGCCTCAGCGGTCAGGTGGCCCACCTCGGCGCCCGCGACACGACCCTGATCTGCTCGTCACGCGCCCCGGTCGAGAAGCTGCTCGCCTTCCGCGACCGGATGGGCTGGGAGTTCGACTGGGTCTCGGCCGAGACCGACTTCCACCGCGACCTCGGCTACTTCCACACCGAGGAGGAGCTCAAGCCCTTCCTCGAGAGCGGGAACATCCCCGCGACCGTCACGCAGAACGCGGAGATGTGCGGAACAGACGCCGCCGCCTACGTCGCCGAGGGCCCGGGACTGAGCGTCTTCGCGCTCGACGACGGCGAGGTCTACGGGACCTACACGACGACGTCGCGTGGCCTGGAGGGACCGGCGATGTCCTACTACGCGCTGCTCGACCGCACGCCCAAGGGACGGAACGAGTCGCCGGACGAGCCGCTCTGGCTCAGGTACCACGACTCCTACTAGGACGCGATGACCAGCTCCGGTCAGCCTCCGGCGCCGTCGGGCGCGGCGGCGCGGTCCGCCAGGATCACCGAATCGCCTTCGGGGCGGACCCGGCCCGACGGCGTCGAGGGGTTTTGGGCGATCAGCTTCGCGAGGGCGTCCACCTTCGACTCCCCGGTGACGACCCAGAGCAGGCTGCGGACCCGCTCGATCTCCGGGTAGGTCAGCGTCATCCGGCGCACGCCCTGATACTCGCCGCTGGTGACGGCGACGCGCCTGTCGGTCACGTCGAGCACGGGATCGCCGGGGACGAGCGACGCCGTGTGCCCGTCCGGGCCGACCCCGAGGTGGGCGATGTCGAGGCGCTCGGGGAGGGACTCGGCGTACCGCGCCGCGGCGGCCTCGAGATCGTCGTCGGTGACCGGCATCGGCTTGATGCTGCCCTGGGCGCCGATCGAGAGGCTCTCGATCAGGTGGGTCAGGTTGCGCTCCTCCGATCCGGCCGGGGCGACTCGTTCGTCCACCTGAAAGATGTCCGTCTTGTCCCAGTCTCCGAACAGGTCCTCGAGCTGGGAGAACATCGACCAGGGATCGCTGCCGCCGCTCACCGCCAGCTCCGCTCGGCCGCGCTCGGCGACGGCCTGCTTGGCGGCCTCGGCGAGCAGCTCGGCGCCGCGCCGGTGGACCTCCTCGGGCGTGTCGAGGACCTCGAGCCGATGAGCGCTGCTCACTTCGGCTTCTCCTTGTGCCCGCCGAACTGGTAGCGCATCGCCGAGAGGACGCGGTCGGCGAAGTCGTCCAGGTCACGCGACGCGAAGCGCTCGTACAGCGCCGTGGTGAGGACTGCGGCCGGCACCCCCTCCTCGATCGCGGCGATCGACGTCCAGCGGCCCTCGCCCGAGTCCGAGACGCGGCCCTCGAAGTCGGACAGGTCATGCGACTCCTGTAGCGACGCTGCGGTCAGGTCGAGCAGCCAGGAGCCGATCACGCTGCCGCGCCGCCAGACCTCGGCGACCTGCGGAATGTCCAGGTCGTACTGGTAGTACTCGGGATGCTCCAGGGGCGCGGTCTCGGCGTCCATCTCGCGCTTCACCTTCCCCGCGTTGGCGTTCTTGAGGATGTTGAGGCCCTCGGCGTAGGCCGCCATCACGCCGTACTCGATCCCGTTGTGGACCATCTTCACGAAATGTCCCGCGCCGCTCGGCCCGCAGTGCAGGTAGCCGTTCTCGGCCGCGTCGGGATCGCCGCTGCGGCCGGGCGTCCGCTCGGCCGACTCCACCCCGGGCGCCACGGTCGCGAAGATCGGGTCGAGCCGCTCCACCGCCGCGTCCGGCCCGCCGATCATCAGGCAGTAGCCGCGATCGAGGCCGAAGACCCCGCCGCTGGTCCCGCAGTCGATGTAGTCGATGCCCTGCTCGCCGACCATCTGCGATCGGCGAATGTCGTCGCGGTAGTAGGAGTTGCCGCCGTCGATGATCGCGTCGCCCTTGTCGAGCACCGCGGCGACCTCCTTCACGGTGCTCTCGGTGATCTCACCGGCCGGGACCATGACCCAGACCGCCCGGGGGGCGTCAAGCTTCTCCGCGAGCTCCTCGAGCGACGACGCGCCGGTGGCCCCCTCCCCCGCCAGCTCCTTGATCGGGTCGGGGTTGACGTCGTAGACGACGCAGTCGTGGCCGTCCCGCATCAATCGCCGGACGATGTTCGCTCCCATCCTGCCGAGGCCGACCATTCCCAACTGAGCCATCGCGTTCTCCTCCGTGGTTGACGCGAGCATGCTACGCCCGTCCAGTAGGTTGCCGACGTGGCGCAGGCAACCGACGGCAGAAAGATCGGCCCACCCGCCGACGCGCTGGTGATCTTCGGGATCACCGGCGATCTGGCGAAGAAGATGACCTTCAAGGCGCTCTACCGGCTGTGCGCGAACGGGACCCTCGACGTGCCGGTGATCGGGGTCGCCCGCAACGACTGGTCCGACGAGGACCTCCATCGGCACGCGCGAGAGTCGATTCAGGGGACGGCCGAGGAGGGCACCGACGACATCGACGAGGACGCCTTCGCGAAGTTCACCGACAGACTCTCCTACGTCCAGGGCGACTACGCCGAGAAGGGCACCTACGAACGCCTGAAGAAGGACCTCTCCTTCGCGAAGCACCCGGTCTTCTATCTGGAGATCCCGCCGTTCCTGTTCTCGAGAGTGGTCGAGCACCTCGGCAGCGCGGGCCTGACCGACGGAGCGCGGGTGGTGATCGAGAAGCCCTTCGGGCACGACCTCGCCTCCGCCGTCGAGCTGAATGACCAGATCCACGAGGTCCTGGTTGAGGATCAGATCTACCGGATCGATCACTTCCTGGGCAAGGAACCGGTGATGGACATCACCTACCTGCGCTTCGCCAACTCCATGTTCGAGCCGATCTGGAACCGCCGCTACGTCGAATCGGTGCAGATCACGATGGCCGAGGACTTCGGCGTTGACGACCGCGGCAGCTTCTACGACCCGGTCGGCTGTCTGCGCGACGTCTTCCAGAATCACCTCCTTCAGACGCTGGCCATCGTGGCGATGGAGCCACCCTCGGCGGGCGCCGACCCGGATCCGATCCGCGACGCGAAGCAGGACATGTTCAAGGCCATCCCGGACCTCAACCCCAGCCGCTACGTGCGCGGGCAGTACGAGGGCTACCGAGACGTCGAGGGCGTCGATCCGAAGTCGAGCACCGAGACATTCGTCGCGCTGCGGCTCGACATCCAGAACTGGCGCTGGTCAGGCGTCCCCTTCTTCATCCGCGCGGGGAAGGAGCTTCCCGAGAAGGTCACCGAGGTCCGGGTGATCCTCCAGAACCCGCCACCGATCGGCATCGGCGGGGGCCCAACGCCGGCGACCGACGAGTTCGTCGTCCGGATCGACCCCGATCCCGGCACGAGCATCCTGCTCGAGGCCAAGGCACCGGGTGAGGAATCGCTGCGGCGGGTGCACCTCGATCTGCTCTTCCGGCAGCAGTTCGGCGGACAGCCCGGGCCCTACGAGCGGCTGCTCGGCGACGCCCTGGCTGGGGACCAGCAGCGCTTCGCCCGTGAGGACAGCGTGCTCGAGACCTGGCGGATCGTGCAGCCGCTGCTCGACAACCCCTGCGACCTGGAGACCTACCGGAAGGGCAGCTGGGGACCCGAGGGGGCCTCGAACCTGCTGCACGGGTACGGAGGCTGGCGCCGGCCCTGGCTCCCGGAGGCTCCGCTCGAGAGCATCGGCGCCGGCTAACCCGGCGGGGCGCTTTTCCCGCGATATACACCGCTAAAGCGCCCCAGTGGGGGCGATGGCTAGAGTGGAAGGCGTGAGTCAGGCCACCCTCCACACCAACGTCGGCGCGATCACCATCCGGTTCTTCGACGAGGACGCACCCAAGACCGTCGAGAACTTCCGCAAGCTCGCCGCCGACGGCTTCTACGACGGCCTGATCTTCCACCGCGTGATCAAGGACTTCATGATCCAGGGCGGCGACCCCGAGGGAACCGGGACGGGCGGCCCCGGCTACACCTTCGAGGACGAGTTCAACGAGCACAAGATCGTCCGCGGCGCGCTGGCGATGGCCAACGCCGGCCCGAACACCAACGGCTCTCAGTTCTTCATCGTCACCACCGATGCCGCTCCCTGGCTGGACGGCAAGCACACGGTCTTCGGCGAGATCACCGACGGCATGGACGCGGTCGACGCGATCGAGGGGACCGAGACGGGTCCCGGCGATCGGCCCACTCAGCCACAGAAGATCGAAAGGGTCGAACTCAGCGATTAGCCGGTTGGCGCCGGGGGAAGGCAGGAAGCATGGCTGACGGGCAGCGGACGATCGTGATCACCGGGGCGACGGACGGCCTCGGGAAAGCTCTCGCCTCGGAGCTGGCCCCGACGGGCGGCCGCCTCATCCTCCATGGGCGCAACGAGCAGAAGGGGCAGGCGCTGCTGGACGAGCTGGGGCCGCGAGCGACCGGCGAGCTCGAATGGCGACGGGCGGATCTCGCATCGCTCGACGAGGTTCGCGCCCTTGCCGACGACCTGGCAGACGAGGACCGGATCGACGTGCTCGTGAACAATGCCGGCGTAGGCACCGCCGGCCCGCGCGAGGAAAGCGAGGACGGATACGAGCTCACCTTCCAGGTCAACTACCTCGCGCCGTTCGTCCTGACCCGCCGGCTGCTGCCCCTGATCAGGAGCTCGGCGCCGTCGCGGATCGTGAACGTCAGCTCCGCGGGCCAGGCTCCCATCGACTTCGGCGACGTCATGCTCGAGCGTGGCTACAGCGGCGTCCAGGCCTATTCCCAGAGCAAGCTCGCGCTGGTCATGTTCACCTTCGACCTCGCCGAGGAGCTGGAGGGCTCGGGCGCCACCGCCAACTGCCTCCATCCCGGCACCTTTCTGCCGACCAACATGGTCCGCAGGGCGGGCATCGATCCGGTGACTCCCCTCGAGGACGGGGTCGAGGCGACGCTGCGGCTGGTCGCCTCCCCCGAGCTGGACGGCGTCAATGGGCACTACTTCGACGGCACCAGCGAGTCCGCCCCGCAGCCGCAGGCCGAGGACCCGGAGGCCCGCCGGCAGCTCCGCGAGCTCTCCGCCGAGCTCACCGGTATCCAGGCCACCGCGTAGGCTGCGCTGCATGGGCGTCGGCGACAAGTTCCGCGAGCTCTTCGGCGTCGGCGACAACTCGCTCCATCCGGACGGCCTCGACGAGCTCAAGATCGGCGACGCGAGCTACGACGACTGGCAGGTGGTGCGCGACTTCGAGGACCTCGAGACTGCGCGCGCCTGGCGCCAGCAGCTCACCGACGCCGGCCATGAGGCGGTGATCACCTCGGACCACCCGCTGAACGAGTACGGGCGCGGCGACATCGCATTGCGCGTCCCGCCCGGCAAGTGGTCCGAGGCGAACGAGTTGCTGGACGAGCCCTAGAGCGGCTCCCCGATGGCCAGGTCGAACCGCTCGACCAGGCCGGGAATGCTGTCGGGGTCCATCTCCAGCTCGTAGCGCTGGCAGAGCTCGCCCAGGACCTCCGGGTCGGCCTGCGTGACCCCACCCATGTCGACCAGCTCCTCGAAGAACCGCTCGAATCCGGCCGGCGCGATGATCTCCAGGATCCTCGCCGGCGCATCTCCCGCGTTCCAGAACGTGTGCCACTGGTCGCGGGGCTTGAACACCAGGTCGCCGGGCTCCGCGACCAGGACCTCGTCCCCGAGCAGCGCCCCGACCTTCCCCTCGAGCACATAGGTGTATTCGTCCTCTCGGGTGTGCCGATGCAGCGGCGCCGCCAGCGCCCGCGGCGACATCGGGTGCTCCACGAGTGAGAAGTCGCCGTCGGTGTCGGCTCCGTCGATCATGAACCTGACGCCGATGCTCCCCAGAAAGCCGGCCTTGCCGTCGCCGGGCCCAACCACCTTCGCCTTGGTCGTCTCCATCTCCTTCTCCTTTTGATTAGACGCTACTGTCGCGCGAATATATACACCGGTCTGACCGACCTGTCAAGATTCGACAGACACAAATGTCCGATCAAAAGCGTCCATATCGCAAGAAGCGCCGCGCCCAGCTCGAGGCTGAGACCCGGCGCCGCATCACCGAGAGCGCGGTCGAGTTGCATGGAACCGTCGGTCCCTCGCGCACCACGATGAGCGCGGTCGCGGAGCTAGCCGGCGTTCGCCGCTCCACCCTCTACCGCCACTTTCCCGATGAAGACGCACTGTTCCAGGCATGCAGCGCACACTGGGCGCAGGACAATCCTCCGCCCGACCTCGCCGCGTGGGCCGCGATCGACGACACCGATGAGCGGCTGCGCACGGCGCTCGATGAGCTCTACGGCTACTGGCGGCGCACCGAGCGAATGATGGAGAACCTGATTCGAGATGAGCCGACGAACGAGTCCGTCAGGCGGACGTTCGGAGCGTTCCACGAGTACATGGCCGCCGCGCGCGACACGCTGATGGCAGATCGCAGGGCCCGCGGACGCGCTCGCAAGCGGCTGAGGGCGGCGATCGGCCACGTCATCGCCTTCTCCACCTGGCGCTCGCTCACCCGTGAGCAGGGACTCGATGACGGCGATGCGGTGGAGCTGAGCGCTGCCCTCGTGGAGTCAGCCGGCGCTCCTGCGCTCGCCGGCTCCTCCTAACGGGCGATTACCGCGCTGGCAGTCGCCTGCCGTGAGCCGGGCTGGGTGAGCGCGTGGATCCGGAGCGTCAGGTCGCCCTTGCGAGGCAGCTTGGCCACTCCCGCGCGGTTGATGCGCAGGAGGCGCTTGCCCCGCCCGGCGGCGGCGGTGACCCGGAGGTCTCTTACCGCCGGTCCCCGAACCCGGATCCGAGCCCGTCGACCGCGCACGGCCAGCACAACCACGTCCCGCGGATGGCTGCGGAGCAGCAGCGCCCCGCCCCTCCCCTTCCCGCGCTTCGAGACGACCCTGACGGGGCCCTTGCAGCGCGCGCCGAGCACGACCCGAAGGCGCGTGTCGGCGAGCAGGGGGCTCGGGCGAACGCGGTGGCCACCGCAGCGAACCCTGACGCCGCCTTTGACCACGATCGCATCCGAAAGGGCCGGTCGCGGGAGGACGCCCCGGCGCGAGGGGACCTCGAGCAGCCGGAGCGGCAGCCGCATCGACGTGGCCTTCCTCGGCCCTGCATGGCCGTTCCGAGCCGCGGCGCGCGCCGTCGCAGCCGATGCGGCGGCAGGCGGATTGCACGGCGGCCCGCCTGCGGGCGTCCGGTTGACGATGCCGGCGACGTCGTCCGAGATCACCGGCTGGTTCAGCAGGTTGTTCGGAGACAGGAAGCTGAGCGACTCGGAGTGGACGACCGGGAACGTCCCTCCCGGGTTGAGGTTCGGGATCTTCGGCGCCGGGATCCAGCGGAGCGTTGCGACGTCGAGCGAACGCTCGGCGAGCCCACTGGCCTCCCCCACCAGGCCGTCTGAGGGGTCGTAGTAGGAGAAGTCGAACAGCGGGATGTCGACATAGGTGCCCGCGATCGTCGTCACCGGGCATGAGCCGATGCTCTGCTGCCGGTTCCAACTCGTCAGGTAGTGGTTGGTGAGCTGGCGGGTCGCGACGCTCCCCTTGTCCTTCAGGATCAGATCGACGACGCCGATGAGCGCGTTGCAGAGATCCTGCTCCAGGGGATCGGCGAAGTCACAGGTGCTTCCCTGCATCTCGACGGCGAGGTCCGCCACGAACGATCCCGTGTAGGGAGTGCCGAGGGTGGTCAGCGACGCGACGGTGAGACCGGAGTACGCAGACCGCTGGGTGAGCGCTGCGCGCGACCAGTTGCCGCCGTCCGAGTGAGCGACGAGCTGCACGCGCGCGACGCCATAGTTGTCTCGCAGGAAGCCGAGAAAGCCCGCCAGGGCGGCGCCGTTGGCGTCGTTGTCGCCCCCCGAATCGATGTAGTCCGACTGCGGGGGAAGCGGCGTGCCGCTCCCGGGGCAGGGCAAGGCCTCTGGGTCGTTGAGGTGCTTCACGGGTGCCGTGAACACGGAGAACCCGCGGCTCTTAAGGGCTGCCGCCACCCCGGTGGCTGGGTCCCAGGTCCCGCCCTCCTGGCCGTTGCAGGCCGGATCCGGCGTGGTGAACGGGGTGACGGTGGTGAATCCCGAGACCAAGACCACCGCGTCCGGGTAGCTCGGTCCCTGCGCGACGGCCTCGGGAACGAAGGTCGAGGCTGCCGACGTCGCCAGCAGCGCGGCCAGCGCCCCGGCGATCGCGACTCCTCTCCCCTCGCCGATCCTCACGGAGGCCAGTCTGACAACTAGGTCAGATCGCTGTCCAGCTCGGGGTCGGCGTAGCAGACGATCGTCTTGGTTCGGCGGTCCGGCCAGCCGCGGCGCTCGCGGTCGAAGAGCACACCGGCGAACCCGAGCAGCAGGGGCAGGGCCGCGATCGGAAGCCAGAGCGCGCGCCGGAGCGCCTGTCCCGGCCTGACCGGCTCGCCGTCCTCGGAGAGCATCCGGATCGCGAGGAACGACATCCCGAGCGTTCGCCCGGCCCCGGACCAGAAGACCACCAGGTAGGTGATCGCGATCACCGACCACGCGAGGAACCCGAGCGCGATGACGACCGTGCCGCCGTGCTGGTCGCCCCTGGAGAAGGCGGCGACAAGGGCGGCGATCGCCGCCGAGATCAGAAGCAGCGAGCCGTATACGAGGCCGGCATCGATTCCAAGCGACAGCGCCCGGCTGAACGCGCCAGCGTAGATCGGCCGCCCCTCTCGCCTCGGCCGCCGGAGGACACGCCGTGGCGCGTCCTCCATCACCGTGTCGATCTGGCGGGCGGCTCGGCGCACTCCGCGCCGCAGGTCCTCGAGCAGGCCAACCCCCTGTCGCGTGATCGCCGCGCGCACCTCCGGCGCCTCCGCCACCCGCTCGACCAGCTTCTGTGCCTCGTCGCTCTCCAGCACCTTGTCCCAGACTCGGTTGGCGGTGTCGGTCCTGAGCAATCGCTCGGTCGCCTTGGCGGCCGTCTCGCTGTCGAGCGCCCGGTCCACCCCGCGATCCACCGCGCGGCCGAGACCCAGCCCCCGCGCCACCCCCTGCGCACCCCGCAGTCCGGCCCGCGCGATGGGCGCGACCGCTCGCTGCACGGGATTGGATGGGGGGCGCTCGGCAGCCAAAGTTGCTCCTGACCCAACTCGGCAGGGTAGTGTCGGCGCGGGTGCCGGAGAGGGAGAAGCATCCCAGCGCCGAGGGCATCGGGGCGGGGTCCTGGTGAAGCTCAGGCCGGCAGCCAGGTGAAGCGGACCGACTGGCCGCCCTGCGTGCAGGTGACGAAGCGGGCGTCGGAGTGGATGTCGCGCTTCGCCGTGCACGAGAAGCCGTTCACCGAGCATGTTCGCTGCGGCCCGATCGGTGACTCGGGGTTGTCGACCGTGTTGCAGGTCTTGCCGTTCTGGTCCCAGGCGGTCGCCACGGCGACGGCGGCCGTGCAGTCGATTCCCGTGTACTTGAAGTGCTGGTAGGCGTCGGGAACGGTGCAGCCGGCCGGGGCGGCGGGGGTGGTCGTGGTCTGCCCCTCCTTCTGCTTCTTCTTCTGGCCGCCGGCGGCTGCGGTGCTGGGCGTGGAGGTGGTCGGGATCGGCGAGGTCGGTGACGGGATCGACACCTGTGTCGCGCTGCTGCTCCCGCCACTCGAATCCGAGCCGCATCCGGCGAGCAGGGCGAGCAGCGCGGCCGCCATCACTGCCGGCAGCGCCCGGCTGAGGCGCATCGAGCTCATCTCGGCAAAGTTGTACCCATTTCGAAGAGGGGAGGCACCCCGGTCATCCCAATCTGGCTGGGATGACGGGAGCGGCGAACGTGCTGGTCGCCGCGGTCCGCGGCTAGGAATCGCTGGGCAAGGCGGTGAGGCGCTCCTTCAGGCGCCTCATCGCCTTGCGATTGACGCGCCTGACGTAGGCCCGGTTGAGCGGGCCCATCAGGCGCTCGCCCCTGGGCATCTCGAGCATCTCGAGCGCGAAGCTGATCCTCGTTCCACCGTCCGGGAGCGCCTCGAGGAGGTAGGTGCCCCGGGTCCGCCGCTGGGCGCTCGGACCGCCGACGGTCTCCTCGACCAGCCTGCGGCCCGAGTCGGCCTCGACGATCTCGACGTCGGTCCAGTCCTTCTCGGCCGTCGCCTTGACGCGGACGTTGGCCTTGGACCCCATTCCACGCTTCGGCCCGGAGAGCTGCCAATCGACCATGAAGTGGTCCATGAAGGATTCGTGGTTCCCGAGGACCTCGAGGAAGTCGTAGACCTGGTGCGTCGAGTTCGGGACATCGACCGAGACGGTGACCGGCTTCACGGCCGAAAGCCTAAGGCAGCGGTTCGAGTCCCTCGTCGAGCTCGACGCCGAAGCTGTTCAGACCGAACGCGACCATGTGGTAATGGCCGACGACCATCGTCACCTCGATCAACTGCTCGGCGTCATAGGTCTCCGCCAAGATCCTCCAGGTGGCGTCGGAGATTCGCGAGTCCTCGTGGAGCTCGTCCGCGGCTCGCAGCAGCGCCGCCTCATGGGCGGTCCATCCGTCCGCGTCCGGTCCCTCGAGGACTCGGTCGATCGCCTCGCGCTCGATCCCGCCGTCCAGCGAGATCCGCACGTGCTGGCCCCACTCATACGAGGACTCGGTGAGGACCGCCGTCCGGAGGATGAGCAGCTCGCGGTCGCGCCCGGAGAGCTTGCCCGCGGTGAGCAGAAAGCCGCCGAACGGCAGCCATACCCGGAAGAGCTCGGGATGGCGCGCGAAGGTCGGGAAGATGTTGTTGTCGCCGAGCCGCCTCTCGATGCCGGGCGGGACCGCCTCCAGGACCGGCTTGAGCTCATCGCTCCACTCCTCAGGAGGCAGCGGCGGGATCCGGGCCCCCTCGGTCATCCGGCGCGGGGCCCGACCGTAAGTCCGCCGTCGACGACGAGGCTCTGGCCGGTCACGTAGCTCGACTCCCCCGAGAGCAGGAAGAGGCCGCCGTAGGCGACCTCCCAGGCGCTGCCCTGGCGGCCGGCCGGGATCCTGACCTGGTCGCGCAGCGGGCTCACCTGCGAGGCCAGCCGGCCGAGGGAGGTGTCGATCAGGCCGGGGATCAGCACGTTGGTGCGGACCTTGGGCGCGCCCTCCACCGCCGCCTGGCGGCAGAGAGACTCGAGGGCCGCCTTGGAGGCGGCATATGCCGGAAAGGGCATCACCTCGCTGGAGGCTATTGACCCGAGCAGGACGATTGCGCCGCCGTCGGTGCCCATCGCCGCCATCCCATGCTTGCAGCCGAGGAAGTGCGAGCGAAGGTTGACCGCCATCACCTGGTCCCATTCCTCGGTGCTGGTTCCGGCGATCCCGAACCCGGAGCCGATCCCGAGGTTCATCACCACTCCGTCGAGGCCGCCGAGCGCCTTCGCCGCCGTCTCGAACATCCGGGCCGAGGCCTGCTCGTCGGCCGCGTCGGCAACGATCACCTCGGCGCTCGCTCCCTCCGCTCGAACGAGCTCGGCGGTGGTGGCCGCGGTATCTCCATTCAGGTCGGCGACCGCGACCGAGGCCCCTTCCCGCCCGAAGAGAACCGACATCGCGCGACCGTTGCCGATCGGCGGGTCCTCGAGCCCATGGTCCTCCTGCCCCGCCCCGACCACGAGGATGCGGCGCCGATCGAGCCGGCCGCGCCCCGGGGCCTCACCCGTGGCTTCCGGGGCGGTCACCTCCACTGATCTCTCCGCGTTCACCGGAGGGACATGATGAAGCGCTCGAGGGCGGCGCGGCGGGTCGCTGGAAACTGGCTGGCTGGCCAGTTAAGCTGCGGCGACCACGCACTGGACCACGGTCCGCCACAGGAGAGGATCGACGATGAACAAGCCGGCCCAGGACCAACTTGCCAGCACCGAGCTGAGCGACCTCGACGCTCTCGACGTCACCGACCGCGAGCACTGGCAGGACGGTCCTCCCCACGAGATCTTCAAGGAGCTCCGCGGCCGCTGTCCCGTCCACTGGTCGGAGATCAACGAGTACCCGGACGAGGAGGGGTTCTGGTCGGTGACCAAGGCCGAGGACGTGCGCGAGGTCAGCCTCGACTGGGAGACCTACTCCTCTGAGCGCGGGGGCGTCACCGGGCTCACCCATGCCATCCCGCTCGAGCTGGCGCGCGGCATGTTCATCGCGCAGGACCCGCCCAAGCACGACCGGCTGAAGATGCTCTTCCAGCGCGGCTTCACCCCGAAGCGGATCGCCGAGCACGAGGACCGGATCCGCGCGATCGCCGAGGGGATCCTCGACGGCGTCGCGGATCGCGGGGGCTGTGACCTGGTGACCGACGTCGCGCAGCCCGTGGTCTCGCGGGTGATCGGCAGCTTCATGGGGATCTCCCCGGAGGACGACCTGATCTGGGCGACGCTGATGAACTCGGCGCTCGGCCTGGGGGATGACGACCTCAACCCCGGCGGCCTCGACGAGATCCTGCAGAAGGACATCCCGGAGATCTTCGAGCGCTGCCGGCTGCTGATCTCCGAGCGCCGCGAGAACCCCACGGACGACCTGACCAGCGTCCTGGTCCACGCCGAGATCGACGGCGAGAAGCTGGAGGAGCACGAGATCGTCATGGGCTTCTTCCTGCTGATGGCCGCCGGAAACGACTCAACCAAGGCGACCTACACCAGCGGCATGCGGGCGCTGCTCGAGCATCCCGAGCAGATGAAGATGCTGGCCGACGATCCGTCGCTGATCCACGCCGCCGTCGAGGAGTGCCTGCGGATGTACCCGGCCTTCTCCCATTTCCGCCGCACGGCGACCCGCGACACCGAGATCGCGGGCTGCCCGGTGAAGGAGGGCGAGAAGGTGGTCATGTGGTACGTCAGCTCGAACCGGGACGAGGACGTCTACGAGGACCCCGAGCGCTTCGACGTCCACCGCAACCCGGAGCACCAGGCCTTCGGCGCCGGCGGCCGCCACTTCTGCCTCGGTGCGGCGCTGGCGCGGCTCGAGCTGAAGATCCTCTTCGAGGAGACGCTCCGGCGCTTCCCGCAGATGACGCCGGCGGGCAAGCCGGACCCGGCGATCTCGGCCTTCCTCAACCAGCTCAAGTCGCTGCCGGTCAAGTGGTAGTCCTCTACGGAAGGGTCAGACCCCCCTGGTGCTGCGTTCTCCGGATTCGCGGAGACCTCTCCGAGCTCGCCCCATGCAAAGCGGCGCTTTTGAAAATCACACGGTGAAGCGTGCGGGACGCTGGTTAGCCGTCCGCGGCGGTGTCGATCTTCAGGTAGTCGTAGTTGTCCGGCCAGCCGTCGGAAGCGGCCGGGATCCAGCCTGAGCAGGTGTTGGCCGGGTAGGTGCTCGGCGGGTCGGGGCGCATCGCGTCGGGCCGGATGTCCTCGCAGTCGAAGCGGCCGCCGCGCGCCAGGCCGATGTCGAGCCGCGAGCGGTAGTAGCGGGAGAACATGTTGCCGTCATGGTCGGGATCGACGGCGGCCTCCTGAGCGTCGTTGAACCAGCGGTCGCTGAGCAGGCGCCGGTCCGCGCTCGGGTCCTCCTTCACGTACTTGTCGAACCAGGCGGTCGTGTACCAGGCCGTCTCGTCGGCGCCGCGCAGGCTTGCCCCGAACGCCGGGTTGGGGATCCAGCTGAAGTCGAGGTGGCTGCCGCCGCGGATGATGATCTCGCCGGAGTCGACCCCGGCGTCGGAGTAGGTCACCGACTGAGCCGTCTTCGCCTCGGGGTCGGGCTGGGAGGTGTTCGGCGTCGGCGGCAGGCCGTAGTCCGCGGAGATTCCGAGTCCCGGCTTGCGGATCGGGGCGACCGTGCGCTGCGAGGGATCGGCCGGGCAGGGCTGCTCCATGTGCGGGATGGCCTGGAAGGGCGCGTTCGGATCCGTGCCGCCCAGGTTGTCCCAGGCGACCACCGCATCGACCCGGGGGTCCCACTGGCCGATGTAGGAGACACCGGCGGCCCCATATGAATGGCCGGCGAGCCCGAGGCGATTCTTGTTGAGCAGCCGGGCCAGCGGGTTGTAGGCGGTGTCGAGGCCCGCGGCGACACGGCGGTCCTGCTTGGGGGCGTGGCTGGTGCCGGTCTCGCAGCTCGGCACCGGCTCGTAGGGATGTGCGGCGTCGGAGAGGAAGAAGTCGATCGCGTCCTCGGTGCCGTCGAAGAAGGGCCGGCCGTCGGTCTGGGACGGCACGCCCTCGAGCCGGTCGGCGCCCTCGCCGAGGATGTCGGATTGGCCCTGGCCCTGTGGATCGAAGGTCATCACCACGTAACCGTCCTTGGCGAGCGTCTGGGCGGCGTACCAGTAGTGCTGCTCTGCGGCCTGGACCGAGCCGTTGGTGATCACGATTCCGGGGCGACGAGCGGGGCCGGCCTTCGTCGCCCAGACGTGGCCCGAGAGCGTGGCGCCGTTCCGCGCCGTGAACAGGATCGGCTTGACGATCCCGTAGCCCTTCGGTCCCCAGCCGTAGAGGCGGACGTCGCCGGCGCACCCGTCCTCGCCGCTGGCGCAGAGGTTGGCGATGAAGTTCCGCTCCGGATCCTCTGCCTGCGCGGCCGTCGCGTTGATCCGGTTCTGCAGACCGATCGTCCGCAGCTTGAGCTGATAGCCGGGCGTCGAGTAGATTCGGGCGCGCTCGAGCGTCTTCGAGTAGTCCTTCGCCTCATAGACCGCGTCGAAGGCGCTCGCGGTGGCCGAGCCGCCGAGCAGGGCGAGTGCAACCGCGAACGCGGCGATCGCGGGTCCTCTCCTCCACAATCCTGTTCCCATGAGCGCGGCGGACACTATACATATTTTTAGGTATGTCTCAAATTAGAACCGGCAGGGGCCGCGGCCGTCCGGCGGCCGCCAGCCGCGAGGACGTCCTCGATGCGGGACTCCACCGCTACCTGCGCGGGCAGCGGGTCGACGTCCAGGCGATCGCCTCGGAGCTCGGTCTCGGCAGAGCGACGATCTACCGCTGGTTCGGCTCGCGGGAGAAGCTGCTCGGCGAGGTGATCATCCGCGCAACGGAGCCGGTGCTCGCCGAGGCGCGCTCCGGCCTCGCGGGCAAGGGCGGCCCGGGCCTGCTCGACACCTTCGACCGCTTCAACCGCGCCCTCGCGGACGCCCCCGCCCTGCGCTCCTTCGTCGAGCAGGAGCGGGATGCCTCGCTGCGGATCATCGCCTCCGGCGCCGGCATCGTCCAGCCGCGGATCGTCGAGCTGATCACCGCGTTGATCGTCGAGGAGGTCGAGGCTCACACCTACGAGCCGCCGGTCGAGCCATCCGTGCTCGGATTCGCAATCGTCAAGCTGGCGCAGGCGTTCCTCTTCAACGACGCGGTGGTCGGGATCCGCGGCGACGTCGACCGCCTGCGCGCGGTCGAGGCGGCGCTGCTCAACGTTCCGGCCGGGGGCGGCGGTTGACGCGCCCCGGGTCCCTATACCGCCGTGGCCTGCAGGCCTCGGTGCTCAACAACGCGACCGCGTACGGCTATTCCGTCGCCGTCACCCTGTCGCTCGCGGTGCTCTCCGCCACGCACGGCGGCCCGACGGTCGGGCAGGTGTTCCTCTTCGGGGCGGGCGCGGTCGCCGGGGTCGTCGTGGTCGAGGCGGCCGCGACCGGCCTCTTCCAGCGCCGTCTTCGCGGTGAGCCGGCGCAGGTGGTGGTGATCGGGAGCGCCCTGAGCCTCGCCTCGGTCGGGCTTTCAGTCGGCGCGGCCGCGCTGATCGGCGAGATCCTCGACGGCGGCGTCGCCTGGCCGATCGGCGCATTCGGTGCCACTGTCGTCTACCTGCTGGTGGTCGGCGTGGAGATGGCTCTGGCGGAGCGAGCCTCCCGCTAGCGTCCCAGGGGTGCCGCAGCCCCTGCTCGCAGTCGACGCTCCCTCCATGCTGTTCCGCGCCTTCTATGCCCTGCCGAAATCGATCAAGGGGCCGGATGGGGAGCCCGTCAACGCGCTGCTTGGAACCGCCAACCTGATCCTGCGGGAGGTGCAGAAGCACAACCCGCGCGCGGTCGTCCTCTGTTTCGGGCCGGACGCAGCCGCCTACCGGGTCGAGCTCTTCCCCGAATATCACGCCGACCGCGAGGCGGCGTTTCCCGACGAGCTCGGCCCGCAGTGGGAGGACGCGGCCGACTTCTTCGGCGCCTTCGGCTGGACGGTCGGCGCCTCGGAGACCCTGGAGGCCGACGACCTGCTCCACAGCTACGCCGAGGTGGAGCGAAAGGCCGGCGGCAAGACCATGCTGATGACGGGCGACCGCGACATGTTCCAGTGCGCGAGCGGCTCCACCAAGGTGCTCTACGTGAGCACCGGCAAGCAGGGTGGGCACCTCATGGGACCCGCTGAGGTGAAGGAGCGCTACGGGATCGCGCCCAGGCTTGTCCCCGACCTGGTCGCCCTCCGCGGCGATCCCTCCGACGGGATTCCGGGGGCGAAGGGCGTCGGCGAGAAGACCGCCGTGGAGCTGCTCCGCAGGCACGGCTCGCTGGAGAAGGTGCTCGACCGGGCGATTCGCGAGACCCGGCCGGCGCTGCGCACCGCGCTGACCGGCGACCGCGACCGGCTGCTCGCCTTCAAGGACATCGCCACCCTCCGCACGGAGAAGGTGGGGCGCCCACGGAACAAGCGAACGGACTACCGCGGCGCGGCCAAGGCGGCCCGCAAGAGGGGCATGAACCGGCTGGCGGAGCGGCTCGAGGAGAGAGCGATCGTCAGCGGGAGGCGCCGACGCGGAACTTGAAGCGGCGCACGTCTCCCGGTCGGCCCCTGGGCGAGATCGCCCGATAGCGCAGCCGGTGGCGCCCCGCCCCCACCCGGAACGTGCGCTGGGACCGGCATGGCTTCAGCTTCTTGGTGTCCACGCGGCACCTGAAGCGCGCGCCCGGAACGTTCGACCTGAACGCGAAACGCACGGCGGTCCGGCGCCCATGCGGCGCCACCAGGCGCGGCGGGTGGCGGTGGAGCCTCGCCTTCGGCTTCTTGGCCGCGGCGACCATCCGCGCGACGAAGTCCATGATCGCGGCCGTCTCGCCGGAGCCGTCAGCGAGATCCCCAACGGCGCTGTTGATTCCCTCGTGGTCATACGGCGCCCGGAACACAGATGCGCCGGAGCCGCCCGTCAGGGTGGCCGCCATCCGATCCGCCTCGGCGGCCCGCAGGGCGTTCGCGGCCTGGGTGACGATCAGGAACTCCGGGTCCTTCGGGCCCCCCCACTTGATCGGCGAGGCCAGGGCCCAGGCGTTGGTCGCGGCGTTCTCGGCGGGGGTCCCGAAGGCGTTGTAGAAGATCGACTGGGTCGAAGGACCTCCCGTGGCGATCCGGAGCGGGACGTCGTAGGCGTCCGTGTCCAGCGAGACGGTCCCGATCAGCTGCCATTGGTGGACGCCGTAGGCGGAGATGTACCTCGGGTTGGTCGAGACGAGCGAGACCAGCTGCCCGCCCGCCGAATGACCGATCAGGACGATGCGGCTGGGGTCGCCGCCGTATCTCGAGACGTGCCGGCTGAGCCACCCGATCGCCTCGCCGACGTCGTGAGGTTGATCGGGGAACTTGACCCGGTTGGGATCCGGGTTGACGAGGTCGCCCGAATTGGGCGAGAGGCGGTAGTTGACGCTGGCGAACACGTAGCCGGCCGAGGTGAAGAGGCCGACCTTTCGCTGGATCTGGTTCGCCTTGTCCCCGATCGCCCAACCGCCGCCGTGGACGTAGACCACCAGCGGTCGCCGCTCACGGGCGCTGACACCGTCCGGCGTGTAGAGGTCGAGCTGGTTCTGTGCAGCCGGTGAAGGCCCGGGCGGGGAGTCGATGTCGTAGTTCAGGCCGGCATGAAAAGCGGACTGGGCCCGGGGAGCGCCCGCAAGAAGTACACACATGAGCACCCCGAGTGGGAGGAGACGTCGCACCGGCATCTCACAGGAAACACCCTCTCCGGCGATGAGTCTCGCGACGCTGGACGCCGTGGTCGTGGGCGGCGCCCCGCGGGATTGAGCGGGGCGCTGGTGCTCGGCAGGGCGCGCAAGCGGGTGCTGGTCCTCGACACGGGCCGCGCCGCGAACGCAGCCTCGACCCCACGCCATCGGCGGCCTGCTCTCCCAGGGCGGCGTCACGCCCACCGGGCTGCGACGGACGGGGCGCGAGCAGCTCTCCGAGTTCCCGATCGTCGAGGTCCGCGACGAGGCGGTGCTCGACGCCGACGCCGCGCACACCGAGCTCGCCGTAAGGCTCGAGGGGGGCGATGTCCGCACCCGAGCAGCTCGTCGATGGTTCTCTCCGGTTGGAGCAACGACGTGCTGCTCAGCACAGACGGCCCCGCAGAGCTGAATGGCGACTGGGCGGCGCTCGCGCGCGCCGCCGTGCGGGTGCGCGAGGAGCCGATCTGCGATCGAGACCGACCTCGACGGGCGCACCGGAGTCCAGGGCGTCTACGCCGCCGGCGATTGCGCGACCGATCACTCGCGCTCGGTGGCCAACGCAGTCGGCTTCGGCTCGCGCGCCGCCTACGCGGTCTCCCTCGACCTGGTCGCGGCCTAGGCCGCCGGGACGGTCGCCGGCTCGAAGCTCTCGCCGGGCTCGAGCACGCGAGCCTCGTAGGAGCGCTCGCTCGCCGCCTTCTCGAACCGGGCGGCCGCGTCCTCGATCGGCTCGTACCAGGGATCGATCGCGTACCCGTCGTAGTGCATCGGAACGAGAGCCCGGGCGCCGAGCGCCTCGCCGGCGACGGCCGTCTGCTCCGGCGTCATGGCTGCGGGAAGCGGGCTGTGCGGTTGCAGGTGCGGGAAGTTCACCACCGCTCCGTTGATCGGCGCGAAGACGACGTCGAAGGGACCATGTCGCTGCGCCATCCGCCACCAGTAGCCGTGGAACACGGTGTCCCCGAGGTGGAGCACTCGCCGGCCGTCGGCCTCGACCACCCAGGAAACCTGGGGATCGCCGAGTCCGTCGACGGCGGGCAGTGCCGTCAGCGCGAACGGGCCGGCCTCGACCCGCTCCCAGATCTCGACCGCCCTTCGCCTCAGCCCCGCCTTCTGGAGCTCCGCGTTCGCCTGGGCCAGGGCGAGGTTCTCGAAGTCGGAGCCGCCGGGCCAGGCGGGCTCGTGGACGGTGGCATCTTCGGCGAGGGCGCCGGCCAGCGCCCCGGCGTCGGTGTGGTCCCGGTGCAGATGGCTGACCAGCCCGGCGACGGCGCTCCCCCGCGCCTCCGGCTCGACCACGAACGGCAGTTGCGTGCCGGCGGCCTCGTCTCCGAGGGCGGCGAAGGTCGCTCCGGGCTCGGCCAGCGGATCGATCACGACGCTAGCTCCCTCTGCCTCGATCTCAATTCCCGCCCAGCCCAGCCAGCGGATCCTCATCTGCTCCTCCTTCTCTTTATCGGACGTCCGTACGGTATATCATCCCGACATGCCCCGCCGCTCCCAAGCAGCCGTCGCCGAGACCCGCGCGGCGGTCACCGAGGTCGCGGTCGACCGCGCTTCGGTGGAGGGCCTCGAGGGCCTCACCCTCGGTGCCCTCGCCGGAGAGGTGTCGATGCGGAAGAGCAGCGTCTTCAGCCTCTTCGGCAGCAAGCAGGATCTGCAGCTGGCGACGCTGCGGGCCGCGATCCGGCACTTCCGTGCAGAAGTCTGGGGCCCGGTGGCAGCGGAATCGCCCGGCCTGCCGCGGCTGCTCGCCCTCTGTGACAGCTGGCTCGCCTACCACGAGCGCGAGTCCCTGCCGGGCGGCTGCTTTCTGACCACGGCAACGGTCGAGTTCGACGCGCGGCCGGGACCGCTCCGCGACGCCGTCGCCGAGACCATGAACCTGTGGCTCGGCACCCTCGAGCGCGAGGCCGCGTTCGCCATCGATGCGGGCCAGCTCCCGGCCGGCACCGACCCCGCCGACGTCGCCTTCGAGCTCAACGCCCTGGCGGCGGCCGCGAGCTACGGCTTCCAGCTCTCGCGCGACCCCGAGGTCTTCACCCGCGCCCGGCGCTCGATGCGCCGAGCGCTCGGCGTCTAGCGCCGGGGACCGTCGCGAGGGCGACCCACGGTCGGCAGGGCCGGCGTGTCGGACCGGCTCGACGGCGTCATCCCGGTCGCGGGAAGCGCCAAGCACAGCCCGACCCAGCGTCGGAGCGCGCGCATCGGGACGCTCGCAACCGACTCGCCCAGGATGCGGCTCCGAACCACCCGCATCCGCTCGGCCGCGAGTGCCGGGGGTGGCGGGAGGACGCCGATCGTGGTGAGGCCTGCGAACGCGATCGCGGCGGCCGTGACGAGGACCTGGCCGTTGCGCCGCAGGATCGCCGAGGGGCGCGCGCTCGCCGGGTGGCTGTGCTCTGCCATGGCCCGAGGAAACCGGCTGAACCTCAGCGCAGCCTGTGGCGAACGTAAGAGGTTCCTGGGAATTCCCGGCCCCGGTGAACCGCAGCCGGGGAACGGGAACGGTTAGCTTCCCTTTTCACGCGGGGGCGAGAGGGGCTTTGCCAAGGGCTAACCGGGACTTGGGCTCGACCTGCCCATGGGGTGTCACCTTTGGATTCATCGCAACTTCCGAAGGAGGAATCACAGTGTCCACACGTCTCAAGATTGCGATCGCCGCATCGGCCATCGCAGTTCTCAGCGCGTTGCCCGCGGTGGCTCAGGCGGCCAAGTTCGAGGGCACCGTGGTGTCGAAGAACAAGGCTGCCAAGACGTTCCGCCTGAAGCAGGACCAGGGCCGCGGAACCTTCACCATCAAGGTCACCGCCAACACGAAGTATCAGCGGATTGCAGGGTTCGGCGCGCTCAAGCGGGGTCTCAAGAATGTGCAGGCCGTAGCGACGAAGAACGCCAAGGGCCGCTGGATCGCGTCCAAGGTCGAGATCTCCGGGAAGTCAGGGGGCGGCGGCGGGGGCGGCGGCGGGGGCGGCGGCGGGGGCGGCGGGGCCGACGATCCCCCCAATCACCACTAGCGAAGAGACTTCCCCCCGGCCGAATCACCCCTTCCGGAGGATGCGCCGCCGGCCCATGGTGCATACAGTCCGGGGCGTGAGCGGGAAGAAGACCGAGTCGGGCTAGGCGGACGCGGTGTCCTGGCGCAGGCGCTGGCGAATCTACGAGTACGTCCGCAACAGCATCTGGATCGTTCCCGCGCTATTCAGCGCCGTCGCGATCGGGATGGGACTGGCGATTCCCGAGATCGACATGCACACGTCGACCAGGGTCGGGATCTCGTTCGGGACCGACGCCGCGCGCAATGTGCTCGGATCGCTTGCCGGCGGCATGATCACCTTCACCGGCTTCGTCTTCTCGATCCTGCTGCTTGCGGTCCAGTTCGGCTCGGGCCAGTTCTCGCCGCGGATGCTGCGGCGCTTCCTGCGCGACCCGACCACCAAGATCGCGCTCGGCCTCTTCATGGCTACGTTCATCTACGCCCTCGTCGTGCTGCGAGTGGTGGGCACCGCGGAGAACAAGGACTTCGTGCCCGACAACGCGATCTCGGTCGCGCTGCTGCTGCTCCTGCTCAGCATGCTCATGTTCCTGCGGCTGATCAGCCGCACGACCCAGGGACTGCGCGTCGCCGCCGTGCTCCGCGACCTCGGCCGCGACGCGCGGCGGGTCGTCGACAAGGTCTATCCCGAGCCGGTCGGGGAAGGAGATGACGATCGGGACCCGGGTCCGGACCCCGGCGGGCTCGTGCGGACGGTCGCCTACCGCGGCGAGCCCGGGGTACTGCAGAGCATCGACATGGACGGCCTGATCGAGCGGGCCGCAAGCGGCGATGCGGTAATCGACCTCGTGCCCCGGATCGGCGAGCTGGTCGCCGATGGCTCCGCGCTGTTCAGGATTCACGGCGATGCGGACGGGATCGACGACCAATGGCTCCAGGGGGCGGTGGCGATCGGCGACGAGCGCACGATGCGCCAGGACCCGGCCTTCGCGTTTCGCCTCTTCGCCGACATCTCGGCCAAGGCGCTCTCCCCGGGCGTCAACGATCCGACCACCTCGGTCCAGGCGCTCGATCAGATCGAGCTCCTGCTGCGGCAGGTCGGCGGGCGCCGCCTCGTCCCCGGTATCGGCCTCGACGGGGCCGGCACGGTCAGGCTCCGCTACCCGACCCCGTCCTGGAACGACTACCTGACCCTCGCGATCGACGAGACCCGGCACTACGGCGAGGGATCGGTGCAGGTGACCCGGCGGCTGCGCGCGCTGCTCCAGGACCTGCGCGAGGCCGTTCCCGAGTTCAGGCGAGACGCGATCGACGCGGAGCTCGAGCTGGTCGATGCGTCCGCGGCTCGGGCGTTCACCGATCGCGGCGACCGGGGCTCGGCCGGCGCGCGGGATCGCCAGGGACTGGGAGGGGCGGACGTTCTCGGTAGCGGGTGAGAGAAGCTGCGCATCCCCGGGCCGTCCCGCCGGGCGCCCTTGGGCTCAGTCGAGATCGAAGCGGTCGAGGTTCATGACCTTGTCCCACGCGGCCACGAAGTCCCGCACGAACTTCTCTCGCGCGTCGTCGCTCGCGTAGACCTCCGCGAGCGCGCGCAGCTCGGAGTTCGACCCGAAGACGAGGTCGGCGCGGGTTCCGGTCCACCGCACCTCGCCGCTCTCGCGATCCTTCCCCTCGAACCTGGTCGCGTCGTCGCCGTCCGCACCGATCCCGGACCACGCCGTGCCCATATCGAGCAGGTTGACGAAGAAGTCATTCGTCAGTGACCCGGGCCTATCGGTGAGGACGCCGTCGTCCGAGCCGTCCCAGTTGGCGCCGAGGACGCGCAGGCCGCCCACCAGGACGGTCATCTCCGGCGCGGTCAGCGTCAGCAGGTTCGCGCGATCCACCAGCAGATGCTCCGCGTTCAGCGGGTTGCCTGGCGCCATGTAGTTGCGGAACCCGTCGGAGCGCGGCTCGAGCGCGGCGAACGAGTCGGCGTCGGTCTGCTCCTCGGTCGCGTCGGCGCGGCCGGGGGTGAACGGAACCACGACCTCGTGGCCCGCCTCCCTCGCCGCCTGCTCGACGGCCGCGCAGCCGCCCAGCACGATCAGGTCGGCCAGCGAGACCTGCACCTCGCCTGACCGGGATCCGTTGAACTCCTCCCGGATGCCCTCCAGGGTGCTCAGCACCTTCGCCAGCTCGGCGGGCCTGTTCACCTCCCAGTCCCTCTGGGGCGCCAGGCGGATGCGCGCCCCGTTCGCGCCGCCGCGCTTGTCGCTGCCGCGGAACGAGGACGCCGACGCCCAGGCGGCCGAGGCCAGCTCCGAGACCGACAGGCCCGAGTCGAGGACCTTGCCCTTCAGCGCGACGATGTCCTCGGGGCCGACCAGCTCGTGCGTCACCTCGGGGAGCGGGTCCTGCCAGATCAGCTCCTCGTCCGGGACCTCCGGGCCCAGGTAGCGCGCGATCGGGCCCATGTCGCGGTGGGTCAGCTTGAACCACGCCCGGGAGAACGCGTCGGCCAGCTCGTCGGGGTTCTCGTAGAACCTGCGCGAGATCTTCTCGTAGACCGGGTCCATCCTCAGCGCCACGTCCGAGGTCAGCATCGTCGGCGGATGCTTGCGCTCGGGGTCCTGGGCGTCGGGGACGGTGTCGGCCGCGGCGCCGCCCTTCGGGATCCACTGGTGGGCGCCGGCCGGGCTCGTGGTCAGCTCCCACTCGTTCTCGAACAGCGTCTCGAAGAAGGTGTTGTCCCACTTCACCGGGGTCGACCGTCCAGGTGCCCTCCAGACCGCTCGTGATCGCATCGGTGCCGCTGCCGGTGCCGAAGCTGTTTCTCCAACCCAGGCCCTGCTCGGCCATCGGCGCGCCCTCGGGCTCGCGCCCGACGTACTTATCGGGGTCGGCCGCGCCGTGGGTCTTGCCGAAGGTGTGGCCGCCTGCGATCAGGGCGACCGTCTCCTCGTCGTTCATCGCCATGCGGGCGAACGTCTCGCGGATGTCGCGTGCCGAGGCCAGCGGGTCCGGGTTGCCGTTCGGGCCCTCCGGGTTGACGTAGATCAGGCCCATCTGCACGGCGCCGAAGGGCTTTGCGAGCTCGCGGTCCCCCGAGTAGCGCTCGTCTCCGAGCCACTCGCGCTCGGGGCCCCAGTAGACGTCCTCGTCCGGCTCCCAGACGTCCTTGCGGCCGCCGGCGAACCCGAACGTCTCGAAGCCCATCGACTCCAGCGCGACGTTGCCGGCCAGGATGATCAGGTCGGCCCAGGAGATGCTCTGGCCGTACTTCTGCTTCACGGGCCAGAGCAGGCGGCGCGCCTTGTCGAGGTTGCCGTTGTCCGGCCAGCTGTTCAGTGGGGCGAAGCGCTGCTGGCCGGATCCGGCGCCGCCGCGGCCGTCGTGGATCCGGTAGGTGCCCGCGCTGTGCCAGGCCATGCGGATCATCAAGGGGCCGTAGTGACCGAAGTCAGCCGGCCACCACTCCTGCGAAGTCGTCTGCACCTCGGCGATGTCCTTCTTCACCTCGTCGAGGTCGAGGGAGTTGAAAGCCTCCGCGTAGTCGAAGTGATCGCCGAGCGGGTTCGCCTCGACGGGGTTCTTGGCCAGGATCTTCAGGTTCAGGCGGTCGGGCCACCAGTCCTGGTTCGCGTCCCCCCGGGTCGGGCTGGGAAGCTCTTGCACGACCGGGCAGCCTGCGGCCGGCTTCGCGCCCTCCTCCTCGTTCATCTCTCCGACTACGGCATCAGGCTTGTCAGACACGGGAACCCTTTCCTTCTGGAGTTTTCATTTGCTTTGGCGTCATCCGGCGGCGCAGCTCGGACAGAGGCCCCGGTAGACGATCTCGGCCTCGTCGATCACATATCCGTGATCCTCGGCGGCGGTCAGACAGGGCGCCTCTCCGACCGCGCAGTCGACGTCCTCGATTGCGCCGCACGACCGGCAGACGACGTGGTGGTGGTTGTCGCCCACCCGCGACTCATAGCGCGCCACCGATCCCGGCGGCTGGATGCGCCGCATGAGGCCGGCGGTGGTAAGCGCTTCCAGCACGTCGTACACCGCCTGCTGGGAGACATCACCGAGGTCACGGCGGACCAGCCCGATGATCGAGCTCGTGTCGGCATGCGGGTGCTCGCGCACCGCGGCCAGCACCGCCAGCCTTGGACGCGTCACCTTCAAATCCGCCTCACGCAACTGGAGCTCGAACTCTGAGGTCGCGGGCACGCGGAGCACCATATCACTTATCTGGAATGAATCCAGATTGGTGGGCGACCGGGCTCGCTTCGGCTGATGCCGAACTCCTCGCTCAGGCGGCGCTCCGAGGGCGCGCGCTCGTGCGCGGCCAGCTCACCCGCCTCGATGTGTGCACTGGGCGACGAGCTGCGCAACCATCTCCTTGTGACGAAAGCGACGGTCAGGGATTACGAGCCGGGTGACCTCGGTCGGGTCTTGGATCTGTGGGGTCGCGCCGACGAGCCCGGGGAGGCCGGTGGGCTGACCCTCGACCAAGCGGTCGATCTGATCAGCTCCGGTCCTTCCGTCACCGTGGTCGCGGAAATCGAAGGCGACATAGTGGGCATCGTGATTGGGAGCTCCTCCGCTGCAATCGGATGGGTGCATCGCCTCACCCTGCTGCCCGGGCTCTCCGAGGAGACAACGATTGCCGATGAGCTGCTCGCCCGGATCGAGCAATTGCTTGCCGGGCGGGGAGCGCGACGCCTGGGGGCGCTCGTCGCCGCTAGCGAACGAAGCCGCAAGCACCTCGAGCGCCGGGACTACCGACCCAGCGACATCGGCTATCTGGAGCGTCAGGTCACCGAAACCACGTCGGTCCCAACCGAACTCGCGGCGGTCTGGGCCCGGAAGATCAACCCGGGCCTCTGGAGCGAGCTGAAGGGCCTCGAGGACGCCAAGCAGATCATCGAGCGCCGGGTGATTCTGCCGCTCGAGGAGCCGGCGCTCGCCTCCCGGCACTCGGTCGCCCCACCGCGGGCCATCGTCCTTTTCGGTCCTCCCGGGACGGGCAAAACGACGTTCGCCAAGGGCATCGCCTCGCGGCTCGGCTGGCCCTTCGTGGAGATCCAGCCCAGTGAAGTGGCCGAGGAAGGAGCCGACCGCACCGCGACACTGCTCGCCGCGGCCTTCGACCGCATCCTCGAGCTCAGTGCGGCAGTCGTGTTCGTCGATGAGGTCGAGGACTTGGCGTCCGACCGTCACGCGGAGCGCCGGGTCAGCCCGAGCGTGACCAACGAGTTCCTGAAGCAGATACCGAGGCTTCGCGAGGCCCCCGAGCACCTGCTGGTGTGCGCCACGAACTGGGTCGGCCGACTCGACCCGGCTTTTCTGCGGCCAGGGCGCTTCGACTACGTGCTCCCGGTCGGCCCGCCGGACCCTGCCGCGCGGCAGGCCATCTGGGGTCGGTATTGCGAGGAGATCGCTGACACTCAAATCGATCTGTCCGCATTGGTGAATGCAACCGACTTCTTCACACCGGCGGACATCGAGTTCGCAGCCCGCAAGGCGGCCCAGGCGGCTTTCGAGCGTGAGGCCTTCGGCGAGGGCAGCCATCGAGCCACCACCGATGACTTCCTTGCCGCGATCACCCAGACGCGACCCACCTTGTCGAGGGAGCTCGTGAACCGCTTCGGCGACGACACGGACCGCTTCGCTCGCTACTGACTACTCCTTCGGCCGGGACGCTGCCCGCGGCCGCTTTGCGCGACGAAGGGCGTGAGCGGTGGTCGTTTGCAACCCTCGATCACTGCCGGCGCCACGCGAACGGGAGTCGCGATCTACCGGCGTTCGCATTTCGCACTTTGCGGGTGACGTCTGGTCGATGCGGTGCTCTAAACCTCCACCCAATTCAGGACGTCTTACTCGCGCTCCACGGACCGCCGCCCCCCGGCGTCTGGTAGCTGCCCGACATGGAACTGCCCGAGACCGAGCCCGAATACGTGATCCCCGGACCGCCGACCGTCCCGAACTTGATCGCGCTGCCGTTCACGGTTCCGTTGATCTGTTCTGTGCCACCCGAATTCGAGAGCTTGATCGTCCCGCTCAGGGTGGACCCGGACTGTTGCCAGTTGAGGTCGAACGTGCCCGAGTAAGCCCCGCTGTACTTACCCGACCAGGTCCCGGTGAGGTCGCCGCCGACCGTCGAGGTAGTCGAAGTTGCGGTCGCGGTGGTCGTGGCAGCAGCCGAAGGGGTCCCCGCAGGGGCACTCGTGCTGTTCGACGTGTTGCTGCTACCGCCGCAGCCGGCGGCCGTCAGGGCCATGCCAACCAGGACGGCCGCGAGCGGCAGGGCGTGGATACGACGTGAGGGCATCAGAACCTCCGGTCATCGGTGGGTTTTCGACAGGCCATTGCGAATGGGCGCCTCGAAGAGCACGGGCGAATAGTCGGCTCAGGCGGCGTTCCGCCACGGAGACGACCCTGATCGCGACCGTCGCGGGCCATCTCAGTGGGCCACCCGCCGGACGCAGCTCAAGACGGTTCTTTCCTCGCTGTTCTTGATCTGACCCTTATTGGCCGCATGGTGGATGAGCTGGTCGGTGGCCTTCGCGCCGCTCAGCAGGGTCGTCGGATTGCCTACGCTCGCAACCAGCGCGGCGACGTTTACTCCGTGGTTCTGCAGGCAGGAGTTGAGGCGCTTCGCCTCGGTCGTGTTGCCTCCGAGCAGCCCCAAGGCGTTGGTCCAAGCGCCGCTGGCGAGCAGGGCGGCGACCAGGCCGATGCCGATCCAGTGTCCCGGGCGCAACGCGCTTAGCGCCGGCATTCCTTCTCCTGCTGCATCATCCCCAGATGCCGGGCCCCTCCGGCCGACGCGGGCGAGCCTAACGGCAGCGCGCGGGTGCGGTCAAGGGAGGTCGACAGACCTTCGTCGATCACGCGAGCGTTTGGCTCGGCTCGCCGGGAGGAGGAGTGCCGCATCTCGGTCGCCTTGCGCCTCCTTTGCGCGAGAATCGGGAGCCTCGGCCATCAAAGCGCGCCCGACAGGATTCGAACCTGTGACCTTCGGTTTCGTAGGTCTATGGAGCAGGACTAAGCCCCGATGCTCCTCTCGGCGGAACCCAGCACCAATCCTGGCTGAAACCGGGCGCGTCCTTGCGACTCCTGGGCCGGGTCGGATAGGATGGCTGCGGGGAAAGTTGAAGTGCGTGTGAAGGCCAAGCTGGGAGTGGTTTTGCTTGCCCCGGTGACGGGAGTCGTCCTGCTCGCGGCGATCGCCAGCGCCGCCGGCGATACCCCGGGGAGCTTCTCGCCCACCGGCTCGATGGCGATCAAGCGAGTCGGTCCCGACGCCGCCCCGCTCCCCGACGGGCGGGCGCTGGTTGCCGGGGGCTTCGACGGCACCAATTTCCTGCAGAGCGCCGAGATCTACGACCCGGCTACGGGGAGCTTTGTGCCGACCGGCTCGATGGCGGTCAAGCGCTCCAATCCGGCGGCCGCCCCGCTCGCCGACGGGCGGGTGCTGGTGGCCGGGGGCTTCGACGGCGCCACCGAGCTGCAGAGCACCGAGATCTTCAACCCGGCGACGGGGAGCTTCGCGCCCACCGGCTCGATGGCGGTCAAGCGCCAGGAACCCGCCGCCGCCCCGCTCGCCGACGGGCGGGTGCTGGTCGTCGGCGGCTTCGACGGCGCCAACTTCCAGCAGAGCGCCGAGATCTTCAACCCGGCGACGGGGAGCTTCGCGCCCACCGGCTCGATGGGCGTCAAGCGCGCGCAACCCGCCGCCGCCCCGCTCGCCGACGGGCGGGTGCTGGTGGCCGGGGGCGACGACGGCACCGGCGCGCTGCAAAGCGCCGAGATCTACGACCCGGCGACGGGGAGCTTTGTGCCGACCGGCTCGATGACCGTCGAACGCAACGGTCCCGCCGCCGCCCCGCTCCCCGACGGGCGGGTGGTCGTGGCCGGGGGGACCGACAGCACCAATCTGCAGAGCGCCGAGATCTTCAACCCGGCGACGGGGAGCTTCACGCCGACCGGCTCGATGGCGGTCAGGCGCCAGGACCCCGCCGCCGCCCCGCTCGCCGACGGGCGGGTGCTGGTCGCTGGGGGCTCGCCCGGCGGGGCCAGCGCCCTGGAGAGCGCCGAGCTCTTCAACCTGGCGCCGCCGTCGAACGAGCTTCCCTTCCGCCTCAAGGTCAAGGGCAGGAAGTTGATCGCCACCGTCGCGGTCATCGGGACGCTGACGGTCGCCGACACCCGGGCGAAGGCCGCCAGTACCGTGGCGGCGAAGGAGAAGAGGAAGCGCAAGAAGCGCAAGAACCGCAAGAAGAAGCTCTCGCTGAAGCGCTCGAGCGCCGCTGGCGGTCCGGGCGAGGTCGCCGTACGGCTGAGGCTCACCGGCAAGGCGAAGAAGACCTTCAAGCGGAAAGGCAAGCTGAAGCTGCCCGCGCGCCTCAGCTTCGCGCCGGCGACTGTTCCCGGCGAGTGCGTGGCGGTCTTCACGGTCTGCTATTCGGCCGGCTACGCGGCCAGCGAGACCGCGACCCTGAAGCTCAAGAAGAAGCGGAGGAGGAAGAAGAAGGGCAAGTAGAGGCCGCGGACGAGGATTTCGTGCTGTTCCAAAGCCGCGGAGAAGCACCGTGAAACCCGAGCCCATTCGTCGCCGCCTTGCGCGACGGGCGAGCGTCAGCTCAAGACCGCTGCTTCCATGCAAAGCAGCACTACTGCTTCTCGTCCAAAGCAGCGCTGCCGCTTTGGACGAACGCGGCTACCGTGAATTGCCCGCGAGCAGCAGGCGGGATACTGGTTGCTCGGACCAAACATCGTGCAGGCTCTTCGCCATGGAAAGGACGGAACTATTGGCCACATACCTGGCATTTCACGAGGTCGACGACGTTCAGCACTGGCTCAGCTCGCCGAAGCGAGAGGAGATCTTCGGGCCGCTGGGCGTCACGGTACGCACATTCCATGACCCCGAGGGCTCAAATCGCGTCGGGTTGATATGCGAGATCCCCGACATGGCCGCCTTCCAGGAGCTGATGCAGTCTGAGGCTGCAGCCGAGGCGATGCGGCATGACGGCGTTCATCCCGAGACGCTGTTGATTCTGAGCGAGGGATAGCGGACGGCGGCACGTCGGGGCGCCCGCGCCGCTTCACCGGGGTTGCGAGCAGCGGCAGACCGCGAGACGCAGCTGGCGGCGCTTCCCTGACTCTATGCCGGTGGACCTTCTGGAATCGCGCCGAGCTGCTGCATCATCGAGAACATGTCGACGAGCCCCCAGTGCTCGCGCATCATGCCAGCCTCATTGAACTGCATGATGTCGATGAGCTTCACCTCGATGCCCTTGCCGGTTGCCGGCATGCCCATCAACTCACCCTGGTGAGTACCGGTAGCTCTGACCCGCGTGACGGTCTTGGCTCCGCTGACGAGAACCTCTTCGACGTGCATCTGGAGATCAGGGAACGCGGTCCGGTACATCCGAAACAAATCGAGGACCCCCTCCTTCGTCGGAGCGAGGCCAGGCGTCTCCTCGTGCTCGACGAAGTCGTCAGCCATCAGATCGCCGAACCCGTCGATGTCACCGGCATTGATCAGGTCGTACGCACGTCGCGTCGTGGCGGAGATGTCCATCGCCGTCCTTCCAGTCGGGGAAGCAATCCTAACCCCGTCCAAATACCTTCGCCGCGAACAGCGAGCGTCGAACCCGACAAGGAAGGAGGCAATCAAGTTGCCAATGGGCTGATCGCCTGCTTGGACGCAATTCTGGCTGTTTCCCATGCAGAGCATCCTTTTCGTCCAAGCGGCTACTGATAACCACAGAGGGAATGCGTGGATCGCAGGGACTTCTTGAGCGCGCCCGACAGGATTCGAACCTGTGACCTTCGGTTTCGTAGCCACGGGCGCGCCAAACGACGGCGGATGTGGGCGAACATGA
The DNA here is from genome assembly GCA_963782345.1 of uncultured Solirubrobacterales bacterium. GTDB lineage: Bacteria > Actinomycetota > Thermoleophilia > Solirubrobacterales > 70-9 > DASUPK01. Next base: position 11,212 of record CAWAJF010000012.1, on the reverse strand, counting down.
AGGCGTGCATATGCAGGCCCTTTTCGGAATCGCTGTCGATTTGTTCGCCGTCGTGCGCGCTGATCGTCCCTCATCCCGTTTGCACGAGGATCGCAGCTGGCGATGGCGGACAGCGGGGAGCAGCTCGCTCTCGCGCGCCCGCACGCGCGGGCGAGGATGCTGGGCGGTGCACCGTGGCCTCCCGCAAGGCTCACCTGGCTTCCGGGTCGACTGAGGCGCCTTCCCAGGGAGTCGTCGACTCCCCAGTGGTCTAGTGCTTCAGCATCACCGGTCACAGTGGCGGGACCGCGCCGGTTTCTCACCGGACTTCCCTTGACCACCGACCGTTATGGGTGGCTCGATCCTAAAGAAAGGGGCGGCCCGAAGGCCGCCCCTTTCACAACTTCAACTCGAAGAAGAAATCCTTACTTCTTCTGCTTGCACTTCTGTCTCGAGGTCGCCGAGAGGGTCTCGCCGCTGTAGAAGTTGACCGCCACGGCGTTATTCCAGGACTTCTTCTTGCAGCGGGCCATCACGTAGTAGGTCGGCACCTTCTTCTTCTTGCCGTGGACCTTGACCTTCATCTTGCCCGTCTTGCGCTTGTTCAACTTGATGGCGAACTTCGTCAGGATCAGCCCCGGCGTGTTCGGGATGTTGCTGAACGTCAGGATCTTGCCGGTGATCTGCCCGACGATCGTGAGGCTCGTCGCCCCGGGTCCGATGTCGGTCTGCACGTACATCGTCTTGGGACCGCCGCTGAAGAGCGTCGCGGTGCCGTTGATGGTGCCGTTGTTGACCTCAACCGATCCACTGCCGATGACGCTTTGCGGACAGGCGGTCAACGCCTGCGGGGTGAACTTACCCTGAATCGCGGCGAGCGCACACGTCGGGATGTTGCCGTTCGTGAACTTTATGTTCGGATCGATCGTGAACGTCGCCGTCCTCGGCGACTGCGATGTGGCGGGATCGTCAACAGTGGTGCCGAGCGTGAGGCCCAACGTAACACCGCCAAACGTCTTCTTGCTCTGCTTCGCCGGCGCGATCGTCGCGCTCAGTGATTGTCCGATGGGCTTGGCGGAGGCGACGCCCGAGAGGGCCAGCGCCCCGATCAGGCCCATCATGACGCCAATCAGATACTTGCGATTACGCATACCACTCCTTTTTCCGTTTGGCAATCTCCCTGTACCTCTCAACCCCCCGTAACGCACCAAGACTCTCACGGGGTGTCGCGATTTTGAACTGCGGCGAGCACCAGTCTTGAATCGGTAGTGAGCACGGACTGTGCGGGACGCTCTCCTCCGACATCGCCTGTGCCGTATCTCATGAAGACCGCTGCTTTCTCTTTGAAGACGACTGATCTGTCAAGGGGGTGATCGCCCCGCCGCCGTAGGTGTCATCGGTCCGCTCCCAGCTGGTGGATGAGTTGAGCTCATTTCTCTTTCGGCGCTCGGGGCGCAGATCGTTCCTGGGAGCTGCCTCGGCCGCTCAATTCCATGCGGGACCGTCAGGCGGTCAGAAAGCAGCGGGAGTTCGCCGGGGCAGGTTGGTGAGGCTTGAAGGGCTCATCGCGGCTCAGAATGTGCCAGGCCGCGATCAGGAGCTTGCGGGCGACCGCCGACTTCGCCGGGTTCTTGCCGTGGCGGGCGCTCACCCGCAGGTAGTGGGCGTGCCAGGGGTTGGCGGGGCGCCAGGCCTGGTGGGCGGCCTCGACCGCCGCCCAGCGCAGGGTCCGCGAGCCGGCCTTCGAGAGCGCGCCGGTCGCCGAGCGCTCGCCGGACTGGCTGATTCGAGGCGCCAGGCCCGCGTAGCCGATCAGCTTTCCAGGCCCCGGAAAGCGGGAGACCTCGCCGATCTCGGCGGCGAAGGTGAGGCTGAGCAGCGGGCCCACCCCCGGGATCGTCGCCAGCAGGCTCGCCCGCTCGTCTGATCTTGCGAGCGGGCCCAGCTCGCGGTCGATCGGGTCGATCCGCCGATCCATCTCGGCGGCAAGCTCGAGCAGCTCCACGATTGAGTCCCGCCAGACCTCGGGAACTCCCCGGCGTTCCAAGAGCGCCATCGCATCCGGCTTTCGCAAGCGAGAGTGGGAGATCCGCAGTCCGAACTGGGTGAGCAGCCCGAAGATCCGGTTGCGAGCGGAGGTGCGGGCCTTCACCAGGTGCGCTCGCCGGCGCAGGCGCTCCCGGAGCGCCCGGTCCTCGAGCGAGGGAACCCAGAGCTCGGGGACCAGGTCTCGCCGGCAGAGCTCGGCCAGCACCCGGGCGTCGACCTTGTCGGTCTTGCAGGCGAGCGGGGCGACGTCTCTGACCTTGCGGGCGTGGGCGACCTGGACCTGCCAGCCCGAGGCCTCGAGCCGGTCGCGGACCCAGACCGCGCCGCTCATCATCTCGACGCAGCCCGAGGCCTCGGTGCCGAGCTCCAAGACCAACCTGGCGAGCCCGTCTTCATTGGCCGGGATCAGCCCCTCGGCGGCGATCTCCCCGCCCTCGCCCATCGCGCAGAAGGCGGCGCGCCCGTAGGCCCAATCGATTCCGACATAGTTCATGCCGGGTCTCCTCTCCTCGCTTGAACGGCAGTGCCAACCGCGGTTCTAGTGAGCGCGGTGGAGGCCCCTTTCAGTTCAGAGGAGGAGCGGGACCTTCATGACATTCCATGCAAAGCAGGGGTCTCAGATCGCACTTCTAAGCCAGGACGGCAGTTGCGCCACGGCCCGATCCGCCCTCCGCAGCTCCGCACCCGTATCAGGCACAGCGCGGTGACGAGGTCGCAATAACTGCCGCGATGACTGCTGGTAACAGAGCGACCGTGCCCCATACGAGCGAAACGCCTGGGTATCCAGGCGTAGCGTTCGCTCCCCGCGCGGTGTAGAAGCGCCACTAGGTCGCGCGGCGCTGCCGCTCTTGGATGAAACGAAGGTGGGCGGCACCCAACGTCTTCCGCGCGCATTGGTTAGCCGTCGGGCAGCGGAGTTACCTTCGTTGAGATGACTTATGACGAGGCAATAGACGCCGTTGGTCGCTTCGAAGGCTTGCCTGTCGCAGTTGACACCATCATCAACAAGCCGGCGATAGCTTCTCCAGGCATTCCTGTCACGAAGCCGGGGCTTCAAGACGATGAGATGGTTGGCATTCTGGAACTGCGGGATAGTCCGGTGCCTGGTGACACCCCTGCCGATGAAGCGGTGTGGTGGTTCCGCCGCGACGGGAAGGCGGTCGTCGGCATCGCAGGCGTCAATCCGGATGGCGGTTTTCTCGTCTCGCGTGATCGTTTCCAGGACGCATACTGGAAAGAGAGATCGCTCGTTGTTGAAGATGGGCGGAATCTCATGGCGGATCGTCCCCCTGGTGCGAAGCGATGGCCTCCCGCTTGAGGTCGACCAGGAGCCCCGGTGCCTCGATTGATCACCGTCCCAAGGGACCAGGTGGAGGTTGTCGCTCGCTTCCAGCAGGTTCGGGTGCTGGCCTTTCCTGAGACTTCGGACGCAAGCTCGATTTCCGCTTTTTGGTATGTCGAAGTCGATCGCTTTCCGATCAAGCACATGGGCTTTGGGCTTGACGCTGCCTTAGCCGGCCTTGCCCGAGCGGTTAGGGCCGAGATCCCGGAGATCCTGCATGGGGAACTCCCTCCGTCCGAGGAAGAGATCGCGCTCGGCGTTCAGCTCGAGATTGCTGACGGTCTTGGAAGGCTTGAACATTTCTTGCGAGAGACGACCGAAACCAGAGGCTGGAGCTTTGAGCTTGATCCGGGACCCAAACCGTGGCGCGTTCCCCCTTGGGGCCCTGTTTGGGACTCCAGCTCGCAGGCTGGCTAGACCGGCCGTTTCGGGCACATAACTCCCAAGACGCGATCATTCAGGCCGACCGATGGGCGATCCCAGAGAAAACACCAAGGCAGGCGCGCTCGAAGTTCTAGACCAGAAGCTCGGCGCCGGAGCAGACGAGCTCAAGCTGGTGACGTCTCTGCTCGAGCACTACGAGCACGAGGGCCTGTTCGATGATGGTCACGCCCAACCGCTCTATGACTGCTGCGAGCTCAGGGACCAATGCTGGTCCCCCGGTCTCGAGCAGCTTTGCCCCGAGAAGGCCACCGTCTCCATCCCCTGGATCGGCCCCGCGTATTGCAGTTCAGACGGGCGGCTCTGCGCCGTCGGGACGAACGCGAACCAATGGGGTGGGCTCACGGCCACCTGGTGGCTCACCAAATCCGACATCGAAAGACGTCGAGGCAACGATTCGATCGCTGGCGAGAAGACGGAGACTCAAGAGCCCCTCTACTCGCGTGCTGCGCGGGTATTCAGGCTCTTGCTCGACGAGATTCCGCCTGCTTCGACCCGGACGCGAGCGTCGTTGGTCCCAACGTTGCCGCGCTTTGGGAGCGGATCGCCTATCTACAGGCGGTCAAGTGCTCGCCCGTCGACGGCCGCACAGGCTCACCCACTGGCACGATGAGGGAGAACTGTCCGCCGAGGTACCTACGAGAGGAACTGCGCATCCTCGATCCTACGTGCTTGCTCGTGCTTGGCAAAGGCGTCTGGGAACCTGTCGCGCGGGCGCTCGAGATGCAAGCCCCCCGCGGGCCCGCCGCCGTAGGCTTGGGCCAGCTGACGGACGGCCGTCAGATTAAGGTCTTCTTCGTCGTTCACCCCAGCGATCCGAGGGGACGCTTCTTCCCGTCGCTGCGAGCTCTTTTTGCGGAGCTGTCCTCCTAGGCGCAGCCCTGCGCCGCTGCCCCGCTGCAGCCAGGAACAGTTCTTTGCGGCTAGGCGCTAAAGCGCGGCTTTGCATGGAGGCTGTCGCGCAAAGTCATCTGAGCCGCGGTCCCAAAGCGGTTCCGCGGAACCGCCCGGACCGATGGAAGCGCCCTCAGGCCCCTGCCGGGGCCAAAGTGCTGCGGTAGAGCTTCAACAGGTTGTGTGTGGCGGCGGTGAGGCGCCATTCCGCCCGGCAGCTGGCTAAGCCGCGGCGCGAGAAGCGCCCCGCGCGGAGGTTGTTCTTGATCTGGGCGAAGACCGGCTCGATCATCTGCTGGCGTCTTCGATAGAGCGCCCGGGCCTCGGGCTCGGCCAATCGCTCGCGCATCCGCTGGTAGCGGCCGCCCCGTCTGATCTTGCTCGGGACCTTGCGGGTGTCGGCGTCGGGCGGGACGAGGACCGTCGTGCCGGCGCGCTCGAGCTCTGCGATCTGGGGGCCGTTCCAGTAGCCGGCGTCGGCCAACGCGACCTCGGGTCTCTCCTCGATGCCGGCGTTCTCCAGCTCCCGCTCGGCGGCCTTTGCCATCGGGCCGAGACGACCGCGCTCGTTGCCGCCGGTGATCACCTCGGCGGCGACGATCACCTGCTCCTCGGTGCTCACCGCCTGGGCGGTGTAGCCCTGGATGAAGCCGCGAGGCGTCTTCACCGGGCGGGAGTCGGGGTCGGTGAGGTTGATCCTCGCCTTCTCCTTGGCCGGGATCGGCCGCGGCTTGGTCGGGGCGCCCTTCCGCTTGTAGCCGGTGCGTGCGGTGTGTTCGGCCCTTGCCCGCTCCCAGGCGGCCATCTCGGCCACCTTCGCTTCATGCTCTTCGTCGAGGCGCCGCTTCGCCTCGCGCAGGCGCTCCCGCCTCGTGGTCGGGTCGGCGAGCTCGGGAGGCAGCTCATCGCCGCGGCGATCGCCGTAGAGCTCGTCCTCTTCGGCGTCGACCCTGGCCGCCTCCTCGAGGATCTCCCTGGCGAGTTGGGTGTAGTTGCGGTTGGCCCGATCGGCGGCGTTGGCGACGATGCGGGTGCCGTCGAGGGCGATCGTCCCCACCGAGACCAGGCCGGCCCTGGCGCAGAGCCCGAGGATCTGGCCGAAGAGCTCTGCGAGCCGCTCGGCGTGACGGACCCTAAAGCGAGCGATCGTCGAGTGATCGGGGGCCCGGTTGGCGGTGATCACCCGGTAGGCGATGTCCTCGCTGCAGCGGCGCTCGATTCGGCGAGAGGAGCGCTCGCCGGTGGCATAGGCGTAGAGGCAGAGCGCCACCATCATCTCCGGGTCGTGGGCGGCGCGGCCCCAGCCGTCTGAGCGATAGGCGCGGAGGAAGGGCTCGAGGTCGAGCTCGGAGACGGTGTCTAAGACGAACCAGGCGAGGTGGTCTTCCGGAAGCCACTCGCGCAGGTCGGCCGGCATCAGGAGCTGCTGGTCACGCTCGCAAGAGAGGAAGTTTGGGCTCATTCATGGATGCTCGGTCCCCGTCCGGACGGAGCTTTGTGCGACAGCCTCCATGGAAAGCGCGGTGTCAGCCATTAGGTCGGCTACGGTGAGCCGATGACCCCCACCTCGAAAAGCGTGTTCCTAATGTCCTGTGGCAGCTTCCCGTTGCAGCACGCATTCTCCGTGGCAAGAGCAGCCAGATGGGGATGTGTGGTTGGTGATTGATGGCGAGTTCGTCTGCCCGCTTGACGTGACCCATGAGGAAGCGATCGGGTTCGCTGAGATCCGGCTAGAGACGGCTCGAAGCTTCCACGAGAAGCTCCTAGAGGACCTCGTGCCAGAGGTTGAGGACATGGGTCCTAGCGAGCTGGCTCGGGAACTGATCTGGCTCCCGATGCACCAGCGACGGGAGGTTGAAAGGCAGCTCACGAGATCGACGCTTGGGAGGAGGAAACTCGAAGATATGCGTTGGGCCGCCGCGATGGTCTTCGGGCTGGGGCGACTTTGGTCTGGAAGCCGCGTTAGTCGGACTCGCAAATCAGGTCCGAACGCGACTTCCAAGCCTCTTACATGGTGACGAACCGCCACCCAAAGAACAGCTCTCCCTCTTGGTGCAACTTCAGATTGCAAATCAACAGGGCAAGCTCGAGACGTTGCTCCGGAGCGCCACTCACGCCACTGGCCGGGTGCACGACTCCTAGGTGGACCGGTCAGGCGTCCAAGCCGGGTGCCAGAACCGAAGGATCATGGTGGCGGGCGGATCCTCTTCTCCTGGGACTGGAGGGCTAGTTGGAAAACCTGGCATCAGAGCCGGACCAAAGTCGGAGGATCTGAAAAGGAGGCTCACATGCAGAAGAACGGCGGTTGAACCCTCCTCGAAACATCGCGATCTGCTCTCACGGGCTGCTCAGTCGAGATGTGGGCGCAGCCTGGGGGAAACTGTGTCGAGACATCAACGGCCTGGGTCGCCTCCGCCCACTCGATCGCAGTTGCCGACAGACATCAGTGGGTCTCAAACGAGTTGTAGGGATGGGTGCCCAAGGCGTCGGTCGCGAACGGCTCGAAGAGGTATCGCTCTGTTTCACCGGCGAGCTCAATGAACTGCACCTCCATCGCGGCGACCCGTTTCTTCGCCGCCAGGAAGAGCTTTGAGAACTGCGGAGCGAGCTCCTTCTCCTTCCGCGTTCTGGGTAGATCGAGCTTCTTCTTCGCTGCAGCCTCAAGTGCCAAGTTGAAAGCGAATGGAGCGCTGTTTTCGTGTGACTTCTCGGACGTGTGCTCGCGCAAACGCCGCTGCAGATTCCGACTCTGGCCGACGTACATGGGCCTGCCCTTCTCGCTGAAGAGATCGACACCCGGCGATTTTGGTACCGAGGGGTGTCCTTTGAGATGGGTCGCGGGCGCAGCTCGGAGCTCGCCAAGGATCGCCTCGAGCTGGTTGACAGCGTTGTTGAAACTGCTCCGGGCTGCCATCAACGACCAGTCTGGCCAGGTGGAGGTGATTCCGGTCGCTCGGTACCCGGCTCGAGTTTGGTCGCTCCATCGACCTCCGCAGGCTCTCATTTGTGCGCTTACGCCGAGCTCCCAGCCTCTCGGCGACGGATCTATAAGGGCCGCTTCCCCGGCCGCTCAGAATCGCTCTCAAGCGGCTGGCCTCAGCTCGGCAGGGTCCCCCGCAGTGGCGGGCGTCCGCACGACGTCCTTCGAGTGGGGCTCCGCATATGACGCACGCCCTCATGCGACCGTCCCCAGAGAGCTTTGCTCCGAACATCCACCGGACGCGAGCGCGCCAAAGCCGGGCAACCAGCGCGCGACAGAGCAACTCGGAAACCCGCCATTTACTGCCAGAGTTCGCTTCTGTTCGGCTCCGTTTGACTCCCGAGACTGACTCCTGAGGAGTAGGCCCCAGGTTCGAATCCTGGTCGGGGCGCTGCGTAAAAGACCCTTGTTTGAGCATCCCTGTCGCTCCGTTTGTTTTTTCACAGAAGTCCGCGATGCCGGCCACGAGACGCTCGTCCCGCCCCGCAATCTGAAGTCCAACCGGGACACCTTGCGAGGTCATGCCGCACCTTACGCTGCAGGCGGCGAGGTCGGCGAAAGAGGACGGGACAGTGTAGCGGGTGACGACAGCTGTCAGCCTATCTAGCTGCTCCTGCTCATTTTCTGTGGCCTGGCCGATCGATGGGGCGACAGTTGGGTAGTGGGCAGCGATAGCGCGTCGACGCCTCGAAGAGCCGCATGTAGTGCCCGCACCACCTCATCCGCACGAGACTGTGCAGCAGATACGGCCTGATCGTCAAGTCGCTCAGCGAAAGCGAGCTGGGAGCGAATCTGGTGGCCATACTCGTCGGCGCGGTCTGGGTACCATCCGAGTCTCGGTGCACCTCCAAAGCCTCCGCAAGGACCCGCGTCGCCCAGGTGCGCGGTGGCTGGTCCAAGCGGACGTTTTTGGCTTCAGAAATGTGGGCGCCGGCGCGTCGCAGATCGTCCACCGCATCGCTCACGGTTCCAGCGACCTCGGCCTCAATCTGCCCAAGAGCTTCGGGTCCGAGCACCGCGATCCTCGGCTCCTGGCTTCGTTGCAGATCTACAGCCGGCTGGTCAGAAATCACGGTCAGGGGCAACGCCATGTCGGCTGCCCTGCGTACCAGCGGTCCGACCGAGTCAAGCGCAGGAGCGAGCGGCACGACGCCGTCCGTCGGAACAAGGCTCGAACGCGGGCGCATGCCGGCCACACCGCAAAACGCCGCCGGGACGCGCACGGACCCCACTCTATAAGTGCCCAGGGCGAGAGGCAGCATGCCTGCCGCAACCGCCGCTGCCGAGCCTCCGCTTGAGCCGCCCGCGACGTAATCGTAGGCGTGTGGGTTACGGGTTGGCGGCGTGGTGGTCCCGAACGCCAGCTCATGCGCCATGGTCTTTCCCAATGACTATTCCACCCGCCCGGCGTAGACGCGCGACAACGGTTGCATCTCTCTGGGGGCAGCTGGACCTGAGCAGCTGCGAGGCAGCCTTGGTCGGCTGCCCCAAAACGTCGATCGTGTCCTTCACTCCAAATGGGACACCGTAGAGTGGGCGGCTCCTTCTGGGCGGGCTTGTCGCTGAAGAATCAGAGCTTTGGCCCTCGCCTTCTCGGCAGATAGGTGCGCAAATGCGTGCACGTTCGGCTCGAGTTGATCGAGCCTCTCGAGATAAGCGTGGAGCCCCCCAGTGGCTTCACCTCGCCCGCCACCAGCGCAGCAGCTAGTTTTGCCAACGGTCCATCTAGCAGGGCGTCACCACGTGCCAGTGCCATCAGCGAGCGCAGACCAACCTCGCGTGGAGCCACCCCCCGGAGTCTTGGCTGGGCGGTTACGCACCGTAGGAGGGATTGCGCTCTCGCATGTCCTAATGATGCTAGCCGCCGCTGTTCCGGGCGTTTCGCCCAGAATCAGGCGCGCGTCTAACAGCGCCTCGCCTGCCCTAGACCACCATTTCCTCCTTAGGAAGGATATCCGTGGCAACACCACCACCGTAGGGTTGATCTCACTACACGCACAACGGGCACGTTCAGCGAACTCGAGTAACTCGCCGCGCCCTTCAAAACAGAGGCTGAGAGGGAAGAAGTACTGCTTCCGCGCTATCGCTTGACGCATCGCAGCACCGGCAAACGAATCGCAAGCGGAGCAATTAGTGTGGCGATGGTCCTGTTCATCGCGGCCTGCGGTTCGAGCAGCAAGTCTTCCCCGAGCACGAGTGGGTCCGGGGCCGAAGGGCCTTCGCAGCAGACACAAGTTTCGAAGGTGGCCGGGATCGGCGTCGGGTCAATTGCCAATTCAGACTATGACCACGGGGGATATGTAGCGCTACAGGCGCTTGGGCGGCAGTTGGGAGCGGAGCCCACCTGGCTCCAGATGATCAGCTGGGGCCAGGACTACCCCCAGGTCCTGACCCGACTCGCGCAGTCCGGCTACCCGATCATCGTTGCGGAGTCCGGTGGCTACGAGCCCGCAGTGCTGCAGGTCGCTCCGAAGTTCCCGAAGACGTCGTTCTGGATTTTCTCGGCCTCGCCGGGGCCCACGCATGTCGCGAACGTCTCCGGGATTACCCAGAACACCACGCAGGCGGGATACCTACAGGGGGCCGCGGCGTTCCTTGTCAAGCCAGAGCGGCACCGTCGGACAGATCCTCGGAATCAAGCTCCCGTTGCTCCAGGAACAGGAAGCAGGCGCCAAGCAGGCAGCTGCGACGTACTGCAAAGGTGGCAGCGGAGTGCACACCACCTACGTCGGTTCGTTCACGGAGCCGGCGAAGGGGAAGCAGGCGGCACTGGCACAGATTGGTCAGGGCGCAGATGTCCTCTTCGATAACGCGGACGCAAGTGGCGAAGGTGCGATCGAGGCAGCGCAGAGCAACTCCTCGCAAGTCCGGTATGTGGGTTACATATCGAACGTCCAGGAGACCGCTCCGAGCGTCGGGGTCACGAGCGTCCTTGTCGACTTCACCAAGGGGTTCACGGAGCTGGGTGACTTGTTCAAGTCGGGCAAACTCCAGCCGAAGGTCTACGAGCAAAATGTCCAGAATGGGCAACTCTGATTCGCGTCCCCGCTCAAGAACCTTCCGAACGCAGCGCATGTGCAGAAGGAGTCACCAGGAGTGATCGACCAAATCAACTCCGGCAAGCTCTCATTGACAGTTCACTAAGCGCACCCCCTCAGGGCTTTCCCGCGCGGGCCTGGAACGCGTAAGTTCTGCGGCATCGAACACCTCTGTCGAAGTTGCCGGCCTCGTAAAGCGTTTTTGGGCCGATACGGGCGAATGACGGGGTCGATGCAAGATTCATTGGCGGAGAGATCCACGCCCTGCTCGGAGAGAACGGGGCGGGAAAATCAACCCTGATCCGCTGCTTGGCAGGGATCTACCGACCCGATGCCGGCGAGATCAAGGTGGATGGCGAGCGGGCGGTGATCGCGACCCCGAACGATGCCCGCGCGCTTGGAATCGCCGTGGTGCATCAGCATTCGACCTTGGTGCCTGCCCTAACGATCGGCGAGAACGCCGCCCTGCAGGACGGCACCCTCGGTCTA
>CAWAJF010000011.1:0-36507 GCA_963782345.1 uncultured Solirubrobacterales bacterium | reverse complement strand
AGTTCTGCCGCCGCCGGATCCTCTGGCTGATTCCGATCGGCGTCTGCCTGCTGCTGATCGCGCCGATGGCGTTCACCCAGCGGACCTTCTCGCCGGACTGGACCGGCCACGTCTGGATGGTCTGGCAGCAGAAGCTCAACATCCAGGACCTCGGGCTGCCCGAGCTACTTCATCCAGAGCAAGGAGCTCGGGGCCTTCTATCCGTTCTTCGCCTTCTACGGCGCGAACATCTATCGCGCTCGGAGGGCTGCTTGCGATCCCGCTGGGGTCGATCAACGCTGTGATTGTCCTCTACTTCGCGGCTTTCCTGGCCGCCTACTGCGGCTGGACCTGGCTCTCGATACAGGCCGGTCTCAACGGCCTCGCCGCCTACCTGCCGGGTTGCATCGCCGTCACCGCCCCGTTACGTGATCACCACCGTCATACGGCCGCGGAGACCTCGCGGAGACGGTCGCCACCTCGATGATCCCCCTGATCGCGGCAAGCTGGCTGAGCATCTTCCGCGCGGACCGGCTCAGAGCCGGGCCGGTGGCCGCCTTCGTCTTCTCCGCCGCGATCCTGACCGGCACTCACACGCTGACCCTGCTCTGGGGATCGACGTTCCTGCTCGGCGCGGTAGCGATCGCGGCGCTCTCCTGGCGCGAGGTCGTCCGCGCCCGAGCACGCAGGCTTCTGCGGCTCGCCGGTCTCGTCACTGCTTGGGACCGGGATGAGCCTCTGGTTCCTCATCCCGCTGGTCGCCTATTCGCACGAGACACGTGATCGGCGAGAAGCCAGAGCCACGTCGCGCGGCTACGAGTACACGTCGCTCGGAGAGCTCCTCCGCCCGTTCCGGTCCGCACCTCAGCAGGCCCACCCGGGGTTCGCCGATATCCAGGCCCAGCTCCCGGTCCTGGCGCTGGTTTTCGCGGTCGGTCCTGCTTGCCCTCGCGTGGCGACGGCTCCCGCGGGCGCGGCGCCGGCTGACCGTAGGGCTCGCTGCCCTGCTCGGCCTAGTCGTCCTCCTGGCCGCCGACTCCATCCCTTTTCGATCACCTGCCCGCGACCTTGGCGCTTCACTCAATACCCCTACCGGTTGGTCACGTACGGCGACCTGCTCGTCGTCGGGCTGTTCGTGCTGGGGCTCGCCAGCCTGAGGGCGCGTCCGCGCTCCTTTCGCCGCGCGACCGTCGCGGTCGCGGCCATCGCATTGCTGGGCACGGTCCAGGCGGTGGCGCAGGACTTCGGCGGTCCCTCCTGGCTCACGATCCAGCGACCCGACCACCCCCATTCACGCGACCTGATCTTCGCAGCACCGGGCCAGGACACCGCCCGCCTGGTACGCATCCGACGGACTTCGGCGACGCCTCCCAGCCGGCCGCGCGGGCGACCACGGTTCACCCACTCAATGTCCCGGTTTCGGCCCCCCGCCGCACCAGCTACACGCTGACCTATCCGCCGGGGCCGGCGAGCAGAGTCTTGACCAACGTCACCGGCGGCCCATACCTGGTCGACGTCGACGGCGCCGAGGAGGCCGGGGTAGCGAGCTATCAGGACATGGTGTTGCGCCTGCCCGCCTCGCGGAGCCCCCGCAAGGTGACGTTCTCGGCCCGCGGAGTCGGCTCCGCTGGTCGCCGGCCAGGCGATCTCCCTGCTCTCGCTGCTCGGGGCGGTTGCGCTGGTCATCTGGCTCGCGGTTCGGGGCCGCCGCGACCCTCACCAAGCTCTGCCGTGATGAGGATCGTCGAGTTCTGCCGCCGCCGGGTCCTCTGGCTGATTCCGATCGGCGTCTGCCTGCTGCTGATCGCGCCGATGGCGTTCACCCAGCGGACCTTCTCGGCGGACTGGACCAACGCGGTCTGGGTCGTCTGGCAGCAGAAGCTCAACATCCAGGACCTCGGGCATCCGAGCTACTTCATCCAGAGCCGGGAGCTCGGGGCCTTCTATCCGTTCTTCGCCTTCTACGGCGCCACCCTCTACGTGGTCGCAGGTCTGCTCGCGATCCCGATTGGGTCGATCAACGCGGTCGTCGTGCTCTACTTCGCCGCCTTCCTGACCGCCTACTGCGGCTGGACCTGGCTCTCCATGCAGGCCGGCTTGAGCGGCTTGGCCGCCTACCTGCCCGGCGCCATCGCCGTCACCGCCCCGTACGCGATCACCGACGCGTATGGCCGCGGGGACTTCGCGGAGACGGTCGCCACCTCGATGATCCCCCTGATCCTGGCGAGCGCGCTGAGCATCTTCCGCGCCGACCGGCTCAGGGCCGCGCCGGTGGCCGCGTTCGTCTTCTCCGTCGCGATCCTGACCGGCAGTCACACCGTGACCCTGCTCTGGGGATCGACCTTCCTGCTCGCGGCGGTGGCGATCGCAGCGCTCTCCTGGGGCGGGCTGGTCCGCGCCCGGGCGGGCCGCCTGTTGCAACTCGCCGGGCTGTCACTGCTCGGGCTCGGCATGAGCCTCTGGTTCCTGGTCCCGCTGGTCACCCATGCGAACGACACCTTGATCAGCCAGAACCCGCAATCGCTCAGCGAGGGCGCGTACACGTCGATCGGAGAGATCTTCCGGCCGCTTCGGTCCACACCACAGGTTCCCCCCGACGGGTTTGCCGTCATTCAGGCGCAGCTCCCGGTGCTGGCGCTGGTCTGCGCGGTCGTCCTGCTGGCATTCGCGTGGCGCAGGCTCTCGCGGGGCCGGCGGTCCCTGATCGTGGGGCTTGCGGCGCTGCTCGGGGTGGTCACCCTGCTCTCCACAACGCCCTCGCTGTTTGAGCACCTGCCTCGCTACTGGCGTTACGTCGAGTACACGGAAAGATTGATCCCATACGGGGACCTGCTCGTCGTCGGCCTGCTCGTGCTGGGACTCGCCGGCCTGAGGGCACGTGCGCGCGCCTTTCGATACGCAACGGCGGCAGTCACCGCGATCGCGGTGCTCGGGACCGTTCAGGCGGTGGCGCAAGTCCTCGCGGTCCCTTCGATGCTTACGCTCACCGATCGGACCACACCGCATTCGCGTGACGTGATCTTCATAAAACCGGATCGCATCCCGCTCACCTGGTACTCGTTCACCGACTTCGCCGACGCCTCCGAGCCCACCGCGCGGGCGACCACGGTTCACCCACTCTACGTACCCGTATCGGCCCCCCGCCGCACCAGCTACACGCTGACCTATCCGCCGGGGCCCGCGAGCGAGTCTTGACCAACGTCACCGCCGGGACGTACTTGGTCCACGTCGATGGCGCCGAGGTGGTTGGCGTGGCGGCCCACCAGGACATGATCGTTCGCCTGCCCGCCTCGCGGAGCCCTCGTAAGGTGACCTTCTCCGCCCGGGAGTCGGCTCCGATCGTCGCCGGCCAGGCGATCTCGCTGCTCTCGCTGCTCGGGGCATTCGCGCTGGTGATCTGGCTTGCGGTTCGGAGGCGTCGCGACCGTGCCCCAGCTCGGCGCGGAACCCACCGGCTGCTGCCTGATTTTGACCTATCCTGCCGCTCGTGCGGGCACTGATCACGGGCTGCGCCGGATTCATCGGCTCCCACCTCAGCGAGCGGCTCCTGGAGCAGGGCGCTGAGGTTCTCGGCATCGACTGCTTCAACGAGAACTACGGGCGGCGGGCGAAGCTCGAGAACCTTCGTGAGGCTCAGCAGTGGGAGCAGTTCGAGTTCGTACCCGTCGATCTGTCTCGAGGCGATCTCGAGGACCTGGTCGCGGGCGCCGACGTGGTGGTCCACCTCGCGGCGGAGCCGGGCGTGCGACCGAGCTGGGGTAGGCGCTTCGATGCGTACGTGCGCAACAACGTGCTCGCCACCCAGCGCCTGCTCGACTCGATGATCAGGATCGCTCCCGACACCCGGCTCGTGTACGCGTCCTCGTCTTCGATCTACGGCACGACGGCCGAGCTCCCCGTAGCCGAGAGCGCGAAGCCGGCACCCCACTCCCCGTACGGCGTCACCAAGCTCGCGGCCGAGCACCTCTGCCAGGCGTACCGCGACAACCACGGCCTTCCCCTGGTGATGCTCCGGTACTTCACCGTCTACGGACCGCGGCAGCGCCCCGACATGGCCTTCCACCGCTTCTGCCGGGCCGCGCTTGATCGCAAGGAGATCAAGGTGTTCGGCGACGGCAGCGCAGAGCCGCGACTTCACCTACGTCGGCGACGTCGTGTCGGCCACCGTGGAGGCAGCGGTGCGGGATGACGTGAGCGGTGAAATCTTCAACGTCGGGGCCGGCTCGCGCGTGACCCTGCGGGAAGCGCTCGCGCTGATCGAGGAATTCGCCGGCCATCCGCTCGAGATCGACAACGAGGAAACCCAGCCGGGGGACGTGCGGCATACGTCCGCCGACGTAGGCGCCGCCGCAGGAGCGACTCGGGTTTGCTCCCACTACGTCTTTCGAAGGCGGTCTCCGCGCCGAGTTCGAGTGGCTGGCGGCGGGCGACCGCGGCAGGCCGCTCTCGCCGGTCGAGTGAATGTCGCCGAGCAGCTCCGCGGCGCCCGGCTGATCGTCACCGGCGGCTGCGGCTTCATCGGCTCGCACCTCGTCCGCCGGCTGAGCGAGCTCGACGTGGCCGCGGTGCACCGTGCTCGACGACCTCCGCGGAGGGAGCCCGGCGAACCTCGCGGACCTGGACGACCGGATCGAGTTGCGGACCGTGTCCATCGACGGGAGCGCACCGCCTGAGGTCGAGGACGCGCTCATGGGGGCCGACTACCTGCTCCATCTCGCCGCGGTGAAGAGCAACGACCCGGATCGCGGCCCGGAGGAGATCCTGCGCACCAACGTGCTGGGCACCTACCAGCTGTTCGAGGCGGCGGGCAGGGCCGGCGTGCGGCGAATCGTCTTCACCTCGTCGCTTTACGCGTACGGCCGGATGACCGGGCCGCCGATGCGCGAGGACGAGCCGGCGCTGCCGGCCACGGTGTACGGGACCTCGAAGCTCGCGGGGGAGCGCTTCCTGTGCGCGCTCGCCGCGAAGGGCGGCCCGGCGTTCAACTCGCTGCGCTGCTTCTTCGCGTACGGGCCCGGGTCCTCGCGGGAAAGCTCCTATCGCTCCGTGGTCACGCGAACGATCGACCGGCTGCTGAGGGGCGAAAGCGCCGTCGTCCATGGGGACGGCCTTCAGGAACTCGACTACGTCTACATCGGGGACGTCGTCGAGGCGACCCTGCGGGCCCTGACGGCCGAGCAGACCGGGGAGCTGCTGAACGTCTGCTCGGGAGAGGGCGTCAGGGTGATCGACCTGCTCGGTGAGATCCAGCGGACGGCCGGCCACGAGGGCGACCCGATCCTTCCGGCGCCGGCGGATGAGACCGATGGCACGAGCCGGGTCGGCGACCCAAGCCATTGCGCCGATGTGCTTGGCTTCAAGGCCTCGACCAGTCTCAGGGAAGGGTTGGCAGCCACGGTCGAGGCCGCACAACCGGAGGGACATACGGCGAGCCGATGACACCGGCGATCTCCGTCATAGCACCCGCCTTCAACGAGGCGCCCAATCTGGGTGAGCTCGTCGAGCGGCTCCAGCGGGTCTTCGAGGCTCGTGGAATGCGCGGTGAGATCGTCCTGGTCGACGACGGGAGCACGGACGAGACCGGCGAGGTGATCGACGAGCTCGCGGCCGGCGCCGAGAACGTGATCGCCGTCCACCACGATCAGAACCGGGGGATCGAGGCCGGTTGGAGGAGCGGCCTCGAGGCGTCCTCCGGAGGGCTTGTCTGCCTGATCGACTCCGACCTCCAGTACGTCCCGGAGGACGTCTGGCGGCTCTACCGCGAGTACCTCGCCTCGCCCGAGGACGTGATCCAGGGCTTCCGCAGCTCCGTCGGGCGGGAGGGGAACGACCCCCGCTACGGGCTCAGCCGCGGGCTGAACGTGATGCTCAACCTCCTCTTCGGCATGCGGCTGCGCGACAACAAGTCGGGATTCGTGCTCTGCCGGCGCGAGGTGCTGGCCGCCATCCTCGACCACCGGCGCCGCTACCGCTACTTCCAGACCTTCATCACGGTCGCCGCGGCCGCGAAGGGCTACTCCGTCCGGGAGATCGAGGTGCTCTTCCATCCCCGCCTGATGGGGACCTCGTTCATCCAGCGTTTCCCCCTGAAGGTCGTCCTCGGTGCGCTGCCGGATCTCGCGAAGGGCTTCTTCGAATACCGGCTCGGCCGGAAGGCGCCCCTGCCAGCCTCACTTCAGGCGCTGATCGACCGAGACGGGCCGGCGGACCGCTCGCCGGCCCTCCCTTGGACGCGACGGCTGTGGTTCCGCTTCTACGTGCTGCTGCTGCCGATCCACCATTGGTTCATCTCGCGCCGCGCGGCGACTCGCTACCGCGAGCTGCGGAAGAGCCAGTGGATGAGCCCCCGCCAGATCTCCGAGCTCCAGCAGGTCAAGCTCCGGAAGCTGGTCCACCACGCCTACGGGCACGTCGCCTACTACCGGGAGGTCTTCGATCAGCACGGCCTCCGGCCCGACGACATCGCGACGGTGGAGGACCTGCAGAAGCTGCCGTTCCTCACCAAGGATCACGTCCGGCGCCATCTGTTCTTCGACCTGCTCTCCGACAACCACGACAAGCGGGTGATCCAGCGGATCGCCACCAGCGGGTCCACCGGCGAGCCCTTCGTCTGTTACGTCGATCGCCACCAGCTCGAGATGCGCTGGGGCGCGACGCTTCGCAGCATGGAGTGGACCGGCTGGCGGTTCGGCGACCGGCAGGTCCGCCTGTGGCACCAGACGATCGGGATGAGCCGCCCCCAGGTGTGGCGCGAGCGCCTCGACGCCTTCATCCAGCGGCGCAAGTTCATCCCCGCCTTCGAGCTCTCGGAGAGCAACCTGCAGGAGTTCGGCAAGCTGCTCGCCCGCTACCAGCCGGTGCTGATCGACGGATACGCCGAGGCGCTCAACTTCCTCGCCGAGTACCTGAAGCGCCACGAGGTCGGCGGCGTGAAGCCGAAGGGGGTGATCTCCTCGGCGCAGGTGCTCCCTCCCCAGAGCCGCGAGATCATCGAGCGGCAGTTCGGCTGCGGAGTCCACGACAAGTACGGCGCCCGCGAGTTCTCCGGGATCGCGTACGAGTGCGAGGCGCACACCGGCCACCACGTGGTCGCGGAGAACTACATCGTCGAGATCATCAAGGACGGGCGACCCGCCAGGCCCGGGGAGGTCGGCGAGGTTGTGATCACCGACCTGAACAACTACTGCATGCCCTTCATCCGCTACCGGATCGGCGACATGGCGATGGCGATGGATCCCAACGAGGCCTGCCCCTGCGGACGAGGGCTGCCGCTGATCGGGTCGATCGAGGGGCGCCTCCAGTCGATCATCCTCGGCGCGAACGGCCGCTACCTGCTCGGCAGCTTCTTCCCCCACTTCTTCAAGGACTTCGACCACATCGTCCGCCAGTACCAGGTGGTCCAGGAGGAGGAGGGCTCCGTGCAGCTGAAGGTCGTCAAGGGCCCGAGATTCGAGCAGGCGGCCTTCGACGAGATGATGGAGGAGCTGCTCAGCCACATCGGCTCGGACGTGGACGTCCGGATCGAGTTCCGCGACTCGATCCCGATGGTCCGGACCGGCAAGCAGCAGGGAAGTATCTCGCGCCTGGGTCTCTCGGTCGCCGATCCCGACGCTGGGGAGGCGGTGGGCGCCGAAGCGCTGATCAGGGACCGCTAGACCGGACGCAACGAAAGCAGGCTCGGATCGGGATCGCTCTCGCCGGCGACGCGCGGTACTGGGTGACGGTCAGGGACCGCTCCAGGAGGTCGCGAAACTCGGGCGGCGTCCAGCGATGGAGGTGGAACTCGTCCCCGCCCCAATTGACGCGCTCACCGAGCGCCCAGCCGACGGGCGAGCGACGGACGACCTGCTTGACGCGGAGGATCAGAGGATCATTCGGGACGGTGATCACCGCGACTCCCTCCGGCCTCAGCAGCCGGGCGATCCCGTCCAGGATGTGGGCCGGGTCCACGGTGTGCTCGAGGACTTCGCTGCAGATGATCCGATCGAAGGAGCCCGGCTCGATGTCCAAGTCATCGAGCTCGCCCTTCAGGAACCGAACGTCATACCCCTGCAGGTTGCGGCGCGCCTGTTCCAGGTACACATCTGAGACGTCGATGGCGGTCAGCTTGGCCTCGGGAAACATCCTCAGGATGTGTCCGCCTCCGGAGCCGACCTCGGCTACCTCAAGCCCGGCGCTGGCGCCCATCATCGCCCGGATGATCCTGAGGCGCCTTCGCTCGATCAGCCTCACCGGGAAGGGCGACGCCGAGTAGTAGTCGTCGATCGAGTGGGCGAGGGCGAGCTGGTCGTTCGTCCGCTCGACGTCGAAGCCGGAATCCGCTGCGCGTTCCACGTCTAACCCTGGATGGCGGCGACCGGCAGATCCGTGGCACGGAATGATTCGATCGTCCGCTTCAGGCCCTCGGCGAGCGGCGTCTCCGCCTCGAAGCCGATCAGCTCGCGCGCCCTGCTGACGTCGAGGTAGCGCTGGGGCTGCCCGTCCGGCCGGGAGTCGTCCCAGACGGTCTTCCCCTCGAAGCCGGCGAGCTCGGAGATCATCGTCGCGAGGTCCCGGATGCTGGTCTCCAGGCCGGTGCCGATGTTGACCGGGTCCGAGACGCCGAGCCCCTCGGCGCAGAGGATCAGCGCACGCGCCGCGTCGTCCACGTAGAGGAACTCGCGGGAGGGCTTTCCCGTCCCCCAGAGGACCACCTCGGGGTCGGCGCGCTCAGCCGCCAGCACGTACTTGTGGATCATCGCGGCGATCACGTGGGAGTCCTCGAGGTCGAAGTTGTCGCCCGGCCCGTAGAGGTTGGCCATCACCGGCGCGCAGGAATCAAGGCCGTACTGGCGGCGATACGAGTCGCTGAGGACGAGCAGCATCTTCTTCGCCAGGCCGTAGGGGGCGTTCGACTCCTCCGGATAGCCGTCCCAGATGTTCTCCTCCTTGAACGGGACGGGGGTGAACTTGGGATACGCGCAGACCGAGCAGGCGGCGACGAGCTTCTCCGCGCCGAGCTCCCTGCACGCCTCGAAGACGTTCAGGCCCATCGCCAGGTTGTCGTGCGCGAGCGGGCCGGGGTTGCGGCGGTTGTATCCGATGCCCCCCACGTTGGCGGCGAGGTGGATGACCACCTGGGCCCCCTCGAGCGCCTCGAAGCAGACGGCGCGGTCGCGCAGGTCGTGGTCTGCGGAGCGAACCACGGTGACGTCGGCGCCGAGATCCTCGAGGAGGGCGACCGTCGGACGCCCGAGAAATCCACCGCCTCCGGTGACCGTGACTTTCCTCTGCGCCCAGAAGCTCGGGTCCGGCGAAGCGGCGGTCATGCCCACAGGCTACCCGCGTGGTGGCCGCTACCGTTCGACGCGTGAATCCCGCGGATTCAGCCGTCGCGAGCCTGCCGGAGACCGTCATCAAGCCGCCACGGCGCTGGAACTGGCCGGCCGGCGGCGAGCTCTGGGAGTACCGCGACCTGCTCTATTTCCTCACCAAGCGGGAGCTCCAGATCCGCTACAAGCAGAGCTTCTTCGGCGTGGGCTGGGCTGTGCTGCAGCCCGTCGCGCTCGCCTTCATCTTCGCCCTGATCTTCGGCAAGTTCGTGAAGATCCAGACCGAGATCTCCTATCCGGTGTTCGCGGTCGCGGGCCTGGTGCCGTGGCTCTTCTTCTCGCAGTCGGTGACGATGGGGGCCAACAGCCTGGTCCTCGACTCCGACCTGATCTCCAAGGTCTACTTCCCGAGGATCGCGCTGCCGATCGCCAAGGCTCTCAGCCTCCTCGTCGACCTCGTGATCTCGTTCGTGGTCGTGCTGATCGTCGCGGCGATCTACGGCGTCGGGATCTCCGCCAACATCTGGGCGCTGCCCGGCTTCGTATTGCTCGGCCTGGTCGCGACCTTCGCCCTCAGTTCTCTGCTCGCGGCGGTGAACGTCAAGTACCGCGACGTCCAGCTCGTCATGCCGATGCTCGTCCAGGTGCTGTTCTTCCTCAGCCCGGTCGTCTATCCCGGCTCGACGGTGACCGGTGCCTGGCAGTACATCTGGGCGCTCAACCCGATGGTCTCGGTGCTGGACGGGATTCGCTGGTCGCTCTTCGGAACGACCTCCCCGGGCGGCGCCGAGACCCTGATCTCGATCGCCAGCGCGCTGCTCCTCCTCGTCGTGTCGATGGGCTACTTCCGTCGCACCGAGCACTACTTCGCGGACCTCGTATGAGCGACGACGTTGCGATCGAGGTCGAGGGCCTCGGCAAGCGCTTCGAGATCGGGGCGTCTCCGGGCGGCTACCAGCTGCTCACCGAGACGCTCACCCAGCGGGTGAAGTCCCTCGGTCGGCGCCCGCCGACGCGCGAGTTCTGGGCGCTTCGCGACATCGACTTCGAGGTGAAGCGCGGTGAGACCTTCGGAATCGTCGGCCACAACGGCGCGGGCAAGAGCACCCTGCTCAAGATCCTCTCGCGCGTGACGCCTCCGACGGAGGGGCGGGCGCGGCTGGTCGGCCGCGTCGGCGCGCTGCTCGAGGTCGGGACGGGCTTCCACCCCGAGCTCACCGGGCGGGAGAACATCTTCCTGAATGGCGCGATCCTCAACATGAAGCGGCGCGAGATCAACAGCAAGTTCGACGAGATCGTCGAGTTCGCCGACATCGGCCCCTTCCTGGACACACCGGTGAAGCGCTACTCGAGCGGCATGCAGATGCGCCTGGCGTTCTCGGTCGCCGCTCACCTCGAGCCCGAGATCCTCGTGATCGACGAGGTCCTCTCGGTCGGAGACGCCGCCTTCCAGGAGAAGTGCCTGGGCCGGATGGAGAAGGTGGCGGGCGAGGGCCGCACGGTGATCTTCATCAGCCACAACCTCTCCGCGATCCGCGGCCTCTGCGACCGAGCCATCATGCTCTCGGGCGGCCGGATCGAGGCTCAGGGACCTGTCTCCGAGGTGGTCGACTCCTACGTCAGCGGGGTCCTCTCCGAGACCCAGCAGACGCTCGCCGAGCGTGAGAACCGGGTCGGCGACGGGCGGCTCCGCTACACCGACCTGAGGCTGGAGCGTGGCGGCGAGGTGATCGACAGCCCGGCCACCGGGAAGGACTTCGACATCGTCGTCAGCTACGAGACCGAGAGCGGCCAGCCGCTCGAGTACGTCAACTTCGGCGTCTCGATCACCGCCCACGGCGAGGACAAGCCGCTGATGAACATGTACACGGAGACCGCCGGATCGCGCTTCGAGCACGTTCCCGGGCGAGGGGAGATCCGCTGCCACGTCGATCGCTGCCCGCTGCCGGCGGGCCAGTACTTCATCGACTGCTGGTCCGACATCCACCAGAAGATGCTCGACGCCCTGCACCGCGCGGCCGATCTCACCGTCGGCGGCGGTGACTTCTTCGGCAGTGGCCGCGAGCAGCTCGGGCACCGCACGGTCCTGGTGGACCACAGCTGGTCGCTGGAGCCCCTAGGGGAGGAGCCGGCCGAGCCTGGACGGGAACGGGTAGTCGGTGCGCAGTAGCGACCGGTAGGCGGGGACGGGCATCACCCGGGTTCCCTGGACCCGGCGGCGCTTGTGGAGGGTCGCCGGAACCGTCCGCAGGAACGAGCCATAGGCCCGGAGCACCGTGCGGCCGAAGCCCTCTCGGCGGGCGGAGAGGAGCTGGCCCCAGTGATAGAGGGCGATCTTCGGCAGCGACCGGAGCAGCACCGAGGCGGGCATATCCTTGAGCAGGGTGATCAGCGCGTTCCGGACGAGGTAGAAGCGCGGCAGCTCGGGGCGGGCGCCGACCGTCCCGCCCCGGACGTGGAAGGCCTTCGGCTCGGGGACGTAGAGACCGGCGTACCCGAGCAGCAGCATCCGCAGGCAGACGTCGCCGTCCTCGCAGTAGAGGAAGTAGTCCTCGTCGAAGCCACCGGCCGCCTCGAGCGCGTCGCGCCTGTAGAGGGCGGCGGCGGCCGTGACGACCGCCGTCGGGCGGCGTTCGTCGTACTGTCCCGTGTCCCTCTCGTCGAGTCCGCGCGGCTCGAATCGACCACACGTGTAGAAGTCATGGCCCGCCTGCTCGATCACATCGCGATCGTCGTACCGCATGATCTTGCCGGTGACGAAGCCGACCCCCGGATCCCGGTCCAGCTCTCCGACGAGGAGCTCGAGCCAATCGGGCGAGAGCTCGACGTCGTTGTTCAGCAGGGCGACGTACCGGCCGCGCGCTCGCCTCGACGCCGTGGTTGATCGCGGCGGGGAAGCCGCTGTTCTCCGCGAGCTCGACGACCCTCACCTCCGGCCATCGCTCCCGCAGGTACTCGACCGAGCCATCGGTTGAGCCGTTGTCCACCACCGTGACGTCGAAGTCCCGCAGGGTCTGCTCGCGCAGGGTCCCGAGGACCATCTCGAGGTACGTGAGCCCCTCACGCGGAGTCGCGCCGTCGCGGCTCGGGATCACGATCGAGACCTTGGGCTCGGAGGCGGCCATCTGGTCGGCGTGTATAGCGGGGCCGGGATGAGCGCGCTGCGCGTCTGCATCGACGCCCGCCTCGGCAGCGGGGTCTTCGGCGGCGTGGAGCAGGTGGTGATCGGCGTCGCGTCCGGGCTCTCGAGGCTCGGCGATGGAGACGAGGAGTACCTCTTCCTCACGCACCCCGAGCGCGACGAGTGGCTGCGCCCGTACCTGAAGGGACCGTGTCGCGCGCTTCACCCGCGGCTCGGGTACACCCGGCGGCGGGCGCGCGCCGCGGTGCAGGCGCTGAAGGAGCGTCTGCCCCTCACCGGGGCCCGCTACTCGGTGCGCAGCTCCGACGGGACCGTCGAGGACGCCGGGGCCGACGTCATCCACTTCCCCTTCCAGGACGCCTTCACCACCGAGGTCCCGAGCATCTACCAGCCGCACGATCTCCAGCACGTCCACCTGCGGGAGCTGTTCTCACGCTGGCACTACGAGCGCCGCGAGCGGATCTATCGGACGCACTGCGAGCGCGCAGAAGCGGTCGTGGCGATGACCTCGTGGGGGCGACGGGACCTGATCGACAGCTACGCCCTCCCGGAGGACAGGGTCTGGGTCGTGCCGGGCGCCTCGGTGCTTCCGGAGTACCCGGCGCCGGCGCCGGAGGACCTCGAGGAGATCCGCGACCGCCTCTCGCTCCCCGATGCGTACCTCCTCTATCCCGCCAAGCCCTGGCCCCACAAGAACCACGAGCGGCTGCTCGAGGCGCTGGCGGCGATCCGCGAGCGGACCGGCGATGTGATCCCGCTGGTCTGCTCCGGGGCGCGCGCCGGCGACTTCGAGCGGGTCCGTGATCGCGCCCGTGAGCTCGGGCTCGAGTCGGCGGTGCACTTCCCGGGCTTCGTCAGCCCGAAGGAGCTCCGCGCCCTCTACGAGCTCGCCACCGCGCTGGTCTTCCCGAGCCGCTTCGAGGGCTGGGGCCTGCCGGTCTGCGAGGCGTTCTCGGCCGGCCTGCCCGTCGCCGCCTCGTCGGCCACCGGCCTGCCCGACCTCGTCGGAGACGCAGGCCTGATCTTCGATCCGGAGAGCGCCGACGAGATCGCCGCCGCCGTGCAGCGGATCTGGACCGATGAGGAGCTGCGGCGGAGCCTCGCGGAGCGCGGACGCGAGCGCGCGAGCTCTTCAGCTGGGACCACTCCGCGCGCCTCCTTCGAGCCCACTACCGGCGAATCGCCGGGCGAAGCCTTGCAGAGGAAGACCGTATCCTTCTGGCGGCTCCGCCCCCGCCTGAAACGCAGGCATTTTCCGCCGACGTGGACACCGGATCCTCGGACAAACGCGCCGTCTTCGTGCTCCAGCGCGCGCTGGTCAGCGTGCTCTCCGCGGTCCGGAGGATGCTCGGCAGCGTCTACCAGGTCGTCTTCCGCGACCGGCTCCGGGACATCGACCGCCAGACCGAGCGACTCGGCTCGGCCTCGGTCGAGGCGGTGACTCACCTCGGTAGCGAGGTGCGCGCCCTCGACCAGCGGCTGGCCGCGATCGAGCGGGAGCTGGCCGCGCTCCGGGAGCTGATCGAGCGCGGCGAGCGCCCCTCCGCCGAGGACGACGAGCCCCTCGAGGCCCGCCCGCACGGCGGCTAGATGACCGTCCCACCGGGGTCCGTCTGGCTCGATGCACGAGGCGTCCAGAGCGTTGGGCACGCCGAGCGCGGGATCGCCCGCTACGTCACCGAGCATGCCCGCGCGCTGCTCGAGCTCGCCCCCGACAGCATCGGCGGGATCGGGCTGAGCCCGGACGTGCCCGTCCCGCCGGTCGCCGAGCCTCTGCGCGACTCCGGGAAGTCCGCCTGGCAGACCCGCGAACGAGGGCCCGGCGGCGGGGTCCCCCCGATCTACCACGTGATGTCGCCGTTCGAGGCCGAGCTCGACCTCGAGGAGATCTGGCCGCCATGGAGCCGCGACTCCCGGCTCGTCGTCACCCTCTACGACCTGATCCCGCTGATCATGCGCGAGCGCTACAACGCCGACTGGGGCTACATGGCCACCGCCTGGATCGCGCGCCTCGGGCTGCTCGGATCCGCCCAGCAGATCCTGACCATCTCCCAGCAGACCGCCGACGACGCGATGGAGCACCTGAACGTCCCGGAGGAGCGGATCACCGTGATCGACTCGGGCGTCTCCGATCGCATCTCCTCGCTGGTGAAGACGCGCGAGGAGGCTGACCTGATCCTCCACTCGGCGCTGCCGAAGGTCCGGCCCGGCTTCCTCCTCTACGTCGGCGGCGTCGACTACCGAAAGAACCTGGAGGGGGCGCTCCGCGGGTATGCGGAGCTGCCGGCGCCGATGCGCGACGCCCACCAGCTCGTGATCGCCTGCAACCTCGCGCACCACCTGCGCTTCAGCCTGCGGATCTTCGCCCGCCGTCTCGGCATCGAGTCCCGGAACCTCGTGCTCACCGGGTTCGTCTCCGACCGGGACCTGGCGGCGCTCTACCGGAGCTGCGAGCTCTTCGTGTTCCCGTCGCTGTACGAGGGGGCGGGCCTGCCGATCCTGGAGGCGATGACCTGCGGGGCCCCGGTGGCCGCCAGCAACGCCTCCGCGATGCCGGAGCTGCTGGGCGACCTGGAGGCGACCTTCGACCCGGCCGACCCAGTGGACATCGGCCGCTGTGTCCGCGACGTCCTCGAGACGCCCGGCAAGCTGGACGCGCTCCGCGAGCGCTCTCGCAGGCGCGTGGCGCTCTACACCTGGAAGCGGGTCGCCGAGCGGACCCTCACGGGATACGAGCGCGCGCTGGGGATGCCTCTCGACCGGGCCCCGGTGGCCGCATCGTGAAGCGCGCCCTGATCACCGGGATCAGCGGCCAGGACGGCAGCTACCTCGCGGAGCTGCTGCTCGAGAAGGGCTACGAGGTCCACGGGCTGGTGCACGGCTCGGCGGATCGCAGGTTCGAGCGCCTCGAGCCGATCGCTGATCGGCTCGAGCTCCACCCCGGCGACCTGCTCGACGAGGGCTCCCTGGTCGACGTGCTCCGCGAGTCGACCCCCGACGAGGTCTACAACCTGGCCGCGATGTCCTCGGTCGCCCAGTCGTGGCGGCTGGCGGTGGCGACGGCGGAGTACACGGCCGTCGGGGTGACCCGCCTGCTCGAGGGCATCCGCGAGGTCTGCCCGGAGGCGCGCTTCTACCAGGCGTCCTCCTCGGAGATGTTCGGAAGGGCACGCGAGAGGCCGCAGAGCGAGCGAACGCCCTTCTACCCCCGCAGCCCCTACGGAGTGGCGAAGGTCTACGGCCACTTCATCACCGTCAACTACCGCGAGAGCTTCGGCCTGCACGCGAGCTCCGGGATCCTCTTCAACCACGAGTCGCCCCGGCGCGGTGAGTCGTTCGTCACCCGCCTGATCAGCAAGGGCGTCGCGTCGATCAAGCTCGGCCTCAGCGACGAGCTGGTGCTCGGCAACCTGGACGTCCGGCGGGACTGGGGCTACGCCAAGGAATACGTCGAGGCGATGTGGCTGATGCTCCAGCAAGAGCAGGCGGAGGATTACGTGATCGGCACCGGCGTCGCCCATTCGGTCGGCGACTTCGTCGACGCGGCCTTCGAGTGCGTCGGGCTGAAGCGCGAGGACCACGTCCGAATCGATCCCGAGCTCGCCCGGCCGGCGGACATCGAGGAGGTCGTGGCGAATCCGACGAAGGCCCGGGAGGAGCTCGGCTGGACCGCGCGCACGAGCTTCGAGGAGCTGGTCGAGATGATGGTGAAGGCCGACCTCGGCGCCCTCAGCGGCTAGACGCCCCGCGTCCGAGCTTCCTGCGCCCCCAGGCCACCGCGGGATAGGCGCGCCTCTTCAGGCGCTCGGACACCGGCACCGTCGGCGGCAGGTCGGGTGTGCGCCGCCGCCACTCGGCGGCGGTCAGCCCCGACTTGATCAGGGCGACGTGCACGCTGGTCCAGAGGAACTGCTCGTGCCGCAGCACCAGGTGCGGGTAGCGGCTCCAGCCGCGCTTTCCGGATTGCTGGTCGGCGATCGCCTCGCTCATCTCGACCGCGGTGGCGAGGGTCTCGCTTGAGGTCGTCAGCTCCATCGGCGTCGCCGGGTCCCACCAGAGGCCGTCGAGGAGCAGCGCGCGCAGCTCCGGCTCGTCGAAGCGCAGCAGCCCCGGGTAGCCGATCTCCTCTCCCTCCAGGCGGAACTCCGTGGCCAGGGCGAGGACGCCGCCGGGGCGAAGCACCCGGAACAGCTCCTCCACGCTCCGTCGCACGTCCGGGAAGTCGCCGAAGTGCTCGATCGAGCTGGAGGAGAAGATCGCGTCGAAGGAGTCGTCCTCGAAGTCGAGGTCGAGAGCATCCATGTGGCGGACCGTCAAGCGCTCGGGATTCCAGTCTCGGTCCCAGTAGCGGCCGGGGTCGGTGAGCATGTCGGCGCTCGAGTCGCTCTCTGACCAGTCGTCCTCGGTCTCATAAAGATCGGTGGCGACCACCTCGCCGACATGGCGGGTGAGCCAATAGATCGTGGCCTCGCGCCCGGCTCCCACCCCGAGGACGCGGGCGCCCTCCCGAAGGACGCCGAGCTGACGAAAGGAGCGCAGCGTCATCGCGACCTCCCAGTACTTGCGATATTCGCGCCCAGCCGGAAAGTCGGGATCGCCGAAGTGCTCGAGATCCGATGCGTAGACGTCCCGGATTAGCTCGCGCAGCTCCGGGTTGGCAAAGTCCGCGAGATCGCAAAGTTTGCAATGACCGGGTTCCGCGCTTGGCATCGCGGCACTCTATCCCGGCCCAGACGGCTGTTCGCGCCCTAAACTGCGCGCTGGAGGCCTCGTTTCGCTATGAGCGGCATCACTGCAGCCGAACAGACCGTCCGCGTCGCGGAACCCCGGACCCTGGAGGTCTCGGTGGTGATCCCCTGCCTGAACGAGGCCGCCTCGATCGAGGCCTGCGTCGACGCCGCCCGCCGCGCGATCGATGACGGCAACTACGAGGGCGAGGTCGTGGTCGTCGACAACGGCTCCACGGACGGGAGCGGCGAGATCGCCGCCGCCGCCGGAGCCCGGGTAATTCACGAGCCCCGCCGCGGCTATGGCAATGCCTACCTCGCCGGCCTCGCCGCCGCCGACGGGAACTACATCGTCATGCTCGACGCCGATCTCACCTATGACGCCGCCGAGCTACCGCGCTTCGTCCAGGCGCTCGAGGACGGAGGAGACCTGGTTCTCGGCGACCGGATGGAGAGCATCCACCCCGGGGCGATGCCCTGGCTTCACCGCCACATCGGCAACCCCGTGCTGACCGGGCTGCTCAACCGGCTCTTCGGGACGAAGGTGAACGACGCCCACTGCGGCATGCGAGCCATCCGACGGGACGTCCTGCCCAGGCTCGATCTGCGGACAGGCGGAATGGAGCTCGCCTCGGAGATGGTGATCCGGGCGGCCAAGCTCAAGCTCGACATCCGGCAGTTCCCGATCGAGTACCGGCCCCGTCACGGCGAATCGAAGCTCGATACCTGGAGCGACGGCTGGCGCCACCTGCGCTTCCTGCTGATCCACAGCCCGCTGCATCTCTTCCTGCTTCCGGGAGCGCTGCTGGCGGGTCTCGGGGTCCTCGTGATGGCCGGGGTCCTGGCGCACGTCACGGTCCTCGGCCACCAATGGGACATCCATACGCTGATCGGCGGCAGCCTGCTCTTGATCCTCGGGACCCAGGTGGCCGCGCTGGGCTTATGCGCCCTCACCTACGGCGTGTACTTCATGGGCGAGGAGAACCCCTGGTTCGAGCGGATGCGAGCCCGCTTCAGGCTCGAGCATGGGCTGCTGCTCGGCGGCGTGGTGGGCGTGGCGGGACTGATCCTGGCGGGCGTGATCGTCGGGACCTGGGTCGACCGTGGATTCGGCAGCTTGGCCCAGCAGAAGCTCGCGATCGTCGCCGCCACCCTGACCACGGTCGGAACCGAGATCTTCTTCACCTCCTTCCTGCTGAGCATTCTCGGCCTGCGCCGCCCTGACTAACGCGATGCGGCTCCGCCTGGGCGCCATCGCGCTTGGCGTTCTCCTCATCGCGGGCTCGGTGCTGGGCTTCTCGCTCGCTCGCCATCCGGCGGTGGCGGGTAGCAACGGGGTTCAGCCGCTCTACGAGACCGGGTTCCTCAAAGGGCGCGTGGGGCACTGCCAGCAGCTGCCGCGCCTACCGGCCAGGACGGCGGAGCTCCAGCTTCAGGTCTCCCGAACTTTCGGCGTGCCGCGGGCCCTCGACGTCTGGGTCGAAAACACGCGGCAACGAATCATCGCCCGCGGAAGCATGCCGAGACCATCGCCTGGAGACCTCACGATCCGCCTCGATCACCCGACACCGAGCCGCGAGATGCTGCACGCGGGCGTCTGCTTCTTGAACGTCGGCTCCAGCGAGGTCATCCTCAATGGGGAGACGAAGCGATGCACGACCCGCGACACGGGCATCGGCCTGTCGGCCCCGTGCGTGCATCCGGCGGACAAGCCGCCGGGCCAGAAATACAGATGGCTTGTCGGGGTGAGATTCCTGCGGTCCGGATCGACCGACTGGTTGTCGCAGGCGCACGTGATCCTGGATCGATTCGGATTCGGCCAGGCCGGTTGGTTCGGAAAGTGGGCCGCGTGGTTGGCGGCGGTGCTCGCCGTTCTCTCCGCGGCGCTCGCGTTGTGGTGGCTCGGCAGGGGACCTCGGCCCAACCCATCTCGGCCCAACCCATGAGAAACGCTGGGGAAGCGATGCGCTCTGTCCGCGCCGTGCTCGGGCGCGCCCCCAGGGGGGCATATCTCTGCGCGCTGATCGCCCTTCTCAACGCTCTCACCTGGTCGCTGATCGTGCCCCTGTTCCAAGTCCCCGACGAGCAGGCTCACGTCGCCTATGCCCAATACGTCGCCGAGACCGGTCGGCCCCCCAGCCGCGGCAGCCCAGGACAGGGCGTCTCCGAGGAGGAGCGTCATCTGCTCACCGGGATCGCCTGGAAGCAGGTGGTTCACCGTCCCTGGAACCGCCCGCTGGAGACCCCCGCTGCGCACCGCCGCCTGGAGCGCGCCGTGGACGCCCCCGCAGCCCGAACCCGGCAGGGTCCTGGAGGCGGCACCGTGATCAACTACTCGCCCCTCTACTACGCGGCCGCCGCCGCCGCGTACCGGCTCTCGCCCGCAACCGACCTGTTCGACAGGACGCATGCGATGCGCGTCGTCTCGGCCCTGCTCATGGCGGCCACCGTCTTCCTGGTGTTCCTGTTTCTGCGGGAGCTGCTTCCGGCAACCCCGTGGGCATGGCCGGTCGGCGCGGTCGCCGTCGCGTTCCAGCCTCTGTTCGGCTTCATCGGCGGTGGGGTGAACAACGACAACCTGGTGATCACGGCGGCTACGGGCACGCTCCTTGCGCTGGCCATCTGCTTCCGGCGCGGGCTGACTCCACGCAGGGGACTCCTGCTCGGCCTCTTTGCGGCCGTCGGCCTGCTGGCAAAACCATCGATGATCGGTCTCGGCCCCGGGATCGCGCTCGGGCTCGGGCTCCTGATCCTCCGGGCGTCCCCCTCCACCCGACGCCGCGCACTCCTCGGCGCCGGGATGGCCGCGGCGGCCGCGGCGATCCCGGTCCTGATCTACATCCTGCTCAACACCGCCGTCTGGGACAGGGGCTTCTTCTTCGCGGGCCCCGGTGTCGAGCAGCCCGGCCATGTCGCGCACTCCGAGCCCGGAAGCCTCGCGGGCAGGCTCGGCTACATCTGGCAGTTCTATCTGCCGCGCCTTCCCTCGATGACGCCGGAGTTCAGCGGCTACCCACTCCGGGAGATCTGGTTCGAGGGCTTCATCGGCCGTTTCGGCTGGCTGGACTACGGATTCGCCAATTGGGCGTACGACCTCGCCTTCGGTTTGATCGTGGTCGTGCTGGGGCTCGCAGGTCGCGAGCTCGTCGCCTGCCGCGAGGCAATCCGCAGCAGGCTCGGCGAGCTCGCGACCTATGCGGCGATCACGGTCGGGCTGGTGATCCTGCTCAACTGGATCGGCTACGGATACCAGCTCGGTGCGGCGGAGGGGTTCGAGCAGGCTCGCTACCTTCTGCCGCTGCTCGGGCTCTATGCGGCGATCATCGCCCTGGCGGCGCGCGGGGCCGGACGTAGGTACGGTCCGGCCGCGGGCGTGCTGATCGCCTCGGTGGCGATTGCCCATAGCCTGCTCGCGATGCTCCTCACCATGACGCGTTACTACGGCTGACCAGATGAGGGCGCGACTTGCCGCCGGGGGCGTCGGCGTCCTGCTCGTCGGCGTGGCCGCCCTGGCGTTTCTGCAGACCCGCCACCCGGAGGTGGCCGGGACCAACAGCGTCGGGCCCTATGCCCCCGCCTGGTCGATCCCGGCGATCTCGACGCGGTGCCAGACCCTCCGCCGCGTGCCGGCGGGCGCGAACCGCGTGCGGGTGGCGCTCTCGAGCGCACCGCGGGAGGGCCCGGTCCAGGCGGCGATCGTCCGACACGGGACACCGGTCGCCCAGGGCGCGATCCGCCCGCGCCTCGGCAAGGTGAACTTCAAGCTGGGCCGGCAGACGCCGGCCATCCAGCACGCCCGGCTGTGCATCAGCAACCTCGGGAATCAGCCCCTGGTCTTCCTGGGAGAGCACAAGCGGACGAGAAAGCATCCCGAGGCCGCGATGAAGCGTCCCGTACCCAGCGTCATCTTCCTGAAGCGCGGCACGTCGAGCTGGCTCGGACGGGCGGGAACGATCATCCGTCGCTTTGGCTACCAGCAGGCCTGGGTGCTGGGCGCGGGAGCCCTGTGGGTTGCCGCGGCGCTCGCCGTGGCGATGTTCGCCCTGGCGCTCTGGGCAGCGATCAGCCAGCGCACGCCGCGGTCAGCACCGGCTCGGACCGCGCGGCCGCCGGGAGCGATCCGGAGGCGGCTCGCACGGATTCCGGCGGCCGGTTGGATCTGCGCGATCGTCGGCCTGCTCAGCGCGCTCACCTGGTCGCTGATCGTCCCGCTCTTCCAGGTGCCCGACGAGCAGGCGCATGTCGCCTATGCGCAGCATCTGGCCGAGGTGGGGTCGCCTCCGGCGGGTCATCGCCACGCCGACGCCCTCTCGGAGGAGGAGCGACGCCTGCTCAGCCGGCTTCGCTGGCGGCAGGTCACGCACCGGCCCGACAATCCGCCGTTGAGCACGCCCAGGGCCCACCGCCGGCTCCAGCACGCGGTGGATCGACCCGCTGACAGGGCGGGAGAGGGAGGCTTCAGCAACGCCACCCAGAACCCCCCGCTCTACTACGGGATCGCGGCGGCGGCCTACCGGCTCTCTCCGTTCACGGGCCTGCCCGACCGGGTGCACGCAATGCGCCTCGCGTCCGCGCTGCTCGCCGCGCTCACTGCGTTGCTCGCCTTTCTCTTCCTGCGCGAGTTGCTGCCGGCCACGCCATGGGCGTGGACGATCGGTGGGCTCGCCGTCGCCGTCCAGCCGATGCTCGGCTTCATCGGCGGCGGCGTCACCAACGACAACCTGCTCTTCGCGGCGGCCGCCGGGGTCCTGCTCACCCTGGCGATCGGATTGCGCCGTGGACTGACGGTTCGGCTCGGGGTCGTGCTCGGCGCCTGCACCGCCGCCGGGCTGCTCAGCAAGCCGACGATGATCGGGCTGCTCCCGGGCATCGCCCTCGGGGTCGCCCTGATGATCCTCCACGCCACGCCGTCGCGGCGGCGGGAGGCCTGGCGGGGAGCCGGGGCGGCCGCCGGCGTGGTGGTGGGCGCGTTTCTGCTCTACATGGCGCTCAATTGGCTGGCATGGGACCGCGGACTCCTCTTCGGCTCGCCACAGGCCGAGGGTCACCGGGCCACGACATCCGCGATCCCGGCGCGGCCGAGCACGCTCATCGGGCACCTCAGCTACCTCTGGCAGTTCTACCTGCCGCGACTCCAGGTCATGGATGGGTGGTTCCCGACCTACGAGGCTCGGGAGATCTGGTTCGAGGGCTTCATCGGGCGCTTCGGGTGGCTCGACTACGGCTTTCCCGGCTGGGTCTACGACTTCAGCCTGGTGGCGGGCGCGGCGCTGCTCGCCCTCGCCGCGCGAGAGCTGGTGTCGCGCGTCGACGCCCTGCGCCGCCGATTCTCCGAGCTGATCACCTACGTGGCCCTCGTCGTCGGGCTGCTGGGCCTGCTGGCCTGGATCGGCTACGACTGGCGGCGCGGCCACGCCGGTCAGTTCGAGCAGGCCCGCTACATCCTGCCCCTCCTGGGTCTCTACGGCGGACTGATCGCGGTTGCGGCTCGCGGGGCGGGCCCCCGCTGGGGTCCGGTGGTAGGCGTCCTGATCGTGTCGATCGCCCTCGCCCAGAGCGTCGTCGCGATGCTGCTCACATTGACCCGCTACTACGGCTAGCTCGCTTACCCTGCAGACGACGATGGGCGCGAAGCTGGACCGGCAGAAGCAGGACTGGGAGGAGCTTGCCCAGTTCAATCCCGAATGGGCCGTCCTCTCCGAGCCGGAGGCACGCTTCGCGGGGTGGGACATGGACGAGTTCTTCCGGCTCGGAGCACAGCAGATCGAGCAGACGATGGAGGTCGCCTCCGGGCTGGGTCTTCCCGAAGCGGCTCGGATCGGTTCTCGACTTCGGTTGCGGGGTCGGGAGGCTCTCGAGAGAGCTCGGCCGGCGATTCGAGCGCTACGTCGGGGTCGACATCTCGCCCGGAATGGTCGAGCGCGCGCGGACCCTCAACGCCGACTCGGCGAACTGCGATTTCATCGTCAACGATCGTCCCGACCTCTCTCGGTTCGCAGACGGCGAGTTCGACGCCGTAGTCAGCTTCATCGTTCTCCAGCACCTTCCGGACCGTGATCTGATCCGTGCCTACATCTCCGAGTTCGGGCGCGTGCTCGCCCCCGGGGGCCTGATCGCGTTCCAGCTGCCGAGCGAGATGCCGCTGATCTATCGCATCCTCTGGCGCAAGCGGCTTTATCGCGTCGCCCGAGCCCTGGGCATGAGCGTCGAGCGTGCCCATCGCCTCGGGCTCGACAACATGACGATGCAGGCGCTTCCGGTCGAGGAGACGAGACGGACACTCGAGGATGCCGGCTGCGAGGTCGTCCGGGCGCACAGTGAGCAGGCGATGCACGGGGACACGCCCATCCGGGGCAGCGTCAGCACCGACTACTACGCGACCAGGCGTTGACCACGCTGTCATCCACCGTCTACGGGCGGGTGAAGCGGAGCGCCGATCGGGCCGGCGCTGAGCGCCCTTCCGATGCCTGTCGGCTTCCATGACGGCCGGACGCGGGCGGCGACGTTCGCGCTCTGGCGACTCCACCGAGTGTGGCGATCCCAGCCCTCGCTCGAGGAGGAGTCGCGGGCGGTCTACGAGGCATACGAGGGTGGTGACGTGATCGACGTTGGCGCGTTCGAGGGCTGGTACTCGGTGCTCCTCGGGCCCAAGCTCGGCGGATCCACCATCGCCTCGTGCGAGCCCGACCCGAGCGCCTACGTGGAGCTGCAGACCACGCTGTCGCTGCTCGGCCGCGTCTTCCCCGAGCCGACCTTCGTCCCGCTGCCGGTGCCCATCGGGGACGGAGGGCTCGTCTCGGAGACCCAGCCGGAGGGCGGGCACCCGCGCTTCGGCGGCGCGGTGGAGGGCGGCAGGCCCGCTCCCGACGCTCGACGGGCTGGTCGCCACGCTCGGACTGGCGCCCGGGATGATCAAGATCGACGTGGAGGGAGCCGAGCCTTTCGTCCTCCGCGGCATGCAGCGGACGCTGGCCGCCCACCGCCCGCTGGTCATGCTCGAGGTCCACCCACAGTGGCTTCCGGAGGGGATACCGCCGGCGGAGGTGGAGGAGATGCTCTCCGCGCACGGGTACACCCCCGCGCGAATCGCGGTCGACGAGCTCGCAACCCGCACCCTGTGGACACCATGAACGTCGCAGCACTGAGAGGCCACCTGACCCGCGCTGTCCTGCCCCTCGGCCTGGTGCGGGCCAACGAGGCGCGCCGGATCTTCCGGAACCGGGGACTGGAGGGCACCTCGCGGCGCGCCGCCGCGGCCGCCTGGCTGGCGGGGCTTCACCTGCTTCCCGCGGACCTCGATCTGCGCCGGGCCTTCGTCGTCGACCTGGGCGCGAACGAGGGCGACTTCTCCGCCGCGGTGCTCGGCCTCGCACCCGACGCGCGGATCCTGGCCGTCGAGCCGGGCCCCGCGCCCCGCGAGCGTCTCGAGCGGCGGCTCGGATCTCGACCCAATGTCGAGATCCGTCCCGTGGCCGTCGCGGGGCAGTCCGGGACCGCGACCTTTCGGCTTACGAGAGCACGACCACAACTCCTCGCTGCTGCCCCCGCGCTCGGAGAGCCAGGAGGCGATCGGCGGCGGCTGGGATGTCGTCCGGGAGATCGAGGTACCGACCGCGACGCTGGACGAGCTCGGGGGCGAGCAGAGCATCGACGTGCTGAAGCTCGACGTGCAGGGGGCCGAGCTGGACGTGATCGGCGGAGGAAGGCGCGCCCTGGACCGAACCCGGGCTGTGCTCCTCGAGATGAACCTCTTCTCCCAGTACGAGGGGGACGCGACCTTCGACGTCCTGCATGCCGAGATGAGGGGCCTCGGATTCGAGCTGGTCAATCTGATGGCCCCGGTCACGACCGCCGACGGGACCCCGCCGTTCGTCGACGGCTGCTACGCGCGGGGAAAGTGCATCCTCGACACCGATCTGATTGATGACCCCGTCCAGCGAATCGGCCAGCCCCCACTCTCGCCCCAAGCAGATCGTGCTGCGCGGCCTCGCCACCGCGACACCGCTCCGGTCGGCACGAGTTCGCGCCTGGGCCCTCAGGATGGCGAACCGTGCCCGTCGTGTCCGCCGCCGGCGGCTCGAGCGACGTGGCGACAGCCGCCTCTCCCGACCGGCGCAGCACGACATCGACCTTCGATTGGCAGAGCTCCTCGGGGAGGGCGGTTTCTTCGTGGAGGCAGCGCCAACGACGGGTACCAGCAGAGCAACACCTACTACCTCGAGCGGTTCTGCGGTTGGCGAGGAATCCTGATCGAGCCGATTCCCGAGCTCTACACGGAGGCGGTCGTCGAACAGCCCAACAGCCAAGTCATCAATGCCGCGCTCGTGTCGCCGGAGCAGGCCGGAGGAACGGTACGGATGAGGTTCGGCGGCCTGTGTCCATCGTCGCGGACAGCCGAGGATCCGCGGACGCGGATCTCGACTATCTGGCGCGCGGGTTCGTGCTGAAGCCCGAGATGGCGTCCTACGGGGTCGAGGCTCCGGCACGCACCCTCAGCGAGATCCTCGACTCATCCGGCGTTCGGAGGATCGACCTGCTCTCCCTCGACGTGGAGAGCTTCGAGCCCCAAGCTCTCGAAGGCCTCGATCTCGACAGGCACGCGCCGGACCACCTGCTGATCGAGGTGCAGGAGGGCGAGCCTGGTCTCTCAAAGCTCGGCCTGAGTTTCACCGTCGCTATCGCCTAGCGGAGAAGCTGTCGGAGATCGACCTGCTTTTCCGTCGACGAGAGCTTGACCCGCCACGGCCAAGCAGTGACGGGGACAGGGTCCGCGTACTGACCCCTTGGGGTCGCCCCCTCAGACCCGGCGAGACTGCAGCCGGTGCGCCATCTGCGCGGCGGCGCCGGGAACCATCTCGCGCAGCTGCGCCGCTTGCCAAATCGTCGAGGCCCTCGGTCTCGCGCCGCGCTTCGTCAAGATCGACGTCGAGGGAGCGGAGCTGTCCGTGCTGCGCGGCATGCAGGAGACGCTGGCGACGCACCGTCCGAAGGTGATGCTGGAGCTTCACCTGCACTGGCTGCCCGATGGAGTCGATGCGGCCGAGGTAGAGGAGCTGCTCACCCGACACGGCTACACGTCCCGCCCCCTCCCGTCGGAGGAGCGGGTGCGGCGCTCACTATGGACGCCATGAATCAGCTGCCACGGGACAGGTAGACCCGCGCGACGTCCCTGACCTCCGCCAGGCGCTCGCGCCGCCGCGTGACCTGGGCCTGCAGGCGCTCGCCGCGCGTCAGCGGGCGCAGCTCCAGGCGCTTGCGGCGCTCGTACTCGGAGGCGAAGGCCTCGACGGCCTCCGGGCCGGGATTCCATTCGTCCGGGACCCGTCCGTCGTCGGCCAGCGAGACGCAGAGTCGCTCGAGCTGGGCGGAGAGTGCGTCGACGTCGAAGCGCTCGGCGACCAGAGCGGCGGCCGCCCGGCCGAGGCGCTCCCGCAGCTCGTCATCGCCCAGCAGCGTCGCCACCGCCTCGGCAAATGGCCGCGGGTGGTTCGCGATCAGTCCGGTGACGCCGTGCTCCACGAACTCGACCTGCGCATTGTCGGCCCAGGGCGTGGAGCAGGTGACCACCGGGATTCCCAGGGACATCGCCTCGAGATTGGCCAGGCCCAGCGACTCGCCGATCCTGGCGGCACCGACCGAGATGTCGCAGGCCGCCGTGATCGTCGCGAGCCGTTCCTCGTCGGCGGTGGGCTCCAGCAGACGGCAGCGGTCGATCACACCGAGACGGGTCAGGCGCCTGCGCTTCGCCGGCGTCGCGCCGACGAAAACGACCTGTGCCTCTGGCGCCAGGCGCAGCAGCTCCGGGACCATGTCGACGAGCAG
The DNA here is from genome assembly GCA_963782345.1 of uncultured Solirubrobacterales bacterium. Lineage (GTDB taxonomy): Bacteria > Actinomycetota > Thermoleophilia > Solirubrobacterales > 70-9 > DASUPK01. Next base: position 9,526 of record CAWAJF010000011.1, on the reverse strand, counting down.
GTCGCGCCATTTCGCATCGGCCGCCCTCCCCACCCTGCCGACCACAGGGCGCTCGGGGTCGAGGCCCAGCGCGGCCTTCGCCGCGGATCGCTCGGGCGCGCGCTCGCGCAGGGTCATGTCGATCGGCAGGTACTGGACGCGGTGACGGTCGTGGAACGCGGGCGAGTCGTCGCGAATCTTCTCCCGGTAGCGCAGCTCGATCATCTGGCTGACGAACAGATGGCAGGCGAACGCGCGCTCATCGGAGGATCGGTCGCGGTGACCGAACTGGCTCCACTCGACGAGATGAGGGACGCCCGCCCGGCGCACGGCCCCAGGCAGCAGCGGCTCGGCAATCCCCTGGCGCATGACGATGACCACATCGGCGCCGGCCAGCAGCTCGGCGAGCCGGCCCGGGTCGCCGCCCGCCACGTCGACGCGGATCCCGGCGGCCTCCAGCGCATCCTGCCTGACGCCCCCCTCGAGGATCCCGACGGCGCGTGGAACGACCCTGCCGCCGCGCAGCGCCATCGCCTGGGCGACCAGCCCCCTCTCGGTGCCACCGATGCCGAGGGCGTTCGAGGCGAAGACGACGTCGAGCGGGCTCTCGGCCACGGCGGGAGACCCTACGCCCGGGAGCGCCAGATTGCGAGAGCCTCGAAGGCCTCGGGCGGCACGGCTCGCGTGGCCAGGACGACCGCGCCGAAGATCAGCAGGGCGATCACCACCAGGACCACAGACGGAAGGGCCGAGAGGGCCACGGCCGCCGCCACCGCCGCCCCGGCGGCCAGGGCGACCTTGGGGATCACTCCCGGACTCGGGGTCAGGGCGGGCCGCGCGCGGTGCAGGAGGTAGATCGGAGGCAACCACCAGCGTGGCCTCGGCGGCGACGATCGCGATCGCGCCTCCCTTTGGCACCGAGCGGCGGGACGAGGGCGAAGGTCCCGACGATGGAGACCGCCGCGGCCAGGAGGTTGGCCACCAGCACCTCCCGGTAGGCCTTCAGGGCCAGGAGCGCGAGCGCCCAGGTCGCGAGCAGGAACGAGGTGATCAGGGCGAGCGACTGGATCCGGAGCACCGGCACCGAGGCGTCGAAGGCGTGGCCGGCGACCACCGCGATCGCGAACGGTGCTCCCACCGAGAGCCCCAGCGCCATCCCGGTCCCCACGATCAATGAGACCTCGAACACCCGCTGCAGCCCGTAGCCGAGGCGCTCCTCGTCGTCGCGAGCGGCACGCGCCAGGATCGGGAAGGCGGACGAGACGACCACCCAAGACATCGCGCTGACCACCTCGGCGATGCGAAAGGCCGCCGAGAAGATCCCCACCTCCTCGCCGGTTGCGATGTAGGACATGAGCACGATCACGATCCGGAAGTAGATGAGCCCGACGGCGGTGGCGACCGCGTAGGGCAGCGTTTCGACCAGGATCCGCTTCCAGGTGGACACGTCGAACCTCGGCCGAAGGGAGCCGTGCTGCCGGACGAGCAGCAGGGTGGCGCCCACCATCGCCGCGCCAGCGATGACGCTGGCCCAGAAGAAGTCCACCAGGGCCCCGCCGATGATCACGAAGAAGATGAACGCGAGGCTCAGGGTCGCCTGCTTGAGCATCTCGAGGACCGCGACCCAGCCCAGCCGCAGCTGCGCGTTCAGCGGGAATCATGTAGGTCTGCTGGGTGAGGGCGAGCAGGAGGCCGAAGCCGGCGATCGCGGTGCCGTAGACGATCGGGGCCTCCGCCCCGGTCACCGCGGTCAGGCCCACCGCGATCGCGATCCCGGGGATGGTCAGGGCGAAGCGCAGGCCGACGAGATTGCGCAGGTACCGCTCGCGCTCCTCGCCCTCCAGGATCGAGACCTCGCGGATCCCGACATAGGTGAGGCCGGCCTCGGTGACCCCGGCGATGATGAAGACGATCGAGGTGACGGTGACGAAGTAGCCGTAGTCGACGGGGCCAAGGTGCCGGACCATGAACGGCACCGAGATCAGGCTGAGCGCGAGGCTGATCACGTACCCGCCGGTTCGCAGGGCGCTGCCGCGAATCGCCGCGGGGCCCGCGTCCGGGGTGTCGAGGATGTCGGGGGTCGGAGGCGCCGGGGCCTCCACCTCCACACGGAGATCTTCGGTGCTCATGCCGGCGCGAGATCCGGCACGGGGTGGCCGATCGCCTCGAGGAGGGAGCGGGCGCGGACGGCGGTCGTGTTCTCGGCTGCCCAGCGCAGGGCTCCGCTGCGCAACTCCTCGTATTCGGCGGCGTCCATCCGCTCGAGCCTCTCGAGCAGCTCACGCGGATCGCGGTAGGGCACGCAGTTCGTCCCGTTGAGCCCGTGTGGCGCCGCGAGGGCCGGCTTGGACTCCAGGTCGCGAAAGCACGGCACGCATCCGCTGGCCGCCAGCTCGTAGTGCCGCATGCAGTCCCAGCCCGCCTTCCGCGTGGTGATCCCGAAACGCGAGGCTCGTAGGTCAGCGTAGTAGTCGGCCTCCCGGTCGAAGGCGTACTCCACCGTGCCCTCCGGGAGGAGCTCAGCCACCTGCGGGTCGACGACGTGGGTCGCCAGAAGCTTGGTCTTGGGCTCGTCCGGGGCGGCCAGGTGCTCTTCGGGTATCGAGAACGAGATCGGCTCCACGTGACGGGCGAGCAGGCGCAGGCCGAGGGTCCCCGGGAGGAGACCGTAGAAGCGGATGCGGGCGGTTGCAGGCTGCAGCTCGCGCTTGAAGTACGCGATCCGGCCGTGCGCCCGGGGCAGCGGCCACGGTCGCATCTGCCGCCACCAGGTAGGGCCGTAGGGGTACATGACCGCCGTGTCGCCGCCGTCGAGAGCAACCAGCCCGGTCCCGTTCTCTCGCAGGCGAGCCAGCTCGGGACGGAGCCGCAGCCAGGGCTCCCAGTTGCGGTGGATGTCCGAGATCACGACGACGTCGAACTCGCCCTCCAGCGCCCGCCGCAGCGGCCACTCCCGGTCGACGTCGATCTCGGGCAGGCGCCCGTAGAGCGTGAAACCGCGACCGTAGAGCCCCCGGCGATGCTCCTCGGTGAGATCGTCGTACATGGCATCCCGGCGGGGCACGTCGATGACCTGCTCGCCAAGTACCCCTCGCAGGCCGTGCAGGAGCGAATCGGCGAGGTAGTCCTCGCCGTTCGCATGCAGGAACAGAACCCTCGGAGCCACGCGGGAAGCGTACGGTGAGGCGTCCCGGCGGGCTATCCTGCCGACCCCGCGCCCCGGCCGGAACCTCGCATGAGCAATCCCAAGGTCAGCGTCATCATGGCCGTCTACAACGCCGAGCCGTTCATCGCCGAGGCCGCGAACAGCGTCCTCGAACAGGATCACTCGAACCTGGAGCTGCTGATCTCCGATGACGGCTCCACCGACCGCACCCTGGCCATCGCCCGCGACCTGGCGTCTCAGGACCCGCGGGTGAAGGTGCTCCACGAGGAGGTGAACCACGGCAAGGCCGCGGCCGCCAATCGCGCCCTCTCGGTGGCGGATGGAGAGCTGATCGCGTGGCTGGACGGTGACGACGTGATGCTCCCCGGCAAGCTCTCCGCCCAGGTCTCCGTGCTCGGGCGCCGCCCCGACGCCATCGGCTGTTGCCACGACGCTGAGGTCTTCGAATCCGACACGAACAGGGTGCTGGGCAGCTTCTCCCAGATCTACAACGGACGGCCCCTGCGCGAGGGCGGGGTGGAGCTCTGGTTCGACCCGACCTACCGGAACCTTCCCTCGGCGACCATGTTCCGGGCCTCCGCCTGCCCTCCTCACGGCCTCGATACGCGTCTGCGGCGCGCCAACGACTGGCTCTTCGACATCGAGGTCTTCAGACACGGTTCCTGCGCTGTCATCCCGAAGCCGCTGGTCAGGTATCGCCGCCATCCGGAGCAGATGACGAGCGAGCAGGCTCGCAGCGAGTGGTTCGAGGAGGGCCTCGAGGTGATGGACATCGTCGAGGACCGATACCCCGAGCTTCGGGCGAAGGCGCGGGCGAGCCGGGCCGCACTGCTGCTCGGCGAGTGTCGGCGGCTCGCCCGGTCCGGCCAGCGCGGCCGTGCGCTCCGCCGGTTCGCCAGCGCCATCCGGGCAGGAGGCCCGCTGGGGATGGCTCGGGTGGCCGGTCACCTTCTCCGGGCAGGTCGCGAGCGCAGGAACGCGACCCCCGTCGATCCGGCCGGCGGCGGGCAGGCGGCTCTCGGATGACCGAGCTCGTGACCGAGCAGAGCCGCCGAAAGGACGCCGGCTACTACGCCAACCTCCGCCCGGATCTCGTCGAGATGCTGCCGCGACCGCTCGGCCGGGTCCTCGACGTGGGCTGCGGCGCCGGCACCGTCGCACAGCAGGTTCGGGCGGAGGGCGCCGAGCGCGTCGTGGGAATCGAGCTGGATCGCGACGCGGCCGAGGCCGCCCAGGAGGTCTGCGACCAGGTCCTCGCCACGAGCGTCGAGGTTGCACTCGACGAGCTCGAAGGCCCTTTCGACACCGTCCTCACCTACGACGTGCTCGAGCACCTCGTCGACCCCTGGCTGGTTCTCCGTCGGCTGCGAGAGATCACCGCGCCGGGCGGCCGGCTCCAGGTCTCGGTTCCGAACGCGCGTCACCTCTCGCTCGTGCTCGATCTGCTCTTTCGCGGCACGTTCGGCTACACGGAGTTCGCCCACCGGGACATCACGCATCTGCGCTGGTTCACCCGGCGAGACATCGTCGCCGCCGTGGCCGACGCCGGCTGGAAGGTCCAGGCGGTCTCTCACAGCCCGGTCTCGGCGCCGCGGCGGCTGCTGGAGCGGCTGACCTTCGGGCGATCGAGCGAGTTCCTCGTGCTGCAGTGGTACGTCCTCGCGACGAATGAATGAGCCCTCCTGGCAGGTGGTCGTTCTCTCGTGGAACGGCCGTGAGGACACCCTGCGCTGCCTCGACTCCCTGGCGAAGGTCACCGACCCACCGATCCGGGTGATCTGCGTGGACAACGGATCGGAGGACGGCTCGGTCGAGGCGGTGCGTGAGCGCCACCCGGAGGTGGTGCTGATCGAGAACGGGGCGAACCTCGGCTACGCCGGCGGCAACAACGCCGGGATCCGCCGGGCGCTCGACCACGGCGCGGAGTGGGTGGTGCTGGTGAACAACGACGCCGTCGTGGCCCCGGATGCGATCGCGGGGTTCGCGGCGGTCGCCGGCCGGCATCCCGACGCCGGAGCTCTGGCGGGCAAGCTCTTCCTTGCGGATCGCCCCGAGCGGCTCTGGTTCGCCGGCCAGCGCTTCCTCACCTCGCTCGGCTACTCGGGACGCGGCCGTGGCGAGGGCAGGCGGGACGGCCCTCGCTACGAGCGGATCGTCCCCACCGACCGGGCGGCCGGGGCGCTGATGGCCGTCTCGCGGCGGGCGATCGAGCGGGCGGGGCTGATGGACGAGGAGCTGTTCGCATACGTCGAGGACGTCGACTGGTCGCTGCGGATCCGGGAGGCGGGGTTCACCGTTCTGGTCGCGCCGGATGCGCGTGCCTGGCACGCCGTGGCGGGATCGAGCGGCGGCGGCGCGTCGACCGCGAACCTCTACTACGGGACCCGCAATACGATCGCCGTCTGCGAGCGCCACCGGCCGCTGCCGGCACCGCTCGCCTGGTTGCGCCGCGGGGTGGTGCGGACGACCTTCGCGGCGCACGCGCTCCGGCGGCCGAACCGCGACGCGGCGCTCGCGGCGGTCAGTGAGGGCTACCGCGACGCTCGCGCCGGCCGGCTCGGACCACGCCCGGACAGGACCCGGCGGTAGGTATCGATCGTCCCCCGCGCGGTCCGCTCCCAGCTGAACTCCCCCGCCCGCCGGCGGCCCGCGTCGGAAAGGCGGGCGCGGAGCTGCGGATCATCGAGCATCGACTGGATCGCTCCCGAGATCTCCTCCACCCTGACGGGGTCGAAGAGCAGCGCGGCGTCGCCGGCGACCTCGGTCAGGGCGCTCGCCCGCGAGCAGGCAACCGGCACCCCCCGCGCCATGGCCTCGAGGACGGTCATCCCGAAGCCCTCGTAGCGCGAGGTGAACACGAAGCACTCGGCCGCCGCATAGAGGCCCTCGAGCTCGGCGGAATGCAGCCAGCCGAGGAAGCGGACGTCCGCCGCGATCCCGAGCTCGCGCGCCCGCCCGCGAAGCTCCGCCTCGTGAGGGGTCGAATAGCCGGGCAGGACGAGCAGCGGCCGCCGCTCGGCTGGGATCAGGGCATGGGCGTCCAGCAACCGCATCAGGTTCTTGTGCGCCCGCTTGGTCGAGACGCTGAGCACGATCCGCCGGTCGCCGAGCTCGAAGCGCCGGCGCAACTCGGCCTCGGGCACCGGCTCCTCGATGGCTCTGATGCCGAGGCCCTGCGGCACGACGTCGATCCGGTCCGGCGGGACGTGAAGGCGATCGACCACGTCGTCGCGGGTGCTCTTCGAGATCGCGATCACGCGGTCCGAGCGCCGCGCCGCGGCCGGCACCAGGGCGCGCATGCCCAGGCCACGCAGGCCGAAATGGGCCTCCGGGACCATCATGTAGAGGAGGTCGTGGATCGTGGTCACGCGGGCGAAGCGTCCCCAGGTCGGGCCGGTGTTGGCGAGGCTGTGCACCAGGTCGACCCCGTGGCGGCGGGCCCAGCGGGGCAGCATCAGCTGCTCGCCGCGGACCCAGTTCACCCTGTTCGCGGCCCACAGGGGCATCTCCACGTGTCCAACGTCGTCGATCCATGGACCTCCCGACGCGGCGGCCTCTCGGTTGATGAAGGCGGTGAACCTGACGTCCGGGGCGACCTGCCGGAGCGCCGGGATCAGCTCACGCGCATAGATCTCCGGCCCGCCGGTTTCGTCGGGGACCAGGTAGATGAGGTTTAGCCCGACGTGCATCGCTAGGTAGATTGGCCGGCGGAAGCGCAGGTGACCCGCACTTGATCTCGGTGATCATTCCAGTCCGCAACGGCGGAGAGGACCTGCGCCGCTGCCTCGAGGCGATCCGCCGCCAAGAGACCGGCGGCGAGGTCGAGATCGTCGTGATCGACTCCAGCTCGACCGACGGAAGCGCCGAGCTGGCCCGCAGCCACGGTGCCAAGGTGCACGTGATCCCGGTGGAGGAGTTCAACCACGGCGCGACCCGCAACCTGGGCGCTCGGGCTCGCGCAGGGCGACACCCTCGTCTTCACCTCTCAGGACGCCGCGGCGATCGGCGATGACTGGCTCGAGCGGCTGGTGGCGCCGCTCGCCGACGATCGGGTCGCCGGCGTCTACGGGCGCCAGCTCCCTCACCCGGGAGCCACCCCTCCGGAGCGGTACTTCCTCGACTTCCTCTACGGGCCGGCCGCGCGCATGCAGGAGGCGGCGGGTGCCGGCGAGCTCTCGATGGAGACCACCCTGTTCTCGAACGTCAACGCGGCGATTCCCCGCCGGGTCTTCGAGCAGGTCCCCTTCGTCGAGGACATCGTGATGAGCGAGGACCAGGAGTGGGCGCGCCGTGTCCTCGTCGCGGGCTACCGGCTGATCTACGAGCCGGAGGCCGCCGTCCGCCACTCCCACGTCTACAGCCTGCGCGCGGCGTTCAGGCGCTTCTTCGACTCGGGTGCCTCGGCCGAGCGCGCGTATCTGGCCGGCGGGCGGCCGGCGGGGCGGGTGCTCCGGAGAGCCGCCGCGCGCTACGCGCGCGGCGAGCTGGCCTGGCTCTGGCGTACGGGCCAGCGCCGATGGATCCCCTATGCGGTGCTGTACGAGCTGGCCAAGTTCGCCGGGCTCCAGCTCGGCGCGCGCCACCGGCACCTGCCGCTGCCCCTGAAGAGGCGCTTCAGCGCCCTGCCCTCCTACTGGAGCTCATAGCTCGATCACGTTGATCAAGTCAGGCACCCGCGCCGCACAGCTCCAGCACCCGGGCACCCCGCACCCGAAGGCGCCAGGGCTGCGGCGCGCGATCACGGGGAATCGAGAGCACCCCCCTTTGTCCGGCGCCGACCCTGCCGACACTGACCCCCGGGCCGTCGCCGAAGCGCGCTGCTTCGATCTCGGCGCCTCCCCGGGCCGCCGAGCCGAGCCTGACCTGCTGGCCCCCCGCCACCGGGAGCACGCTCGCCGTTCCCGGCCACTGCCGCGCGGGCGAACAGAGGGTGGGATTGGAATCGTGCGAGGCGCTGCCGGCAGGTCGCATGCTCAGCTGCAGGGCATGGACGAGCACGACATCCGCCACCTGGCGGACTTCGGGATCTTGGTGGAGCAGCTCCTCGGGGGTGAATGCGGGGGAGCCATGAGCGTGAACGGCCGCAAGATATGAGCCGGCAGCGCCGGGCAGGTAGAGCCCACCCGGGATGCCGGGCCATTGAGCGCTGGCGTCGAAATCGGGGCGAACCGAGTCCCTGGCCACTTCGAGGGCGGTCAGCCCGGCCCTGGTCTCGTCCGTGACCTGCTCGACGCTCGATGCAGCCTGAGACAGGGAGCGGATGTTCGGCACCAGGCTGAACCAGACGAAGAGCGCACCGATCCCCGCCCAGGCCAGCGGCGGCGGTGAGCGCCGTCCGACGACCGGGGCGAGGGTGATCACCAGGAGGACCGCCCCGACGTACTGATACCGATCGGTGGTGGCCCCGCGGACCGGTGAGGTGACGAGGGCGACGATGACCCAGTAGGTGAGCAGCATCGAGAGGCCCACGAGCGCCTCACGTGGCAATCGGCGACGGACAGCGAGAAGGACGCCCAGGGCCACAAGGAGCAGCGCCGCGGGAACCGCAGCATGGTGGTTCAGGCCGGTGAAGCGTCCCGCTTCGTCGGTCGTATAGAGGCCCGCCAGCCCCGCGATGGCGCTGGAGACACCCGTCAGGAGCGAGCCGGGCACCTTCGCCACGTTTGCCAGATCGGCCGGGCTCCCCGGATAGGTGAGATGGGCCCAGACGGCCCACAACCCGTAGATGGCGAGCGGTGCCAGCCAGATCCACGCTCGGTGCAATCTGTCCGGTGGCCCCCGGAGGACGACCGTCACGGCAACCCCGACGGCGAACGGCAACGACGCGCTGAACGCGACGAGAGCCAGGGTGAGCAAGGCAGCGGCCCAGACGTCCCCCCTCAGGGTTCGCCTGTCGAGCGCGACCAGCGATCCAAGCGCCGGCGTGACCGAGCTGAGGGCGATCAGGCCGAGGGTGGTCACCTGATCGGTCCATGCCGCATCGAAGACCAGCAGCACGCAGGCCGGCAGGAAGGCGAACCATGCCAGTGTCCTTCGCCGCAGGTAGAGAAACAGCAGCAGCGAGCAGGCGAGGATCTCGGCGACCCAGATCAATCGGATCGGCAGGTGCGCGGAACCGAGGCCGAAGATCCCAAATGCCCCCTGGTAGATCAGCAGAGGGATGGCGATCAGGCTGTCCACGTACGGCATGAGGATTGCCGTGCCGAAGTCCGAGCGGGAATAGATGAAGCTGAGCTCGTCCTGGTAGTAGCCGGCGCCCCCTGTGGCCAACAGCAGAAAGACGGCGGCGGCCACCATTGCCGCGCAGAGCACTGGCAGGCAGTGGTTGCCCTCCTTCAGTTCCTTCGCGAGCGCTTCCCGGCTCGGGAATGGGGTCGAGCT
>CAWAJF010000010.1:0-164217 GCA_963782345.1 uncultured Solirubrobacterales bacterium | reverse complement strand
CCGATTGTCTTCAAGACAAACAAGCTTCCGAACCAAGAAGGCAGCAATCCACTGCCCGCCCGTCAAACCGTCGATCTCTAGAGGTTCTGGCGAGCCAGCGCCATCGATCACAGCCGCATAGCCCGGACCAACCACGAAGCGGTCTTCTAAAGGCCCTTGACGGCCAGCGTGGCTGAACGCCAACACAGACAAGTCATTCATGGCAACAAGGCTAGGGCCAGAGCTATTGCCGCACCCACCCCAGCCGCGAGGAATTTCTGCCGTCGCTCTCGTGGGTCGAAGAGAATTGAGAAGCATGCGAAGACAAAGACGGATCGCCCCACCGAGAACGCCGAACAGCTGTGCTGCATCCCTTGGTGTTCCCCTTTATGCCCACCTGAACTCCTGTGACGAGGAAGGCAATGACTGCGGCCAGGAGGCCGAGGATCGTCAGGACCTCGGTCCTGATCTCCCTAAGCGACGCAAGCGCCTTCCGCTGCTCGTTGTGCAGCTCTAGTACCTGGCGCCGCATCTCAATGCGCATCTTCGCGATTTGATGGTCCGCAATACGCACGGCGTAGCTGTCGGAGGTCGAGGGCTCACGGTCGATCGCCTCATCTAATGCTTCAAACGCATCGTCGTATTCGCCAAGAAGCGACAGTACCCGCCCTCTATTCGCGTAGTAGGTCGCGTACGTACCGGCGGAGAGACTGATGCTGCGCTCGATCAGATCGAGCGCTTCCCGGAGGCGGCGCACATCAGGTTCAGCTGCACGCCTTCCTCCATCTCAGTGATGACCTCTTCTGGCGAGATGGGAATCGACGCCATAGTGGCCTGGCAACTGTTCGTGCGCCTTCTCCGCGAAGTCCCACAGACCACAAATGAGGCTTCCTGGTTGGTCCGGTCTGTTGAGGAAGTACTGCGACCGCAGAAGGAGCGCAATCTTCCGATCGGAGAACTCCTCCCAGTGCTTGTGGAAGACCTCGTCGAAAAGGCTCAGGTCCTTGAGCCGCCGAGCGCGAACAAGGAGTCCGTAGTAGGCGGAGAAGCGGACCCGTGCGTCCTCGTCGGGTCGATCAAGAACACCCTCAAGCTCATGCCTAATGTCGTCTGTGCTGGAGACCAGATCCCCAAGGCGTGGTGGGAATTCCGGGGCATCCGGATCTGGAAGTTTCCGAAGCTGCTCAATGACTGGCACTCTTGGCAGCGTAAGTCGGTCTCCAGACGAGATGAGGCCATTCGCGGCGACCCGCACCTCGCCGATCGCCCACCGGACGTCCAGCTGCTTCTGACCACGCAGAACTAACACCTCAGCTCGAAACTGGGGACCTCTGGGCTCAGTGAGTCTCGAGGGTACGAGGGGGGTACATCAGGTTGGGCAAGAGGCGGGTATTCGCGGGTAAGCGAAATCGCCGGAACTCTTGTGAATTGCAGGACTTTCGTGCCCGGTGGTACCCGGCCGTTTTCGCCCCGAGTGGCCTCCTAAGGAGTAGGCCGCAGGTTCGAATCCTGCTCGGGGCGTTCGTCATTTCCAGGCGTTTCCCGATTCGCGGCCCACGCCGCGGGACCCGAGATGGGTCTCGGCGGATCATTCCCTGATCTTCTGAATCGCTGCTCGGTCCTCTCGTCGGAGGTAGTAGCGATACGCCCCTTCCGGCCAGTAGTCATCCGTGCGCAGAATGACCTCGCGGTCTATCTCTCCCTCTGTGGGTGCCGGCCCTCTTCGACCTGCTTAACGTTGCGGTGCGCAGCGCGGAGCGACGCTCGCGCTTTCTTGTCACGGGAGCCCTTGATTCGCTCGGCCAGGTCCTCAAACTTCAGGGCATCTGATTCCTCTGGGAGGGCCTCAAGCAGCTTCTGGCCGAGCTTGCCGTCTTGGCACTTGCGATAGACGACTTCACCGGGAACTCGCTCGCTTGGAGTCCTGCCGCTCTCCAAGAGTGCGCGGATTCGGTCTAGCTCGGCTTGGGCCTGATCAAGGCCACCGGGCGTCAGCTCGAAGGCAAGGTTCACGGTGGCTGGCAAAGGTGTTCCCCTCCTGCGGTTGGTATATGTGTGTTATCGTTGCGCGCCTGTAGCGAGTGCCTATGGATCCCGGTAACTCTACAAGACTAGCGATGTGTCGCGACGACGACAGGAGGTTCCCATGGCGACTCCAGCCGCAGCTCAGGTGATCAGCATCGGCCGTTCCGAGCATCCGGAATGGACTCCCGCGGAGGTGCTCGGCTGGCACACCTCCGGGGGGGACTTGGTGGTCGAGCAGTGAGCACCACGGCCGAATCTGGAAAGGAATGACCGTCTTCGTTCGGTTCGTTCCGGGCGGGGAGATCATTGGTCGCGCCCGCATCCTTGACCCGAAGCCCCTCTACCACGAGGAGGGTCCAGAGCCGGACCTGCACTGGCGCTGGCATCCGGTCGAGTACCTGAACAACGAGCCCATCCGGGGCGTCTACCTGCGTGACTTCGGGATCCAGGGCTGGAGGGCACGACCGGGGTTGATTGGGCTCACATCTCAGGAACGCGATGCGATCGGCCAGGCGCTTGACGATGCGTCGGCTGATGGCCACAGGGCGCGTCGATGACCGAAGTCTCCGTCGAGCCCTCCGACTCGGCCGCCGTCGAAGGCATCGTGCTCAGTCCGCACTACCAGATGAGCGGACGCTACGAGCTGGTCGAGTCCGCCTACATCGCCATGGTCGAGCGCGAGGGACTACACCGGTTGTGGTTCGAGCAGCTTTCCCTTGACCCGGACTCGATGCCCAGCGTCGACGACCTCGGCGGCGAGGTCGTTCTCTCCCGGCGCACCGACGCCAGCGAATCGGCTCTTCTCCGGTTCAAGCGCTCAATCGCCGCAATCATCGACGTCTCCCAGGGCTCCGCGACGATCGAGGTCGCGGGAGGAGATGCGCGGCTGGTCGAAGCTTGCCGCGAGGACCTGGCAAGCCGGCTCGGTGCGACCGACCCACCCGCTGACGAGGTGCCGGTGACGTTCTGGGCTAGCAGCTGCCACGGTCCGCGGTCCGCACGGCGCCGGATCCAGGCCCCTGAGTGGTCCACCCTTCGCCCGAACTACGAAATAGGCACCACGCAGGCCCTCGAACCCCTGTTGACGCTCAAGGCCGACGAAGTGCGTGATGGAGGGCGATTGCTGCTCTTCCACGGCATCCCCGGGACCGGCAAGACGAGCGTTCTTCGCGCCCTTGCCCGCGAGTGGGCGCCGTGGTGTTCGACCCACTTCATCACCGACCCCGATGGCTTCCTGGGGACCGAAACCTCGTACATGCTCGACGTGCTTGTCGCGGAGTCCTCAGCGCGTGACCGACGAAACGCACAGTGGAAGCTGGTGGTGCTCGGAAGACGCCGGCGAACTGCTGACCGCCGACGCCCATGAACGCACGGGCCAGGCGCTGTCCCGGCTCCTCAACGTCACCGACGGCCTGATCGGCCAGGGCATGCGGGTCATCGTCCTTGTGACGACGAACGAGCCCCCTGGGACGTCTGCACCCGGCGATTCAGAGGCCCGGACGCTGCTGGGCCGAGATCGAGCTCCTCCCCCTGACCCCCGGTCAGGGCCACCGACTGGCTGGCGGACCACGGGTGCGCCGAACACCGGACCTCTCCTACCACGCTCGCAGAGCTCTACGCCCTGCTCCACGGCGAGGCATTGCCTGAACAGCCGAGCATCGGGTTCGCGGCATGACCATGGACGGCCGACGCTGCTGGGTGGTTCGCACTGACCGCAGCGTTGCGGAGGAGCTCATCGGGCCCGAGCTGCGAACGCGGGGTACTACGTCAAGGGTGGGGGTGGGATCCCCAGCCAAGACCTACGGCGCGTCCGCTCGATCCTTAAGAGCGACCCCGGTGAGATGGTCAGGGATCAGTGGAGCGCTTCGGTCCCACAACCGACGCCTGCTCCCGGACGAGGAGGACGCCATCGAGCCTAATCACCTGCTGGTATTACCGCACACGCCTCGCGTCGGCAGTTGGTCAATCGCCAGCGCGGGAGATGACTACGACTTCCGGGTGGCGCACACCGGTGATCACGGTCATCGCCGGCGCGTCGAGCTCAGTCCGCGCCGGGCTTGAGCCCGGGACGCTTGATCTACCCGCGAGCCTTCGCCGCACAATGCGTTGCCAGCGCGCAGTCTGGAACATCGACCATCTGGCGTCGGCGGTCACCCCGCTCGCTACCAGGGCAGACCGCACCGAGGCGCTCGCCTGACGACTTACTCGCCGACGTGCTGCAAGCCGCCGACGCTGGGGCATGGCAGGCCCTTCAGGAATCGTTCGGCGGCGCGGAGCTTGAACGGCCAACCGCGCGGCTCCTCGAGAGCATTTTTGACCACGTCGAACACCGCGGTGGACCAGCGGAGGAGGGAGCGGACTTCGTGTGCGGCTTTGTTGGACCACTGGGAATTGAGTTTGGCGTCGCGATCCAGGTGAAGATGTGGACGGGAACCGCAGATGACCAGACGCCGCTGCGGCAGTTGGAACGAGCCGCGCGGGCCGCGCCGGTGAGTGCAGCGGCGCTGTTTACGACGGCAGAAGCGACGAGCGCGAGCTTCGACGCGGCAGCTTGCGCCCTTGCCCAGCGCATTCGTGTACCCGTGCGAGTCATCTGTCGCGACGAGTTCATGAAGCTCCTGACGGCCTCCACCTGTCCGGGGGTCGGCCTGAATGTCTGGAGTTCTCGCCTGTTCCGAGCCTCTGAAATCGCCTCTTCCGCTGGTAGCTGCAGGGTGGATGTTGCGCCGGTCAACTGAGGATTGGGCGTGTTCCCAGAGTCGATCCGGCGCCGTCCCCACGCTGCGGCCGGTCAGTAAGTTTGGAAAGATCCCAGAAGTCCGAACTTTCGACCGCTAAAGTTCGGCCATGGCCAGAGCAGCCGAACCTTCTGAAAGCAAAATACAAGCCCGCCACGGGCGAGGTCGTTACGAGGAGCGAACTTGGGCGCCGGATTTCGCGCGAGCCGGGGGCCGGACACGGGGCGCCGCCCGCTATCGCGCGTTCATCCCCGACCCGATCGGGGACCTCGATCCCGAGCTGAGTTCGTCCACTTTCGCTCTCGCCGAGCGGGCAGCCGGCGAAGTGCGCGAGCTCAATTCAAGGGAGCCGGCCCTGGTTCCGCTCGAGGGCTTGGCCCGTCAGCTGCTGCGATCAGAGGCTTTGGCCTCGTCGCGGATCGAGGGCCTAAGCCTCTCCCACCGAAAGCTGGCGCAGGCCGCGCTTGAGGGCGACCAGGGCGACTACAAGGCTCAGGAGGTGCTGGCCAACACTCGTGCGATGGAGGAGGCGGTGCGCATTGGGGCAGACGCCAAGCGAATCACACCGAAGGACATCGCGGACATTCACGCCGCCCTCGCGATCGTGCCACCGCTCGATCGCATCGCGGGCCAGTACCGGGAAGAACAGGGCTGGATCGGCGGCGCCTCACCACCTCATGCTGACTTTGTGCCACCGCCGGAAGAGCAAGTGCTCCCTTTGGTGAAGGACCTGTGCAAGTTCGCCAACCGGGACGACATCTCGCCGGTGGTGCAGGCCGCGATCGCGCATGCCCAGTTCGAGACGATCCACCCGTTCGGCGACGGCAACGGCCGCGTCGGCCGTTGCCTTATCCACGTCCTGTTCCGTCGCCGAGGCATTGCGACGCGATATGTGCCGCCGGTGAGCCTCATCCTTGGGGCGAACAAGGACGCCTACATCGCGGGCCTTGAGGAATACCGGGCGGACCGCGTCGACAGCTGGGTGGCGCAGTTCGCACGTGCCGTCGAAGCGGCATCCGAGAGCGCCGAGGGTTTCTCCGACCAGGTCTCCGAGCTGCAGCGGAAGTGGATCGAGCGCCTCGGGCCAATGCGGCGCGACGCAGTCGCACTGCAGATCGTCGAGAACCTGCCCTCATTCCCGTTCATCACGACGAAGATCGTTCAGGAGCTGACCGGCAGGTCAGACGTCGCCGCGCTTCGAGGTCTCCGGCGGCTCGAGGAGATCGATGTCCTCACCCGGCACCGGAACAAGCGGAAGGGCGACAGCTGGGAGGCGAAGGAGCTCTTCACCCTCCTCAACCGATTCGAGGACGCCGTCAGAGTTCCGTAGATCGACTCGATGGACGATGCGAAATCCGGTGCCCAAATCGCCGATAACCGTCCGCAATTTGCGCTGAAACGAGCCGCTCTCAGAACGGCGGCGGGAGATGGCGCATTCCCTGTTGTGGAGCGGGTTTATGCGTGGTTTGCAGGGATTTCCGGGCCGAACTGTCACGCCGGAGGCCGCGGGTTCGAGTCCCGTCGCTCCCGTTCCTTGACCTGCGTGGTGACTACGTGTTCGGCAGCGAGGAGCCCGCGATGAAGAAGAACCAGACCTCGAACCCGAGCACGCCCGCGATCACGCAGGCGGCGACAACCCTCTCGGGAGCGCTGAGCGAGTAGCGGGTCCTCAGGTGCTCGTCCAGCTCACCGCGCATGCGGCGCTGCCATGGGGAGGTTCGAGCGAGGGTCGGCGGCCGGCCGATCAGCTGGTCGTACTTCGCGCTCAACCAGGCGAGCGCCCAGCCGAGGACGAAAGCGAGGACCGAGAGGACCAGCAGCACCGTGACGACGCCGCGCAGGCTGAGCACGCGCCCGCCCTGGGCCTGGGCGCCGAGCCAGACCGCGAGCAGGGGCGCACCGGTCCAGAGATTCACGGCCGCCAGTCCGGTCGC
The DNA here is from genome assembly GCA_963782345.1 of uncultured Solirubrobacterales bacterium. Taxonomy (GTDB): domain Bacteria; phylum Actinomycetota; class Thermoleophilia; order Solirubrobacterales; family 70-9; genus DASUPK01. The sequence continues at coordinate 157,541 of CAWAJF010000010.1, read as the reverse complement.
GATCACGATGGCGATCCGCTTGGCCTTGAGGTTGGATGCTTGCTGCCGGTCGCGCGGATCGGAGTCGGACCGATCGCGCTGTCGAGCCGAGATCGCCGCCATCCCCGCCGGCTCTTCCTTCGCGTCTGCGTGCATGCCTTGAGGCAGGTCCAGTTCGAGCGCATCGAGCCCGCCGCGAACCCCGTTCGAGAGCTCGAGCATCTGATCGCGCGTGAGCCAGGGCGTGTGCACCGCGACGGCGTTCTTCCGGCCATCCTGATGCGCCCTCAGCACCTCGACGCAGTCGCGCAGCACGAGCGCGGTTCCCGAAGCGGCGATCTTGCGCGCGGCGCGGTCAAGTCCGAATACCGCCTGCGAGCGGCGGTAGAGCCCGGCGTCGGGGGAGTAGATCCAGAGCGCCCATGAGGGCCCCACGTGGGTCGCGAGGCCGGCGAAGCCGAGGATGCGACCGTCGGCATCCTTGACGGGGAACATCACCCGGGAGCGGAACAGGGTGTGCACCCGGCCTCGCACCGAGCGGGTCGCGAGCCCGGCCGCCACGATCTCCTCGAGCGAGTAGCCGAGACCGAGCAGGTGATCCATCAGCACGTCGGGACCGACCGGTGCATAGCCGACCTCGAAGGCGCGGATCACCTTCTCGTCCAGCCCCTCCTCGGCGAGCGCCGCGCGCGCCTTCTCGGAGGTCTCCGATTCCCACAGATAGGACTCGAAGAACTCACCGGCATCCAAGAGCAGGCGCTCGAGGCGCTCCGCCGCGACGTTGCTCTCCTGCATGTACTCCATGACAGCGATAGGACGATCCTCCCAGACGCTCATAAACACCGTGAAAGTGCGATCGGTTCGCCGAGGGCGCCTCTCCGCGATCCTTAGTGCATCGTCGACGAATCCCAGGTCACCTATCTGACGCCTCCCCAGGAGGATCTGCCGCAGGAGTTCCGGTCACGGAACCTGGAACGGCGGGCCCTGCAGGCGCTCGTGGCACTTGGCCTGCTGGTGGCCGTCTTCCTGTTCGCTCCCGGGCTCGGCGAGGTCCGGGACCTGCTGGTCAGGGCGAGCCCGGGCTGGCTCGTCCTCGCGACCGCGCTCGAGGGGCTGTCGTTCGCCTCCTACCTGGTCATGTTCGGCCCGATCTTCTGCACCGGTCTGACGCGGCGGCGCAGCTGGCAGATCGCGGGCTCCGAGCTCGCGATGGGCTCGCTGGTGCCCGCCAGCGGCGCCGGCGGGCTGGCGCTCGGCGCGTGGGTCCTTCATCGCGGCGGGATGGGCGGGCGACGGATCGCGCGGCGCTCCGTCGCGTTCTTCCTGATCAAGAGCGGGGTGAACTTCGTAGCGGTCGCCGTGCTCGGCGCCGCCCTCGCCGTCGGCCTGCTCGGCCCCGATCTCTCGCTCTGGCTGACCGCGCTTCCGGCCGCGCTGGCGGCGCTCACCATCGTCGTCGTGGGGGTGCTGCCGCGGCTGGGGCCGGGCGAAGCGCCCGAGCCGGACGCCCCGCGCATGCGTCGGTGGTTGAGCGAGGCGCGGCGGGCGGCGATCGACGGAACCGCCGAGGCCCGGCAGATCCTGCGCTCAGGGCATCTGGGCGTGATCGCCGGCTCGATCGGCTACTGGGCGTTCGACAACTTCGTCCTCTGGGCGAGCTTCCACGCGTTCGGTGTCTCCCCACCGCTCACCGTCATCCTGATGGGCTACCTGATCGGCCAGCTCGGCGGCCTGCTGCCCATTCCGGGCGGGATCGGGGGGATCGACCTCGGGCTGATCGGGACCCTGATCGTCTACGGAGCTCCGGCCGCGGCCACGGCGGCGGCCGTGCTCGCCTACCGGATCATTCTCTTCTGGCTGCCGCTGATCGCCGGCGGCGTCGCCTTCGCCACCCTGCGCCGCGACATGCCGAGCGGCCAGGAGTTCGCCGCCTGCGCACCGGCGCTCGAGGGGTAGTCCCTGCCGGTGGTGGCCTCGGCCGGATCCCGCTAGGCGGAGCCGATTCGCGACGGTGGCGGATCCGTCGCGTACACCCGCCCGCGCCTCATCCGCCGCGATCCGGTAGCCATTGCGAATGCAATCGCGCCGTCTGCGGCTGACCTCGGCAGTGCTGATCGCCTTGGCGCTGCTCGCTGTCGCGCCGGCTGCCGCCGATGCGTGCGACGCCGGTTCTTTCGATCCAGCCGATCAGCCGCCGTTCGGCGGTCAGACGGTGACACTCTCGCCGCCGCTCGCCCCCGGCGCGCGCGAACCGGGCTTCGAGCTCACTCCCGGGCAGGCGACTGCGATCGCCACGGCGGCGCTCACGCCGAAGGGGTCGGTGCGCCGCTTCGAGACACGGACCCGGGCCGGGGCGGGGCTTCCCCGTCAGTGGCAGGTCGACTACTTCGATCGGGATGGAAACGACATCGGACAGGTGGTGATCGACGACGCCGGGGGATGCGTTGTCGAGGAATGGACCGGCACGCAGGTGGACACAAAGCTTGCTCGCGGCTATCAGGGCGCGGTCTCAGGCAAGGTCAACCGGTGGTGGATCTGGCTGCCGCTCTGCGCGCTCTTCCTCGCACCGTTCGTCGATCCACGCCGGCCGCTGCGGCTGATCCATCTCGACCTGCTCGCGCTGCTCGGCTTCAGCGCTTCGCTCTTCTTCTTCAACAAGGCGGAGATCGGGCTCTCGGTCGGGCTCGTCTATCCGGTGCTCGCATACGTCTTCCTGCGGATGCTGGTCGCCGGATTCAGGCCGGTCGAGACCCGCGACCGGTTGCTGCCGCTGGCGCCGCGCAATCTGCTCGTCGCCGGGATCGTCGCGCTCGTTGGCTTCCACACCGCCTACATGGCGACCGAGGGCAAGGTGATCGACGTCGGGCTCGCGGGGGTGGTCGGCGCGGATCGCTTGACGGGCGGAGAGGACGTCTACGGTCCCGGCGCCTCGGCGGGGACGCCGATTCGAGGCGACGTCTACGGGCCCGTCAACTACCTCGCCTACGTTCCGTTCGAGCAGGCCCTCCCGTGGAGCGGGCGCTGGGACGAGGTCTCGGCGGCGCGGGCGGCCGCGCTCGCCTTCGAGCTGCTCACGGCGCTGGCGCTGTTCGCGCTGGGCCGCCGCGTCAGGGCCGGGCCGGAGGGCACCACTCTCGGGATCGCCCTGAGCTACGCCTGGCTCGCCTACCCGTTCACGATGTACACGCTGGGCTCGAGCTTCAACGACGCCCTGGTGGCCCTGCTCGTGGTCTGCTGCCTGCTCGTGCTGGCCTCGCCACCCGCGCGGGGGGCGGCGGCGGCGCTGGCCGGCCTGAGCAAGTTCGGGCCGCTGGTGCTGGCGCCGCTCTTCGCGGCCGGCCACGGCGAGCGCCGCGCCCGGCCGCTGATCCTCTTCGCGCTCGGCTTTCTGATCGCAGCGGCGCTGGTGACGATCCCGCTGCTGCCCGGTGGCGGCTTCCGCGAGCTCTATGACCGGACGCTGGGCTACCAGGCCTCGCGCGGGTCGCCGTTCAGCGTCTGGGGGCAGGCGCCGTCGCTGCACTTCCTGCAGACGCTCAGCAAGGTCTTCGCCCTCGCGCTGGCCGCGCTCTTCTTCTTCGTGCCGAGGAAGCGCAGCACCGCGCAGGTCGCCGCCCTGGCCGCGGCGTTGCTGATCGCCGTCCAGGTGACCGCGAACCACTGGTTCTATCCGTACGTGGTCTGGTTCGCGCCCCTCGTCCTGGTCGCCCTGTTCGCCCAGCGGAGGGGCCCGGAGCCGGCGATCCGGCGCTCGTAGGCACGGATTTCGACAGGCGGTCGATCATCCTCCGGCGATCTTTCGACATCGGGCCAACGATCGAAGACCGCGCCGCGCGGACAATTTCGGCATGACGGGAGCGATGAGACAGGTCGTCGCGTTCGGCGGCGGCGGGTTCTCGCAGGAATCCGGGAATCCGCTGCTCGACGACTACGTCCTCGGCCTCACCGGGACGTCGAATCCGCGTGTCTGCTTCCTGCCGACCGCGAGTGGCGACGCCGACCACTACGTCGTCCGCTTCTACGGCGCCTTCCGGGATCGTGCGCGTGCCTCGCACATCAGCCTGTTCCGGCGGGAGCGCGGCGTCCCCGACATCCGCTCGCATCTACTGGCGCAGGACCTGATCTACGTCGGTGGCGGCAGCCTGATCAGCCTCTTGGGCGTCTGGCGCGCGCACGGGATCGACTCGATCCTGCACGAGGCCTACGAGGCCGGCGTGATCCTCTGCGGGCTCTCCGCCGGATCGCTCTGCTGGTTCGCCGAGGCCGTCAGCGGATACCACGGCGAGGTCAACCGCGTCCCCGGGCTCGGGTTCCTGCGGCACAGCAACGCGGTCCACTACTGCGACGGCGATCGCCGGGGCGCCTTCCATCGTCATCTGCTCGAAGGGATGCCCGCCGGCTTCGCGGCCGAGGACGGGGCCGCGTTGCGGTTCGTCGGCGACGAGCTGGTCGAGGTCGTCGCCTCCCGCCCCGAGGCGCGGGCCTACAAGCTGGAGCGGCGAGGGAGCCGGGTCCTCGAGACGAGGCTGGCCACCCGCTACCTGGGCGCCGCGGCCCCGGCAACGATCATGCGAGGGTGCGCCGCAGGCGCAACCAGTTTGATGCCGGTGCGCCCCGCAGCGGCGTAGGCTCACCCGGTGAGTGCCCGGCGTCGCATCCTCGCTCTCGGAGGCCATGACTTCGACCGCCGAGTCGGAAACGACGCGATCTGCGATCTGATCGTCGAGCTGGCCGAGTCCCCGCGCCCGAAGATCTGCCTGCTCCCGACGGCGAGCGGCGACCACGAGGACCAGATCGCCCGCTTCCGCCGCGCCTTCGCTGAGCGAGATTGCCTGCCGCAGGCGATCTCGCTCTTCCGCCTCGGCGAGAACCCGGTCGACCTGCGCGAGGAGCTCCTCAACCAGGACGTGATCTACGCCGGCGGGGGGAGCATGCTGAACCTGGTCGCCATCTGGCGGGCGCACGGCCTCGACGAGATCCTGCGCGAGTGCTGGCGGGAGGGCATCCTGATCTGCGGCCAGAGCGCGGGAGCGATGGTCTGGTTCGAGGGCGGGATCACCAGCTCGCAGGGCGACCCGGCCGTGGCCGACGGCCTGGGTGTCCTGCCCGGCAGCGCCTGCGTCCACTATCTGACCGAGCCGGTCCGCCGTCGCCGCTTCCTGCGAGCGATCGCGAGCGGAGAGCTGGAGCCCGGCCTTGGCCTCGAGGATCAGACGGGCGCGCTCTTCGAGGACACCGAGCTCGCCGAGACGATCAGCGCCCGGGACGGCGCCGCAGTCTGGGAGGTGGCCGCGGAGAACGCTGGGGCCCGCGAGGTCGAGCTGCACTCGCGGCATCTCGAGGACAGCCGCCAGCCGATCAACGAGATGCGCTCAGACATCCTCGAGCTGCGCCGGACCCTCGCGACCCGAGCGGCTCGCCGCCGCGCTCAGCACAGGCGGCCCGGCAGGCTGGACTAGAGGGCGCCGCCGGCGACGGGTGGCATCGAAGGGTCCGTCCCCTCGTCGCCGACCTGCTCTCGCGCCAGGAAGTCCTCGATCAGCAGAGGACTCTCCTTCGCCTGCTCGCAGACGTTCAGCAGGTCGGTCATCGAGGAGACCTCCTCGACCTGCTCCTTGACGAACCAGGTGAGGAACTGCTCGGCGCGGAAGTCCCCGGCCTCGCGGGCGAGCTTGAAGAGGGCGTTGATCTCGTCGCTCACCCGCTTCTCCTGCTCGAGTGCCATCTTCACCGGCCCGACCACGTCGTCGTAGCGGGTCTGCTGGGAGGTGATGTCGGGGATCTTCACCTCGTCGTCGGTGTCGAGCAGGTACTGGACCATGATCATCGCGTGGTTTCGCTCCTCGACCGCCTGGCGGTAGAAGAACGCGGCGAGCCGGGGCAGGGTCTCCGAGTCGTAGTAGACGGCCGCACCGATGTATTGCTGTTGCGCGGCGAACTCGTTCGAGATCTGCTCGTTGAGCGCGTCGGCGAAGGTCTGCTCAGCCATTGGTCCGCAGCCTACTCACTCGCCCCATCTGAAGCCGGTCTCCGTCGGCATCGGCTCGAGCGGGCTCGACGGCAGCCCCGGCTCGGTGCCGGCCGTGTTGTAGCCGGAGGGCGCCACGTCGTTCGGCGTGTCCGGATGGAAGATGGAGGCGAGGTACTGGATGTGCCCGCGGCCGGGACCGAGCTCCCACTGCCCGCCGCCGTACGCCCCGATGCCCTGCTCGTCGCAGTGGTCGTAGGCGGCGAAGAGCTCGTGCAGCGGGCCGAAGCGCGAGGGCTTGATGTTCACCATCTTCGGCGGCCAGGGCTGCCCTTCGATGTCGGCCACTGAGTGGATCACGGCGTCCCAGGTGACCCGGTCCGCGACCGGGTCGAGGATCGGCTTGGTGTCGTCGTTGACATCGGGATCCTCGAGCCAGGCGTCCGGAAACGCCTCGATCAGCTTGCGGTACAGCTCGGGGTCGGTCTCGACGTCGACCGGCGTGCCCTTGTACTGGCCCTTCAGGTCGAGCGAGTCGACAGCGCCGGTGTCGACCAGCTGTCCGAGCAGCTCGTCGCTCCAGTCGTTCGTGGGATCGAGCTTGAACCGCAGCGCCGGGTAGACCTCGAGCCTCTTGCGGACCGGCTCGATCGTCGACACCTCGTCCGAGCCCGGAGGCGTCAGCCGCATCGAGACGACGAACGTAACGGGCTTGGGCTCCCTTCCCACGACCTCATGCAGGGACTTGCCGGCTTGGCGCAGCGCCAGGTCGAGGGCGGCGCTCTCGAAGGCCCAGCGGCGGTAGTTGACCGAGACCTCGCGCTCCGGCGGGGTCGGGAAGAGCGGGAGGCCCTCGAGCAGCTCCGAGAACGATGCGATGGTGTGCTTGCCCGCGAGATCGAGCACCGGCCCCGCGTCCTGGAAGGCGACGTGGTCGAGCGCGTCGTAGACGACGTCCTCGCCCAGCCCCTGATGGCCGCCGCCCTTCAGGTGGATGATCGTGGTGAGGCGCTCGAAATCGCTGCCCTCGGGGTGGAACTCGAGGCCCTCGAGCTCGTAGCCCTCGATCTCCAGCGGCAGATCCTTGATCTTGTCGTAGCTGCTCACGGCGGCGGACCTTATCGAGCGGCCCTCCTCGGCCTTGCCGGGTTGCGTAACGTTGCGCCCGCCCGCGGGACGGAGGGCGGCATCTCGACCAAAGGAGAAGGAATGGCGGACTCACTGGGCGCCGGCGCCGGCGCCGGTCTGAAGGCGCTTGGCGTCAACTGCACCCTGAAGCGCACCCCCGAGAGGTCCCACACGGAGGCGTTGATGAACCGCGTCCTCGGGATCCTCGAGGAGCACGGAGTGGAGACGGAGCTGTTCCGGCCGGTGGACTACGACATCAAGTTCGGCGTCAGCTCGGACGAGGGAGACGGCGATGAGTGGCCCAAGCTCCTCGAGAAGTTCAAGGCGGCCGACATCATCCTGATGGGAATGTCGATCTGGTTCGGGGTCCGCTCCTCGGTCTGCCAGATGGTGATCGAGCGTCTTGACGGCACCTACAACGAGCGCAACGACGTCGGGCAGTACCCGCTCTACAACAAGGTCGCCGGGGTGGTAGTGACCGGCAACGAGGACGGCGCGCACGCCAGCGCCGAGACCACGCTGTTCAACATGACCCATCTCGGGTGCGTGGTGCCCCCGAACGCCGACACCTACTGGGTGGGCGACGCCGGTCCGGGGCCCTCGTACCTCGACGCCGGCGGGCCGGAGCACGAATACACGCAGCGAACCAGCTCGTGGTGCGCCCACAACCTCCTCCACATGGCGCGGATTCTGCGCGAGACGCCGATCCCACCGATCGGCAACACGCTGGACGAGATGGGCGGCGACGCGGTCCACACCGGTTAGCCGCCAAGCCGGATGCCGAAGTGCCCCGTATGCTTCCGGCAATCCCAAGTCAGCCAAGGAGAGGCCAGGGATGGGCAGCACGGGGAGTGAGAGGAATCTGAAGCGTGCGCTGGTAGCGTCGGCGGCAACGGTGGCGATCGCCGCGATCGTGCCCGCGACCGCGTTCGCGGCGAACTCGCTTGGCGTTCACGGCAGCGTCAATCAGGTCTATGTCACCGGTGCCCAGCCCGGCACCAAGCTGCGCCTGATCGACCGAAAGAAGCGGAAGGTCTCCACCAAGCCCGTCGGCTCGCTCGGCGGCGTCGTCTTCCGCCGCATCCCGGCCGGGAAGGGCTACCGGGTTCGGGCCGCCGACGGATCCCTCTCGGTTCGGGTCGGCGTGATGAGGGACCGGGCGGCGCCCAAGCACACGTCGATCTACAACCAGACTCTCCCCGCGGGCGGCTATGGGTACATGACGACGCGGGACGGGACGAGTCTCTCCCTGGACGTGCGGCTCCCCGGCCCGGCTTCGGCGGGCCCGTACCCGACCCTGGTCGAATACTCCGGCTACGGCTATGCCAATCCCGCCGGCGCCGAGAGCGGCATCAGCCAGATCCTCAACCTGCTTGGCTACGCGGTGGTCGACGTGAACATGCGCGGTACCGGCTGCTCCGGGGGTGCCTTCGACTACTTCGAGACGCTGCAGAGCCTGGACGGCTACGACGTCGTCGAGACAGCCGCCCGGCAGCCGTGGGTCCTCCACCACAAGGTCGGCATGGCCGGGGTCTCCTACGGCGGGATCAGCCAGCTCTTCGTCGGAGCCACGAGGCCTCCCAGCCTCGCCGCGATCACGCCGCTCTCGGTGATCGACAACACCGCCACAACGCTCTATCCCGGCGGCTACCTCAACACCGGCTTCGCCCTGCAGTGGGCTCAGGACCGCGTCGACGACGCGAAGCCGGCCTCCCCCACCGAGGGCCAGGGATGGGCATGGAAGCGCATCCAGGAAGGCGATCAGATCTGCAAGGCCAACCAGACGCTGCACACGGCCGCGACGGACCTGATCAGCAAGGTCCATCACAACCGCTTCTACAGGCCCAAGGTCGCGAACCCACTGAATCCCTCGACCTTCGTCAAGCGGATCAAGGCGCCCGTCTTCCTCGCCTGCCAGTTCGAGGACGAGCAGACCGGCGGCCATTGCGCCAACCTCGCCGACCGGTTCACGAACACGAGGCGCAAGTGGTTCACCTTCACGAACGGCCTCCACATCGACTCCCTCGACCCGGAGACCTTCAACCGCTGGTTCGACTTCCTCGAGCTCTACGTCGCCCAGCGAAGACCGGAGCTAACCCCGGTGGAGGCCGCGTCCGCCTCGGTCGTCTACCAGTCCGCGATGGGCATCCCGGGTGTGACCTTGCCCCACGATCCGATCCAGGACCAGCCGACCTACGGTGCGGCACTGGCCGCCTTCGAAGCCCAGCCGCAGGTCAGGGTCATGTTCGACAACGGGGCCGGAGGCGCAACGGGCGCTCCCTACCCCGGCTTCACCCGCGACTTCAGCCGCTTCCCGATCCCGGGGACGAGGGCGCGGTCCTGGTTCTTCCGACAGGACGGGGCGCTCGCGGGCAAGCCCCCGAAGAAGGGCCGCAGGGGTGGCAGCGACACGTTCCGATGGGACAAGGAGGCGCGGCCGGCCACCGACTTCGCCGGCAAGAGCACCGGCAGCGGCGATCTCTGGACCGCCCACCCGACCTACGACTGGCAGCAGCCGCCGGCGGGCACCGCCGCGTCCTACGTGACGCCGCCGCTCGGAGCCGATACGGCGATCATCGGCGCCGGCGCCGTCCACGCCTGGGTGCGGGCATCCGTGCCCGACGTGGATCTCCAGGTGACGGTCTCCGAGGTGCGGCCGGATGGCAAGGAGACCTACGTCCAGAGCGGCTACCTGAGAGCCAGCATGCGCAAGCTCCTCCCGCGGAAGAGCTCGCTGCTCGAGCCGGTCCTCAGCCTCCGCCGCGGTGATGTCGCCAAGCTGCCGAAGGGCCGCTTCGCCAAGCTGATCATCCCGCTCTACTACCAGGGCCACGTCTACCGCGCGGGCTCCCGCATCCGCGTCACCGTGGCCGCACCGAGCGGCGACCAGCCGGTCTGGTCCTTCGCCGAGACGGTCCCCCAGGGCGACGCGAGGGTGACCATCGCCTTCTCCCACAAGCATCCCTCGCGGCTGATCCTGCCGCTGGTGCGCGGAGTCACGGCGCCGACCCCGCTGCCGCCCTGTCCCGGGCTGCGCGGCGAGCCCTGCCGGACCTTCGGCTCCTAACTCCTCGACCGACGCGAAGGAGCCCCGTCCTCGCGCCGGCGGGCTACCGCTAGCCCGGCCCGCCAGCCGGGAGCGCGCCCCCCGGCCGGAGGCTGAATCGAGTTCGTGTCGATCCCGCTGCGAGCGATCACCCAGGCAATTGCGGAGTTGGAATTCCACATCTCCCCGGTCGCCAGCTCATCGCGTCCCCAAACGGGAGTCGGGATCTGCGCGACGACCTCGAGTACTCGGCGAACACGACCCTCGTCGGTGGACAGCCGCCGCGGGCTGTCTACGGCCTCGGCCACGTCCGGAATGTGTCCACCGGGCCATAGACGGATCTCGTAGCGAAAGATCCGAAATCGGCCGGCCCATCTACTGCCGACCGCGCCCTCAGCGACGACGCCCCGCTCGCTGCCGCTCCAATCGTGGACCGGCGCCTGCTCGATCACGTATCTCCCCTCCGGAACCTCCACCTGCAGTGCGGAGTGATAGAGATCGCGCGCCGGACGCCGCTGCAACCGTGCCGCGGCGGCCTCGTAGATCCGACCGTTCAGCTTGACGAAGTGCCCACCGGCGCCGAGCGGCAACCAGTACAGGTCGACGGCGGCCGCCACCTCCCCTCCCACCTCGCGGGCTTCAGCTCGGCCGGCCAACCTGCTCCGCAGCGAGCCGCTCGGCACGCTGCTTGATTCCGAGCAGCATCTTGCGCTCCATGACGAGGGAGCCGGGCTCCATCACCAGCATCCCGAGCCGCTGTCCCGCCGCGGCACCCTTCAACGCGATCCGATTTCGGCTGATCAGCCGGGTCGACCCGTTCTCCGGGACCAGAGCGAAGGTCCAGACCCAGTCGCCCGCTTCAGAGCGATTCGACAGCACCTGCTCCGGCTCGAGAATCTCCACGCGCATCCCGGGCCGATCCTCGCGACTCCGCAGAACGTCCCCCACCGCGAGCTCCTGCCACTCCGGAACGATCCGGTCGGCGCTGTGCATGTTGAGACCGAAGAGGTTCTCGATCCAGTCGTAGGTATATGCACCGGCACGTCCCGGGCCCATCTGCACGAGCCATGGCCAGATCGCCGACGGAGGCGCTTCGATGCGGATCGTGCGCGTCGCGACGATGTCGGCCGGGTCCAGCAGCCCGTCCCCGGGCAGAGAGCGAGTGGCCTCTTCGGCGGTTGCGCCCCAGTTGAGCACCCAATCACGCAGGGTGCGGTGGTATAGCCACTCGACCGCGGCGGCGGATGCCGCGAAACCCGCGAGGGCGGTGAGCATCCGGCCAGGCCATCTCATTGGGCAAAGACTGCCACGGCGAGCCTTGGACCAGAAGCGGGGGTCTTCCTAGGCGATTTTGAGGCCCGGTCCCGGGATCGCCTCGGCGGCGCGCGCGTCGACCTCCTCGCCGCATTCCGAGCAGCGCAGCCCCAGGGTTGGCTCGCCGCCGCAGTCCCTGTGGCGGATCTCGATCGGCGGGCCGTCCTCGGCCATATAGCGATCGCCCCACTCGCGCAGGGCCATCAACACGGGGTAGAGATCGAGTCCCATCTCCGTGAGGCGGTAGCGGTCGCGCGTCCGGACCGCGTCCTTGTAGGGCTCGCGGCGCAGGACGCCCGCGTCGACCAGCCGGCCGAGGCGCTCCGAGAGCAGCGAGCGGGAGATACCGAGTGTGGACTGGAAGTCCTCGAAGCGCTTGATGCCGTTGAATGCCTGGCGCAGGATCACCAGGGTCCAGCGGTCGCCGAGCAGGGCGGCCGGGCGGGCGATCGAGCATCTCTCTTCGGCCAGATCGGAGGCGCGCATCCGGGCCAGGATAGCGAGGCTGCGTTCGGAAGCCGAACCCTATAGGCTGCGTCCGGTTTCTGAACCCAAGGTTCCGCCGAAGGAGGACCGATGCCGAAGCTCGACCTGACGATTCCCGCCGATTCCCTCTCCGACGACGCCCGGCAGGAGCTCGCGCGCGAGCTCGGCGCCACCCTGCTGCACTGGGAGGGGGCGCCCGATACCGAGTTCTTCCGCACGATCACGTGGACCCACGTCCACGCGCTGCCCGCCGAGGCGATCCAGACGCCGGACGGCATCGCCGAGCCGCACGCCGTCGTCGACATCACCGTTCCGAGCGGAGCGCTCAGCGAGCGACGGAAGGCCGGCCTGGTCGAGGACACGACGAAGCTCGTCCTCGAGGCGACCGGGTGGGGGCCCGATGCCGGCGTCCGCGTCTGGACCCTGATCCACGAGGTACCCGACGGAAACTGGGGCGCCGCGGGCCAGGTCGTTCGCTTCGACCAGCTCCGTGAGGCCGCCAAGGCCGAGCGCGAGCAGGAGGGATCGGGGAGGGAGCGGGTCCCGGCCGCCGCCGACCAGGAGGTCCCGGCATGAGGCAGCTCGAGTTCATCGAGAAGGGCAAGCTCGAGTGGCGCGATGCGCCCGATCCCACACTCGGCGGGGATGGCGAGGCGATCGTCCGCCCGGTGGCGCTGGCGACCTGCGACCTCGACGCCGCATTCGTGCAGGGTCTCGCCCCGGTCGGCAATCCGTTCCCCTTCGGGCACGAGTGCGTGGGCGAGGTGACCGACGTCGGTGGCTCCGTCAAGTCGGTGAAGCCGGGCGATCTGGTGAGCGTCCCCTTCCAGGTCTCCTGCGGCGAGTGCGCGGCCTGCCGCGAGGGGCGCTCGGGCAACTGCGAGTCCGTGCCGCGTCTCTCGATGTACGGCTTGCCGGTGGGCCCCCAGACCTATGGCGGCTTCGCGAGCGACGCCGTGAACGTCCCCTACGCCGACGCGATGCTCGTACCGATCCCCGAGGGCGTCGCCCCCACCGCGGTGGCGAGCCTCTCAGACAACATCCCGGACGCCTGGCGGACGGTCGCGGGCCCGCTCGAGAAAGCGCCCGGATCACCCGTCCTGATCGCCATGGGAGCCGGGTCGATCGCGCTGTACTCGGTCGCGATCGCGCTGGCTCTCGGTGCCGAGCGCGTCGACGTCGTCGGTCGCCGCAAGCGCGACCGGGAGCTGGCCGAGAAGCTCGGCGCGAACGTCCTCCACGAGGAGTTTCCGGATCGGGTGGGCTTCTATCCGATCACCGTCGATGCGAGCGCGGACCCCGCCGGGATCGCGTGTGCCCTGCGCTCCACCGACGCCGACGGCATCTGCACTAGCGTCGGCATCTACTTCCAGCCGACGGCCCTGCCGCTGCTCGAGATGTTCACCCAGGGCATCACCTTCGTGACGGGGCGGCCGCACGTGCGCACGCTGATGCCGGCGGTCCTGGAGCTCATCCGCCAGGGCAAGTTCGACCCGGACCCGATGACCGTGAACAGGGTGGACTGGGACGACGCCGCCGAGGCCCTCTCGGACCTGCGCGCCAAGACAGTCGTAGCGCGAGGGAACTAGCCGGGGCTGCCGACGCCGCCGCTGTTCGCCGATCCGGCGGCGGTCGCCGGCCGCAGCGCGTCGATCACCGGCTGCTGGAAGAGCAGTCGCATCGAGTCGTCGGATGCGAAGAAGAAGAACGCGCCGCCGCCCTGCTTCAGTCCCGGGTGCACGCACGACGCCGCCTGGGCGGCCGACGTGCTGAGGATCGACTGGCTCGCCGACGCTTCCGGGCTGCCCGTGAAGGAGATCTCCATCGCCAGGTTGCTCATGTCGGGCCTACCCTTCTTCTTCAGCTTCCGGCGAATGGTCTTCTTCCGCTTCTTCTTCTTGCCCGGGACCTTCACCTTCTTGGTGAAGAACCTGTAGTGGTATTGGAGGCGCAGCAGCTTGGCCCGCACGCCGAAGCCGGCCGCCCCGCCGTCCGCGCACGCGTCCTGGGTCTGGACGCTCTGCGGACCGAGGTGCGGGCCGCCGAGGCGCCAGTTCTGCTTGTCGAGGTTCTGGGCGATCCGGCCGTAGTCCCAGTCCGCGACGTCCTGCGGGGCGAGGCCGCTGCGCTGACCGGCACCGATGGCGTTGGCGGCGATGGTGGAGGCGAAGCCGAAGTTCCAGCCTCGAAGCAGCGGGAACGCCTTCTTGTAGTTCTCCTTCCACGGGGGCCTCGACGGATCGGTGGCCCGCCCGGCGTTCCAATCGTCACGCTCGTAGTCGCTGATCAGCGCATAGACGTTCGGGTCGCCGACCCCGGTGAAGGCGTAGCCGGGGGCGTTGGGATCGAAGCTCATACCGTCGAGCGCGATGATCCGGTTGCAGGGGAACGTGGCGTGCAGGTCTGCGGCCAGGCTGGCCGCGACAGGCCCGGTCATCGCGGGAAAGGTGCCGCTGCCCGTGAAGCGGGTGTTGAGGACGAAGATGTCCTGAGGCCGGATCCGGCCGCCCATGCCGCCGTCCGGCTTCGTGTACGTGTCGACGTTGCCCTGCGTGTTGATCCGGATCAGCATCGTGAAGCGGCTCGGTCCGGGCCCGGTCGGGGCGAGGCCTGCCGGAAGCACGGGGCAGGTGGCCGAAGCCTTCGCGGCAGCGGCTGGATCGGGCGAGGCCGAGCGGGCGGCGATCAGCAGCGCCGCGAGCAGCGCGGCGGCCGCGATCAGCGCGATCGCGCGACGGATGCGCCGTGACGCGCTCCCGTGGGGGTGTAGGGCGACTCCTGCCATAGATGGACGATTGGCGCCAAGCTAACGGCGCCTCTCCCTCCAACACGCGAGTCAGCTTGCAGTTGTGATCCGGAGGTTCGCCAGCTCTGCGAACGCCTCGATCGCCGCCGCCAGATCCAGCTCGGCGGTGTCCTCCTGGCTCGCGTGGCTGACTCCGCCGATCGATGGGGAGAAGATCATCGCCGTCGGCACGTGCGGCGCCATCGACGCCGCATCGTGGAGGGCGCCGCTTGGCAGCTCGAATGCGGTCCCGGTGACGCTCTCGCAAGCCTCTCGCGCCAGTGCGACCAGCTCCGGATCGAACGAGATCGGCTCGATGCGCCAGATCGGCTCCTCGGCCGCCTGGCAGCCGCGCTCGGCGGCGCCGGCCCGGACCGCCTCGCGGACCGAATCGAGCATCCGGGCGAGTGTGCCCCGCTCGGGATGGCGCAGGTCGACGAGCATCGAGACGACTCCCGGTACGGCGGTCGGGATGCCGGGCTCGAAGCTCATGCCCCCGACCGTCCCGACGCCCCCCTCGCCGCGCGCGATCTCCTCGACGCGCAGGGCCACGTCCGCTGCGACCAGCCCCGGATCGCGACGGACGTCCATCGGGGTCGTGCCGGCGTGGGAGGCGCGACCCCGGATCACGAACCGGACCCTCTCCACCCCGGCGCAGCCGCTGACCGCGGCCGCCCTGACCCCCTCGGCCTCCAGCACCGGTCCCTGTTCGATGTGCAGCTCGAGGCAGTCACCGATTCGCTCGAGCCGCGAGCGGCATTCGAGCACCCGCTCGAGGTCCACGCCGTTCTCGGCGAGGACCCCAGGCGCGCGGAGGCCGTCGGCGTCGCGCGCATCGGCCAGCTCCGCCGGATCGAACGTGCCCGCCGCGGCCGAGCTTCCGAACAGGCTGCGCCCGAAGCGGGCGCCCTCCTCGTCGGCCCAGTCGACCAGCGCGATGGTCCGCGGCGGTCTCTCGTCCGCGCCCGCCCACGCGCGGAGGACTCCGAGCGCGGCCATCGCCCCGAGCGCCCCGTCGAGCCAGCCGCCGTTCGGCACCGAGTCGAGATGGGAGCCGATCGCCAGCGCCGGCTCGGAGTCGCCGGACAGGTAGGCCCAGGCGTTGCCGGCCTCATCTACCTCGGGCTCGAGCCCGATCTCCGCGAGCAGCTCGCCGAGGAACTCCCGGGCCCGGCGCCAGCCGTCCCCCCAGCAGAGCCGTTGCGCGCCGTCGCCGTCGCTCGTGCGCCGCTGGAGCTCGCGCAGGTCCGCAATCACCCTCGCGGCATCAATGGTTGGCGGCGTCGCCATAGACCGGCGTGCGCTAACGCGCACCCTCGGATCGCACCCTCCGCAGCGCCTGGCTCAGGCAGTGGGGGCCGCCACCGCCCAGGGTGAACACCGAGAGATCCAGCTCGATCACCTCGAAGCCGCGCGATCTCAGCGCGGCGTTCAGCTCCCGCGCCCCGGCGGCCGAGATCACCCGCTCGTCGCCGAGCGAGATCGCGTTGACGCCGAGGGTGAAGGCCTGCTCCGCGCTCACCTCGATCAGGTCGAAGCCCTTTCCCCGCAACCATTCGACGGCCGCCGAGGGCAGCACCTCCGAGCACACCGCCGCCAGCTTCTCGGCCAACACGGCGACGAGGACGTCGATATGGACGTAACGCTCCGGGATGGGCTGCACCCGCGCTTCCCAGCCGTCCTCCCGGAACCAATCCGCGAGCTGGTCGGCGGCGACCTGCTGGGTCCGGGTCTCCCCGGCGCCGATCAGGACGCTGCCCGGCTCGACGATCATCACGTCGCCACCCTCGAGGGAGCCCGCGGTGATCATCCCCCGGATCGGAATCTCGGCCTCCTGATGGAAGCGAATGACCGGCGCGTACTCGCCGCGTCGCCACCACTGTGCGGGCTGGGTGACCACCGTGCCGTTCGGGCCCATCGTGCTCGAGTCCCTGGTGAACACCTCGTAGGGCAGGGCGGGATCCGGCTCCAGGAAATGGCAGCGGACACCCGCTTCCTCGTAGGCGCTGACGAGCCCGGCGTGCTGCGAGGCGGCGAGCGGCGCATCGAAGCTGTGCCCGGCGTCGAGCGTCGCCTCGGTGATCGCGCTGGTCGCGCGCCAGCGGAAGTTGTCCGGCCGGCAGAGCAGGACGTCGAGCAGGCGGCCGTGCTCGGAGTCGACCCCCCACGGCGGTTCGGCGGCGCTCACTCGATCACCACGCGAACGGTTCGCAGGGACCGGTCGCTCGCGCCCCGGACGAGGCCACCGTGGGCGAGGGAGTCGGCTATGTAGGCCATCGTCGGCGCCGTCAGCCGCTCCCCGGGGAGAACGTTGGGAACGCCGGGCGGGTAGGCCGCGAGCGATTCCGCCGCGATCCTGCCCTCGGCGCCCGCGAAGGGGACGACCTCCTGGGGGCCGAGGAAGGCGTCCCGCGGGGCGAGGTCGAGGGGGCCCCACGGCGGCGGCTCCGCAAAGGCGCGTCGCTGCTCGAGGTCTCCAGGACCGATCTCCTTGACCGCGTGGCGAAGCCCCTCGACGAGCCGCTCGGCGGTCGCGGTCGCGGTCTCCCCGAGCCCGAACACGGCGACGATCACGTTCTCGGAGAAGAGCTCGAGGACGACGTCGTCCTTCGCCCTCATCAGCTCGGCGATTCGATGGCCGGTGGCGCCCGTCGCGCGCACGTCGATCGAGAGGCGCAGGGGGTCCCAGGCCGCCACGCTCGTTCGGCCGGCGAGCCGCTCGTCGAGCACGTCCAGGCCCGGGATCTCCCGGATTCGCCGGCGGGTTCGCTCCAGTGTCTTCAGCGTCTCGTCGAGCAGCTCGTGTCCCCGGGTCGCCGCGAACCGCCGCGCGGCGTCGAGCGATGCCGTCAACAGGGCGTTCGGGCTCGTGGATTCGACCAGCGTGACCGAGCGGTCGATCACGTCCTCGTCGATCCGATCGCCGTCGCCGAGGTGGAGGATCGCCGACTGCGTCAGGCTGCCGACGATCTTGTGGGTGCTGGAGAGCACCAGGTCCGCGCCGCCCCTGAGAGCGCCGCCCGGCAGGTCCTCGTGGAAGTAGAGGTGGGAGCCCCAGGCCTCGTCGACGACGAGGGGCACCCCGCGGGCGTGGGAGACCTCCGCGAGGTCCTCGATGCGCGCCACGGCCCCGAAGTAGGTCGGGGAGACGACCATCACGGCCTCCGCGTCCGGCTCCGCGTCCAGGGCGGCTGCGAGGGCGTCCGGTGTGACGCAGTGGGCGACGCCGAGCTCCGGGTCGATCTCGGGCGCCACGAACGTAGGCCGCAGCCCAGACAGCACGAGCCCGTCGATGATCGAGGAGTGGACGTTCCGCTGGACCACGACCGGCCCGCGGTCCGGCGGGCCGGTCCTCAGCTTCCCGGTCGCGTGGGCGAGCGTCATGCAGATCGCGTGGTTGCCGCCGGAGGCTCCGTTCAGCAGGAACCAGCTGCGCTCCGCGCCCCACGCCTCGGCCGCGAGCTGCTGTGCACGCTGAAAGGGGGTTGGCTGCGGGCCGACGTCGATCCCCTCGATCCCGGCAGGGACGTCGTGGAGGATCGCCGCCCCGCCGAGCGCCTCGATCAGGCCTTGATCGGCGCCGGTCCCCTTGTGGCCGGGGATGTGGAAGCGGCCCGGGTTGCGCGCCACATAGGAGACCACCGCGTCGAGGTAAGGGGCTTCGGTCTGGTCGGCCACCTATGCCCCGTGCGGCGGCTCGCCGCCGGTGTAGCGCGAGTACGGGTACCACCACTCCTTCGGCGCCACCTCGCTCTCGATATGGACGTGCTTGGTCTCTTGGAAGGCCTCGAGGCCCTCCCGTCCGAGCTCCCGGCCGAGACCGGACTGCTTGTAGCCGCCGAACGGGCCGGCATCGTTGTCGGTGAGCGGGTCGTTGAACCAGACGGTCCCGGCCTTCACCTCGCGCATGCAGCGCAGGATGGTCTTGAAGTCCTCGGTGTAGATGTTGGCCCCGAGCCCGTAGGGCGTCGAGTTGGCCAGCTCGATCGCCTCGTCCAGATCCTTCACGGGAACCAGAGGCGCGACCGGGCCGAAGGTCTCCTCCCGCAACAGATCGGTCTCGGCGGCGGCGCCCGTCACGACCGCCGGGGCGAAGAAGTGCCCGCGATCCTGGCCGCCCGAACCGCCGCCGACAACGATCTCCGCCCCCGACCCCACCGCCGCCTCCACCTGCGAGACGACCTTCTGGCGCTGGGTCGCCGAGACCATCGGGCCGATGTCGGTGTCGCTCTTCATCGGGTCGCCGATCACCAGGCTCTTCGTGTAGTCGACGAAGGCATCCAGGTAGTCGTCGTAGACGTCCTCCATGACGTAGAAGCGCTCGGCGGACGTGCAGACCTGCCCCGAGTTCAGGAACGCCGCCCAGGCGCCGCCCCTGGCGGCGACGTCGATTCGCCGGGCGACGTCGGAGCAGACGATGAACGGATCCTTCCCGCCCATCTCGAGGTTCACCCGCGCCATCCGGTCGACGCAGGCCTGCGCAACCTTCTTGCCGGTCGACACGGATCCGGTGAACGCGATGCCGTCGACCTGCGGCTCGGCTGCGATCGCCGCGCCGACCTCCGGGCCCCCGGCCAGGAGGTTGACGACGCCTGGCGGCAGGTGATCGAGGCACGGCGCCAGCATCAGCGTGGAGAGCGGCGTCAGCTCCGACGGCTTGGCGACGAGCGTGTTCCCGGCCGCGAGGGCCGGCGCCATCTTCCAGGCGAGCAGCAGCAGTGGATAGTTCCAGGGGACAATGCAGCCGATCACCCCCAGCGGCTCCTTCACCACCAGCGATAGCTGGCTCGACTCGATCGAGGGGATCACCCGCCCGGCCGAGTCGCGGCCGATCTCGGCGTAGTAGTCGAAGCAGGCGGCGGTCCAGCCGACCTCGTCGGAGTTCTCGACCAGGGGCTTGCCGCCCTCGAGCGTCATCACCTCGGCGAGCTCGTCGGTGCGCGCCCGCAGCCTGGCCGCGACCTCTCGCAGCAGCTCGCCGCGGTCGACCGCCGGCGTTCTCGCCCACTCCCGCGCCGCCTCGCGAGCGGCCGCGAAGGCGGCGTCCCGCTGCTCGGCATCGGCCGTGCCGACGGAGGCGACGGTCTCCTCGGTGTACGGGTTCTCGACCTCGAGCGGCGCTCCGTTGCCGGCCACCCGCTCTCCGTTGATGAGCATCCGGCTCTCTGGATCGTCCATGCGCCGATCGTATTGGGCCGGCGCTTCGGCCGGTTATCCCCCGGTTCAGGACAAGGCGGGGTAGGACGGCCAGGGGGAGAAGGAAACCGGCCGCCCTATCCGCCCGCCTGCGCCGAGGCTGAAAAACCCGGCGGAGGCGAGGCATCTGAATATGTGGGCGGGCGCCGGAGTAGGGGGTCTCCGAACGCCCGCCCGCTGCCTCGACTCGGAACTGAGAGTACCCCTGGCGGGAGTACCTAAACCTGTGTACTCAGCGGTTTTTCGCGGCGACTGCTCGTTGCAACTGACTCTTGTTCATGCTGGACCGCCCATCGATCCGCAGGCGCTTGGCCTGGTTGTAGAGCTGCTCCTTGGTCTGGCCCTTGGGCCGGTTCGTGCCGGACCTCTGGCCACCCCGCCGCGAGGGGGAGGACCCGCTGGTCGAGCTGCGCGAGCGGGTCCGGGATTCGCCTGAGCGCGCCCGGTTCTTGTTGACCGTACGAGCGGCCATTTCCTTCGCCCGCTGGGTCGAGGCTCCCCGGCTGCGCGCGCTCTTCTTCACCTTCTCGTACTGGCGGGCGCGCTTCGTGCCCTTCCTGACGCCACTCGGTGGCATTTCCAATCACTCCTTTCAGCTTGCTCAGCGGAGCGGTACCCGGCGGACACCGCGTGAAACCGCGGGTTTTCGCAATCGCCAAACCTGGGTAGCTAGCCTACGTGGGCGGCTCGGCATCGCGGCCGAAAGCGAACGCCGAACGTTGCGGCTCGAGGGCCGCAGGGAGCTGGGATCAATGAATGAAATCGCCTCGGCAGACATCCAGATGAGTTCCGGCGTCCCCTCTCCGGGGCCGGACGAGCAGCTCGTCGGCGAACGACGGCTGCTCGAGCGCTATGCGAAGGACCACTCGCCCACGGTTCGCGAGGAGCTCGTCGATCGCTTCATGCCACTTGCCAGACGACTGGCGGCGCGGTACGCCGGCGGAGCCGAGCCCTTCGACGACCTGGTCCAGGTCGCGAGCGTCGGGCTGGTCAAGGCGATCGATCGCTTCGATCCCGACCGCGGCACCGCCTTCTCGACCTTCGCCGTCCCGACGATCCTCGGCGAGCTGAAGCGCCACTTCCGCGACCGCGGCTGGTCGGTCCACGTTCCCAGAGACGTGCAGGAGCGAATCTTGAAGGTGGAGCGCGCGATGGCGGAGTTGCCGGCGAAGCTCGGCCACACGCCGACGATTCAGGACATTGGCAAGCGCATCGAGGCGAGCGACGAGGAGGTGCTGGAGGCGATGCACGCCTCTCAGGGTCACCACGCCGTCTCCCTTGACGCCACCTCGACGATGGGTGACGGCGACGAGCCGGCGCCGTTGCGGGACAGGATCGGCTCCGAGGACCTCTCCTTCGACACGGTCGAGTACGGCGAGGCGATCGGCCCGGTGCTCCAGGAGATCTCGGAGCGCGACCGCCAGGTTCTCCATCTCCGCTTCGTCGAGGACCTCACTCAGAGCGAAATCGCCGAGCGCGTCGGCGTCTCACAGATGCACGTCTCGAGGATCCTGCGCGCGACGATCGAGAAGCTGCGCCAGAGGATCCCCGAAGAGGATCTCTAGCGGCCACCAGGCCGCTCTCTTCAGGAGCGGAGCGCGGAGCGCGGAGCGACTGATGTGGGGCGGCCGCTCGTGGCCGCGACCTGGTAGCGGCCACCAGGCCGCTCTCTTCAGGAGCGGAGCGCGGAGCGCGAAGCGACTGATGTGGGGCGGCCGCTCGTGGCCGTCTATCCGGCGGCGGTGTTTGTGGCCGCCGTTGGTGCTTGAAGCCGGTTTATTGACTCACCTCGAACTCGAGGAACTCGGCGGGTTCTCCGTCGCCCGTCTCTCCCTTGGTGACCTCCATGCTGCTGGCGAGGCTGCGAAGCGATCCCGCACCGGGCACCTCCATCTCGGAGAGCAGCCGCTCGCCGCCGCCCTGCACCAGCGGGCCGACTCTCACGCCGAGCGTGCCGGCGGCGTCCTTGATCGAGATCCCGACGCGACCGTCGGCAAAGTCGCCTCCGCCCGAGGACGAGACGGCGTCGCCGAGCAGCACGGTGTCCGCCAGCCTGTCCACCGAGAACTCGGCGCGGGCGGCGAGGGCTCCGATCACTCGGGCCAGAACCGGCCGCACGATCGCACCGGGGGTGAGCGCGATCTCGAGCTCCGTCGCGACGGTGGCGGGTCTCCCGTTGTTCCTCGCCTCGGGCGGCGAGTATCCGAAGTGGATGGTGGTCCGGCTGCCCCGGCCCGCGCTGCCGCTGATCTCGAAGCTGTCGGAGAGAGCCGCGATCAGCGGCAGGCCGAGACCCAGTGACGCGTCGGCCTCGCCGGCCCGGGGTCGGAAGCCGTGGCCCTCGTCGGCCACCTGGACGACGAGCTCGCCGTCGCCCGGCGCCGCGGAGACCTGCAGGGGCCCGGGACTGCCCTCGTAGGCATGCAACACCACGTTGTTGCAGGCTTCGGTGACCACCGTCTTCAGGTCGGCGATGCGCGAGCCGACGAGGCCCAGCGCCTCGGCCACTCCCGCGATCGCCTGCCGGACGACGATCACGTTCTCCGCGGTGGCCGGCAGTGTCAGCTCGAACCCGGTACCCGTCATGCGGGGGGCGTCCCAGAACTCGAGACCCCGGTGAAGGCCTCCTCTCGCCGGGCGTGTACGGGTAGCTCCGCCCGCAGGCCGGTCACCTCGAGCACTCGATCCACCGCGTCGGCGCCGTTTGAATGGACCACCTCAAAGCCAATGCCCAGGTCGGTAGCCCGTCTGCGGCCGTCGAGGATCACTCCGAGAATGGACGAGTCGATGAAGGTGGCGGGTGAGAGGTCGATGATGGCCGGCGTCGCGTCGTCGAGCAGGCTGTCCAGTCGCCGCCGAAGGTTCGGCGCCGTGCTCAGATCATGCTCGCCGGAAATGGTCAGCACCGCAAATCCTTCATCGTTTCGCTCGACCGCGAGCTCCCCCGTCCGCACAAACGCGGAACTACCTTGATTGGGGTCCACTCAAACCTCCTGCTCGGGACGAACCGCCGCGAGCCGCTCTGCTCGGCGCTGCTGCCAGACGCTGAATCCCATTGCGACCAGGGTCACCAGGAAGAGCATGGTGGCAATCACGTTCACCTCGACGGGGATCCCTCGCTGGAAGGCGCCGAAGATGTAGAGCGGGAAGGTCACGGTGGTCCCGGAGTTGAAGTTCGAGACCACGAAATCGTCGATCGAGAGCGCGAAGGCGAGCAGCGCGGCCGCGACCACCCCCGGCATGATCAGAGGCAGTGTGACCTTGCGGAATGTGGTGAAGGGATCCGCCCCCAGATCCTGGGCAGCCTCCTCGAGGCTGCGGTCGAAGCCGATCAGGCGAGAGCGCACGACGACGACGACGAAGCTGATGCAGAACATCACATGGGCGATCAGCAGGGTCGTGAAGCCCAGCGGGAGCCCGTAGATCAGGAAGAGCGAGAGCAGCGAGGCGCCCATCACCACCTCGGGGGTCGCCATCGGAATCACGATCAGGAAGTTGGCCGGCCCCCTGCCGAAGAACTGATAGCGCACAAGGGCCAGCGCGATCGCCGTGCCGAGCGCCGTCGAGATCCCCGTCGCCAGGGCCGCAAGCTTCAGGCTGGTGAGCAGCGCGCTGTTCAGGTCCGGAAGCCCGAAGGCGTTCGACCAGTGGTGGGTCGTGAAGCTCGTCCACGTGTAGTTGTACTTGCCGGCGGGATCGTTGAACGAGAAGGCGATGATCACCGCGATCGGGATCAGCAGATAGGCGATCGCGAGGATCGCGTAGATGTTGATCGCGTGCACCCGCAGCCAGCCCCAGGCTCTCGCGAGCGCTGAGTCGCGCCGGCGCCAGCGCATCCCCGCCGAGGCGGCTCGTGCCTCCATCAGGCGGGCCTCGCCTCCTCGCCCATCAGGGCCTCCGACCCGGCGAAGCGGAGGTAGACGAAGACGACGACCATGATCACGGCCATCAGGACGAAGGAGAGCGCCGCGGCCGCGGGGTAGTCGCGTTGCGTCAGGTAGAGCCCCTGGATCGTGTTGCCGATCATGTGGTTGTTCGTTGAGCCGAGGAAGAATGCGTTGACGTAGTCGCCCACGGCGGGGATGAAGGTGAGCAGGGTGCCGGCGACCACGCCGGGGGCGGACAGGGGCAGGGTCACGCGCCTGAAGGCCTTCGCGGGCGACGCGTACAGGTCCTTGGCCGCCTCCAGCAACCGCTCGTCTATCCGCTCGAGGCTCGCGTAGATCGGGAGCACCATGAAGGGCAGGAAGTTGTAGGTGATGCCGGCGATCACGGCGGTGGAGGTGGCCAACACACCGGTGTTGTTGCCGACCAGGCCCACCGTTCGCAGCGCGTGCACCACCGGGCTCTGGTCGGAGAGGATGGTCTCCCATGCCAGGGTGCGGATCAGGTAGGTGGTGAAGAAGGGAGCGACGATCGCGAACAGCATCGCGTTCTTCCACCTGCCCGCCCGGAAGGCGATCGCGTACGCGAGGGGGTACGCGATCAGGAGCGCGATCACCGTCGCGAAGCCCGCGTAGTAGAACGAGCGCAGGAACTGCGTGTCATACAGGGACAGCGCGTCGTGGTAGTTGGACCACTGCCAGTTGAATCGGAATCCGGTCTCGAGGCTGCCCGTATCGAGCGAGAGGCGGCCCATGAAGTACATGGGCAGGGCGAAGAAGATGATCAGCCAGAGCAGCCCCGGCCCGAGGAGGAAGTAGGGGATCAGGCGGCGACGGGCGCTGGTCACGCCCCGACGCCCCTCACGTTGCGCGGCTCCGCCGCCGCCTGATCGCCCCTCATTCGACTAGCCGTTGATCACCGAGTCGAACGCCCTGGTCACCCTCTGCTCCTCCGCGCCCTGAAGGACCGGCGCGACGTTGCACTTCGCGGTGAACTGGTCGCTCGGGAAGATCAGCTGATTGTTCGCGACCGCCGGGTCGCTCTTCAGCAGGACCTCCTTGGTTCCAGCGACCGGGGATACGTAGTTGACGTAGTCCTCGATCTGGGCCTGGTGAGCCGGGTCGTAGACGTAGTTCATCCACGCCTCGGCCGCCGTCGGGTTCGGAGCCCCGACCGGGATCACCATGTTGTCGGACCAGAGCATGCAGCCCTCGGTCGGCATCCGCCACTCGATGTCCTTGTTGTCGGCCTGCAGCTGGACCGCGTCGCCGGACCAGCCGATCACGGCGACGGCGTCGCCGCTGGTCAGATCCCGCGCGTAGTCGTTGCCGGTGAAGCGGCGGATCTGCCCCGAGTTGGCGGCGTCCTTGATCTTGCTGATCGCCGCCATCCAGTCGTCCTCGGTGACGTTGTTGAGGTCGACACCCATGCACTTCATCACCAGCGGCACCGTGTCCCGGAGCTCGGTGAGCATGTCCACCTTGCCCTTGTACTTCGGGTTGAACAGGTCGCAGATCGAATGCACGTCCGGAGCCAGGTCGGTGCGGACGATGACCCCGGTCATGCCGCTCTGCCACGGCACGGAGAAGCTGCGGTTCGGGTCGAATGTCGGATGCTGCAGCGAAGGCACCAGGTTCTTCTCGACGTTCGGGATCCCCGCCTTGTCCAGGTTCTGCAGGTAGCCGAGGTCGTACATCTTCTTGGCCATCCAGTCGGTGACCACGAACATGCTGCGGCCGCCCGATTGGCCCTGGGCCAGCAGTGGCTGGACCTTGCCGAAGAACTCCTGGTTGTCGTTGACGTCCTCGATGTACTTGACCGACACGCCCGACGACTTCTCGAAGTCGGGCACCGTCTGCTTGTCGATGTAGAGCGGCCAGCTCGAGATCGTCAGGGTCCCCGAGGGAGGCGGCTGGTACTTGACGGTCTGGGCGCTCTTTGACCCGCCGCTCCCCTCCACCCCGCTGCCGCCGCCGCATGCGGCCAAGATGACCGCCGCCGCCAGTGCCCCGCTGACCACGATCAATGCGCGGAACTTCCTCTCACTCGTCAATTTGTCTCTCCTATCCATTTGTTCAAGCTGTTTTGCCCGCCACTTCGACCGGCACTGCCCCATTCGTCTCGGATTCCCGCACCACGTGCATGTGGTCGGGGATCCAGGAAAGCTCGACCTTCGCCCCGCCGCCGGGCAGCTGCTGCCTGGCGGACTCGTCGCTGTTCGGGACGAGGACGGTCATCCGCACGTCGCCGGCGAGCCTCACGATCAGCTGCGTCGAGGTCCCGAGGTAGAGGGAGCTCTCCACCAGCCCCTCGACGCTGGGCCCGTTCGGGCCGGCCGAGCCGATCGCCAGCTTCTCGGGCCGCACGACGGCATGGCAGCGCTCCCCGAGGCTGAATCCGTCGACATCCGCGGCCACCTTGACGCCGCTGTCGAGCTCGACCTCTCCCTGCTGCCCGCTCTTGCGGACGATTCCGGGCATCAGGTTGGAGACACCGATGAAGCCGGCGACGAAGGTCGTCGTCGGCCGGTCGTAGACCTGCTCCGGGCCGCCGATCTGCTCGATCCGGCCGCGGTTCATCACCGCGATCCGGTCGGACATCGTCAGCGCCTCCTCCTGGTCGTGGGTGACGTAGACGAAGGTGATTCCGACCTCGCGCTGGATCCTCTTGAGCTCCACCTGGAGGCCCTTGCGGAGCTTCAGGTCGAGCGCGCCGAGCGGCTCGTCCAGCAGCAGGACGCGGGGGAGGTTGACCAGTGCGCGGGCGAGCGCGACGCGCTGCTGCATCCCGCCCGAGAGCTGGGCCGGGCGGCGGTTCGCCTCCGCGGCAAGCCCGACGCGCTCGAGCTCCTCCCGCACCCTGCGCCCGATCTCGTCGCGCTCGGCGCCCTTGCGCTTCAGGCCGAAGGCGACGTTCTCCTGGACGCTCAGGTGGGGGAAGAGCGCGTAGCTCTGGAAGACGGTGTTGGTCGGCCGCTTGTGGGGTGGAATCCCGACCATGTCGACGTCGTCGATCGTCAGCCGCCCCTCGGTGACCTCCTCGAAGCCGGCGATCATCCGCAGCGTCGTCGTCTTGCCGCAGCCGCTGGGGCCGAGCATCGTGAAGAACTCGCCCTCCTGGATCTCGAGGTCGATCGCGTCAACCGCGGTGAGCTCGCCGAAGCGCTTGCTCACGGAGTTGAGGACGACGCACTTGCCACCCTCCTTCGACGCTGGGGTGGCGGCCGACGCGCTCTCCAATTTGTCTCCTTCCCGGCCGTGGTTGGCCACTGCGGATGCCTGAGCCTAAAAAGCGCGACGAATCGTCGCAAGTGGCGAAAGCCCTAAAAGGGTGGTCTCGTGTTATACGTGATGTACAAGGGCGCCGAGCGTGATTTCACACATTTCCGCTTGTCGGGCTGAGCGGGTGGGGGTAGCTTTGTACGCTGAGGCTAGAGACAGGAGGAGAGAGGGATGGCAACGACAAGTGCCCCCGCGCAGGCCGCGGTTGATTCAGGTTCGCTCCAGGAGCAGGCACAGCGCCATCTCTGGATGCACTTCACGCGGATGGGGTCGTTCAGCTCGGAGCACGAGGTCCCGATCATCGTCCGCGGCGAGGGCTGCTACGTCTGGGACGACCATGGCAACCGCTACTTGGACGGTCTGTCGGCTCTCTTCTGCGTGAACTCCGGTCACGGGCGCGCCGAGCTCGGTGACGCGATGGCGGCCCAGGTCCGCGAGCTCGACTTCATCACGGTCTGGAGCTACGCGCACCCCCGCGCGATCGAGCTGGCGACTCGGATCTCCACCCTGACCCCAGGCGACCTGAACCGGGTCTTCTTCACCAACAGCGGCTCGGAGGCGGTCGAGTCCGCGATCAAGCTGGCACGGAGCTATCACCGCGCCCAGGGCAAGGGCCAGAAGCACAAGCTGGTCGCCCGCGAGATCGCCTACCACGGCACCACGCTCGGCGCTCTCAGCGCCACCGGGATTCCTGCGCTGCGCAGCCAGTTCGAGCCGCTCGCGCCGGGCGGCGTCCATGTGCCGAACACCAACAGCTACCGCTGGCCCGAGGACCGCGACCCCCTGTGGGCAGCGGACCAGATCGAGGAGCGAATCCTGTTCGAGGGCCCCGAGACCGTCTCGGCGGTGATCCTCGAGCCGCTCCAGAACGCCGGCGGCTGCATCCCGCCGCAGGAGGGTTACTTTCAGAAGGTCCGCGAGATCTGCGACCGCTACGACGTCCTGCTGATCTCCGACGAGGTGATCTGCGCCTGGGGCCGGCTCGGTCACTACTTCGGCTGCCAGCGCTATGGCTATCAGCCGGACATCATCACCGTGGCGAAGGCGCTCACCTCGGCCTATGTGCCGATGGGCGGGATGATCGTCTCCGACAGGGTCTTCGAGCCCTTCGAGGAGGGGACCGCGATGTTCGCCCACGGCTCGACCTTCGCCGGGCACCCCGTGGCGGCCGCGACCGCGCTCGCGAACCTCGACGTCTTCGAGCGCGAGGATCTCTGCGGCCATGTCCTCGCCAAGGAGGGGGAGTTCCGCGCGGCGCTCGAGTCCCTCTACGACATCCCGATCGTCGGAGACATTCGCGGCGACGGCTACTTCATCGCCATCGAGCTCGTCAAGGACAAGGACACCAAGGAGCACATGGAGGATGAGGAGTCCGAGAAGCTCCTCCGCGGCTACCTCTCCGGCGAGCTCTACCGCCGCGGCCTGATCTGCCGCGCCGACGACCGCGGTGACCCCGTCGTACAGCTCTCTCCTCCGCTGATCGCCGATACGGAGCAGTTCGAGGAGATCGTGGACGTCCTGCGTCCCGTCCTCGAAGAGGCAGCTCGCCGCATAGGACACTGATGCTCACCGTCGAGAGCCTCACCTCCGAGCTCGGCCTCGAGGTCGCCGCCGGGGGCGAGGCCGCGCCCGAGCGGGACATCCGCTGGGTCCACATCACCGAGCTGGTCGACCCCACCCCGTGGCTTTCGGGCGGTGAGCTCCTGCTGACGACCGGCATCCGGCTCGAGAACGCGGAGAAGCAGCGCAAGTTCGTCCGGCTGCTCGCCGGCGCGGGCGTCGCGGGTCTCGGCTTCGGCACGGGGTTCGATCACGCGAAGGTGCCCAAGGCAGTGCTCACAGAGGCCAACTCGGCAGGATTCCCCGTCTTCGAGGTCCCCTACGAGACACCGTTCATCGCGATCACCGAGGCGGCGTTCAGTCGCCTCGTCAACGAGCAGTACGACGTGCTCTCCCGCGGAATCGCGGTGAACGAGCGGCTCGAGCGCCTGGTTCTGGAGGGCGGCGGCCTCGACGAGGTGGCGAGGGAGATCGCAGCGGCGATCGGGGGCAGCTCGGTCGTTCTCGATGCGCGCGGCGAGGTGCTCGCCAACGGAGGCAGGCGCCTGCCCGAGTACTTGCTCGAGGCGATCCGAGCCGAGGTGGTCCCGCGGGGCACCGCGGCCGCTCCCTTCGTGCCCAACCAGGCCGACCTTCGCGGCCGCGCGCTCGCCCATCCGGTCTCACCGAGGGCGGGAGCCGCGGAGGCCTGGCTTGTCGTGGTGCGCCGCTCCGGCGAGCTCGGCGACTTCGAGCGCCTCTGCGTGCAGCAGGCCGCGACTGTCGTCGCGCTCGAGTTGATGCGCGATCGGGTCGCCAGGGAGACCGAGCGCAGGCTCTCGGGAGAGGTCCTGGCGGCGACGCTCTCCGGCCGGCTTGCTCCCGACGACATCCGCGACCGCCTCGCACCCTTCGGGATCGGTGAGCGCGCCGTCGTGCTTGCCTTCGAGCTCGGCGACGCCGCGGCGGCGGAGCCCACGCTGGCCGAGCATCTCGCGAGCGACAACCGGGCGGCCCTCGTGGCGCCCCATCCGGCCGGCCGCCGGGAGCTTCTCTGCGCCATCGTCGACGGCGCCAAGGGAGATCCGTTGGAGCAGGCCGCCGAGGCCAGGCAGGCCCTCGAGGCTGTTCACGGCCCGACGCGCGCCGCCACCAGCCGGTCGCTGCCGACCGAGCGGGTCCGTCACTCCTTCCACGAGGCCCGCTGTGCGCTCGAGGCGACCGCCTTCGCCAACGGCGCCGCGCCGGACGTGGCCTCGCACCGCGATCTCGGCGCCTTCACGCTGCTGCTCTCCGTCCAGGACGGAGAGGCGCTCCGGCTCTACTGCGACAGCGTCCTCGGGCCGATCGAGGGCTCCGACGAGCGCTACGCGGGTGAGCTGCTCCGCTCGCTGGAGGCCTATATCGAGCGCAACGGCCACTGGGAGCGCGCGGCGAGCGACTGTTACTGCCACCGTCACACCCTGCGGTACCGGATCAAGCGCATCGAGGAGCTCACGGGCCGCGACCTGGCCCGCGCCAACGACCGGGTCGAGCTCTGGCTCGCGCTGCGCGCGCGGGAGCTGATCGCATGAGGGTCGCGGTTCTCGGTGCCGCCGGGACGATCGCCCCCGCGATCGTCCGGGACCTCGCGGAGTCGGAGGAGGTCACCGCGATGCGCCTGCTCGACATCGATCCGCGGCGCGCCGAGGCCGTCGCGATGGAGCATGGAGCGGGTAAGGCTCAGGCACGCCAGGCGGACGCGACATCCAACCTGGCCGAGCACCTCGAGGGGATCGAGCTGCTGGTCAACGCGGCGGCCTACCGGATCAACCTCGCGGCGATGCGGGCATGCCTCGACGCCGGATGCCACTACGTGGATCTCGGGGGTCTCTACCACGTGACCGGCGAGCAGCTCAAGCTCTCGGGCGAGTTCGAGCAGCGGGGGCGCCTCGCCCTGCTCGGGATCGGGTCGGCCCCCGGCAAGACCAACCTCCTGGCAGTCAGGGCCGTGAAGGAGCTTCCCGGCGCGCCCATCTCGATCTCTGTCCTCGCCGGCGGCCGCGACCTCAAGCCGACCGGAGAGCTGAGCTTCCCGTACGCCCTGAGGACGCTGCTCGACGAGATCACGATGCCGCCGATGGCGATCATCAACGGCAGGGCTCAGGAGATGAAGCCCCTGCAGGACGGCCCGCGAGTCGACTTCGGCGACCCGATCGGTGAGGCGGAGACCATCTTCACGCTGCATTCGGAGGTTCTTACGTTCGGGGAGAGCTTCGGTGCGCCGAACGTGACCTTTGCGCTCTCGTTGCCACCTGCGGTGCTCGAGAGTCTCAAGGAGCTGTCGGGGGCGAGCGAGGAGCGGATCGCCGAAGTCGCACGCTCTGCATCGCCCCCTTCAGCAAACACCGTCTCGATCCACATAGTCGAGGTGAGGGGCCCCGACACCGTGATCCGTGCCCGCAGCGTGACGCCGCCGAAGGAGGAGTGGGGCCTCGGCGGCGGGATCGTCTCGACCGCCACGCCGGCCGCGGCCGCCGTCAGGCTCCTCGCCCGCGGCGCGATCACGAAGCGGGGCGCGCTGCCGCCGGAGAGCTGCATCGACCCCGATGAGATGTTCGCCGAGCTCGAGGGGCGGGGCGTGCGATTCGACGTGTCGAGCTCGCCGATCGAGAAGGCGGCGATGATGGCGAACAAGGTAGCCCGATGAGAGACGACCAACGCAGAGCCGGCCCCGGACGCGAAGCGGAGGAGGCGGCGTCTTCATGAAGGTCGGAGTGCCGACGGAGATCAAGGACGACGAATACCGCGTCGCCCTCACCCCCGCGGGCGCCCGCGAGCTCCGCGAGCACGGCCACGAGGTGCTGCTCCAGGCCGGAGCGGGCGAAGGGAGCGCGGTCTCCGACGAGGCGTACTCCGCTCAGGGCGTCACGATCCTGCCCGACGCCGACGCCGTTTTCGAGCAGGCCGAGATGATCCTCGGCGTCAAGGAGCCTCAGCCCGAGGAGGTCGGGCTGCTCCGCCCGGAGCACACGCTCTTCACCTACCTGCACCTGGCGCCCAACCCGGAGCTCACCAAGGGACTCCAGGAGAGCGGCGCCACCTGCGTGGCCTACGAGACCGTCGAGGACTCACGGGGCCGGCTGCCGCTGCTCGCCCCGATGAGCGAGATCGCCGGGAAGATCGCGACCCAGGCGGGCGCCTTCTTCCTCGAGAAGCCGCTGGGCGGCCGCGGGATCCTCCTCGGCGGGGTACCCGGAGTCGCCGCTGCGACCGTCTTGGTGATCGGTGGCGGGGCCGTCGGCATGAACGCCGCCTTCATCGCGATCGGGATGGAGGCCGACGTGTTCGTCTTCGACGTGTCGATCGACAAGCTGCGCGAGCTCGACGTCGCCTTCGGCGGCCGGGCCTCGACGGTCTACTCCTCGACCCTGGCGATCGAGGAGATGTTGCCGCGGTCCGACCTGGTGATCGGCGCGGTCCTGGTCCACGGGGCGAGGGCGCCCTATGTCGTCCGCCGCGATCAGCTGGGCCTGATGAAGAAGAACGCGGTCCTGGTCGACGTCGCGATCGACCAGGGCGGCTGCTTCGAGACCTCACATCCCACCACCCATCGCGACCCCGTCTTCGAGATCGACGGAATCACGCACTACTGCGTCGCGAACATGCCGGGCGCGGTGCCGATCACGTCGACCTACGCCCTGACCAACGCCACGCTTCCCTACGTCCTGGCCCTCGCGGACCACGGCGTCTCGGAGGCAGCCCGTCGAGACCCCGGCCTGAGGCTGGGGATCAACGTCACCGGCGGTACTGTCACCCATCCCGCCGTCGCGGAAGCCGTCGGGGTGGAGCACACGCCGGTCGAGGACGTGCTCGGCAGCAAACAGAAAGTCTGAACAAGGAGGAGAGATGGAGACCGCAACCGCGGAGAAGAAGCAGACCGAGGTCCTCGAGCTTCAGAACATGATCGGCGGCGAGTTCGTCGCGCCTTCGGCGGGCAAGACGGAAGACATCGTCAACCCCGCCACCGGCGAGGTGATCGCCCACGCTCCGCTCTCATCGGAGCAGGATGTCGACAGGGCCGTGAAGGCGGCCCGCAAGGCCTTCGAGACCTGGCAGTACACGACACCGTCGCAGCGCCAGGAGCTGCTCCTGAAGCTCGCCGACGCGTTCCAGGAGCGAGCCGAGGAGATCACGGACTGGGAGACCAAGGACGCCGGCAAGCCGCGCCAGGCGATGTTCGACGAGGAGATCGGCCCGATGGTCGATCAGCTCCGCTTCTTCGCGGGTGCCGCGAGGACGATGGAGGGCCGGGCCGCCGGCGAGTACATGGAGGACCACACGTCCTACATCCGTCGCGAGCCGGCCGGGGTCGTGGGTCAGATCACCCCGTGGAACTACCCCCTGATGATGGCCGTCTGGAAGATCGGCCCCGCGCTGGCGACCGGGTGCACCCTCGTCCTGAAGCCGGCCGAGACCACCCCGGTGACCACGCTCAAGGTCCTGGCCGAGATGGCGGCGGAGATCTACCCACCCGGCGTCATGAACTTCATCGGCGGCCATGGCGACCCCGCGGGCTCCTCGCTGGTCACGCATCCCGAGGTCGACATGGTCTCGCTGACGGGTTCGCCGCAGACCGGCAAGTGGATCGCCGAGCACGCGGCGGACAGCCTGAAGCGGGTCCACCTGGAGCTCGGCGGCAAGGCGCCCGTGATCGTCTTCGACGACGCCGACATGGAGCTGGCGATGGAGACGATCGCCGGCACGGGCTACTTCAACGCCGGTCAGGACTGCACGGCTGCGACACGCGTGCTGGCCTCCAAGGGCGTCTACGACGATGTCGTCAGCGGGCTCGCCGATCAGGCGAAGGACTACAAGACCGGCGACACGTTCGATCCCGACACGGTGCTGGGGCCGGTCAACTCAGAGCGCCAGCGAGACCGCGTCGAGGGCTTCCTGGCGGATCCGAACGGCGCCGAGATCGTCACCGGCGGCAAGCGGCCGGACCTGCCCGGCTACTTCCTCGAGGCGACGGTGGTGGCCGGACCGAACCAGGACGACCGGATGATCCAGGACGAGATCTTCGGCCCCGTGATCACGGTTCAGGCCGTCGAGGACGAGGCGAAGGCGATCGAGTGGGCCAACGGCGTCCGCTACGGGCTCGCGTCATCGGTGTGGACGAAGGACGTCGGCCGTGCGATGCGCGTCTCGAAGGCGCTCAAGTTCGGCTGCGTCTGGGTCAACGACCACATCCCGATCGTGGCCGAGATGCCCCATGGCGGCTACAAGCAGTCCGGCTACGGCAAGGATCTCTCGATCTACGCCTGCGAGGACTACACGCACATCAAGCACGTCATGCTCAACCACGCCTGAGGCTCGCGCGCCTACTTGGTGCGCTGGCAGTAGCCGTAGGCCGTGAGGTTGGCCGGCCCGAAGTAGCCGAAGGCGTTCCCGGTGGTCGTGTTGTCCCGGTTGATCGAGCTGCCCGCGTAGAAGGCGTTGCGGGAGTCGAGGCTGAAGCCGGTCGTGGTCAATCGCAGCTTCCCGGGGCAGGCGGGCGTGGTCGCCGAGGCGTTCCCGCCCTGCGCGACCGGAATCGGCACGGACGCCACCTCGGTGAGAATCGGCTTCTTGCTCTTCGCGCAGTAGGCGATCGCCGTCAGCTCACCCCCGCCCGTGGTGCCACTCCCGATGTATGCGCTGCCGCTGACCCTCCACGCGCGGGTTCCGACGGCGTGGGACTCCGTCACGTAGTTGCCGCCGTCGCTCGCGAAGTTGGTGCGCTGGAAGCCGCCCATGATCAGCTGCTGGCCCTTGGGGCAGCGGGCCGTTGCCGACTTCGTCTGGCCCGGAAGGATGAAGACGGTCTTGTGAGGCGTCGGGTTCTGCGGGAACTGACCGCGGGCGCAGACCGCCTGGACCGTGATGTCGCGCGGGGTCGTCGAAGCATGGTCCGCGTCATAGAGGACCTCGCTGATGTGGAAGCCGCGCTGGGCCCCCAGCCGCTCGTACGAGTGTGGGTAGACGCCCTCGCCGTCGGAGCCCGGGGGCAGGTCGACCGCCATCCCGCCGCCGATCGGATAGGACTTGCCGGGGCAGAAGACCTCGAATCTGGTGAGCTGGTCCGGCGCGGCCATCCTGAAGTTCTTGGAGACGATCCGGACGCCCCTGGGTGGGCCTGGCATGCCGGGAACCACCCTGGGGCCGCCGCGGCCGACCACGCGGATCGTCCCCTGCGCGGAGTTCAGGACGTAGAGCCCGGAGCGGGCGCGCAGCGCCATCAGGACGTGGTTGCAGTTCGAGCCGTGCTTGATGACGAAGACGACGTTCCGCCGGTGGATCCTTCTTGGGCCGTTCGCCACGCCGACGTGGAGCCCGCGCTTCGTACGGCCGATCGCCTTGGCGAGCCGCTTGGCCGGCGGGTAGCAGCCGTCCGTGCTCACCGACCGGACATAGAGGGCGATCTTGAAGGCGTCCTCGAGCTTCTTCGTCGCGGGGTTGTGCCCCGCGCCGCCGCGCGCGAGGGCGCCCGGGGCGACCGCGAGCAGCGCGACGAGCAGCAGCGAGACGATGGGCAGCAGAATCCGCTTCATGGGCGTGGCCTTGAACAAGGCAGACGGTCCGGAGTTGCGCGCCCCCGGAGCAGGAACAGGGCCGCCAGCGCGAGCAGCAGCGCGCCGCCAAGGGCGAACGGCCACCAGGGAGTGCCCCCACCCGATGAGTGCGAGGCGGCGGGCGGTCCGCCGGGAAGCACCCGGGCGAGAAAGCGACCGTACGCGTGAGCGCCGGGGAAGTTGGGGTGAAACAGGTCGGGCAGAAACCAGGCGCCCGGGGCGGGGTCCGCCCGGTGATGGGGGAGTGAGTACCTCACCCAGTCGAGCAGCTCGATCTGGTCCGGGTGGTCCTTGGCGGCCTTGACGATCACGTCCGTGTCGGGTGCCGGCGGGTGCCCGGTGTCGGCGTCGTAGGCGGTGACGAGCACCAGGGTCCGCTTCGGACCGATCACCTTGAGCGCGAACTTGATCAGGTCGTCGTTCACCCCGCCGTTGCCGTAGGCGTTGATCAGGATGAGCTTCGGCAGGATGCCCCGGTTCCGCAGGTCTCGCGCGACCCAGATGCTCTGCTTGAACCCACGGCACCCCTTGGCGTTGACGTCGAAGCCGTCGCGCGTCAGGTCGGGGATCGGCAGCAGCATCGTCGAGTCGCCGATCGCGACGGGCGGCGGTCCGTGCCCTGTGCCGTACGGGTTCCGCAGCGCCCGGGCGGTGTGCACGTGCCCGCAGCCGAACGCCGGCTCGCCCACCGCCAGCGCGCCGCTCGCCTGCCAGAGCCCGAGCAGGCCCACGGCGACGCACAGCAGTCCCGCCTTGATCCTCACGCTTCGTCCCCAGCCTAGAAGTTCTGCGTGTAGGTGCTCTTGATCTCGGCGTCGCCATGGCGACAGTCGGCCGTCGCGTTGTACTGCACGCCCGGCACCGACTGGCGGGCCCCCTCCGTGCAGTCGAAGCCCTGCACGGCCGTCGTGCAGGTCCCCCCTGCGCCCCCGTTCGCGAGGCGACAGTGGTGGTAGGCGAGCACGATCTTCTCAGCCTGGCCGCAGCTCACCTTCGCCACCTCGATGGAGGTGACGTAGGAGGCGCCGAGATCCTGCTGCTTGCCGTTGATGTCGCAGGAGCTCAGGGAGGCCGCTGTGCCGCTGGTGGTGCCCGAGGACCCACCGCCCCCGCAGCCTGTGATCGCGGCGGTGGAGACGGCGAGCGCGAGGACGATCCATCGGACGTGTACGCGAGTCACGGCGGCGCCAGTCTATTCTTCGCCCATCTTGAGACTCGCGGTGACCATCCTCGCGCTCTCGGCCCTCGGGGCGGGATTGCTCGCTCAGAGCGGGACCGCGGCCCCCACGGCCCACACGGCGAGCTTCTCCGCCTGCGACATCTCCGGCGAGCAGCAGAGCCTCGGTGCCTCCTACGTCACGTCGCTGAAGGTCCGGGGCGTCGCCTGCGCCAAGGGTAAGAAGGTGATCAGGGCGTATCACCAGTGCCGCCACCGGACGGGCGGCCCGGCGGGCACCTGCCGCGCCAAGCTGCTGGGCTTCAAGTGCAAGGACGGCAAGCGGACCGGCGTGCCGAACGTCCAGTACAACGCGACGGCCAAATGCCACAAGGTCTCGAACGCCTCGAAACGGATTAAGAGCCGCTACACGCAGAACACCTAGCTCGGCTCGTAGCCCAGCTCGCGCAGCTTCTCGCCCATCACGTCGCTCATCAGATCCTGCTCGGCGGCGGTCATGTGCTCCCGCCAGAGGCCGGGGGTGGCGGCTCGGTGGAACTTGCCGCTGCCACGTTGCTCCGTCGGGATTCGCTCGAAGGCGTGCCGGCTGGCCACGTCACCTGCCCAGCCGGCTGGGGTCTCGACCCCGATCCACCGAGCGATCCTCTCCAGCTCCGCGGTGGTGTCGGCGAGCAGGTCCTCGTAGCGAACGGTCAGGGCGGCGCCGGGTCCGACCAGCGCGCATGCACGCTGCACGGCCTCCGTCCGGTAGACCCAGCCGGCCGCGCTTCCCACGATGAGCTTCTCCCGCTCCTCGGGTGAGAGCGTGTCCCAGCCCATGTCCTTTGGCGCCCCCCACGACGCGGTCGTGAAGTGATCGGCCATCGAGTCGATCACGTCCCGGCCGTCGCGGAGGAGAAAGAGGACTCGCGATCGAGGCAGCAGCGATACGAGCGTGTCCGCCGCGTCCGAGCTGTTCGGCTCCTTGATCACCAAGTGAGGGTGTTCCCAGTTGGTCCTGGCCTGCCCATGGGCGAGTTGATCCTCGAATCCCTCCAGCAGGAACGCCCGCATCACCGGCGCCCAGAGCGGCTCCCGCTCGGCCGCCAATACCCAGCCGCCGAGGGTGGCATGGGAGTCCCGCGAGGAGACGATCTTCAGGGTCCCGTCCTTCGGCCAGGCGAAGGTCCGGTTGAACAGTTCCCCGGCCCACGTCTCGTCGATCGTGGCCACGCCGGGTGCGCGAGCCTCGGCGAGCATCTCCAGCAGCCAGGTGCTGCCGGAGCGCGGCGACCCGAAGATCCAGACGATGCGCGATTCGGTCGCCGCGAACCCGGGGCGGTTGAGATACCTGGTGCGATGCCAGCCGGCGATCCGGGAGCGAAGACGTGAGCCGATCTTCCTCGAGTTGCCCATGCCGTCTTAATAGTCGAAGTCGCGGTCGAGCGCCTGTAGGACGAGGTCGGCCGCCACCGATGAGCCGTCCTCGTTCAGATGGATGCCGTCGGACTCCCGGACGATCGTCTGGTTGCCGTCGATATTGATCGAGTCCCGGTAGGCGTCTCCCGGGGTGAAGGTCGGGATCAGGTCGATCACCCGCACCGCCCCTCGGCTCGCCGCCGCCTGCCGGACGGCTTGGTTGACCGCATCGGCGATCGGCTTGCGGGCCGGGTCGCGCTGAGTGGGGACCGTGAGCCAGTAGATCCGCTGGACCCCGCCCTTCAGGTAGTTGTCCATCATCTGGCCGACCCGCGACTGGAAGATCGCCTCCCAGGCCGGCCCGCAGCAGCTCACCTGCCCGCCGTTCGGCCCCGGCATCGAGTAGCCCTCGTTGGCGCCGATGAAGAGGACGACGGCGTCGGGATCGTCCTCGGATGCCTGGCTCGAGGAGAGCTGGCCCCAGTCGACGAGGCCTGTGTTGGAGATTCCCGTGGCAAGGTGGGGGTCGCGGGTGACCTGCACGCTCGTGCCCTGATCGGCGAGCTTGCGCGCGATCTGGATGTCGAGCGGCGTCGAAAGCGAGTCCCCGGTGACCAGCAGCCGGCTGAGCGGCTGGGGGCTGCTTGGGACCCCGGCCGGGATGCGGGCGGCACGGCCGGGACTGGCGACGCCCGCCTCGAAGCCCCCGCCAGAGAGCTGCTGGTTCGGGGAGAGCCATGATGTGAGGTCGCGGCGCGTATCGGCGAAGGGGAGCTGGTCGGCGATCCAGCCGGCGGGGCCGCCGATCGCCTTGACGATGTCGCGTCCGAGGCCTGGCTTGAGCTCGTCGGCTGCGGCGCGGATCGATCCGCCGGCGAAGATCAGGAGCAGAAAGGTGGTGAGCGCCACCGCCTTGACCGCATCCCAGCCGCTGAAGCGGCGCAGTCCCCAGCGATCGAAGCGTCCCATCAGACTGTCGTCGCCGTGAGGCTCGCCCTCGCGGCCCGGCCGCGCCTCGGCCTCCATCTCGGCGATCGTCTCGAATCTTTCCGGGAGCTCTGGCATCTAGAAGCGGAAGTAGATGAAGGGGGGAACGCCCTGGCTCGGCACGGTCGCCCCGACGATCACCACGACGACCGCGAGCGCGGCCCCGAGCAGCAGCGGCCGTAGGCGCCCGATTCGGAGCTCGAGGCCCTCCATCGGGCGCTCGGGCAGCAGCTGGAGCCCGATCACCACGGCGATCGCGCCGACCACGGGGACCGAGTAGAGCGTCGCCGGTCCGGAGCGAACCAGCGCGGACATGTAGTCGCCGAACACGGTGAGGTCGCTCGAGCGGAAGAGGATCCAGCCGACGACGATCAGGTTGAAGGTGACGAACCAGCGCAGCCAGCCGGGAAAGATCCTCCCCAGCCGGCCTTTGATCGCGTGCTCGGCCGAAAGGCCGGTGCCCTGGTAGGCGCCCCAGGCGACGAAGTTCCAGGCCGCTCCGTGCCAGAGCCCGCCCAGGGCCATCGTCAGCATCAGGTTGACGTAGGTGCGCGCGCGCCCCTTGCGGTTGCCGCCGAGCGGGATGTAGAGGTAGTCCCGCAGAAAGCGCGAGAGCGTCATGTGCCAGCGGCGCCAGAAGTCCCGGAAGCCGGTGGCGCGATAGGGGCTGTTGAAGTTCTGCGGGAAGACGAATCCCATCAGCAGGGCCAGTCCGATCGCCATGTCGGTGTAGCCGGAGAAGTCGCAGAAGATCTGGGCGGCGTAGGCATACGCGGCGAGGATCGCGTCCGGCGCGCTGTATGCCTGCGGCACCGCGAAGACCTTGTCCACGACCTCGCGCGCCAGGTAGTCGGCGATCATGACCTTCTTGATCAGCCCGAGCGCGACCAGGGAGAGCCCGGCTCCGACGGCGACGCGATCCGGGTCCCTGGGCTTCTTCAGCTGAGGCAGGAACTCGCTGGCCCGGACGATCGGGCCAGCGACGAGGTGGGGGAAGAAGCTCAGATAGATCGCGGCGTCGAGCAGGGAGGCCGGCTCTGTCTGGCGGCGCTTCGTGTCGACCACGTAGGTGACGGCCTGAAAGCTGAAGAAGCTCACCCCGACCGGCAGTGCGATGGTGACGAGCGGCAACGGCATCCCGAGCCCGATGGAATCCAGGACGTCGGAGACGTCGGTGACGAAGAAGCCGTAATACTTGAAGACCGCGAGGATCCCGAGGTCGAAGACGACGCCACCTGCCGTGAACCACTTGCGCAGTCGCTCGTCCTCGGTGCGGTGGATGGTGACGACGGCGAGCTGGCTGACCAGCGTGATCGCGGCGAGCAGCAGGCAGAAGCGCGGGTCCGCCGCCGCGTAGAAGACGTAACTTGCGACGACGATGAA
This sequence comes from uncultured Solirubrobacterales bacterium, assembly GCA_963782345.1. Classification (GTDB taxonomy): domain Bacteria; phylum Actinomycetota; class Thermoleophilia; order Solirubrobacterales; family 70-9; genus DASUPK01. The sequence continues at coordinate 117,396 of CAWAJF010000010.1, read as the reverse complement.
GAGCTTCCAGGCCAGCTGCCGCGGCATCAGCGCCCAGGAGAGGGCCAGAACGATCGGAAAGAAGATCGCGAACTCGACGGTGGGGAAGAGCACGGGCGTCAGAGTACGGATCGCGCTCGGCATCACCCTCGCCCTGCTCGTGCCGGTCGTGTGGGCCCCCGCCGCCCACGCCGGCTGCGGCGGTGTCGAGACCGCCGGCCCGAAGCACAAGGTCGCCCCGCGCCCGCCGCTGGCGGTGGGCGACTCGTCGATGCTGCTGGCGCTGCCGGCCCTGGCCCGGGTCGGCTACAAGGTCAATGCCCGGGGCTGCCGCCAGTTCGCGGAGGGCCTGCGGCTGCTCCGCGCCACCCGCCGGCGCCACCAGCTGCCCCATCTGGTCGTGCTGGCCCTGGGGGCGGACGCGTCAGTGACCGCGCACCAGATCCAGCAGGCCAAGAAGATCCTGGGGCCGAAGCGGAAGCTCGGGCTCGTCACCCCGCGCGAGCTGGGCGGCGGGGAGTCGAACGACGCCAAGGTGATCCGCAACGCGGGCCAGAGGGACCCGATCCGGGTCAAGGTGCTCGACTGGGTCCGCTACAGCGCCGGGCACTCGAGCTGGTTCCAGCCGGACGGCCTGCACCTCACCTTCAGCGGCGCGAAGGCGTTCGCGCGACTGTTCAAGAGGCTGATCCCGCTGGCGAAGCCACCGGGTCACGGAAGCGGCGGAAAGCGACCGTCCTTGGCCAGCGGCAGCGCCTGCGCAAGGAACTGCGCGTACGCCTCGGCGCCGGCGTAGTCCGGGTGGAACAGATCCGGCTCGAACCAGGCGCCCGGCTTGGGCTCGGCCGCATGGTGAGGCCGGCTGTACTTCACCCAGTCGAGGACGAAGATGCGGTGCGGATGCCGCTTCGCCGCCTTGAAGAGGACATCCGTGTCGGGCGCCGGCGGATGGCCCGTATCGGCGTCGTACGCCGTCACCAGGCCGAGGACGCGTGAGCGCCCCAGCGCGCCGAGTGCCTCGGAGATCAGGTCGGGATTGACCCCGCCGTTGCCGTAGGAGTTGATCAGGACGAGATGAGGCAGGCGGTGCTTTCGCCTCAGCTTCGTGGCGACGGCCACGGCTTCCTTGAATCCTCGGCACCCCCTGGCGTTGACCGAGTATCCGACCTGGTTCAGATTCGGGATCGGCAGCAGCATGGTGGAGTCGCCAATCGCGAGCGGCGGCCGCCCCTTCGGATTTGGGTTGGCCTGCGCGGCGCCGCCGTGGACCTTGTGGCAGTGGAACGCCGGTTCGCCGGCCGCGTCGCCGCGGGGTGCACGGAGGGCCAGCGTCATCGCGGCTGCGAGCACCGTCATCCCGAGAGCGATCGTCCGTGATGCGCCCCGCCTGGCCATCGGATTCAGTCTAGTTACGACTTCGCCCCTGGATTACGGCCACCGGCGGCCGCCGAAACTCCCCCCTTCGCCATCAGGTCGCGGCCACGAGCGGCCGCCCGACGCTTCATCAAACGGGTCGCGCTGACGCGCGCCCTCCCATCACGGGCTTCGCCCTCCGCTCCGAAATGGAGCGGCCTGGTGGCCGCTAGTACCCGGGGGCGTACTTGGCGGTGAAGCCGCGCGGCTTGCGCTTCTTCTTGCGCCAGCGCGGGCCACTGCCCTGCCTCCACCGATCGCCGCCGGAAGAGGTGTCGAAGCGAAGGCCGGCCACGATCATGTAGGTGTGGCTAGCGTTCGCGTAGACGGTGATCCAACGGCCCTTCCCCGGCAGTCCCCAGCTGCTCGCCAGGGGGCCGGACGGCATCGGGCTAGCCAGCAGCCCCGCCGCATGCAGGACGTAGCTCACGGCACCCGAGCAGTCATAGCCGCTGTCGGTGAAGCTCCTGTGGCCACCACCCCAGACGTAGGGAAAGGTGTGGATCGCGTTCCCCGCTGCGATCGCCGCCTGGATGTTGGCGGGCGCATCCGCGGGCGCCACGGCGGTGCCGTCCTTGCGCACCCTCGCGTGGCCGGGGGGGCCGACGGGCGCGGCGGGATCGGTCGTCGTGTCGGTGCTCGTGCTGCCGGGCGAGATGGTCCCGCCGGTCTGGGCCGCCGCGGGAACTGCAGCGGCCAGTGCGCAAAACGCTGTGACCCCCGCCACTGCGAGGAGACGCTTCGAGCTAGGTGTGTCTCGCATCAACAAGTTCTCCTTTGCAGGCCTGCGGGGTTAGCTGACGGGCTGGCGCTTGAGGAGCCTGCGCCCCCACCCTCGACTGCGGTGGGTTAGCCCCAAAACTTGGTTCCCCCGCTCCCATCTCTCTTTGGTGATGGGACTCGGCGTAACTGGCGCGGGACCTTACCAAAGGTGAAGGATCCTTTGCAATTGACAACCAGCTGCTCGTAACTTCAGGCACGATCTTTGGATTCGACGCCCGCAAGGCAGGCTCCTCCCCCTCGCGGACGCCAAGGGAAGGACGCGCCGCGCCGCCGGGGAGGCGACGCGGCGCACCTAGGGAGAGGAGAGGTGGCCTCGAGCGGGCCGCCGGAGGCGGCTAGAGGCCTGGGGAGAAGCGTGATGTGTAACCGGTGGCTGCTCGCATGTTGAATCGCCACCGCGGCCCGGAGCCCTGGTTGAGGGACTCGCCGGCGCCGGAGGTGTCGAATCGAAGCCCGGCCACGGTCATCCAGGCATGGCCCTTGTTGGCATAGACCGTGATCCACGAGCCGATCCCGGGGACGCCCCACCGCATCAGCGGGCCGGAGGCCATCGGGCTCCGAAGCAGGCCGGCCGCGTGCAGCACGTAGCTGACCGCGCCCGAGCAGTCATAGCCCTTGGACTTGAACTTGCGATGCCCGCCGCCCCAGATGTAGGGACGCTTGTGAATCCTGTTCGCGGCGTGGATCGCCTTGCGCACCGGCCTCGGCGCGTTGGCCGGGGGAATGGCCGTGCCGTTGGGCTGGATCTGCGCGATACCGCTCGGCGCTGTCGGTGCCGTCGTCGGCGTCGTGCTGCCGGGTGCGGCTGCCCCGCCAGTCTGGGCCATCGCCGGTGCCGCCGCGGTGATGGAGGCGACCAACAGCAGCCCTGCCAGTGCCAGCTTCCTACCTCCGCTGCTCGTATCTGACCGCAAACCGTTCTCCTTCGTCGGCCTACGGGGTTAGCTGACGGGCTGCCGCTAAAGGACTTGCGGCTCCACCATTTTGGGTGGATTCGCCCCAACTGCTTGGTTCCCCCGCTCTCGGCCCGCCCTGGCGGGGACGAGATTCGGCGTTTGGTTCGCGGGGCAGACTAGCACGGTCCCCCGCCGTGTGAGGCGTTACTCACACGGGGTCGGGAGGGGTCGAGATCAGAGTCCGGCGTAGTGCCGCACCGCGAAGCCGGTGCCGGTTCGCAGCGTGTAGCGCCAGCGCGGGCCGCGGCCCTGGTCGACCGTCTCCCCCCGCGGGGAGGTGTCGTAGCGCAGGCCCGCGATGTACATGTAGGTGTGGGTCTTGTTAGCGAAGACCGTGATCCAGGTTCCCGGCCCGGGGACCCCCCACCAGGCGAGCTGACCGGAGACGAGCGGGGAGCTCAGGAGCCGGGCGGCGTGCAGCACGTAGCTGACGGCGCCCGAGCAGTCGTAGCCCTTCGACTTGAAGCGGCGATGGCCGCCGCCCCAGATGTAGGTCCGCCGGTGGATGCGATTGGCGGCCTGGATCGCCCGGACCACGGAGTACGGCGCACCCGGCGGAATGCTCGCCTTGCCCCCCGCCAGGATCGTCGCCGCGTTGGCGGGAACCGGCGAGCCCACCGGCGCTCCGGGCTCAGCCGTCGTGGTCGTGGTGGCGGTGCCGTCCGTCTGTCCGGCGGCCGGGGCGGTGGCGATCAGTGCGGCGGCGAGCACCAGGCCCGCCAAGGCAAGTCTGCGCGGAGCATGGTGTGAGCGAGACAGCACCGATCTCTCCTTCGGGTCCATCCCTCCTGGCGGACCCTTTTCTCCTGCAAACGACCGTACCAAAGTCGCTCAGCTCTATGAGCGAGCGCTCACGGAGGTGGACGATTCGGTGCACCGGCGGCGCCCCGGATCCCTTCAGGTAGGTTCCAGACGTGGATCTCGAAGGGAAGCGGGTGCTGCTCAGCGGCGCCACCGGCGGACTGGGCCGGGCGATCGCCAAGGAGCTCGCCGGGCACGGCGCCCGGCTGATCCTGAGCTCCCGAAAGGGGGAGGATCTCCAGGAGCTCGCCGGGTCCCTGTCCGGCGGAGCCCGCCGGCACGAGGTCATCGTCGCCGACCTGGCCGAGCCGGGCGCGACCGAGAAGCTCGCCGAGGCCGCGGGCGACGTCGACGCGCTGGTCGCGAACGCCGCCCTGCCCGCCACGGGGAGGCTAGAGCGCTTCAGCGCCGACGAGGTCAAGCGGGCCCTGCGCGTCAACTTCGAGTCCCCGATCCTGATGTCCCACACGATCGCCCCGAAGCTGGCCGAGAAGGGCGAGGGGCACCTGGTCTTCATCTCCTCGCTGGCCGGCAAGGTCGGCTCGCCGCGGTCCTCTCTCTATAACGCGACGAAATTCGGCCTCCGCGGCTTCGCGTTCGGGCTCCGCGAGGACATGCACGAGCACGGAGTCGGCGTGTCGGTCGTCTCGCCGGGCTTCGTCCGGGAGGCGGGCATGTTCCACGACGCGAAGTCCAAGCCGCCGCCCGGTCTTGGAACGACCACGCCGAAGAAGGTGGCGGACGCCGTCGTCCGCGCGATCGAGCGGAACCCCAACGAGATCACGGTGGCGCCGCGGCGCCAGCGCTTCCTGACCGAGTTCGGCTACCGCCATCCCGAGTTCGCTGCGCGCGTCCAGCGCCGCGGCGGTGCCGGTCGCATCGCCGACAAGCTCGCCGCCGGTCAGGCCGACAAGCGCTAGGCCGCTCCCCCTGAGGATCCGATCGTGGCCGTCCCGCTGCAGAGGAGGGCGCGTTGCGCGACCACCGAGGTTTCGGTGAGATAACCGGCGGGGCTAGTCAGCCCACCAGTCGCGCCGGCCCTCGACGTCTTCGCGCGGAGCCTCGCCGAGATTGGGCGCGCCGATGACGATGATCTCGAGGCCCTCCGGCCCGGCCTCGTAGCCTCGCCACGTACCGGGCGGGACGCGGACCGCGTCCCACTCCTTGAGCTCGACGATCTCGTCGTCGAGTTTCATCCGCCCGCTCCCGCCAACTACGACGTACACCTCCTCCTGCTTGTTGTGCGTGTGGCCGTACGGAAAGCGATAGCCGGGCGGGACGCGCTGGTAGCCCAGGCCGGATTGCTCGAGCTCGAGCGCCTTGGTCGCCAAGCGGAACTCCAGGTCCGGCGCGCCGTCGAAGTTGGACCCGACATCCTCCAGGTCCTCCTTCAGGTTCCTGAGCGTGAACGGCACGGCCGAATAGTCTCACCCAGATGCGTTCAAGGGAGCGGCGACCGGGCCATTGGCGGCCGCTCGTCGCCGCGATCTGATGGCGAAGCCGGGTAACCTCCCGTTGCGCGTCAAGGAGAGACGCGCTGCGTGTGAGGGACACGCAGCCATCGTTTCGAGGACAGGAGAGGTAATGCGGAAGCTCGTCGTCATGTCGGCCATCTTCGGCTCGCTCCTCGCTGCATCGAGCGCGCAGGCGGCGATTCCGAATGCACTCGGTGTTACCTGCACCGTCGCCGCGGACAATGTCCGCGAGTGCGGTAGCTCAAGCCCGCGGAGTACCTCGCCGAGCTGGGACGGCACGCCGATCGACGTCAACGTCGCCTTCCCGCCCGATCCGGGCGGTGCCGACGGCAACTATCCGCTGATCATCGTCGGGCATGGCTACGGCGGCGGAAAGATCGGCTTCGGTGACTCAGGCTCCACGAACGGCCTGCGGCGCTTCACCAGCCGGGGCTACGCCGTCTTCAGCATGACCGACCGCGGCTTCCGCGAGTCCTGCGGCTCCGATGCCTCGATCACGGCGGGCGGAGCCGCCTGTGACAACGGCTTCATCCACCTGATGGACGACCGCTACGAGGTGCGCGACGCGCAGTTCTTCGCCGGTGAACTCGCTGATGCGGGTCTCGTCGACGGCCAGCGCGTCGGCGCAACCGGCGGCTCCTACGGTGGCGGCCTCTCGCTGCAGCTGGGCACGCTGAAGGACAGGGTGATGATGCCGGACGGCAGCCTGGTGCCCTGGACCAGCCCCGTTAATCACATCTCCATGCGGATCGCCGGCGCCGCGCCGGACATCCCCTGGAGCGATCTGTCCTACGCCCTCGCCCCGAACGGCGGCACCCTGGACTACGTCGCGGACTCGCCATACAGCGGCCGCGTCGGGATCGAGAAGCTGTCATTTCAGAACGGCCTCTACGTGACCGGCACGGTCACCGGCCGCTACTGCGGGCAAGCGCCCTACCCGTCTCCGTGCACCGACTTCGCCGCCGATGTGACCGCGTGGAAGGCGCGCCTCGACGCAGGCGAGCCATATGACGGCGATCCAACGACCAAGGCGGCCCTGGACGAGATCGAGGCCCACCACTCGGCGTACTACATCGACCATTCCGAGGCGCCCGCACCTCTGCTGATCTCGAACGGCTTCACGGATGATCTCTTCCCCGCCGACGAGGCGATCCGCTACTACAACCGGATCCGGGCCCAGTATCCGGGCGCCCCGATCTCGATGTTCTTCGGCGACTTCGGGCACATGCGCGCCGCAAACAAGGCGGCTGACAGCAGCGCTCGCGATGCGGCGCAGAACGCCTGGCTCGACTACTACGTGAAGGGCGCCGGCTCACAGCCGTTCCAGGGCACGACCGCCTACGCGATCACCTGCCCGACCTCCGCGCCGTCCGGCGGCCCGTTCCAGGCCGGCAGCTGGGCGGGCCTGCAGCATGGTGAGGTCCGGCTGATCGATTCCGGTACCAAGGCGATCTCCGCGAATGGGGGCTCGGCCAGCGTCGACACGACGTTCGATCCGGTTTCCGGAGGGGGCTCATGCGCCTCGGCTTCGGCCGGCGACCTCCCGGGTGTGGCGACCTACCGGCTGCCGGCGGCGGTCGGAAGCGGCTACACCCTGATGGGCTCACCGACCGTGGTCGCGAGGATCAGCTCCCCCACCGCGAACTCGGAGATGGCGGCTCGCCTGTTGGACGTAGACCCGAATGGCACGGAGACCCTCGTCGATCGGCAGCTCTTCCGACCGGTCGTGGGGACCGCGCGGCAGGTCTTCCAGCTGCACCCGTCGGGTCATCTGTTCGAGCCCGGCCACGTCGCGAAGCTCGAACTGCTCCCGCGCGACGCGGGGGGCGGGGACCTCAACAGCTACGGCCGGCCGGCGAACGGGCAGGGCGACATGACCGTCTCGGGGCTCGACCTGCGACTGCCGGTGCTCGACGGCCCCGGCGCGTCGGGCGGCCAGGTGAAGGTCGCCACCCCGTTGCCGCTTCCCTGCGGGTCGGCGATCGCGCCCGAGTACTCCTCCGTCTCCTACCTGCGCGCGGTTCTCAGTGGCCGGAAGGTGAAGGCGAAGGGCAAGAAGAAGCTGAAGGTCCCCGTCGACTCGGCGCCCGGTTCGAACCCGTGCCGCGTCAAGGTCCAGCTGCTCGGCTCCGGCAAGGGCAGGAAGGGCCGCTCGGCCAAGAAGCGGAAGAAGAAGAAGCACGCACACGTGCTGGGCAAGGGCGGGGCGACCATCGCGGGCGGTCAGAGCAAGGTCGTCAAGGTGAAGCTCAGCAAGCACGGCCGCACCGCCGTCCGCCGAGGCCGCGGTCTCCGGGTCAAGGTGACCACCGTCGACGCGGCCGGCAACACCGTCCAGATCAGCAAGGTGAAGCTGAAGCACAAGAAGCACAAGAAGCACAAGAAGCACCGGAGGTGACGGCGGTTAGCCGCCGAGCGTCACCGGTCATACTGCTCATGTGAGCAGCGGCAGCTTCGGAGCGCGCGCGGAACTCGAGGTCTCGGGCCGCAGGGTGGAGATCCACCGCCTCGATGCGCTGCAGGAGAAGTTCGACGTCGCGCGGCTTCCGTACTCCCTGAAGGTCCTGCTCGAGAACGCCCTCCGGCTCGAGGACGGCACCTCGGTCACCTCCGAGGACGTGGAGGCGATCGCGACCTGGGACGCCAAGGCGGATCCGTCGGTCGAGATCCCTTTCCAGCCCGCCCGCGTGCTGATGCAGGACTTCACCGGGGTCCCGGCGGTCGTCGACCTGGCGGCGATGCGCGACGCGATGGAGGACCTGGGCGGCAGCCCGAGCGCGATCAACCCGCAGGTCGACGTCGACCTGATCATCGACCACTCCGTCCAGGTGGACGCCTTCGGCAACCAGAAGGCCTTCGGGATCAACGAGGAGCGCGACTACGAGCGAAACGGCGAGCGCTACGCCTTCCTGCGCTGGGGCCAGACCGCGTTCGACAACTTCAGGGTGGTGCCGCCCGCCACCGGGATCTGCCACCAGGTCAACCTCGAGTACCTCGGGCAGTGCGTCTACACACGTCCTGCCCCCGACCAAGCCGGCACCGGACGCGAAGCGGAGGAGCCCGCGCTGATGCAGGCGTATCCCGACACACTGGTCGGGACCGATTCCCACACCACGATGATCAACGGCCTCGGCGTCCTGGGCTGGGGCGTCGGTGGGATCGAGGCGGAGGCGGCCATGCTCGGCCAGCCGATCTCGATGCTTCTTCCGCAGGTGATCGGCTTCAAGCTCACCGGCGAGCTTCGCGAGGGGGCGACCGCGACCGACCTCGTGCTGACCGTCACCGAGATGCTCAGGGAGAAGGGGGTCGTCTCCAAGTTCGTCGAGTTCTTCGGCCCGGGCATCGCGGGGCTCGGCCTCGCCGACCGGGCGACGATCGGCAACATGTCGCCGGAGTTCGGCTCGACCTGCGCGATCTTCCCGATCGACGCCGAGACGCTCCGCTATCTCGAGTTCACCGGCCGCCCGACCGAGCAGATCGAGCTGGTCGATGCCTACACACGCGAACAGGGCCTCTTCCACGAGCCCGACTCCGAGGAGCCGACCTACAGCGACACGCTCGAGCTCGATCTCGGCGAGGTGGAGCCGAGCATCGCCGGCCCCAAGCGCCCGCAGGACCGGATCGCACTGACCAACGCGAAGCCCGCGTTCCTCGAGGCGATGCAGGAGTGGGATCCGGAGGCGGGAGAGCAGCTCGGGAACATGCGCGACCACGCGATCGACGAATCCTTCCCGGCCTCGGACCCGCCCGCCGAGGATCACGACGGGGACGGCGGCAAGCCGAGGCACGCCGGGCTGACCGCGGTGGCGGGGGAGCGCAAGACCAACGACGCCGTCCCGGTTCAGCTGGAGGACGGCCAGACGATCGAGCTCGACCACGGCATGGTCGTGATCGCCGCGATCACGAGCTGCACGAACACCTCGAACCCCTCGGTGATGCTCGGCGCGGGCCTGCTCGCCAAGAAGGCGGTGGAGCGGGGGTTGATCCGCAAGCCGTGGGTGAAGACCTCCCTCGCACCCGGGTCGACGGTGGTGACGGAGTACCTGGAGAAGTCGGGGCTCGACAAGTACCTCGATCGGCTTCAGTTCAACCTCGTCGGCTACGGCTGCACGACCTGCATCGGAAACTCCGGTCCCCTGCCGGAGGCGATCTCGAACGCCGTCAACGACAACGACCTGGTCGTCTGCTCGGTCCTCTCAGGCAATCGAAACTTCGAGGGCCGGATCAACCCCGACACGAGGGCCAATTATCTCGCCTCGCCTCCGCTGGTGGTCGCCTACGCCCTGACCGGCCGGATGGACGTCGACCTGACCAGCGAGCCGCTCGGCAAGGATTCCGACGGCGAGGCCGTCTACCTGTCCGACGTCTGGCCCACCTCCGAGGAGATCAAGGAGGTCGTGGGCGAGGCCGTGAAGGCGGACATGTTCACCAAGAGCTACGCGGACGTCTTCACGGGAGATGAGCGCTGGCGCGAGATCGAGGTCCCGGAGGGGGACCGCTACACGTGGCCCGACTCCACCTACGTCCGGAAGCCGAGCTTCTTCGAGGGGATGCCGGCCGAGCCCGAGGCCGTGGAGCCGATCCAGGGCGCCAGGGTCCTGGCCCTGCTCGGAGACTCCGTGACGACGGATCACATCTCACCCGCCGGCGCGATCAAGAAGGACAGCCCGGCGGGACGGTGGCTACAGGACCAGAGCGTCGAGGTTCGCGACTTCAACTCGTACGGCTCGAGGCGCGGCAACCACGAGGTGATGATCCGCGGCACGTTCGCGAACGTCAGGCTGCGCAACCGGCTGGTCGAGAAGGAAGGCGGCTTCACGCGACACTTCCCCGACGGGGAGGAGACGACGATCTACGAAGCGGCGATGAAGTACGCCGACGAGGACGTGCCGCTCGTCGTGCTCGCGGGCAAGGAATACGGCTCGGGCTCCTCACGCGACTGGGCCGCCAAGGGCACCAACCTGCTCGGGGTCCGCGCCGTGGTCGCCGAGAGCTTCGAGCGCATCCACCGCTCCAACCTGATCGGGATGGGGGTGCTGCCCCTGCAGTTCCCGGAGGGCGAGTCGATCGACTCGCTGGGACTGACCGGGGAGGAGACCTTCGACGTCGGCGACCTCCAGAACGGCGAGGCGAAGCAGGTCGAGGTCACCGCTCACCGCGAAGGCGCGGACGACGTCACCTTCAAGGGGACGGTCCGGATCGACACGCCGAACGAGGTCAGCTACTTCCAGAACGGCGGCATCCTGCACCGGGTTCTGCGCGACTTGAAGTCCTAGTCGACCGAGCGCGGAGGGCCTGAAGCCAGGCAGCTCGGCCCGAGATGCGCAGGTCGTGCAAGGTCCGAAAAGAGCGGCGTGGCGGGGCCGCGGGAGGCAGGGGGTCCACACGGCCCGCGCCACACCTGCGCGTCGGTAGCCAGGGAGGGATTTCCGACGCGATCGCTCCCGGAGGCGGGACTGACCCGGGAACGAGCCTTGTCAATCTAGTAGGTCCTCCCGCCTGATTTGATTATTCCCCGTTTGGTCGCTTGGTGTCAACTGTCGGGGCCCGATTCCCCAGCCGCGGCGCTCGATCAGCTCGATCCCGATCACCGCGCCGACCGGTCCAAGCGGCGTGACGGTGCCCGCGAGCAGCGGCCAGGGCGCTTCGCGGCGCAAGATCGCCCAGAGGATCAGCGCGCACAGGCCCAGGTAGCCGACGCCGTGCAGCAGCCCGAAGAGGGCCGTCTGCGATCGGTAGCCGGGCGCGATCCAGAAGAAGAGCAGCCCACAGAAGAGCCCGAGCTCGAACCAGGAGGCGATCTTCACCCATCTGAAGAGAGCCCCGGGCACGGGCCGGGGGAGGGGATTCACATGCTCAGAGGTGGCCACCGGTTGAAACTAGCGGCTGGGGATGGTTCGACATCCGGTCGGAGTGGCAGGGGTCAATCTTCATACCGGTGGTCCATAGGCTTCTCGGAGTGCGCCCGGCAAGATGCCGCAATGGAGCGATTCCACGGAGATCCAGGTTTCAACGTGGGCATGAGGAGGCTCGTGCGTTTGCAGCGCTCGTATCGGTGCGCGAGCTGCGACGCGGAACACCACTCCTGGGCTCGACTCAGCTCATGCCCCGATTGCGGCCGCTCCCTCTCGGTGGCCGTGATCAGGCGTGCAGCGCTCACGGGGCCGGTCTGAACCAGCCAGCGTGGGCCGTTCGGGCGGGGGCGATGGCCTGCTCGGACGGCCCACTCGGGCCGGCGCTTGCTGTCCGGGCTTGGGCCGATCAGAAAGCGGACGCGCTGTAATGGAAAGCAGCGCTCCATCGAGATACACGACCTTGTCGGCCCCGGCATCGATGAGTTCCCCAGCTCGCTTCGGCTCCTCGGATCGGCGCGTTCTCGGGACCTTTGGTCGTGTTCACATTCGGGACTGGGAAGCCGCGCCGTTCGGAATGGTTCGCGAAGCGGGCCGACGCCCTCGAAGCCGCCGGGCTGTCGGAGTAGACGCAAACCGCCGCTTCGGCGGAAGCAGCTGCCAGTCTCCTCCGCAGCTACGCCGGATCCGCTCGACCCATCAGCGTCGTGAGGACGATGCGCTCCTGCTCCTTGGTGTGGGCGACGGCGTAGCCCTCTCCGGGGCTCGCGCGCGGCGGTCGGCCGATGTAGCCGAGCTCGACGCCCTCGGGCAGCAGCTCGGGCATCCGCCGCTGCATCACCGACCAGGCGCCCATGTTCCGCGGCTCCTCCTGGACCCAGACGATCTCCTTCAGGCTCGGGTAGCTCGCGATCAGCTCGGTGAGCTGCTCCTTGGCGAACGGGTAGAGGAGCTCGGCGCGGGCGACCGCGACCTTCTCGATCTCCTCGCGCTTGGGCGCGGCGTCGATGTCGTAGTAGATCTTGCCGCTGCACAGCGCCAGCCGCTCGACCTTGTCCTTGCGGCCCTCGGCGCGCGGGTCGTCGAGGACGAACTCGAAGGACCCCGACGTGAGGTCCTCGAGCGTCGAGGTCGCGCGCGGAAGGCGCAGCAGGCCCTTCGGCGTGAAGACGACCATCGGCCGGGCCTTCCGGATGTGGGCTTGGCGCCGCAGCAGGTGGAAGTACTGCGCGGCCGTCGAGGGGTTGGCGAGCCTGATGTTTCCCTCGGCCGCGAGCTGGATGAAGCGCTCGATGCGGGCGCTCGAGTGCTCGGGCCCGGCGCCCTCGTATCCGTGCGGCAGCAGCAGGGTGAGGCGGGAGGTCTGGCCCCACTTGGCTTCGGCCGACGCGATGAAGCTGTCGATGATCACCTGCGCCGAGTTGCCGAAGTCGCCGAACTGGGCCTCCCACAGGATCAGGGAGTTGGGGGCGGCGGCCGAGTACCCGTACTCGAACCCGAGGCAGGCCGACTCCGACAGCGGGCTGTTGTGGAGCTCGAGAGGAGCGGACGCCTCCGCCAGGTTCTGGATCGGCGCGTAGTGCAGGCCGGTCTTCTCGTCGTGGAGGACGAGGTGCCGGTGGGAGAAGGTGCCGCGCTCGGTGTCCTGCCCGGTGAAGCGGATGTGGACGTCCTCGGTGAGCAGCGAGGCGAGCGCCAGGGCCTCGGCGTGTCCGAACTCGATCCCGCCGTCGTTCATCGCGTCGAGGCGCTTGGAGAGCGGCTTGCGGAGCTTGCGGTGGATGGTGAAGCTGTCCGGGACGCGGAGGAGCTCCTCGTTCAGCCTGCGGAGGCGCTCCTCCGGGACCGCGGTCTCGACGCTCGGGCTGCGCGTGCGGTCGAGCTCGCCGGTGCCGGTGGCAGTCGGGTCCGCGTAGTCGCCCGACTCGATCTTCCGGCGAAGCTCGTCGTGGGTGACCCTGAGCGACTTCTGCCGCTCGCTGTTCCGCTCCTCGACCTCGTCCGGGGTGACGATGCCCTCCTTGACCAGCTCCTCCGCGTAGAGCTGGCTGACTGGCGGATGTTCCTTGATCTTGGCCGCCATCAGCGGCTGTGTGTAGGCGGGCTCGTCCGTCTCGTTGTGGCCGAAGCGGCGGTAGCCGATCAGATCGATGACGACGTCCCGGCCCCAGCGCTCGCGGTATGCCATCGCCAGGCGAACGGCGCCGAGACACGCCTCCGGGTCATCGGCGTTCACGTGGAAGATCGGCACGTTGAAGCCCTTCGCCATGTCGGCGGCGTAGGGGGTGGAGCGTCCCTCCTCCGGATCGGTGGTGAACCCGATCTGGTTGTTCTGGATGATGTGGATCGTGCCGCCGGTCGCGTAGCCCTTCAGCGACTGGAGGTTGAGCGTCTCGGCGACCACACCCTGCGCCGGGAACGCAGCGTCGCCGTGGAGCAGCACAGGCACGGCCGCCATCGGGTCATGCTCGAGGCGGCCGTTCTGCCTGCTCGTCTGCGAGGCCCGGGCGGCGCCGGTGACCACGGGGTCCACGTGTTCGAGGTGGCTCGGGTTCGGATAGAGCCGCACCCCGATCTCGGAGTCGTCGCGGGTCTTGTGGACGCCGCCGTGGCCGTAGTGATACTTGACGTCGCCCGTGCCGCCGGTCGGAATCGCGGCCAGCGACTTGACCGCCTCGATCGCCTTCGCACCCTCGAACTCCGCCATGATCGCCTCCACCGGGCGGGCGATGTTGTGGGCAAGCACGCTGAGCCGGCCGCGATGGGCCATGCCGATCACGACGTCATGGGCGCCCTCGGTGTGGGCCATCTCGAAGACCTCGTCGAGCATCGGCACCACGGCGTCGAGGCCCTCGATCGAGAACATCTTCTGGCCGAGGTACGCCTTCTCGAGATAGCGCTCGAAGGCGAACACCGAGATCAGGCGGTCGAGCAGCGCCTGCTTCTCCTCCGGCTCGAGCGGCTTGCGGTGCCAGCCCGTCTCGATCATGTCCCGCAGCCACATCCGCTGCTGGTGGGAGGAGAGGTGCTCGATCTGGTAGCCGATCGTCCCGCAGTAGGACTCGCGCATCCGTGGGAGGACCTCGAGCAGCGTCTCGCCCTCGACGCCGATCCGGAGGATCTCCGCCGGGATCTGAGCCATCAGCTCGGGGGTCAGGTTGAGGTTCTCGGGCTGGATCGCCGGATCGCCCTTGGGCTCCGAGCCGAGCGGGTCGAGGCGGGCCGCCAGGTGCCCGTGGGTCCGGTAGCCCTTGAGGAGGGAGGTCGCCGCCTGCACCGCCTGGAGGAGCTCCATGTTGGGCTTGGCGGCGACGCTCGGGGGCGGTGCCCCGCCGGGCACGCCCGGCGCCGCGAGCGGCGGCGCGGATGCCGAGGCGGCGTGCGCGGAGGTGATCGTCGAGGGCTCGACCTCGAGGTCCCGGGCGACCGACTCGTAGAAGTCGTCCTCGCCCTGCAGGAGCTCCTCGATCCGGCGCAGGAACGAGCCGGACTCGGCGCCCTGGATGACGCGATGGTCGTAGGTCGAGGTCATCGTCATCACCTTGGAGACGCCGAGCGCCTTGATCTTCTCCGGCGGCGCGTGCCTCCACTCGACCGGATAGGCCAGTGATCCGCAGGCGACGATCGTGCCCTGGCCCGCCAGCAGGCGCGGCACGGATGCGACGGTGCCGAGGCCGCCCGGGTTGGTGAGGCTGATGTTGGTTCCCAGGAAGTCGTCGGCGGTGAGGCTGTTCTCACGCGTCTTGGTGATCAGCTCCTCGTAGTAGGAGTGGAAGCCCCTGAAGTCGAGGCCGTCCGCTCCCTTGATGCAGGGAACCATCAGAGAGCGCTTCCCCTTCCGCTCGACGTCGACGGCGATGCCGAGATTGACGCCGCCCGGCTCGATCACCGTGGGCTTTCCGTCGCGCTCCTCGTAGGCGCGTCCCATCACGGGCCACTCCTGGGCGGCCTTGACGATCGCCCAGGCGATCAGGTGGGTGAAGCTGACCTTCATGCCGCGCTCCTTGAGGACCGCGTTTAGGGCCTTGCGCTTGGCGTCGAGCGTGTCGACGGCGAGCTCGCGGAAGGAGGTAGCCGTCGGGATCGAGCGGCTCTCGTTCATCGCCTTGGCGAGCGAGGCCGCGGGGCCGCGGAGGCGCTGGGCCTCGCCCTCGGCAGCGGTGGCGGGCGGGCCGCCGTCTCCGCCGCCGGAGAGGACGTCCGACTTGGTGATCTTGCCGCCCGGGCCGCTTCCCTTGACGCCCGCGAGATCGACGCCGTTCGCCTGGGCGGCACGGCGGGCGACGGGGGTGGCCCGGGTGTCGAGGTTGACGGCTTCGCCATCATCAACCGCCGCCTCCTCCGCTTCGCGTCCGGGGGCGGCGGGTTCGGGCGCCGGCGGCTTGGCAACCCTGGTCGTTGAGGCGCCGTCGCCGCTGGGGCCGGCGCCCTTCGTCATCTCGGCGAGCGGCTTGCCGACCTCGATCGTCTCGTCGGGGCCGACCAGGATCTTCGTGATCGTCCCGCTCGCGGGGGCGGGGACCTCGGCGTCGACCTTGTCGGTGGAGACCTCGACGACGGTGTCGCCCTCCTCGATGGAATCCCCCTCGGAGACATGCCACTCGAGGACGGTCCCCTCGGTGACCGACTCGCCCATCTCGGGCATCACGATCTCGAGGCCGCCGCCCTCCAGGGACTGGCCGGCTGACACAGAGGCGTCGTCCGTCGTCGCAGTGGTGGACCCCGCGGCCCCGTTCGACCTGGCTTCGCCATCAGAAGAGGCGTCCTCGGAGCCGCCGCCATCCTGATCCGGGACTGTTTCGGCGCCGGCTCCGGCGGGCGCTTCAACCTCCTTCTGCGGTGGTCCGCCGTTGGGATCAATCTCGGCCATCGGCTTGCCGACCTCGATCTCCTCGTCGGGCTGGATCAGGATCTTGGTGACCGTTCCCGAGGCGGGGGCGGGGACCTCGGCGTCGACCTTGTCGGTCGAGACCTCGACCATCGTCTGTCCCTCCTCGACCGAATCCCCCTCAGCGACATGCCATTCGAGCACGGTGCCTTCCGTCACCGACTCGCCCATCTCGGGCATCAAGAGCTGAACCGTTTGCCTAGTCGCCATTCCCCTTACTAACTGTATGACGTTCCCTAAATCTGCCCTGCACAAAACGGGTTGCCCTTACGGGCACCCTCGCATCCGCTGATCACCCGATGCGGGCGATCAGGTCGACCGCCGGCCACCCCTGTTCCCGGATGAACTCGCGGGTCGGAGCCGCCGTCTCGCAGAAGGCGCACGCGATCACGTCGTTGAACCCGACGGGGCCCGAAAGTGCGAGGGGCATGTCGCACTCCGGGCAGGCGAGCGATCGCATCCCGAGCCAGGCGCCGCGCGTCGCTGGTCGTTGCTCGATCCGGGCAGCGGCGGCTCGAAGCTTGTCCTCGCGCTCCGGATCCGGGGTCGCGGCTGGATCGATGAACATCCCCACGAGTTGATTATTGCGCCGCGGCGTCACGGGCTTGGGCGTCGTCCGTGTAACTTCCATCCAGTTTTGATGGAGGAGGGGTGGAGATGAGCTATTTCGTCACCGGCGCGACCGGCTTCATCGGCCGCAACCTGGTCGAGCAGCTGCTCGAGCGCGAGGGGACGATCTACGTCCTGGTCCGAGAGGGGTCGCGCGGGCGGCTCGAGGAGCTCCGCAGCCGCTGGGGCGCCGACGCGGACCGGATCGTCCCGGTGATCGGCGATCTCTCCCAGGAGCAGCTCGGCTGCGGCGATCGGATCGGCGAGCTGAGGGGGAAGGTCGATCATTTCTTCCACCTCGCCGCGATCTACGACATGACCGCGGACGCCGAGAGCCAGCGCGTCGCGAACGTCGAGGGCACCCGGGAGGCGGTCAAGCTCGCCAAGGAGCTCGACGCGAAGCGCTTCCACATGGTCAGCTCGATCGCGGCTGCCGGCCTCTACAAGGGCACCTTCACCGAGGACATGTTCGACGAGGCCGAGAAGGTCGACAACCACCCCTACTTCCAGACCAAGCACGAGTCCGAGGCCGTCGTCCGCGAGGAGTGCGAGGTGCCCTGGCGGGTCTACAGGCCGGGGATCGTCGTCGGGCATTCCGAGACCGGCGAGATGGACAAGGTCGACGGCCCCTACTACTTCTTCAAGCTCCTGCAGCGCGCCCGGAACGCCGTTCCCCAGTGGTTCCCCGGGATCGGAATCGAGGGGCGGAAGATCAACATCGTCCCGGTGGACTTCGTCGCGAAGGCGATGGATCACATCGCCCACGTCGAGGGGCTCGACGGCCAGGCCTTCCACCTGACCGACCCCAACCCGCTGAGCGCCGGCCAGGTGATCAATGCCTTCGCGAAGGCCGCGCACGCGCCCGAGGCCGTCATGCGAATCGACTCGCGGATGTTCGACTTCATCCCCAAGCAGGTCCGCGGCGGCCTGACGATGCTGCCACCGGTGAAGCGGATCAGCGACCAGATCCTGGCCGACCTGGGCATCCCACGATCCGTGCTCGTCTACATCAACTACCCGACCGACTTCGACTCCACGAAGACACAACTGGCGCTCGAAGGGACGGGCATAGCTGTTCCTCCACTGCCGAGCTACGCCGACAAGCTCTGGGACTACTGGGAGCGCAACCTCGATCCCGACCTCTACAAGGATCGCTCGCTCTCGGGGGCGATCGGCGGCAAGGTCGTCCTGATCACCGGGGCTTCGTCGGGCATCGGCAGGGCGGCGGCGATCAGGTGCGGCGCCGCCGGCGCCGAGGTCCTGCTGGTCGCGCGCACTCCCGAGAAGCTCGAGGAGACGAGGGCCGAGATCGAGGAAGGGGGCGGCAGCGCCCACATCCATCAGTGCGACCTCTCGGACCTCGACGACGTCGAGCGGATGGCGAAGGAGGTGCTCGAGCAGCACGAGCGGGTCGACATCCTCGTCAACAACGCGGGCCGTTCGATCCGGCGCTCGATCGAGAACTCCTACGACCGCTTCCACGATTTCGAGCGGACCATGCAGCTCAACTACTTCGGCGCGCTGCGGCTGATCCTCAGCATCCTCCCCAGCATGCGCAAGCGAAGCAAGGGCCGCAAGGGAGGGCACATCATCAACGTCAGCTCGATCGGCGTGCAGACCAACACGCCCCGGTTCTCCGCCTATGTCGCCTCCAAGGCGGCGCTCGACGCATGGTCGCGCTGCGTCGCCTCGGAGGTGGTCGACGACGGGGTCAGCATCACCACCATCCACATGCCGCTGGTGCGGACGCCGATGATCGCCCCGACCAAGATGTACGACGCCTTCCCGACGATCACGCCAGATCAGGCCGCCGAGATGATCACCACCGCGATGATCACCAGGCCGAAGAAGGTGGCGACCCGACTCGGCAACTTCGGCGAGCTCCTCTACAACGTCGCGCCGAAGGCGTCGGACGCGATCCTGAACACCGCCTACAAGCTCTTCCCCGAGTCGAGTGCCGCGAAGGGGAAGGACGACGGCAAGCCGGCCGAGAAGGAGCAGGAGCTCTCGACCGAGGGCGTCGCCTTCGCGTATCTGATGCGCGGCGTTCACTGGTAGCCATGGGGGCCGCGACGAGGCGGCTCAAGCACTGGGGGTGGGGGTATGAGGATCAGCAGCCTCCGCGCGACCAGATCGAGGGCATTGCGGAGGCCGTCACGAAGCGGCTCGGGTTCGAGGTCGACGAGATCGAGGATCCCGTTCCGCTCGACGCCGTCGAGTTGCCGGAATCGCGCCTGGCGCCGCCGCCGGAGCTCGCCGAGATGTTCTCGTCAGAGCGCTACGACCGGGTGGCACACTCGCTGGGCAAGGCCTACCGCGATGTCGTGCGCGGGTTCCGGGGTGAGTTCCCGAACCCGCCCGATGTGGTCGCCTACCCGGAGTCGCCCGAGGACGTCGACGCAATCCTGAGCTTCTGTGCCGACGAGGGCGCGGCCGCGATTCCGTACGGGGGCGGCACGAGCGTGGTGGGCGGGATCGAGCCGTGGATGCGGGAGGACTACCCCGCCGTGGTGACAATCGACCTGAAGCGGATGGACCGCGTGCTCGAGGTCGATCCGATCTCGAAGGCGGCGCGGATCCAGGCGGGGGCCACCGGCCCCGGGCTCGAGGCGCAGCTCCGCGAGCACGGTCTCACCCTCCGGCACTTCCCGCAGTCGTTCGAGTACTCGACCCTGGGCGGCTGGATCGCGACGCGCGCCGGGGGACACTTCGCGACGCTCTACACGCATATCGACGACCTGGTCGAATCGGTCCGGGCGGTGACGCTCGACGGCGACTGGGAGAGCCGGCGGTTGCCCGGTTCCGGCGCCGGGCCCAGCCCGGATCGGATGCTCATCGGCTCCGAGGGGGTCCTCGGCGTGATCACCGATGCCTGGGTGCGGGTGCGTGAGCGGCCGGCTGAGAAGATCTCCTGCGGGATCGCCTACGACGACTTCGCGGCGGGCGCCGAGGCGGTCCGCGAGATCTCCCAGTCCGGGCTCTATCCATCGAACTGCCGCCTGCTCGACGCGGTCGAGTCCGACACGACCTCCGCCGGGCCTCCCGGCAAGGCGCTGTTGGTGCTCGGCTTCGAGTCGGCGGGCATTCCGGTTGAGGAGCCGATGACCCTGGCGCTCGACGTCTGCCGCAACCACGGCGGCGAGGTCGGTGAGCGGAGGCGAGGCAGGCCTGACCGCGAACGCGAGGACCCCGTCAACGCGTGGCGAGATGCCTTCCTCTTCGCCCCGTACCTGCGCGACTCGCTGGTCGCCTGCGGCGTGCTCTCGGACACGTTCGAGACGGCGATCACCTGGGATCGCTTTCCCGACTTCCACGCCGAGGTGATGGAGACGGCGAGGCGCGCGGTCGCGGAGGCGAGCGGTGGAAGCGCCGAGGGCCGGGGCTCGCCTCGGGTCAGCTGCCGCTTCACCCACGTCTATCCCGACGGGCCCGCCCCGTACTACACGGTGCTGGCCCCGGCCCGGCGAGGGGACGAGGTGGCTCAGTGGGACGAGATCAAGGCTGCGGTCTCGGAGGTGGTGATCGGCGCGGGCGGCACGATCACCCACCATCACGCGGTCGGTCGCGATCACCGGCCCTGGTACGACCGGCAGCGCCCGGACCCGTTCGCGGTCGCGCTGCGCGCCGCCAAGCGGGAGCTGGACCCGAAGGCCGTGCTGAATCCCGGGGTCTTGGTCGACCCATAGGCGCACGAGGCCGCCCCCGAATTCCGCCTCCCGCCACTACCCTTCCCGATTCATGGTCGGGCCCCTTGCGAAGGAAAGGGCCGAGCCGGAGGTGGCCGAGGTAGCCGCCGACGGCCGGTCGGACAGGCCGCGCCGCGGGCCGTTGCGCGCCCTGATCAAGGCGATGCGGCCGCAGGAGTGGGTCAAGAACCTGCTCGTCTTCGCGGGCCTGCTCTTCTCCGCGAAGTTCAAGGAATTCGATGCCGTCGCGGCCGCGACCGTCACCTTTGCCGCGTTCTGCATGGTCGCCTCGGCCGGATACCTCGTCAACGATGCCCACGACGTCGCGGAGGACCGTCAGCACCCGACGAAGCGGTTTCGCCCCATCGCCGCGGGCGAGCTCGCAATCCCGACGGCGATCGGCCTCGCGGTGGTGCTCGCGATCGTCGGCCTCGCAGGCTCGGCCCTGCTCGAGGGCGTCGAGGTCGGTGGGCTCGTGCTCGCATATGGAGTGGGCACGACGCTCTACTCGTACGTGCTCAAGCACGAGGTGATCCTCGACGTGATGACGATCGCCGGGCTCTTCGTCCTGCGGGTCCTCGCGGGCGCTGTCGCCGTCGGCGCCGACGCCTCCGCCTTCCTGCTCCTCTGCACCGGGATGGTCGCGCTGTTCTTGGGCTTCACCAAGCGCCGCCAGGAGGCGACCTCTGAGCTCCATTCCGGAACGCAGTCCAGGCCGGTGCTCGAGCACTACTCGATCCCGTTCCTCGACCAGATGGTCGCGATGGTGACCGCGTCAACGGTGATGAGCTACGCGATCTATGCGGTCAACTCGCCGCTGATCGGATCGAAGATGCTGGGCACCCTGCCGCCGGTGATCTACGGGATCTTCCGCTACCTCTACTTGATCTACGACCGCAAGGACACCCGCTCGACGGACGCGATCCTGCTCGAGGACTACGGCATGATCGGCGCGGCGGTCACCTGGGTGGCGAGCGTCGGCATCCTGCTCGCTATTTACCACTAGACCCGGGCCGTCCAATGCCCCGGGCGTGAGATGGCGCCCGGTTCAAGTGATCCGCGGCTCGTGCCGAGGTACCGAACATGGTCCGCGGCGTCCGAGCCCTCACGCTTTCCCTTTGCCTCGTTGCGTTCACCGCCCTGGTCCTGCCGGGAGTGGCCGGCGCCGCCAAGCCGGCGACCGTGAGGCTTTCCATGGCTCAGGTCGGCTCGCCGGGCAACGCGGCGGCCGCCATCGTCCCGTTCACGGACGCGATCTACCAGTCGTGCGCGAGCGCGCCCCAGGGCGACCCCCCCTGCCAGACGGTCGGCGGGGTGTCCTATCCGTACGGCATCGGGCAGCTCGAGGTGACGGTCAAGCAGTACGTCGCGTTCCTCAACACCGTCGACCCGGCCGGCCGTGACAAGCACAAGCTCTTCAGCGCCGACGAGAGCTCCTCGGCGTGGCCGAAGTACGGCCAGATCAACGAGAAGACGAAGGCGAAGCCGGGACATCATTACCGGGTCGCCTATCCCGAGTGGGCCGACAAGCCCTACGGCTTCGCCAACTTCCTGCGGACGGCGCGCTTCGCGAACTCCGTCACCAACGGGAGGCTGATCTCGAAGCGGACCCGCGGCTCCGGTGGGTTCACCTACGTCATCTACAAGGTCCGCCTCTCGCGGAACACTGAGCGCGGCATGTACGACATGCGCAAGCGGAACACGACGCGCAGGCGCGCGACCGGCTTCGTGATCCCGAGCCAGGACGAGTGGATCAAGGCGGCCTACTTCGACCCGAACGGGGGCGGGATGTTCTCGTACTGGAAGTACCCGACCAACCCCGGGCAGTTCTTCGACCAGCCGACCCAGACATCGCCCGACCCGACGGCGCCGAACACGGCGACGCTCAATCCCGCCAATGGCGACGTCACCAACGCTTCGACTCAGCCGCTGGCCGTCTACCACGGCTCCTCGTTCCCGACCTGGTGCCCGTCACAGGTGTCGGCGAACACCTGTGACACCGTCAACCCTCTTCATCTGAGCGCCTCGGCCTACGCCAAGGCGTACCAGGGCAGCCTCGGCACCGTGGGCCAGTCCAAGACGCTCGGCCCTTGGGGCACGCTCGATCAGGGCGGCAACGCGGTCGAGTGGACGGACACGATCACGCCGCCGCCCGCTGGCAAGAAGGGCGCAAGGGTCTGGCGCCGGCTCCACGGCGGGGTCCCGAATGCGCCGGCCTACCAGCTCTGGCTCTCGGCGGTCGGCCTCCAGCCGCAGGACAACAAGTTCTACGACGCCGTCTACCCGTGGCTCGGCTTTCGCGTCGGCGTCGTCGGGAACCTGAAGTTCAAGAAGCGCTGAGCTCTCTGACGAGCTCCCCAGCGGGCCGCTGCGTCGCCGCGAGGCGGAGCCGAAGCCGAAGAGCTCGGTGAGGACCGTCCCGCACGGGAAAGTGGGCGGTGCGCGCGAAGGGCAGCAGCAGGTTGACGCTGAGCGGCCGGTCGGTCAGGGCCCGTGCCGCTTCAATCTCTCTGCGCAGGTCCGCCGGAGCGAGGAAGCCGATGGTTCCCAGGCCGCCGGCGGCCGAGACCGCTCCGGCCGGCTCCCGGCGGGGAGAGACCCCCGCCCAGCCCTGCCTGAACGATCGGAAGCCGCACGCCGATTCGCTCGAGGAAGGCGCCCACGCCCCGAGGATCGCCGACGCGCCGCGTTCAGCGGAGCCGGAAGAGCACGAGCTTGCGGTCGAGAGCGCAGCGGCCTCGCTTGCTCTTCGAGGAGCACTTGTAGCCCTGCAACGAGCGCCGGTGTGTCTTCACGTACTCCCTGGCGATTCGCTTCGCCTTCGCGCAGGACACGACCGCCGCGCGCACGCCGCCTCCGCAGCTCTGGAGGCTGGTCGAGGCGCCCGAGGTGCCCGCGAACGCGAGCATGGCGACGAGCAGGGCGGTGGCGAGCAGGGATGTGCGCTTGATTGACATCCTTGGGTGGATCGACCCCCAGCGGCCGTTGCTGAGCGGCTCGGCTCGATTTGGACATCTGGCTCACGCACGTATGGGCCCGCCTGGCCGCGCTGACTGGCCAGTCGGCCAGGCGGTAGTGTCCCGCCCGTGGACCTGACGCTGACTGAGTCGGAAGCGGCCTTCCGCGACGAGGTTCGGAGCTGGCTGGAGGAGAACCATCCCGGTCCCTCGCCCGAGGGCGACGATCAGGCCGAGTTCGAGTTCCGCCGCGCCTGGCAGAAGAAGATGCACGAGGCCGGCTGGGCCGGCCTCTCCTGGCCCGAGGAATACGGCGGCAAGGGCGCCACCCTGATCGAGCAGTCGATCTTCAACGAGGAGCTCGCCGGCCAGCGCGTCCCGCTCCCGGCGAACGTGCTCGGTCTGGTGATGGGCGGCCCGGTCGTGATCGCCCACGGCAACGAGGACCAGAAGGAGCGCTACCTGGAGCCGATCCTCTCCGGTGACGAGATCTGGTGCCAGGGATTCTCGGAGCCCGAGTCGGGCTCGGACCTCGCCTCGCTGAAGACCCGCGCCGTCAAGGCGAACGGAAGCTGGAAGGTGACCGGCCAGAAGGTCTGGACGACCTATGCGCACGAGGCGAAGTACTGCATGCTGCTCGCCCGCACCGACCAGGACGCCCCGAAGCACAAGGGCATCACCTATTTCATCCTCGACATGGACCAGCCGGGTGTAGACGTCCGGCCGCTCCGCCAGATCACCGGCGAGGCGGAGTTCAACGAGATCTTCCTCGAGGAGGCCGAGGTCCCGGACGAGAACGTGATCGGCCAGGTGGGTGGCGGCTGGGGGGTCGCGATCACCACGCTGATGTTCGAGCGCGCCGGCCTCGGAGCCGCCGCGGTGATGGGCCTGAAGCGCTCGATGGAGGACCTGCTCGCAGTGATCCGCGAGCGGGGACTCGACGCCGACCCCGTGATCCGCCAGCGGATCGCCGAACTGCAGATCGGGATCGAGGCGATGCGCCTCGGTGCGCTGCGCGCCCTCACCCAGACGATGAAGACCGGCATCCCCGGTCCCGAGGGCTCGCTCAGCAAGTGGCAGTGGGCCGACTACAACCAGGCGCTCACCGAGCTCGGCAACGACGTGCTCGGCCCCGAGGGGATGCGTCTCGGGACCGAATGGAGCTATCGCTTCCTCCGCTCCCGCGCCAACTCGATCGAGGGCGGCACCACCGAGGTGCTGAAGAACATCATCGCGGAGCGCGTGCTCGGCCTGCCGAGGCTGAGGTAGCCATGAACTTCGACCTGAACGACGAGCAGCAGGAGATCAAGCGAACCGCCCACGAGTTCCTCGCCTCCCGCTTCAAGCCCGAGAAGGTCCGGGAGCTGGCGGAGGCCCGCTCCTACGACGACGGCCTCTGGAAGGAGATCTCCGAGCTCGGCTGGCCCGGGATCGCGATCTCCGAGGACGACGGCGGCCAGGGGCTCGGCATGGTCGAGCTGGCCGTCCTCCTCGAGGAGTCCGGCTACGCGTGTGCGCCCAGCCCGCTGCTCGGCACGGCCGGCGCCGCCCTCGTGATCTCCGCCGCCGGCTCCGAGGAGCAGCGCGCGGAGTGGCTGCCCAAGCTCGCCTCCGGTGAGGCGACGGGAGCCTTCGGCGGATTCGACCAGGCCGCCAACGGCGAGGCGGAGAGCACCCTCTTCTGCGATCTGCCCACGGCCGACGTCGTGGTCATCTTCCACCAGGGTGGCGCGTTCCTTGCGCCCGCCTCCGATGTCGAGTTCGAGACCTTCGACGCCATCGATGCGACCCGCTTCTACGGCGTGATCTCCGGGCCGGCGGGCGAGCCGCTGGCGGGCGACGTCGGCGCTGGACGCGACCGCCTTGCGGTGGCGATCGCCGCCGAGCTCACGGGGATCGCCCAGCGGACCATGGAGATGGCGGTCGAGTACGCGCGCGAGCGCCAGCAGTTCGGTCGCCCGATCGGCGCCTACCAGGGGGTGGGACACCGCTGCGCCGCAATGCTGCTGGCGACCGAGGAATCGCGGTCCCTCACCTACTACGCCTCCTGGACCGCCGACGCCGAGCCTGAGTCGCTGCCGCTGGCGGCCGCGATGGCCGCGGCCCGCAGCGCCGACGCCGGCTGGCAGGTGCCCGCCTCCGCCCTCCAGGTCTTCGGCGGCATCGGCTTCACCTGGGAGCACGACCTGCAGTTCTGGCTCAAGCGCGGCCGCGTCGGCGGCCGCATGCTCGGAGGCCCGCGCGGTCACCGCGAGCGGGTGGCCGACCTCTCCGGGATGGGCTCCTCCGAGCCGGTCCCGGCCTAGCCGGCCAGCTCAGCGATGTAGTCGACGCCGTCGAGGTCGCGATGCGGCAGGTACTGGAGCATCACGCGCTCCACGCCGACCTCCTCGAGCCTCTCGAGCTGTTGCCGGATCTGGGCGACCGTGCCGACCAGGGAGTTCGGGTGTTCGGCCTCGAGATACGCCTCGGGGTCGCTTGCGTCGTCTCCACGAATCTCGGCCACCGCGTGCGCGCGTTCGAGCAGGTCGACCTCGTCCGAGCCGACGATGCAGCCCGTCATCAGCGAGATCACCGGCTCGGGGCGACCGGCGTCCCGCCACGCCTGCCTGACGGCCAGTACCCCGTCGGCGCATTCCTCGGTGGTCATCATCACCAGGTTGTACTCGTCGGCCCAGCGGGCGGCGAGGGCCAGGCTCCGGGGCTTCGCCCGGCCACCGACGATCAGATTCGGTGGCGAGAGCGGCTTCGGCAGCGCGTCGCCGCTGACCGTGTAGTGGTCGCCCTCGAAGTCGAGCGGACCCTGATCCCACTGGCGCCTGACGATCTCGATCTGCTCCTCGAGCAGCTCGAATCGCTCTCCCATGGGCGGAAACGGAAACCCATATGCGGCATGCTCGGTCTCGAGCCACCCGGTCCCCATCCCCAGCTCGATCCGGCCGCCCCCCGAGATGTGGTCGGCGGTGACTACGCTCTTCGCGAGCGCGGAGGGATGCCTGAAGGTGGCGGGCGAGACGAGCGTCCCCAGCCGGAGGTCGGTGGTGACCGCCGCCAGACCGGCGATCGTCGCCCACGCGTCGAGTGAGCCGCGTTCGGTCTTCCCCATCACGGAGAGATAGTGATCGGAGCGAAAGAGCGCCTCGATCGGGCTCTCCTCGCACGCCTTCGCCAGGCGGAGCCACTCCTCCCACGAGACGGACTCCTGCCCCTCGATCATCAGGCAGACCCGCATCAGTCGGGGAGGATCTCGGCGTCGGAGATCACCTCGGTCTTGCCGGCGCGCCTGAAGTGGACGTCGACTGCCTCGTTCTTGCCGTAGCTGCCGAACAGCCCGAGGGTCATCGCGAGCCAGCTCCCGCGGCTGACCTTCTCCTTGACGAGCGGCCTGGAGAAGACGATCTCCCGCCCGTGGATCTTGTAGTCCGTGCCCTCAGCCTGGACGGTGCCGTTGATGAAGACCTGAATCGGCTTCTCGGCTCCGTTTGGGAGCCGTATGCGCCGTCCCGCCTCAACGCTCTCGCTCATCGGCGCGCAGGTTAGCCGCCGTCAATCGGAGAGGGACCGGCGCAGCTTGCCGAGCGCGTCCTCGAGGGAGTCTGCCTCGATCGTCTCCTTCCGGATCGCGCCGCTGTAGGCGATCGCGGTCCCGTCTCCCATCACGTCGATCCCGCCCTCGGGCGAGCGGATCAGGCCGGGCCCGGAGATCTCGATCCGCGCCTGAACTCGCTGTCCGGAGGTGTGCTTCCGGAACGCGGTGATCGTCGGAAGCCGGCCTTCCCGCCGAACCTCGTCAACGTGCCGGCGCGCGCAATCGATCGCCTCGTCGAGCGTCCCGAACTTCTCGCGCCCCACCCTGCTCCCATGCCTGACAGTGACCTTCCAGCTCACCCGCGTCCAGCCTATCCGTGTCTCGGGCGGGTGGCGCCGAAATTGACTTTCGACACGCGCCCCTGCGCGTGTCGATCAATTTCGGCGACAGGACCCGCCCGCCGATACCGCTAGGCCCCGCGCCGCGGGCGCTTCGGCCGCCTCGCCGGCGGGCCGGTGATCTTCTCGGGCCCCTCGCGCTGGTCGGGGGGCGTGTAGTCCAGGTCATGTGCCCCGGTGTAGATCTGCCGCGGCCGGGCGATCTTCAGGTCGGGGTCCTGATTCTGCTCCATCCAGTTCGCGATCCATCCCGTGGTCCGGGGGATCGCGAAGATCACCGTGAACATGTCCATCGGGATGCCCATCGCCTCGTAGATCAGCCCCGAGTAGTAGTCGACATTCGGGTAGAGCTTCCGCGAGGTGAAGTACTCGTCGTCCAGGGCCCTCTTCTCGAGCTCGGTGGCGATGTCGAGCAGAGGGTTCTCGCCCGTCGCCGCGAGCACCTCGTCGACGTGCTTCTTGATGATCCGCGCCCGCGGGTCGTAGTTCTTGTAGACGCGGTGGCCGAAGCCCATCAGCTTCTCCTCGCGGTTCTTGACGCCCTCGAGGAAGTCGGGGATGTTCTCGACGGACTCGATCCGCCGGAGCATCCGTAGCGAGGCCTCGTTGGCGCCGCCGTGGAGCGGACCGTAGAGCGCCGCCACTCCGGCGGCGACGGCCGAGTAGGGGTCGACTCCGGAGGAGCCGACCGACCGGACCGCGTTCGTGGAGCAGTTCTGCTCGTGGTCGGCGTGCAGGATGAACAGCACGTCGAGCGCCTTCGCCAGCCGCGGATCGGGCGCGTAGGTGTTCTCCATCTTGAACAGCATCGACTTGAAGTTCTCGGAGTAGTCGAGCTCGTTGTCCGGGTAGACGTAGGGCAGCCCGAGGCTGTGGCGGTAGGCGAAGGCCGCCAGCGTCGGGATCTTGGCGATCAGGCGGATCGCCGCCATGTAGCGCTCCTCCGGATCGTCGATGTGCTTGGCCTCCGGGTAGAAGGTCGAGAGCGCGCCGACCGAGGCGAGCAGCATCCCCATCGGGTGGGCGTCGTGGCGGAAGCCCTCGTTCATCTTCTTGATGTCCTCGTGGACGAAGGTGTGGTGCGTGACGTCAAAGACCCAGCGCTCGAGCTGAGGGGGAGTGGGCAGCTCGCCGAAGATCAGCAGGTAGGCGACTTCCAGATAGGTCGAGTGCTCGCAGAGCTGCTCGATCGGGATGCCGCGATGCTGGAGTATCCCGGCCTCGCCGTCGATGTAGGTGATCGCGGATCGACAGGACGCGGTGTTGGTGAAAGCGGGGTCGTACCCCATCAGGCCGAAGTCGTCGTCCGAGACCTTGATCTGCCGGAGATCCATCGTGCGGATGGTCCCGTCGTTGATCTCGACGTCGTAGGACTTCCCCGTCCGGTTGTCGGTGATGCTGAGGGTGTCGCCACCGGATGCGCCGTCCTGCGCCGCGTCTGTCTGCGGCTCTGCCTGGGTCTCTTGCTTCGTCGCCATCGGACCTCCTCGCCCATCGAACGGGTTGCGCCTGGCGGCGCACCCTCTCATAACCGCCTACGCCCATATCTTCTCACGGTGGCGATGTCGACAAACCGGCCGAGCAAGGAGGAGACGCTGCGGCTCTTTGCCGGTCTGCCACGCCGCTACGACGTCGCGGGATCCCTGCTCAGCTTCGGACAGGATCCACGCTGGCGCCGGGCGATGGTGCGGAGGATCGAGGCGGGCCCGGGCGACCGGGTCCTGGACGTGGCGACGGGGACGGGGATGGTCGCCGAGGCCCTGGTTCGCCGCTACGGGTGCTCCGTCGTCGGCCTCGATCAGAG
Source organism: uncultured Solirubrobacterales bacterium (assembly GCA_963782345.1). Taxonomy (GTDB): domain Bacteria; phylum Actinomycetota; class Thermoleophilia; order Solirubrobacterales; family 70-9; genus DASUPK01. The sequence goes on along the minus strand of CAWAJF010000010.1, from coordinate 88,266 downwards.
TCCCGAGATGCTCTCCGGGGCCCGGGCCAAGCTCGACGCCGATCCAGGGCTCGCGAGCCGGATCGAACTCGTCCGAGGCGAGGCTGAGTCGCTCCCGTTCCCGGACGGTGCCTTCGACCATCTCACCTTCACGTACCTGCTCCGTTACGTGGACGACGCCGCCGCGACCCTGCTCGAGCTGGCCCGGGTGGTCAAGCCGGGCGGCCGCATCGCCTCGCTCGAGTTCATGCTCCCGCCGAATGCAGCCGCTCGCTCGCTCTGGCGCGCCTACACCCGCGTGGCCATGCCGGTGCTTGGGCGCCTGATCTCCCGGGACTGGCAGGAGGTCGGGAGCTTCCTCGGGCCGAGCATCGTCGACCTCTACCGGCGATTGCCTCTCGACCGCCAGCTCGAGCTTTGGGCGGCCGCCGGAATCGAGCGGCCCGAGGCATCCGTGATGAGCCTCGGCGGCGGGGTCGTGATCTGGGGAACGCGTGCCTGAGCAGCGGCCGGCGTTCTACGCACTGCGTCCGGGCGGCTGGCGCGATCTCGTCACCGTCCTGCACCCGCCCTACACGGCCTGGCACCTCGCCAACGTCTGCTTCGGAGCCGCGGCGGCGACCCAGATCCACACGGATCGGTTCATCGCCACCCTGGCCGCCTTCTTCCTCGCACTCGGGGTCAGCGCGCACACCCTCGACGAGTTCAACGGCCGGCCCCTGAAGACGGAGTTCTCGGACCGGATGCTGATCGCGCTCGCGACGACCTCATTGGCGGGCGCGATCGGCATCGGGGTCGCCGGCTGCTTCATCGTCTCGGCGACCCTCGTCCCCTTCGTCCTTGCCGGCGGCTTCTTCGTCGTCGCCTACAACCTCGAGCTCTTCGGCGGGCGTTTCCACACCGACTTCTGGCTGGCCTTCGCCTGGGCGGCCTTCCCGGCGCTCACCTCCTGGTGGGTCAACACGCTGTCGCTCGCCTCGGTCCAGGTCGACGTCGCCGGTGTCCTCGTGGCGGCCGGGTGCTTCGGCCTGGTCAGCGCGCAGCGGATCCTCTCCACTCCGGTTAGGAGGCTGCGGCGCAGGACCGACTCCGTCACTGGGGAGCAGCGCCTCGACGACGGCTCCGTGATCCCGCTGACGGCCGCGGAGATCTCCGGGCCGCTCGACGCGGCGCTGCGCCGGCTCTCCTGGGCGGTGGTCGTTCTCTCGATCGGCCTGGTCGTGATCCGCTACTAGGCGGACGCCTCGAGCGCCGCGGTCAGGGATGCCGCGTCGAACGAGCCGCCGTGCAGGCGCCCGCCGACGAAGAAGCCCGGCGTCCCGGTGACTCCGCTGGCGAGGCCGCTGTCGACGTCCCGCTGCACCCGCGGGGCATGGACCTCGGAGTCGACCTCGCCCGTGAAGCGGTCGGTGTCCAGGCCGAGCTCGGTGGCGTGGTGGATCAGGTCCTCGCGGCTGAGAGCGCCCCGCGACTCGTACATGCGGTCATGCATCTGCCAGAACGCGCCCTGAGCCGCCGCGGCCTCGGCCGCCTCGGCCGCGCGCTGCGCGTCGGGATGAACGCTTCGCAGCGGGAAGTGGCGGAAGGCGAAGAGCAGCCGGCCGGCGAGCTGGTCACGGAGCCTGTTGACGATCGGGAACGCCGCGGTGCAGTACGGGCACTGGAAGTCGCCGTACATGACGAGCTCGAGCTCGGCCCGGTCGGGCCCGTCGACGTGGTCCTCGGCCGAGAGCGGGGGAGTCAGCTGGCTCATCGATGCGCGAGCTTAGACTCGCGGCGTGAACGACATCGAGATTCTGATTGCGTTGGTAGCCGCGGCGATCGTCTTCGTTCGGCTGGCAGACGCCGTCTCGATTCCGTATCCGATCGTGCTGGTGCTCGGCGGCCTCGCGATCGGCTTCATCCCCGGCGGTCCCTCCTTGCAGCTGGATCCGGACGTCGTCTTCTTGGTCTTCCTGCCTCCGCTGCTCCAGTCCGCTGGCTACTGGGCTTCGCCGCAGGAGCTGCGCGCGGCGCTGGTCCCGCTGACCTGGTTGGTCCTCGGCCTGTCGCTGGTGACGATGGCCGCTGTCGCGGTCGTCGCCCAGGCAGTGATCCCCGGCATCGACTGGGCGGAGGGCTTCGTGCTCGGGGCGATCGTCGCGCCCACGGACCCCGTCTCCGCGATCGCCACCTTCAGTCGGGTCGGCATCACGGACCGCGTTGGCACGCTCGTCGAGGGGGAGGCGATGATCAACGATGCGGTCGCCCTGGTCTCCTACAAGGTGGCCCTCGCCGCGGTGGTCAGCGGCACGCTGACGGCGTCGACCGCCGGGGACGATCTGATCGTGGGGGTCGTCGGCGGCGTCGCCATCGGGCTCGCCGCAGCCTGGGTGATGATCCTTGCGCTCCGCCGGCTCGATGATCCGCCCCTGGCGATTTTGCTCACGGTGCTCACCGCCTACGCCTCGTTCGCGATCGCCGACGGCGTCGGCGCCTCGGGCGTGCTCGCGGCCGTGAGCAGCGGCCTGCTGGCCGGCTGGCGCTCGCACGAGATCTTCAACGCCGACCTGCGCCTCAACGCTCAGTCGTTCTGGCGCGTGCTCGTCTTCGCCCTGAACGCGATCCTGTTCGTGCTCGTCGGGCTGCAGTTCCCGGAGATCCTCCGCAACGTCGGACACCAGTTCTCACCCGGCGAGATCATCGGCTACGGGCTCCTCGTCTCCGCGGTCGTCATCGTGGTCCGCGTCATCTGGCAGTTCCTCCCCGTTGGAATCGGCCGGCTGCTGCCGACGCTGGGAGACACCGGCGGGGGGGAGGACTGGCGCGAGCGGCTGCTGATCGGCTGGACCGGAATGCGCGGGGCGGTCTCTCTCGCCGCCGCTCTGGCGCTGCCCTTCATGCTGGACTCCGGCGCGGCGTTTGACTCCCGTGACCTGATCGTCTACCTGACCGTGGCCGTGATCTTCGTCACCCTGGTCGGTCAGGGATTGACGCTGCCGGCCCTCGTGCGGTGGCTGGGCCTGAGCGCCACGGACGCCTGGGCCCCGGACGAGGCCGTCGCGCGGCTGGCCGCCGCCCAGGCTGCGCTCGACCGGCTGGAGGAGCTGGAGTCCTCCGATACGCCCATCCCCGAGAACGCCCTCAACCGTCTCCGCGAGCTCTACCAGGCGCGGTTCGCGCGCTGCGTCAACGCGCTCTCGGGCGATGCGACCGAGATCCCGATTCAGGACCCGCTTACCGGCTACCGCCGGCTTCGCTCCGAGTTGATCTCGGCCGAGCGCGACACGCTGCTCGGGATGCGCAACGACGGCCGGATCAAGCAGGACCTCTTCCGCCGCATCCAGCGCGACCTCGACCTGGACGAGGCGCGGCTCAGCTCGTGATCAGAGGGTGCTCCGCGGGCGAAGCCGAGGAGCAACCCGATTCAGACAGCCTCAGGCTCAGCCTCGAAGTGAGTGATCCGGCGGAAGTCGCGCAGGCGATCATCGATCTCATCACGGGTGAGCGATCGGACCCGCTCGGTGCCGAAGTCCTCGACGTTGAAGGAGGCGAGCACCGAGCCGTAGGCCATCGCCTGGCGCAGGACGGCGTGGTCGAGCACGGAGTCCCCGGCCGCCCGCCGGCCGTCGAGGTAGCCGAGGAAGCCCCCCGCGAAGCTGTCGCCGGCGCCGGTCGGGTCGCGAACGTCCTCGAGCAGGTAGCCGGGGATCGCGAAGAACTCCTCACCGCTGAACAGGGCGGCCCCGTACTCGCCTCGCTTTGCCACCACCACGCTCGGCCCCATCGCCATCACGCTCCGCGCGGCCCGGGCGAGATTGGGCTCGCCGGTGAGCTCGCGGATCTCGGCGTCGTTGAGGAGGACGCAGTCGACCTCGCCGATTGCCGCCTTCAGTGAGTCTCGCGCGGTCTCGATCCACAGGTTCATCGAATCCAGGCCGGCGAGCTCGGCCTCGCGGCAGGCGGCGCGCACTTCGCGCTGGAGCTCGGGCTGAATGTTGCCAAGGAAGAGCATCTGCGCTTGCCTCGCGGCCTCGGAGAGCTTGGGGTCGAACTCGGCGAAGACGTTGAGCTGGGTGTCATCGGTGTGCGCCTGGTTCATGTCGTACTCGTAGTGGCCGCGCCAGAAGAAGGTCTGACCCCCCGAGACGTGCTCGATGTCGTCTGTGATCACGCCATGCCCTCGCAGCACCTCGAGCTCGTCCTCGCCGAAGTCGTCACCCACCGGACCGACCACCCGGACGTTCGTGAAGAAGCTCGCGGCCAGTGCGAAATGGACGGCTGAGCCGCCCAGCATCCGGTCGCGTTCCCCGAAGGGAGTGCGCACGGAGTCGAAGGCAATCGACCCTACGACGGTTAGCGCCATATCCTCAAGGCGTGAAGGCTATTCAGATTGAGGAGTTCGGCGGGCCCGAGCAGCTCAAGCTGGTCGATCTTCCCGACCCCGAGCCGGGCGACGGCATGGTCGTCCTGGACGTCGCGCGCGCCGGGATGAACTTCGCGGACACGCACGCGATCCGCAACGACTACCTCGCCGAGCAGACCCTGCCCCTCATCCCCGGAGCCGAGGTCAGCGGGACCACACCCGACGGACGGCGGGTCGTCGCCCTGATCTCGAACGGCGGGTACGCCCAGAAGGTCGCGGTTCCGGAGGCTTGGCTCGTCCCGCTCCCGGATGAGGTCAGTGACGACCAGGCCGCCGGGTTGCTGCTGCAGGGGCTGACGGCCCACGCCCTGCTCCACTACTGCGCCCATGTTCGTGAGGGGGAGGCGGTCGTGATCGAGGCGGCGGGCGGAGGGACCGGGAGCCTGGCGGTACAGCTCGCCAAGCGGGCGGGGGCAAAGGTGATCGCGCTCGCGTCGAGCGAGGAGAAGCGCGAGCTCGCCACGAGGCTCGGTGCCGACGCCACGGCCGACTCTCGCGCCGACGACCTGAAGGAGGCGATCCTCGAGGCCAACGGCGGAGAGAAGGTGGACGTCGTGCTGCATATGAGCGGCACCGGCTTCGAGGCCGAGCTGCACGCGCTCGGGATGCTCGGCCGGATCGTCTGCTTCGGCAACGCGGCCCGTCACCCCAACAAGCTGGCGACGAACTATCTGCTGCAGACCTCTACGTCCGTCCTCGGTTTCTGGCTGATCGCGCTGATCGCGCGGCGGCGCGATCTGATCCAGTCGATGACCGCGGACCTGCTGGGAGCCGTCGCCTCGGGCAGTCTCGAGGTCGTGATCGGCAACACGTATCCGCTCAGCGAGGCGGCACAGGCCCACACCGAAATGCAGGAGCGCCGCACCAGCGGCAAGCTCCTCCTCGACCCCTCCGCCTGATGAACGACACCGCCGCCACCGAGCAGGTGACTACCTCCTTCGCCGAACTGGGCCTCTCCGAGGGCCTGCTGCAGACGCTCGAGGAGCTCGGCTACGCGGAGCCGACCCCGATCCAGGCCCAGGCGATCCCGGAGCTGCTCAACGGACATGACGTGATCGGCCAGGCCCAGACCGGGAGCGGCAAGACCGCTGCCTTCGGCCTCCCGATGCTCGACTACATCGATCCCGAGAACGAGGAGACCCAGGCGATCGTCCTCACCCCGACCAGGGAGCTCTGCATCCAGGTGACCCAGGCGCTGCGTGCCTACGCCGAGCATCTCGAGGGCGTCAATGTCGTTGCGGTCTTCGGCGGCGCCCCGATCCGCGAGCAGCAGTCGCGGCTGCGCCACGGAGCCCAGGTGGTCGTCGCCACGGTCGGCCGGATGATGGACCTGATCTCCCGCAAGTCACTGGTGCTCACCGCGGCGCGCTACGTCGTCCTCGACGAGGCCGACGAGATGCTCGACCTCGGCTTCATCGAGGACGTCGAGAAGATCCTGCGGATGTGCCCGAACGGCCGCCAGACGCTGCTTTTCTCGGCCACGATGCCGGCGCCCGTCGCGAGGCTCGCCGAGACCTACATGTACGACCCGGTAACGATCAGGGTGACGCCGAAGAAGCTCACCGTCGACTCGGTCGAGCAGGCCTACGTGATGGTCGAGCCGCGGCAGAAGCTCGAGCGGCTCGCCCAGGTCCTGAAGGCGGAGGAGCCCGAGCAGGCGATCATCTTCGTCCGGACCAAGATCGGCGCTTCACGGCTGGGACGTGACCTCGCCGACAAGGGGCTGCGGGTCAAGGCCCTGCACGGCGATCTCAGCCAGGGCCAGCGAGATGGGGTGATGATCTCCTTCAAGGAGCACAAGACGCCGCTGCTGGTGGCGACCGACATCGCGGCGAGGGGTCTCGACATCGAGCACGTCACCCACGTCATCAACTACGACCTGCCGAACAACCCCGAGATCTATGTCCACCGGATCGGGCGTACGGGACGGGTCGGCCGGACTGGCCGGGCGATCACCTTCGCCACCGCGAAGCAGGCGGGCGACCTGAAGGAGATCGAGCGCACCGTGAAGGCGCCGATCGGCGAGTGGGAGCCGCCCGAGGAGCGGCTCGAGCACGCCCCGACGCCGCGACACCGCGATGGTCCCCCGCCCGTCGCGACGAACGGGACGGTCAAGCTGTTCGTCAACCGCGGCAAGCGCGGCGGTCTCACCGAGGAGGACCTGAACTGGGCGTTGACCGAGGGCGCCGTCCTCCCGGAGGAGGCGATCCGCTCGATCCGGGTCCTCGACCGCTTCTCATTCGTCGAAGTGGCGGCGGATCAGGCCGAGCGGGCTGTGGAGTATCTGGACGGGACGAAGCTGAAGGGCAAGCAGATCCGGATGGAGATCGCCCGCTCCTGATATGCGAGGGGGCGCCGCAGGCGCCACCCGTTTTATTGGGGCGCCGCAGGCGCCACCCGTTTCATGGGGCCGTGAGCTCCTCGATCTTCCCGATCAGGTCCTCCCATTCGAAGGGCTTCGGGATGCAGTCGGTGGCGCCGAGCGAGCGCATTCGGTCGGGCTCCTGCGCGTCGAGGTGGGCCGAGATCATCAGGACCGGGATCTTCGAGCCCTTGTCGCGGAGCTGCTCGAGCACCTCCGTCCCCGACATGTTGGGCATCATCGCGTCGAGCAGGATCACGTCCGGCTCCTTGGGTCCCAGCTCGCTGAGGCGATCGAGCGCCTCGACCCCGTCCGTCGCCGTGACGACCTCGTAGCCCTCCATCTCCAGCCGGCGCTGGAGCATGAGCAGCACGGTTTCGGAGTCGTCCGCAACCAGCAGGCGCGTCACCCGGCGGCCCCCGCCTTCGTCCAGTCGGCGGGTGCCTGCCGCGTCGGTCGACCATCCTTGGCGATCGGCAGCACGAAGCGAAAGGTAGCGCCCTCGCCAGGAGACGAGTTCGCGGAGATCGCACCGCCGTGCAATTCGACCAGGGACTTGGCGATCGCCAGGCCCAGGCCGGTGCCGCCGACGGCCTGCGTCTCAGTGCTGTCGGCCCGCCAGAATCGGTCGAAGACGTGATCGAGCTGCTCGGCGTCGAGGCCAGGGCCGTTGTCGGAGACCGCGAACTCGACCTCGTCGCCCACCCTGATGGCAGCGAGCCGGACCCGGGCGCCTTCGGGCGTGTACTTGTTGGCGTTGGTGAGCAGGTTGGCGAGCACTTGCCCGATCCTGCCGGCGTCCGCATCGATGTCGGGTACGTCCTTCTCGACACTGACGGTGAAGCGCTGGTTCTTGTTCTCGAAGTTGGGTCGCATCTGCCTGCCGATGCGCTGGGCCAGTGGCCGCACAGGGGTCGGCTCGGGTTCGATCCGAAGCTTGCCCGCGTCGCTGCGGGCCAGGTCGAGCAGGTCGTTGATCATCTTCTGGAGCTGTCCGGCGCTCTCGGCGATCACCTCCGCCGCCTCGAACTGACGGGTGTTGAGCGACTTGCGCTGGGCGGTCAGCATCTCGGCGAAGCCCTTGACCACGGTCACGGGCGTCCGCAGCTCATGCGAGACCGTGAGAACGAAGTCGTCCTTCATCTGCTCGACGCGATCGCGCTCCCGCGCGTCTCGTTCGAGCGAGTTCGCCATCTCGTTGAAGGCGCGGCCGAGGCTCGCGATCTCGACCGGGCCGCCGACCTCCACCCGCGTGCGCAGGTCGCCTCCCGCCAGGCGCCGGGCGCCTTCGACGAGGCGGCCGAGCGGAGCCCGCATCGAGTTGATCAGGCCGGAGAAGAGGATGAGCGCCGCGAGGAGCGCCCCCGCGAGCCCTGCCGCGACCAGGATCGTGGTGTTGCGGGTATCGGTGCGAGCCTTGTTGCGAGCGGAATCGCGGCCGGAGCGGGTATCCGCGGCCAGCGCCTCGCCGTTGTTGGTCACGGCCGAGGTGAGCCGCCGCTCGATCCGGGCGGGCGGCACCTGCTGGTGGATCAGGGGCTCCGCGACCGCCTTGCGCCAGGCCCGCTCGCCGACCACCAGCTGGTTGAGCTTGACCGTCAACACCCTGTCGTCGTCGACCAGGTCGCGGGCACGCCCGGCTGCGTCGGAGAAGCTGGCGGCGGCCTGATCGAGCTCGGCCTGACTGGGCCTCTGGTGGGCGGTGGCCGGCCGGGCGGCAGCCTGTTCGAGGATGAATGCGGAGCGCAGACGCTCGTTTTCGAGTTCGAGCTGGAAATACCGGGTGATGTCGTTCTCGTAGTTGACCCGGATCTGAAAGAGCCTGCCCACGCCGAGCAGGGAGACGACCAGAAGCAATGCGAACAGAACCAGGAATCCGATTCGCAGGCGCGCGGTCAGTGAGGGGTTGACTCTCATCGTTTTTGTGGATCCCAGCTCATCGCGTACACTACGGCGCGGGGATCTGATGAGTAAAGGATTGCTTGCGTGGTGGCGCCGCAGGATTGTGGCGCGAGGATTGGCAGGCGCGGCGTTATTCGCCGTCCCGGTAGTCGTGGCCGCATTGATCGGATTCGGGACCGGTTTCTCCGGGGTCGCCGGGGGCCTCTCATCGGTGACGAGCGGTCCGGACGCGGTCCCGGCTGCGGCCCAGACGGGGCCGGCGAAGCTGAATCGGGCAGTGGTGGCCCTGACGACCAAGCGGGCCAGTCCCACCCCCTCCGCTCCGTCCGGCACCACCGGCGGCGGATCGAGCGGCGGATCCGCGGGCACGCCCACCGACAGCAGCAGCACGGGCACCGGTGGCGGCACCTCCAACGGCACGGGTGGCGGCACGAGCGGTTCGGGGACCGGCTCCAGCAGCGCGGTCCCGACGATCAGCACGCCGAGCGCCCCCCAGGTGAGTCTCCCCGGCACCGGAAGCGGTGGGGCGACCGGTGGCGCCACCGACGCCGTCAACGGCGCGGTCAACAACGTGCTCGGCGGCGTCGACAACACCATCAACGGCCTGCTCGGCCACTAGCTCCCGGATGATTCGAGGGTGCGCGCAAGCGCAACCCGCCTGATCACGGTTGCTCGCGTTCGCAATCAGCCTCGCCTCGGCCTTCTCCTGGGGGGTGTCCGATTTCCTGGGCGGGCAGCAGAGCCGGCGCCTGCCGGTCCTCGGCGTGCTGGCCGTCTCGCAGCCCGCGGGCCTGATCCTGATCGCGGTGCTGATCCCGCTGGTCGGCGCCGACCCGATCTCGGCCGACAAGCTCGCGATTGCCTTCCTGGCGGGCGCGGCCTCCCTCGGAGGGCTCGGAGCGTTCTACGCGGCGATGGCCATGGGCACGGTGAGTGTCGTCGCGCCGATCGCGGCGCTGGGCGTGGTCGTGCCGGTGGGAGTCGGCCTCGCCGAGGGGGAGGCTCCCGCGGCGATCCAGCTCGCGGGCCTCGTTCCCGCAATGGCCGGGGTGGTGGTCCTGAGCTACGAGGAGAACCCGGCGCACGCGGGCGCCGCGCGCCGCTCGATCGCGCTGGCGATCATCGCCGGGCTCGGCTTCGGTGTCTTCTTCACCGGCCTGGACGCGGCGGCCGCCGACCGGCCGGGGTGGGCAATCCTCGCCGTGCGTACCGGGGGAGTGGCGACGGTCGCCGCGGCGCTCCTGATCGCCCGGCCGAACCTGGCCGGGGTGAGCGCCGCGATCCCGGTGCTGCTCGCGATCGGGCTCTTCGACGTGCTCGCCAACGCGCTCTTCGCGGTGGCCTCAACGAAGGGGGTGCTGCCCGTGGTCGCGGTGGGCGGCTCGATGTACCCGGCGTTCACGGTGGCCCTGGCACACGGCGTGCTCGGGGAGCGGCTCGCGCGGGTGCAATGGGCCGGCGTGCTGCTCGCCCTCGCAGGCGTGGTGATGATCGCCGCCGGGAGCTAGGGAGTGACCGGCTCGAGCTCTACACCGGTCAACTCCGCGAGCCGGGTGATGGTCTCGGCAGCGTCGCGATGACGGATCGCGGTCATGCCGACCGCTTCGGCGCCCTCGCAGTTCTCCTGCAGGTCATCGACGAAGAGGCAACCGGCGGGTTCGACCTCGAGACGCTCGGCGGCGAGCCGGTAGATCTCCGGTTGCGGCTTGTGGAGCCCCACCTCGGCTGAGATGACGACTGCGTCGAAGAGCTCGGCCAGCAGGTTGCGGTCGTAGTGCCCCGTGCTCCACGAGTTGGAGACCAGCCCCGTCGGCAGCCCGCTCCCCCGGATGCGACGCACGGCCTCGACCATCGGCTCGAGCGGCTTCATCCCCGCGAACATGCTGTCGATCAGGCCGTCGGGGTTGCTGAGCCCGAGTCGCTTCCCGAAGGTGGCCTCGAACTCGTGCTCGCCGAGCGCGCCGGTCTCGAGCCCGCGCAGGTCCGCGAGCGCCTCCGGGTCGTTGCGGAAGAGATTCTTGATCGCGTCGGGATCGAGGCCCTCCGTTCGGCAGAAGGTGGAGAAGCTGTCCCAGACGGGCGTCGTCAGTACCCCGCCGAAATCGAAGAGGATGGCCGCATATGCAGGCGCCCCCGGACGCGAAGCGGAGGAGGCGCCGTCATATGCTGGTGGAGGCATGGGGCAGCAGGCTACCCAGGAGACACCCGAGGGGATCGATCGCACCGGCGTCGAGGGCTGGTTCCAGGCCAACGTTCCCGACGTGGAGCTGCCGCTGAGCTTCGACCGGATCTCCGGCGGCCGCTCGAACATGACCTTCGGCGTCCGGGACTCCGCGGGCCACGCATGGGCGCTCCGTCGTCCGCCGCTCGGCAAGCGGCTCGGCTCCGCGCACGACATGGGGCGCGAGCATCGCGTGATCGCCGCGCTCCAGGACACTCCTGTCCCGGTTCCGCCGGTGATCGGCCTCTGCGAGGACGAGTCGGTGAACGAGGCCCCCTTCTACGTGATGGGGTTCGTCGAGGGCCCGATTCTGCGCTCCGCCGAGGAGGCGAAGCGGTTCGACGAGGACGAGCGCCGCGCGATCGGCGAGCGCGTGGTGGACACGCTGGTGGCGATCCACGAGGTCGACCCCGATTCCGTCGGCCTCGGAGAGCTCGGCCGCAAGGAGGCCTACGTCGAGCGCCAGCTGAAGAGGTGGCAGGGCCAGTGGGAGAAATCGAAGACCCGCGAGCTGCCGGCGGTGGATTCCGTCCACGCGAGGCTTTCGGCCCGCGTCCCTGAGCAGGGCCCCGCCACCATCGTCCACGGCGACTACCGGCTCGACAACATGATCCTCTCGCGGTCAGGCGAGGTCGCCGCCGTGGTCGACTGGGAGCTCTGCACCCTGGGAGACCCACTCGCTGACATCGGCATGCTGCTGGTCTACTGGTCCGAGGCGGGCGACGACTTCATGCCGCTCTTCGCCCCGGCGACCATCGCTCCCGGCTTCCCGAAGCGCGACGACGTCCGCGACCGCTACGCCGAGCGCTCCGGCCGCGACCTCGGCCAGATCGATTTCTTCATCGCCCTCGGCTACTGGAAGCTGGCGATCATCCTCGAGGGCGTCTACGCCCGCTATGCCTCAGGCCAGTACGGCAAGACCGACGAGGGCTTCCAGGAGTTCGCGAAGATCGTGGAGCGGCTGGCGGACGCGGCGGAGGAGGCCGCGAACCGGCTGGATTAAGCGTGGGCCTTGGCGGGTTCCTCCGCCGCGGCCTCGACACGCTTCGCCGCCCGATTCAGCTCGCGGCGGGCGATCACCATCTTGTGGACCTCGTCGGGCCCGTCCGCGACGCGGAGCATGCGGCTGAAGCGCCACATGCCGGCGAGCGGGGTGTCGTCGGACATGCCGAGGGAGCCGTGGACCTGGATCGCCCGGTCGAGCACGTCCATGACGACGTTCGCGGCCACCACCTTGATCATCGAGATCGCCTGGCGGGCGCGTCGCTTGCCCTCGGTGTCCATCTGCCAGGCGGCGTAGAGCGTCAGGAGGCGGGCCTGGTCGACTTCCATCCGCGACTTCGCGATGAAGTCCTGGACGAACTGCTTGTCGGCGAGGGGGCCGCCGAAGGAGTCGCGGGAGTTCGCGCGCTCGCACATCATCTCGATGGCCCGCTCGGCCGTGCCGATCGCGCGCATGCAGTGGTGGATGCGGCCGGGGCCGAGCCGGTCCTGGGCGATGACGAAGCCGGCGCCGCGCTCACCCAGCAGGTTGGACTCGGGCACGCGGCAGTCCGTGTAGCGGACCTCGCAGTGGCCCGGTCCTCCGTCGTGCCCCATCACCGAGACGTTGCGGATCAGCTCGAAGCCGGGGTTGTCGATCGGGACGATGATCATGCTCGCCCGCGTGTAGGGAGCGGCGTCGGGGTCGCTGACGACCATCGCGATCGCGACCTCGGCGCCGTTTGCGCCGGAGGTGAACCACTTGTGGCCGTTGATCACCCACTCCCCGTCCTGGAGCTCGGCGCGGGTCTGGAGGGTGGTCGGGTCCGATCCGGAGACCTCGGGCTCGGTCATCGAGAAGCAGCTGCGGATCTCGCCGTCGAGCAGCCGCTGGAGGTATTGCTCCTTCTGCTCGGGCGTGCCGTGGTCCGCGAGGATCTCCATGTTCCCCGTGTCCGGGGCGGAGCAGTTGAAGGCCATCGGCGCGATCACCGGGCTGCGGCCCATCTGCTCGCAGAGGATCCCGTACTCCCAGTTGCTCAGGCCGGCGCCGAACTCGTCGCCGGGGAGAAAGAGGTTCCAGAGCCCCTGCTCTTTGGCGCGGGCGCGGATCTCGAGGACGATCTGCGGATAGGGGACGCCGGGTTTGACCTCGTCATCGATCGCCCTGATCGCCTCGGCCTCGACCGGATAGACGTGCTCCGCCATGAACGCGGCGATCCGCTCCTGGAGGGACTCGACCTCGGGCGAGGGGTTGAAGTCCATTATCTGGACCCTACGACATCCCGCGGTAGCGGGCGAAGAGCTCGCCCTCCGATTCGAGCAGCCAGGCGAGCTCGACCCTGTCCACGTCGGGCAGTGCTCCCTCCAGCACCCGCGGTCCCTCGCCACCGGCGATCTTCGGCGCGATCGTCAGGAAGAGCTCGTCCGCCAGCCCGCCCTCGCGCAGGCGGCCGTGGAGGGTCGGGCCGCCCTCGCAGAGGACCGACTTGATGCCGCGCTCCTTGAGCAGCCACTCGAGGGCGCGATCGAGCTCGACGCCGTCGGGGTGCCGGACGATCGTCACGGGGGTGGCGGTCTCCGGCGGCTCCTGATCGGAGGCGGTGAAGACGACCACGCGGCCGCCCCCATCCGTGAACAGGCCGGCGTCCCAGGGAAGCTCCATGCGGTTCGAGACGATCACCGCGAGCGGGTCGTGCGTCAGCAGGGTGCGCTCGCGGTAGGCCCTGAGCTGTGGGTCGGAGACGATCCGGCCGTAGCGCTCGGCCCGCATCGTGCCGGCGCCGATCATCACCGCGTCCACGCGGGTGCGCAGGCGCTGGAGCATCTCGGTGTCCGTGTCGCTGCCGATCGCCCCGGAGCGGCCGGAGATCGCCGCGCGGCCATCGAGGGTGGTCGCGAAGTTGAGGATCAGATACGGGCGGTCCGGCAGCGCAAGCTCCTTCAGGTCGAGCTCCGCGAGCTGCTCGGCGACGGTGGTCTCGGCCTCCTCGGGCAAAAGGCGCCGGACCGGATGGGTCTGCCCGGGGATCCTGCTCATCGACCCTCGATCTCGGAGAGGTGCTCGACGTTGGCGGCGTCCTCGGTCTCGGAGCTGGCCTCGCCTCCGAACCACGCATCGAGGATCTCGGCGAGCTCGGCCTGGGAGGTGGTGCGCAGGCTGAGCGCCAGGGCGTTGGCGTCGTTCCAGCGCCGGGCGCCGTCGGCGGTCTGGGCGTCGAGGCAGAGGGCGGCCCGCACGCCGTCGACCTTGTTCGCGGCGATCGAGGCGCCCGTCCCTGTCCAGCAGCAGACGATCGCCTGCTCGGCGCGGCCCTCGGCCACATCGCGGGCGGCCGCCTCGCTGGCCCAGGCCCAGTCCTCGCGCTCTCCCTCGGCGAGGGCGCCGTGCGCGATCGGGTCATGGCCCCGCCTGCGGAGCTCCTCCACGAGCGCCTCGGCGACCCCCACCCGTTCGTCGGCGGCGACGGCGATCTTCATGCGCGCACCGTAAACAGCTCCAGGATTGAGGTCTTCACCGCTGTCATCGCCGCATCAGGCTTCAGCCGATCGTTGCGGACCTCATCGGCGGCCGCGTGGAGGAGTGCGAAGAAGCTGGCCAGGAGCCACTGCACGGGGAGATCGTCCCGGAAGGCACCGTCCCGCCTGCCCCTCTCGATCAGGCGCCGTAGGGTCCGAGCGGCGGTTGCATGCGTGCGGGAAATCGCATCGGAGCTGAGCTCCTCCGCCGCGGCTCGGCGGACCGACTCGTGGCGCTCGAGCTGGTTCCACGAGACGGTTATCGACCCGATCGAGGGCGTCGCTCGGATCGCCCTCGCCAGGCTTGGCGTCCTCGATCGACGCGCTCGCCGCCCGAGTCGCGCGCGCGACGACCGCTTCGAGCAGGTCCTCGCGCGTCGCGAAGTGGGCGTAGACGGTCACCCGGGAGACGCCTGCCTCCTTGGCGACAGCGGCGATGCTGGGCTGCGCGCGACGGCGGAGCAGGGCCTCCGCGGCGTCGAGGATCGACTCGACGTTTCGCTCCGCGGTGGCCCTGCGGTGATCCGTCGTCTCGGTGGCCATCGCGGGCCACCGTACCGGCTCAGTGTGCATGCGCATGGGCGGCCCTCGGAGGCCGGATCGAGGGGACCGCGAGCGCCGCGATGACGGCCAGCCCCGCCGCCAGGAGCGCCGCCACGCCGATCCCCTTCCCGTACGCCGAGCCGGAGCTGAGGGTTGCGACGGCGTCGCCCCCCGTCCCGGCCGCCACGGCCGAGAACACCGCGACGCCGAACGCGGCACCGATCTCATGGCCGGTGGTGAACAGGCCCGAAGCGAGGCCCGCCATCCGTTCCCCCACGTCGCTCATCGCCGTGATCTGGACGCTGACGAAGACCAGGCCGAGCGAGGCTCCGACCAGAATGAACCCAGGAAGGAGATCCGCGGCGTAACTGGCGTGGTCGGGAGCGGTCGCCAGCAATCCGCCGCCTGCCGACATCAGGAGCAGGCCGGCGACCATCACCATCCGCGTGCCGAGCTTGCTGAGCAGGTGGCCGGCGATCTGAGCGACCACGCCTACCGTGATCATGAGCGGCAGGAACGCGAGCCCCGCCTCGAGTGCCGTGAAGCCCAGCTCGCCCTGCATGTAGAGGGAGCTGAGGTAGATCGTTCCGATCATGAAGCCGGTGGCTCCGAACATCATCGCCACGCCGGAGATCAGGGTGCGCATCCTCCAGGTCGCCGGAGGCACGAGAGGCCGGCGGGCCTTCCCCTCCACGGTGAAGAAGGTCGCCAGCAGGACGCCGCTCCCGGCGAGGACCGCCAGGGTCCGGACCGAGCCCCAGCCGTGGGTCGAGGTGCCCTCGATCGCGTACACCAGCGCGACGAGCCCGGCGACCAGGCTGACCGCCCCGGCCAAGTCGAGCTGCCGCATTCCACCCGTTCCGTCCCGCGCGGGGACGAGCCGGAGAGCAAGTGGGAAAGCCGCTATCCCGATCGGGAGGTTGATGAAGAAGACCCACTGCCAGCTCAGCCAGGTGGTGAGCATGCCGCCGATGACCATTCCCACCACGGAACCGCCGGCCGCGATCGCGCCCCAGAGGCTGAGAGCCTTCGTGCGCTGAGCTCCGGTGTAGGTGGCGGAGACGATCGAGAGCGCCGCGGGGGAGAGCATCGCCGCCCCCAGGCCCTGAGCCGCGCGCGAGGCGATCAGCATCGCGGGCGAGGCGGCCATGCCACTGGCAAATGACGCCGCCGTGAACAGAGCGAGTCCGGCCAGGAAGATCCGGCGCCTGCCGAGCATGTCCGCGGCGCGGCCGCCGAGGAGCAGCAGCCCTCCGGTGAAGAGGACGTAGGTGGTCACCACCCACTGCAGGTCGCCCGGAGCAAAGCCCAGATCGGACCCGATCGAGGGCAGCGCCACGTTCACCACCGTGACGTCGAGGATGACCATGAACTGCGCAACCGCCAACAGGAGCAGGATGCTCCAGGGTCGCCGCCGCTCGCCGTGTTCCATCGTGCCGTGCATGAGGTCCTCCTCGGTAGCTGCCTTTACATAGCCGTTAACTGAGGCGGAACCTAGCACAAACCTTTACAGATATGTAAAGGGAAGAGAGAAAAAAAGAGAGAGCCTCGTCACACTGGTCCTCGCGTGGATCAGTACTGCTTCCAGCCCTCGAATTCCCGGCCGGCGAACTCCTGCAGGGCGGCGACGTCGCCGGTGAACTGGGGCCGGAGGACCTCCAGGATCGACTCCGGGATCTCAGGCTTCGGCGCCGGGGGTGCCTCCGGGTCGTGGACGATCTTCTCGACCATCCAGCGCATGCGCTCGGGGAGGCGGTCGAAGTTGCGGTCGAAGGAGCGGAAGCCCGGAAGCTTGATCAGCTTCTCCATGAACTGGTACTTGTCGGTCTCCTTCGCCGAGGATTTCTCCCATTCCCGGCTGAACTGCTCGGAGTAGAAGCTCTCGTCGACGCCGGCGAACCGGAAGGCCTTCCGCATCGTCCCCTCGCGGTCCGACTGCAGCTCCTCCTGGGTGATGATCTCGATCTGGGAGCGGTCGAAGCGCTCGATGTAGGGCTGCAGCTGCATCCAGTAGCGCGAGCGCGTCACGTAGGTCTGGTCGCTCCGGGCGAGCGCCTCCTCCATCGTCCGCGTCTCGTAGCCCGCGCCGACCGCGTGGCACCAGTGGGAGAGGATCCGGGAGAGCGGGTCGCGCACCATGTAGAGCAGCTTCGCGTCCGGGATCTGCTCTCCGATCCGCTGCGGGACGCCCTCGAAGTAGGGAAGGTTCGTGTAGTGGGGGGAGGACTCGCCGCGCACCGTGAACCGCGAGTCGAAGCGACTGCGGTACCAGTCGAGGCCGAGGTCCCAGTTGAGCTCCTCGACGAAGAAGTTGAGCTCCTTGGGCTTCGACATGTGGATCTCCGGGTGGAGCCCAAGGTAGTGATGGATGCTCGTAGTGCCGCACTTCAGCCCGCCGACGATGATCAGGTTCGGAAGGGCTGCGTGCCGGCTGCGGCGTCTGGGCACGCGACCGCCCCGCTTGCGATCGGCGGCATAGCGCTCTCGCGCCCGCAGGCACATCGCCTCATCGGCTGGATCGTGCGTGGGGGGAGGCATGGCCGGGGAGATAACCGAAGCCATGAGGGCGGGCATGTTAGCGTCGGTCCGGCCGCGGTGTTTGTGGCGGCCCTTGGTGGCGAAGCCGCATATGCTGGCCGCCAGTGGACGCATTCCGCACCCCTGACGAGCGCTTCGAGGGCCTCCCCGGCTTCGATTTCGAGCCGAACTACGCCGAGGTCGATGGCCTGCGGCTCCATTACGTGGACGAAGGCGAAGGCCGTCCGATCGTCTGCTTCCACGGCGAGCCCACCTGGGCCTACCTCTACCGCAAGATGCTCGGCCCCCTCGTCGAGGGCGGAAACCGCGTGATCTGCCCCGACTACGCGGGTTTCGGCCGCTCCGACAAGCCCACGGATCGCGGTTGGTACACCTACGACGGCCACGTCGAGCTGATCACGAAGCTGCTCGACGGGCTCGACCTGTCGAATGCGATCGCCGTCGTCCAGGACTGGGGCGGCGCGATCGGCCTGCGCTGGGCGGTGGAGAACGCCGACCGCGTCGGAGGCCTGGCCATCCTCAACACCGGAATCTTCACGGGCCGCGTCTCCAAGGGCTTCATGGCGTGGCGGGACTTCGCGGAGAAGAACCCGGACATGCCGGTCGGCTTCGTGATCCAGGGGGCGACGACCACCGAGCTGCCCGACGACGTCGTGGCGGCGTACGACGCTCCGTTCCCGAACGTGGAGTCGAAAGCCGGCGCGGCGCAGTTCCCGCTGCTCGTCCCGATCGAGGAGGACGCGCCCGGCGCCAAGGAGATGCGCGAGGTCGCGGACGCGCTGACGCGGTGGGAGAAGCCCGCGCTGGTCGCCTTCTCCGACAGCGACCCCGTCTTCCCGTACCCGCGCTCCGGCGATCGTTTCATCGAATGGATTCCGAGCGTCACCGAGCAAGTGAAGATCGAGGGAGCCGCGCACTTCCTGCAGGAGGACCGCGGCGAGCAGATCGCCGGGGAGATCCTGCGCTTCCTGGATTCGGCGTGACCCCGCGGCGCGCCGCGCCGGAGGAGACAAACGCGGAGGTCGCCCGGCTGCCGTGGCGTGGCCGGGAGGAGGATCGGCCGCGCCTGCCGGTTCCCCCGGCCCCGATGCCCCTGCTGAACGGGCGGCGCCTCCGCAAGCGCTGGCGCTGGGTGGGGGCCTTCGCCGACAACCTGATGGTGTTCGCCGCGGTCGCCCAGGTCGGTCCGTCCTCGCTGACCTTCTGGGGCGTCTGGGATCGCGAGCGCAGAAGACTCTGGGAGCGGACCCGCCGTGGCCTGCCCGGACGGCGCCGTGAGGTCGAGATGCGCGGGCGCTCAGTCCGCGTCAGAGCGGGGAGCATCGAGTTCCACCTGGACCTCGGCGAGGGCAGCCCGGTCGAATGCATGTGCCCGAATGGCGAGGGCGGGTACACGTGGACCAGGAAGTCAGCGGGAATGCCGGTCAGCGGGGAGGTCCGTATCGGGCGCAGAACGAACAAGGTCCAGGGACGTGGTGTCGAGGATCACTCGGCCGGCTATCACTCGCGCTACACCTCGTGGAAGTGGTCGGCCGGCGTCGGCGTGGCTCGAGACGGTCGCTCCCTCGCGTGGAACCTGGTCAGCGGCATCAACGATCCGCCGAGCTCCAGCGAGCGGACGATCTGGGTCGCGGGTCAGCCGACCGAGCCCGGTCCGGTTCGGTTCCAGGAGCTCGACACGATCCACTTCGAGGACGAGTCCCGGCTCAACTTCACCGCCGAGACACAGCGCTCACATCACGAGGGCATTCCGCTGCTCGCCCGCTCCGACTACGAGGCACCGCTCGGCACGTTCAGTGGAACGCTCAACGGGCTGCCGGTCGACTCGGCGCTCGGCGTGATGGAGGCGCACGATGCCGTCTGGTAGGCAGGAGTGGATCGCCATGGCGAAGGCGATCTACAGCCGCTTCGGCGAGGTGCAGCTGACCGATCGAGCCGCGGCACAGACCTACTACTCGATCCTCTCGCTGTTCCCAGGCCTGCTCGTCCTCGTCGCGCTGATCTCCCTGCTGGGGACATATCCCCAGACCTACGAGAGCATCGTCAATACCCTGCGCGACGCGGCGCCGGGGACGGCGGTGAACACGATCGACAGCGCGCTGCGCGATGCGCTCTCGAACCGGAGCAACGCCGGGGCGCTGCTCGTCGTCGGCCTCGTCCTGGCGCTCTACTCGGCCTCCGGGGCGATGGGGGCGGCGATGCGCTCACTCGAGGCGATCAACCGGGTGGAGAAGGGCCGCAGCTTCCTGCCGAACCTCGGCGTGCGACTCGGCCTGACCATGCTCGTCACGCTGCTCGTCCTGGTGTCGTTCGCCTCGGTGGTCCTCGCCGGGCCGCTGTTCGGGTCGATCGCCCACGCAGCGGGGTTTCCCGGCTTCATCACGGGCCTGGTCGGCTACCTGCGCTGGCCGATCGGCGCCGCGGCGCTGCTCTCGGCGTTTGCGATCGTCTACGCACTCGGGCCGCGGCGAACCCCACGGCGCGGGGATCGCTCGCTGCGATCCGTGTTGCCTGGAGCGGTGGTCGGGACGGTCGTCTGGTTCGCCGTTTCCCTTCTCTTCACCGCCTACGTGTCTCATTTCGGCTCTTATGACAAGACCTATGGCACCCTCGGCGCGATGATCTCCCTGCTGATCTGGCTCTGGCTCGGGAACCTGGCGTTCCTGCTCGGCGCGCTCTTCAACGCCGAGGGGTATCGCGCCGTGGATGAAGGGTGATGATCGCGCCCCTCGGGGTAGACCTGGGCCGCAGCTTCGACGGCTTCCAGCACGGCGCCCAGGAGTTCTTCCACCGTCTGGCCGAGATCGGGTGGCCTTCGATGGCAATCGCGCTCGCTCTCTACCTCGGCCACCTGCTCGCCCGCAGCCGCGCGTGGCAGAACGTCCTCCGCGCCGCCTATCCCGGGCGCAGGGTGCCGTTCGCCCGCCTTGCTGCCGCCTACCTGGTGGGGGCGGGGATGAACAGCGTCGTTCCCGCTCGCGTCGGCGACGCCGTGAAGATCTTCCTCGCCAAGCGCTCGATCCGCCTCTCCACCTATCCGACGGTGGTCTCGTCGTTCTTCGTCGCCACGGTCTTCGACACCTCGGCCGGGATTCTGGTCTTCATCTACGCCCTCACCCAGGGACTGCTCCCGAAGCCGCCCGATCTCCCCGACCTGCCCGCGTTCGACATCGCGTTCTGGGCCCAGCATCCGAGCTTCCTCCTCTTCGCCCTGACTGCGCTCGGCATCGCGACGGTCGTCACCTTCGCCCTCCTCGCCCGCCGGGTCGAGGCCTTCTGGGACCGCGTCAAGCAGGGGGCGATCGTCCTGGCCACGCCGGCCGTCTACCTGCGGACCGTCGCCTCCTGGCAGGGGGTCGGCTGGGTTCTTCGCTTCTTCTCCTTCTGGTTCTTCCTCGACGCCTTCCACATCGGAGGCTCCTTCCAGAACGTGATGCTCGTGATGAGCGTGCAGACGGTCTCCACCCTGCTGCCGCTGACGCCCGGTGGCGCCGGCGCCCAGCAGGCGCTGCTGGTGGCGACCCTGGTGGGCCCAGGCCCGATCGCCGTTCTCACCTACTCGGTGGGACAGCAGATCGCGGTCGCCGCCTGGACCGTGGTGCTTGGCGCCCTCGCCCTGATCTTCGTCTTCCGCACGAAGGATTGGCGCCGCCTGATCCGCAGCGCGAGCCAGGAGGCCGAGCAGCACGCGTAGGCCTGACCCGTTGTCATGTCGCGGGGCGGGAGGGGATTCTCCAGCGCCATGGCGGCTCGTCGCCCCCCGGGAGGTCGTAGTGGTCCTTCCCCGGCAGCGTCTCCAGCGGGACCAGGGCCGGATCGTCTTCCAGGTTCAGCCGGATCGCTGACGCCGCCTCGAGCTCCGTCGCATCGCCGGTTCGAAGAATCCGTTCCCAGCCCAGGCCCGGTATCCAGGGCCACTTGGTAACCCGCACTCGTGACCGGGTCGCTTCGTATGTCACTGAACCCCGCTATCACCGGTGGTCAGCACGGATGCGAGCGCACTGCGAATCGGTCACGGTCCCCCTAGTGTTCGGAGCGAGACGCGACGATATGAAGGCGCTTCAGCCCACGACCGATGGTGCTAGCTCGATCAACCTCTGGCGATCCCGCCTGACTCTGTTCAGTGTCCTTGCTCTCGCGCTCACCGTGTTGGTCGGTCTGACCGCCGCCAGTGCCGAGGCGAAGAAGAAGGCGGGCCTGCCGCCGATCCACGTGCGCGGGACGGTCTACACGTTCGACGATCAGACGCCCATCGCAGGCGCGACGGTGATGGTCGCGGAGCTCCCGGGCGTAAGCGCGCAGACGGGGCCCGACGGCAGCTACGACCTCGTGGTTCCCGACGGGACCAAGTTCACGCCCTACGCCGATTCCGCGGGCCACCACCGGATCTACCTGCAGACCTATGTCAGCCAGGGCAAGGACCTGGAGCGGGTCAACTTCCAGATGCCGAGTGACACGGCCTACAACCTGCTTGCCCTGATCCTCTCAGCGCCGCGGAATGCCAACAACGAGCTGGTCAACTGCGCGGTGGTCTCCACCTTCAGCACCAAGAACGTGCGGGACGTCAGCTTCAACGACTTCGTCGCCTACGGAGCCCACGGAGTCGCAGGCGCGACGGCCAGCGCGAGCCCAGCGTTGCCCAACCCGGTCTACTTCAACGAGTCGGTCATCCCGGACGCGTCGCGGACCGTGTCCTCCATCGACGGCGGTGTCGCCTGGCCAGTGGTGCCTGCGGGGGTCTACCGGTTCACGGCCCAGCATCCATCGACCCGCTTCGCCCCGTTCCGCGCCACCTGCGAGCCGGGGAGGGTCGTCAATGCCAATCCGCCTCAGGGGTTCTACGAGCTCCGTCCCGGCGAGAAGGTCGACTCCTCCGTCGCAGCGTCGCTTGCCTCCGTCCATTTCGACCTCAGCGGCACCAAGGTTCGCCTGAAGGTGCGGGTCAAAGCCCGCGAGTACGTCGCAGTGAGTGGCGTGCTGCGGCGCGGCAAGAAGGCCCGAGCCAGCCGTCGCACCAAGGGCTATGCGCCCGGCAAGCGAACCCTCGCCTTCCCGATCGGCCAGCGCCTCGCCGGAAAGCGGATCGCGGTGAAGCTGACGATGGAGGACGGTCTGGGCAACGTGAAAGCGCTGAGGCGAAAACTGAAGGTTCCCAGGCGCTGACCGAACCGGCTGTCTTCATCAAAGCGGCTATCTTGCATCACGGCTCTGACCGAAGGGCGACCGCTCGGTCATGAGGCGATCGACCAGCGCCAGGGAGGCTCCTCGCCCGGCGGGAACAGGTAGTGGTCCCGGCCCTCGAGGGTCTCGAGTGGGACCAACGCCGGGTCGTCCTCGATGCGCAGCCTGATCGACTGCGCGGCCGCGATCTGCGCGGCACCCGCGGTGCGGACGATTTGCTGCCAGCCAGCGCTCGGGCGATAGAGCCAATAGGTGATCCGAACGAGGCCGCCCGATCTGCGCAGGTCCTCAACCGAGACGAATTCAGAGACCCGTCGCCGGGAGGAGGTGAGTCCCGGATCGGAGGACGGCGCGGCGCAGCTGGGCTGCCGGCAATAGCGGAAGTCGATCGGCAGCTCCCCGCGGATGGCGCTCGGCGCAGGGGCGAGGCTGCGGACCAGCTTGCCGAGCGGAAATCCGTAAGCCAGCGCCAGCGGGTTCCGCCCACAGGGCACCGGATGGCGCGGCGTACAGGCGATCCGCCGGGCGAGCATCTCGCCCAGCTCGCGGTCCGCACGGCGCGGTGGGGAGGCCACGAGCGCCGCCACGCCGGCGACGATCAGGACGCCGACCATCCCGGCGAGGGCGACATATTCGACCGAGGCGGCGCCTCGGCGGTGATCCGGGTGCGAATGCACCCGCGCACGCTCTCGCCGGCCGCGAGCCGCGTGGCGCGCATGCGTGCCGAATCGGTGACCGGCGAGTGCCGCGGTCTATGATCGAGGCATGGAAGGTTTCGGTGGACTCTTTGGTGACCCGGAGGAGATGCGCAGGCGCATGGAAGAGCTCCAGGAGCAGATGCAGGGAGCTCAGAAGGTTGCCTGGGCCGACAACGCGATCAAGCTCGCGGTCGACATGACGACGGCCGCGATCGGCTCAATGGAACTGACCGGCTCGAGCGACGAGCAGGCGGTGCAGGTGCGCGACGCAATCCGGATCGTCTTTCCCGAGGCCGTGACGCTGGTCAGGGAGGCCCGCGAGGGTCTCCAGGACTGATGTGCGCTCACGCCCACGGTTCCTGACCCGATGGGCCTTCCGGCGCCCTCGGTCAGCAGCATCTCGCTCGTCACCGGCGCGTCTTCCGGGATCGGCGCCGCGATCGCCAAGGAGCTCGCCTCGCGCGGTCATTCCGTCGCGCTCGTCGCCCGCCGCGAGGAGCGCCTGCGCACCCTGGCGACCGAGCTGACCTCCGCCCACGGCGTGACGGCCGAGGTGATCGCCGCCGACCTCGGCGATCCGACGGAGCGCGAGCGGCTGGCCGATGAGCTGCGCGGCCGTGGCCGGGTGGTCGAGGTCCTGGTCAACAACGCCGGCTTCGGGCATCAGGCGGACTTCGTCACCAGTCCGCGGGAGCGGATGGTGGAGATGGTCAACATCAACGTCGAGACGGTCGTCGATCTCACCAGTCGCTTCCTGACCGGGATGGTCGATCGCGGGCGCGGCGCCGTGATCAACATCGCCTCGACCGCCGCCTTCCAGCCGCTGCCGGGCTCGGCGGTCTACGCCGCCACCAAGTCGTTCGTCCTCTCCTTCAGCGAGGCGATCCGCACCGAGTTGCGCGGCTCGGGGGTCACGGTGACCGCCGTCTGCCCGGGGCCGGTGCGGACCGAGTTCACCGAGGTTGCGGGGTTCGGTGGAGTGGAGGACCGGACCCCCGGCGCGGTCTGGATGTCGGCGGAGGACATCGCCCAGCACGCGCTCGACGGCGCCGTCCACGATCGCCGAGTGGTCGTGCCGGGCACGCTCAATCGCGCCACGGCACTGGCCGGCCAGCACAGCCCCCGGGCGCTCGCACTGCCGCTGATCAGCCGGATCTGGCGCAACGTCTGAGCGCATGCCCGTGCTCGAGGCCCGCGGCGTCGAGATCGCGTGGAGCGAGCGCGGCCGGGGGCCCTCCGTCCTCCTGGTCCACGAGACCGCCGCCATCGGCGCGGTCTGGGATCCGCTCGCCGAAGCATTGGCGCCGCAGTTCCGCGCGATCGCCTACGACCGCCGGGGGTGGGGCGGCTCGAGCGAGCCGGACGAGTACAGGCGCACCACGGTCGAGGAGCAGAGCGAGGACGCCGCCGCGCTGCTCGAGACCGTCGCGGATCAGCCCGCCCTGGTCTGCGGGGCGGGGCTCGGGGGTGTGATCGCGCTCGACCTGCTGCTCCGACGCACCGATCTCGTCTCGGCGGCCGTGTTGATCGAGCCGACGCTGCTCCAGCTGACCCCCGCCGCCACCGGGGCGCTCTCGCAGGACCGCCGCCGGCTGGAGATCGCCGCGGGGAGCCGCGAGAACGTGATCGACGTCTACCTCTCGGGCGGGCTGCCGGCGCTGGGCCCGGGAGTGGCGCGAACGCCCGATCAGACGGCCGGCGCCTCCCGCGAGCGGCCGGGCAGCGTGATCGCCGAGCTTGGGATCCCCGCGGGCTGGCGGATGCCGCTGCCGCGACTGGCGACGGCGGAGCGCCCCTCCGCGGTGATCACGGCCGACTCGACTCCCGCGCTGCTGAGGGACGCCGCCCAGGCCCTCGCCGGCCGCCTTGGGCAGGCATCCGCGCACGAGGTCGCCTCACCCGAGGCGCCGCCGCACGTCGGCGCGCCGGCGGAGGTCGCCTCGATCGTCGCGGAGCTCAGTCCGTAGAGGGCAGCCGGTCGGCGTGCACCTCGATCGCGCCGCCGCGGCGCGCGAGCACGGCGCCCGTCTCCAGGACGACCGCGATGATCGCCGTGGGGATCGCGGCGAGCACGGTGACGACCGCGTCGACCCAGAAGGCCGCCAGACCTCGCCCGGTGCCGGGGCGCAGCCGCCCGGAGGCGGCCTCCGAGGCGAAGTCCCGGTGGAAGGTGAGCAGGTTGAGAAGGGTCTGCCACATCGAGGCCATTCCCGGCCGGATCAGGTGGCGGACGCGCCGCACCTCGAGGCCGCGCCGGGCGAGCAGCAGCCTGATCGCCCGTGGCGTCGGCTTGATCCCGTTACGCGAGGGCGCGCCGCCGGGCGCGACCCGTTTGGTGGGGATCCGCAGCGCCGCCCAGTTCTCGGCGCCGAGCCAGGCCTGCAGGCTGGCGGCGTTGTCGGCGCGAATCGCCACACCCGATCCGCTCTCCTCCCGGCCGAAGAGGAGCGCGTCCACGGCGTGGTCGGGAGACGGCACGGCGTCGCGGGGAACGGCAAGCCCGCAGTTCTCGCAGCGGTCGATCAGCTGGTCCTCTCGCGTGCCGTAGCCCTGGGCTTCGACCCAGACGAAGAGCGGCTCGCCGCACGCCGGGCACCGGGCGGAACCGGGTGCCGCCCCCTGCTCGAGGCTGACGGTCCGCCCACGGCGGGTGGGAAGCCCGATTTCCCTGGCCACGTCTAGGCCTCGACCGGGGCCGGGACGTCGGCGTCGAGAATCTGCCAGCGAACGTCGAATCGGTCGAGCCCGGCGAGGAAGCTCTCGGGGTCGAAAGCCTGGGAGGGCGCCAGGCCTCCGTGCGCGTCGAAGCCTCGGCCGGAGGCGAGGATCGCACCTCGCGCAATCGCGGCGGCGGTCAGGCCGTAGACGTCCTTGCCGCTGATCACACCCTTGCGCTTCGCCTCACCGCGAATGGCCTCGCAGACGATCATCCAGCGCACCTTCTCTCGCTGCTCCGGTGTCGGGCCCTCGGGCAGCCGCGAGATCAGCGCACCCACCGCGCTTCGCAGCGGTGTCCGCATCGCAATCTCGGCCGGCCGCATCATCGCCGTGAGGAGCTGCGCAAGGCGATCGCTCGAGAAGTCCCCCGCGTTGATCGCCGTCCGGACGTTCCGGGTGGGGACATGGCGCGGCACCGTGATCTGCTCCCCGGCCGGGTATCGGATCATCCGCCGCCGTCCGACTGGTGACGGGAACTCGTAGGTGCCGCGCGCCGCGCCGCCGCGATCGTCGATCCACTCCCGGTTCCGCCACTCGAGGCCGCCGCCCCGGAGGATCTCGATCGTCGTCCGGGCCGTCCCCTGGCTCGGCTTGAAGTTCTGCCAGCAGTAATACATCGAGACCTCGTCCAGCTCGCGCATCCCATCGGCCGTCAGCGACGCGATCATGTCTCCCGGCACGTAGTCGAAGCCCATGGCCGGGACCACGGCGACGCCGGTCCGCGCGGCGCCGGGGCCATAGCGCTCGTAGGCCATCTTCATGTAGGGCTGCTCGCCGGTCGTGTCGAGGTAGTGCGTTCCCGTCTCGACGGCGGCGGCCAGGACCGGTTCGCCGAAGTGCACGAACGGGCCGGCGCAGTCGATCACGACCGCGCAGTCGGCGAGCAGCCGGCGGAGCGAGGCTGGATCGTCAACCCGGGCCGGCTCGGCTGGCGCGTCCAGCTCGAATTCCGCCCGGAGGGCGTCGAGCTTCTCGGGACTTCGGCCGGAGACGACGAAGTCCGCATCGGCCTCGAGCAGCTCGGCGACGACGAGCCGGCCGGTGTAGCCGGTGGCTCCGTAGACGGCGATCGGCGCGCTCTGGCGGGAGGTAAGCGGCACGGCGGCCAAGATACAGTCCTGGGATGCAGCTCCGCGAGATCATGACCGCGGGGGTCGTCACGGCGGACGAGGGGGATCAAGCGCTCGACGTGGCGCGCCTGATGCGCGACCGGGGGGTGAGCAAGCCGGTCGGCCGGCACGCCTCGCGACCGCTGATCACGGGAGAGCCCGAGATGGAGCTCGAGGAGGCGGCCGCGCTGATGGTGCAGCACAGGCTCCGGCGGCTGCCGGTGATCGACGGTGGGAGCCTCGCCGGGATCGTCAGCCTCGACGACATCGCCGTCCGGTCGGGCAACCTGGAGGTCGCCCAGCGGATGACCGCCGACGTGATCGAGGGCGCCCTGCCCGACTTCTACTTCCACGAGCGCGGCTAGTCAGCGAGACTGCACCTCCCTTGAACTCGCTTCCGAGCAAAGAAGAGCTGCTCGCCTTCCAGGACCGCTGGCTGCGGAGGGCGGGCTTTGCGGCCCTCGCCGGAGCGCTCCTGGTGGTCGTCTCGATCGTGCTGCAGCGCGTGGGGCTGCACCTTCCGAGCGGAAACTCCGATGCGGACCAGCTGGTGTTCGAGCATGCCCACAGCAGCCGGCTGATCTACACCTCGGTGCTCCAGGGCCTCGGCTTCACGCTGTTCGCGGTTCCTCTCTACTTCCTCTTTCGCTCCGCGAGTGGCCGCGCGGAGCGCATCCGAGGGGCGTTCGGCCCGTTGATCGTCCTCGGGCCGCTCGCTTTCGGCATCGGCCTGGCCGTCTCCTCGGTCGGCAGCTCACAGGCCGCCGATGACTTCGTCAAGCAGGAGCCGGCGAAGGTACAGCAGGCGCGGGCGGAGGCGGTGCGGGCGCAGGCCGCGCCCGCCGCCCCCAAGGCAAAGGGTGAATCCACGCAGGCGACCCGTTCCACCACGACCCCGACCGCCTCGACCACAACTCGGGCCGGCTCCACGACGACGCCGACCAGCACCACCGCGGCGAAACCGAAGACCCCCGACCAGGCAGCACACGATGCCCGCGAGAGCCTCGCGGATCATCTCAACCGGCACACCGCGGTCCTGATCGTCGGAGGGGTGATCTCGACCATCGGCGTCCTCGCCCTGCTCTTCGGAATGATCTACACGAACCTCTGGGCCATGCGGGTCGGCCTCCTATCGCGCTTCTGGGGTGCCCTGGGGATGGCTTTCGGCCTCTTCCTTCTGATCCCGCTCTTCCCGCCGATCCCCGGCCTGGTCCTCTGGTTCGCCGTCACGGGACTGATTTTCGCCGGGCTCTGGCCGAGGCCGCTGCCGCCGGCCTGGGCCGCCGGCGAACCTGTTCCCTGGCAGAGGCCCGGGGACGGCCAGGGCCCGCCACCGGCCGAGGGCGGGCAGGCCGGCACCGTCGAGGGAAGCGGCCGGGAGGTATCGGAGCCGCCGCTGCCCGAGCAGGGGGGACAGAACGGCGAGCCACCTGAGCCGCCGTACGGCGACACGCAGGGGCAGCGAAGAAAGAAGCGCAAGCGGCGCGACTAGACCCGCTCACCGGCGAGGATGGCCCGGTGCAGCTCGGCGGTCTCGGCCGCGGGCTCCAGTCCGAGCTCGTCGACGAGAGCGCGCCGGCAGTCGAGGAACTGACGCAGGGCGTGCCCGCGCCGCCCGCTGCGCGAGAAGGCGACCATCAGCATTCGATGCGCGGCCTCGCTCAACGGGTCGAGCTCGACCAGCCGGCGGGCGGCGGCGGTCGCCCCGAACGGGTCCTCGCCCTGGAAGCAGGTCTCGGCGAGCGCCGTGAGCAGCTCGCTGTAGAGGTCGAGCAGAGTCTCACGCCATGCGGTCGACCATTCCTCGTAGCGCTCCTCGGGTAGGGGCTCGCCTCCCCAGAGCGCGACGGCGCGTCTCAGCCCAGATGCGCCGTCCACCCGATCGCCCGAGAGCGCGGTGCGGGCGGCCTGCGCGAACACCTCGGTGTCGACGACGTCCCCAGGCCGCAGCAACACGCGGTAGGAGCGCTCGCGCGCCTCGATCGCGCTCGCACCCGTGTCCGGAGGGTCGAGGACGGCGCGCGCGCACGAGACAGCAACCTGCAGGCTGCGCCGAGCCGAGGTCGACGAGCGCCCGGGCCAGAATGCCTCGAACAGGAGGTCCTCGGGCACCGCCTCGCCGCGCTGAACGAGCAGGAAGCGGACCAGCCGCTCGGCGACGCGACGCTCCCACAGCTCCTCCTCGACCAGGCGACCGCCACGGCGGAGCGAGAACGAGCCGAACAGGCTGAACGCCAGCGGGGGAGGATCTCGCCGCAGCCGCTCGGATGCGCGGCGCGCGGCCGAGGCCACGGCCTGGGCGGGATCCGACGCCATCGCCTCCAGGCGCGCCGGAACGTCGGGATGACCCGAGGTGGCCACGGCGGCGGCCGCGGCGCGGCGGGCGGCGGGGACCGGGTGATCCAGGAAGGCGAGCAGGGCATCCCCGCCGGGAAGACCCTCACGAATCGCCTCGACCACCTCGCTCGGATCGAGCACCTCGCGCTCCACCGCATCCCAGACCAGGCGCTCGATGCGGGGCCACTCGCCGCGCACCAGGTAGCGGGCCGCATCGCCCGCTTCAGCCCAGGCCTCGCGCAGGTCGTCGACGGCCCGATCGTCGCCGTCGCCCTCGCGCAACCATGCCCTCAGCGCCAGCAGCCGCGGTGCCCTGGTCCCCGGCGTCCGCGCGGACAGCGCCTCATCGATTGCGGCCCGAGCGCTCGCCGGGTCGCCCAGCCGCTCGAACAGCGGCGCCAGCAGGGTCGCCGCGCGCAGCCGCTCGCCCAGGTAGCCCCGCTCCACCAGCGCTCGCGCCCGGGCCGCCGCCGCCAATGCCACCGGGCGGTCGCCGCGCCGCATGGCGATCTCCGCTCGCGCGAGCTCGACGTCGTATCCGTGCCAGCTCCCCATCAGGTGGGGGACGGCCCGCGCCAGCTCGAGCTCTGCCTCCGCCACCCGCCCCGCGCGCGCATCGAAGCCCGCTTTCATCGCGCCGGCCACGGCCGCCGGGTACTCCCCGATGCCGTAGCCGCGAGTCACCTCCTGGGCGCGCTGCAAGAGCTCGACGGCGACCGCCTCCTCTCCCCGCGCCTCGTGCACGTAAGCCGCGTACCAGAGCGTGAACGGCAGCCAGCGGACCGGGTCGAACTCCTCCATCCGGGCGATCGCGCGCCGGGCGCCGTCTGCGGCCTCGTCGAGCCGCCCGGCGTGCCAGTCGACGTAGTAGGCCTGATAGGCGAGCTCCACGGGCTCCAGCAGCTGGCCGAGCGGATGGGCGAGGCCCCGGTCGAGCAGCGCCCTTCCCTCCTCGCGGCGCCCGATCCCGCCGATCGCGATCGCCGCCCAGAGCGCGACCATCGGTGCGGCGACCACCGTCTCGGTGCCGGGCGCATCGAAGCCCTCGGCCAGCGGTGGCACCTCCTCGAAGCGGCCCAGCACGATCAGCGCCTGCGCCAGCGCAAAGCGCGCCGTCCACACGGCCTTGCTCCCGCGCCGCTCCCACTCGGCGGCGGCCTCGGAGAGCGGTTCCAAAGCCTCGTCGTGCCTGCCGGCGCCCATCGCGAGCTGGCTGCGCAGAAGCTGGATCGCAGGCTCGGAGCGCGACTCGGGGGAGAGGCGGTCGATCCAGCGACCGATCACCTCGGGAGAGCTCCGCACGAGCGGCTGGCTGTGGCGGCCGATGATCTTCACGGCGTCGGGCTCGCGGCCCGCAGCCAGCAGATGCTCGGCGGCCTCGAGCGGGCGCTCCTCGGCCAGGGCCCCGGCAAGCCCGGCGTGAAGCTCGCGGCGCTCGGCCTCCCCGGCCTCGATCCGCAGCCGGTCGAGCAGGAACTCCCGGAAGAGCGGGTGGTAGGCATGGCCGCCCCCGCCTTCGAGAGGCCGCAGGAACAGGTCGTGGCTGACCGCCCGCTCGCAAAAGCCGGGATCCAGGCCCAGCGCCGCCGCGACTTCGTCGTTGATCTCGGATGCCAGGCTGGACGCGAGGAGCTGCCGGCGGAACTCCGGGTCGAGCCCCGCGAGGACCTCCTCGGCGAGGAAGTCCGAAAGCCCGGCCGGCGACCCGGGAGCGGCGGGGGCCGGGCCGCTCGCGCGCCGGGCGTCGAGCGCGAGCCCGAGCGGCCAGCCCTCGGTCGCCTCCATGGTCGCGCCGACTTCGGCCTCGGTGACGCTCGCGCCGCGATGCAGGCGCAGCAGCTCGGCGCACTCGGCGGCCGAGAATGCGAGGTCGGCGGCGCCCAGCTCGGTCAGGCGGCCCGCCGCGCGCAGCTTCGCAACGCGCAGCGGGAGCGAGCGCCGGGAGGCGACCGCGACCCTCAGCGGAACCGCGTCGCTGACCAGCAGGGCGCTGAGGATCGCCCCGGCGCCCTCGCTCTCGGCGAGATGCTCAGCATCGTCGAAGACGATCGCGAGCGGATCGACGACGAGCCGCTCGAGCTCGGCCGCCAGTTGGCGGGCCGACGAGGCGACGTCGATCGGAGCGATGGCAAGGGCGAGGGTGTCGCCGAGCACGTCGGCGGTTCCGGGGGCGGCCGTGCGCAGCACCTCGACCAGGCGATCCAGCAGACGGCTGCCGTCGGCGTGCTCCGCGCGGCACTTGACCCAGGCGACGGCGCCGCCCCTGTCGTCGAGCGCCTCCTCGAGCGCCATCGTCTTGCCCGACCCCGCTGGGGCCACCAGGATCAGGGCTCCCTCATCGAGCGCCTCCGCGAGGCGCCGCCGCAGGGCCGGACGCCCGATCCGAGTCCCAGCTCTCATTCCTTCTCCATCTCCCTAACGCCTCTTGCCGGCGAAGCAAAGCACAGGCGTGAGGATCTCGTGAGCGCTCGGCCCTAGCGTCGCGCAGTGTGGTCCACAGGCACAGCTACGTCGTCACTGTGCGTGAACCGGACGGTCAGGCGACCGTCCGGGACGTGCGCACCGGGAGGACGGCCGGCGTGCGCTCACCGGCGCAGGCAGCGGAGCAGATCGAGCGCTGGCTGCGCGAGGCGCGCGAGGGCGACGGGGCGCGTGAGGATCGCGTGAGCGAGGGGGCGTAGCGTCGGCCCGGAGCTCAGGAAGAAGCTCGGAATCGCGGAGGAGGTGGCTCGTATGGGGTGGCTGTTCAGTCGGTACCTGTCGCGGGCGGCGACGCTGAGGCGGGCGCTGCGCGGTCAGTGGCTCGGCGTCGCGATCGGCCTGCTGGCGCTGTTCGTCGCGCTCGGCGGTCCCGCAGCCGCACGCTCCACCGTCGCCCGGATCACCGGCAGGCAGATCAAGGACCACACGATCACCAAGCGCGACATCGCCCCGAAGACGCTTGCCAGGCTGCACGGCGCCCAGGGCCCGCCCGGTCCAGCCGGCGCGCCCGACACTCCCGCCCAGGTGCTGGCGAAGCTCTCGGCGGTGGACGGGCCCGGCTCCGGGCTCGACGCCGATTCGATCGACGGGTCCGACGGCGCCGGCGGCGACCTCTCCGGGCCGCTCTCGAACCTGCAGATCAGGGCAGGCGCGATCGGTCCTGACGACATCGCCACCGGCGGCGTGGGGCTGAACGAGCTTCTCAGCGGCGGGACGGTGTCGGATCCCTTCCTCTCCCTGATCGACGTCCCGGCGCAGTCGTGCCAGAGCTTCTTGTTCGCAAGCCCGGCGGCGGACCGCGGGGAGCTCGCGATCGCCTCGCCCCAGCAGGACCTCGGGGTGGGCCTCTACATGGAGCCGGGAGTCGTGGGTCACGACGGCGAGTACCCGCTCGTCCTCTGCAACGGCGCCAGTGCTCAGAAGACGCTCTCGCAGGCCTTCTTCGACATCACCCTGGTCGGCGGGCCCTGATGGATCGTCTCCCCGGATCGCGATCGGACGGCCGTTGCAAGCCGGCGCACACCCAAGATGGGCGCGGATCATCGAGCGCCGAGGAGGTCGACGACGAATGAGGAGCCATCGCGCAAGGATCGCACTCGCCTCTCTGCTGGCCGGCGCCGCCCTGGCCGGGCTGGGCTCTGCGCCGGGCGCCTCGGCGGCGACGATCACCCCAACGGTGACCACCGACGACATCACGCAGAACAACGGCAACTGCACCCTGCGCGAGGCCGTGCTGGCCGCCGACGCGAACGCGGCCGTCGATCGGTGCGCGGCGGGGTCCGCCACCTCGCCCGATGTGATCGTCCTCCTGGCGCCGCTCTACCAGCTCACCATCCCCGGTGCCGGCGACGACAGCGACCTGAGCGGTGACCTAGATGTCTTCCTGAGCCCGACCAGCCCACTGACGATCGAGAGCAAGAGCGCTACGGGCGAGTCGGTGATCGACGGAACCAGCGGAGCCAACAGCGACCGGGTGATCGACCAGCCGGCCAGCCTGGCCACCGGGTCGCTGACGCTGGTGCAGGTCACGCTCGATGATGGCCACCCGCCCACGGGGAGCGGGGGAGCCCTGCGCATGGTCAGCTCGCGCTCCGTGACGACCCTGGACGGCTCGAGGGTGACGAACAGCAGCTCCCAGTCGTCCGGCGGGGGAATCCTGGCGGCTGGCGACCTGACGCTGAAGAACAGCACCGTCTCGGGGAACTCCTCCACCGCACCGACCGGCCTGGTCGGCGGCGGGATCCGCGGCTTCGGCAGCCTGACGGCCAACCGGAGCACGATCTCCGGCAACTCGGTCGTCTCGCCTGACGACGCCAGCGCCGACGACATCTTCGGCGGCGGCATCGCCGCGACCGGCGGGCCCGTCAGCGTCGCCGACTCGACGATCGCCAGCAACACCGTCACCGCGCTCGACAGCTCGGATGCAGCTCACGGGGGCGGGATCTACGCCGAGAACGCGCCGCTGCGGATCGAGCGCAGCACGCTCGACAACAACACGGTGAGCGCGGCGGGCAGCCTGAGCTCGGGCGGCGGGATCGACTACACGGACCTGGGGACGATCGACGGGACGCTCGTGCTCCAGAACTCCACGCTGGCCGACAACCACGCCCAGACCGACGCGGCGGCCCTCCAGGTCCGCGGGGGGAGCACGGCCATCAGGAGCTCCACCTTCACCCTGAACGCGGCGACCGCCGGCAGGTCGATCTTCTATGACACCGCAAGCGTCGCGGGCACGTCGCTGGCCGTCGGCGCCACGATCCTCTCCGAGAACGGCGCCAACGAGTGCTCCACCAACGGCTCGATCGACTCTTTGGGCTTCAACATCGACCGCGGCACCAGCTGCGGCCTGACCGGCGCCGGCGACCTCCAGAACACCGACCCCGGGCTGCTCGGCGAGGCGGACAACGGGGGCCCGACCGTCACGCACGCGCTGGCGCCCGGCAGCCCGGCACTCGACCGGATCCCGGCGGCATCCTGCGACGGGGTCGACGGCACGCCGCTGGCCACCGACCAGCGCGGGGCGCCCCGGGGCTTCGACGAGGACGGGGACTCCATCCCCGAATGCGACGTCGGTGCCTACGAGCTCAACCGCTGCCAGGGGCAGATCGTCGACGTGGTCGGGGCCGGCGCCATCGGCGGCACCGCAGCGCCGGACGTCATCCTGGGCTCGAACGGCCCCGACTCGATCGATCCGAAGCAGGGCGACGACAGGGTCTGCGCCGGCGGCGGCGACGACACCGTGATCGAGCGTCCCAACGGCGGCAGCGACGCGTTGGACGGGGGCGGCGGCTCCGACACGCTGCTGCTCGGCCTCGCGTCTCCCCTCAGCCCGGCGGGCACGGTCGACCTCCCAGCGTCCTCCGCCTCCGGAATCGGGATGAGCGCCGCGCTCAGCTCGATCGAGAACGCGACCGGCTCGCCGGCGGGCGACACGCTGATTGGCGACGGCGGCCCCAACGTCCTCGACGGCCTGAGCGGCGACGACACGATCACCGGCGGCGCCGGGCCGGACACCCTGCTCGGCGGCAACGACGACGACCGGCTCTTCGCCCGCGACGGTTTCGGCGACACGCTCGATTGCGGCGCCGGCACCGCCGACACCGCCCAGACCGACCGCCTCTCGCTCGACGCTGTCACGAGCTGCGAGGGAGTGGATGCCCTCGCCGAGCCCTCGCTCCTGCCTCCGCCCGCCGCAGCAACGCCCAGCGCAGGGCAGGCGGCGAACACGACCAAGGCGAAGTGCAAAAAGAAGAAGAAGAAAAAGCACAAGCGGAGCGCCGGCGCCGCCAAGAAGAAGAAGTGCAAGAAGAAGAAGAGGAGGAAGAAGCGGTAGCGCCGGACCGTCAGGTCGATGGCGGCGGGGGCGCCGCCATCAGCTCCACCCGGTGGCCGCCCGGCGCGATCGCGAAGGCGCGATCAGCGCCCCAGAGCTGTCGGGTGTCCTCCACCTGGAAGCCCGCATCCCGCAGCCGCTGCTTGGCGTCGGCGTGGTCGGGGGCTACTACGGCGGCGTGACCGAGGGCCGGCGCTGTGTGCCCCTCGGTGAGGATCAGGTGAATCTGCGTGCCGTCTCGCTCCAGCCAGCGCACCCGGTCGCCGAGCACCTCGGCCGCGGGTACCTCCTCGAAGCCGAGCAGCGCCCAGAACTCGACCGAGCGGTCGGCCTGATCCGGCGGGATCTCGATGGACACGTGATGGAGCATCGACCCGGGAATCTAACCTCAGGTCAACGCCGCGGCTCGGTCCGCACCGGTGAGCGTCCATCGGCGTCCAGTGAGTCGTTTGCGCGCGCTTGAGGGATCGGCTACGGTCGGCCCATCGTCCAGGTGGTCGCCGAGCAGGGATGGCTCGGCCGCAGTGAACAGAAGGAGGGGGAGGAATGAAGCGCGGACTGTGTTTCCTGTCCTTGGCGCTGATCGCGGCGTTGGTGGCGCCGGCATGGGCCGGGGCGGCGACGATCACCGTGGACTGGACCGCTGACGGGATCGCCAACGACGGGATTTGCGGCCTGCGCGAGGCGGTGAACGCCGCCACCGACAACACGGCCGCGAACGGCTGCCCCCAGGGCGACTCCGCTGCGCTCGACACGATCGTCCTCCCGGCGGGGACCTACATGCTCGATGGGGCGGTCGACGATGACACGAACGTCAACGGGGATCTGGACATCGAGGCGACCGGGGGCGGCCCGATCCGGATCCAGGGGGCCGGCCAGGGCGCCACCACAATCGATGCCCAGATGAACGATCGCGCGATCGAGCTGCAAGACGCCGACACCCTCACCCTGGCTGACCTGACGATCCGGAACGGCAAGGCGACCTTGGCCGGGCCTGGGATGCCCACCGATGAAGGTGGTGCGATCCAGACGGACGGCTCCGGAGTTCAGAGCTTGATCCTGGACCGGGTCACCGTCAAGAACAGTGAGAGCGACTATGCCGGCGGCGGCTTGTACATAGGCAGTGGGGACGAAGCGCAGATCATCGACAGCACGATCAGCGGCAACACCGGCTCAGCGGACTCGGGATCGGGGTTCGGAGGCGGCGGGATCTTCGCGTTCGGGGAGGTCACCCTGACCCGCTCCACCGTGACCATGAACCAGGCGGGCGCGAACGGAAGCGCGCACGGGGGCGGCATCTCGACCTCGGCGGATCTGACCGTGATCGATAGCGCCGTGAGCGGCAACGTCGCCGGGGATCCGACGAACATGACCGTGGACGGCGGCGACGGGGGCGGGATCGAGTTCAGCACGATCACCGGACTGTCCACGTTGACGGTCAGCGGCTCGACGATCGCCGATAACGAGACCGAGAAAGCCGGCGGCGGCATTCACATCGAGGGGGACAACACCGTGCCGATCACGATGGCGAACGCCATGATCGACACCAGCCTGATCGCGGGCAACCACGCCGTCAACTGGGGCGGCGGCATCGCCAGCGACAACAACATCGCCCTCTCCGTGGACTCGAGCGCGATCACAGCCAACGACGTCACCACCGGCGTCTCGGGTGGCCGCGGCGGTGGGATCGCGAACGGGACGATCGCAGGCGACATGTCGGAGGCGACGATCACCGGCAGCGTCGTGGCCGGGAACTCGGTGGTCGGCACCAACTCCACCACTCAGGGCGGCGGGCTCAGCAACGGCAACGCCAGCAACAGCAACGACTCGAGGCTGACCGTGATCGGCAGCACCGTCTCCGGCAACACCGTGAATGGTGGCGCCGGGGACGGGGGCGGGATCTACAACGCGGTGAGCGATGTGGACGGCAAGCTCACCGTGCTCAACTCGACCGTGAGCGGCAACACGGCCACCGGGGGCGGCGACGGTGGCGGGATCCACAACTACGACGGGGACGTCGAGCTGATCGCCAGCACGGTGGCCGGCAACCAGGCGTCCGGCGTCGGCGGCGACGGCGACGCGGTCTCGAACGGCGGCACGGTGTCGATGGGGAAGGAGTTCCACCTGCGCAGCTCGATCCTCAGCGGGTCCGACGCCGCCGACGTCTGCAACGCGGCCACGCCCTTCACCAACGACGGCTCCAACGTCGACATCGGGCTCTCCTGCGGCTTCCTGATGCAGGACGCGAGCCTCGACCCGAAGCTCGGCCCGCTCGCCGACAACGGTGGCCCCGAGGCGGGCCCCCCGGGAGCCACGGTGCCGCTGCTGACCCGCGCGCTCGGACCGGGCAGCGACGCGATCGATCACGCGGCGATGGGGGACTGCGTTGACGACCAGATGACGCCCGCGGCGCTGACCGTGGACGAGCGCGGATCGCAC
This sequence comes from uncultured Solirubrobacterales bacterium, assembly GCA_963782345.1. GTDB lineage: Bacteria > Actinomycetota > Thermoleophilia > Solirubrobacterales > 70-9 > DASUPK01. The sequence continues at coordinate 50,518 of CAWAJF010000010.1, read as the reverse complement.
CGGCCCGAGGGTGCCGCCTGCGACGCCGGCGCCTTCGAGCTCGCCGACCCCGACGGCGACGGAATCGACTCGGCGATCGACAACTGCCCCACCGTGGCCAATCCCGGCCAGGCCGACAACGACGGCGACGGTCTCGGCAATGCCTGCGACCCGACTCCGAACGGCCCGCCCACAGGAGGAGGCGGCGGAGCGATCACCGCCTCACCGCCCCCCTCCAGCGCCTTCACCTTCGGCAAGTTGAGGCGCAACAAGAAGAAGGGAATCGCCTTCCTCCTCGTCAATTTGCCGGGCCCGGGCGAGGTCGGCCTCCGGGGCAAGGGTCTGAGGACGATCGACAAGCCTGCCCCAGGCGGCACCGTGAAGCTCAAGGTGGCGCCGGCGAAGAAGGGCAAGAAGGCGCGCAAGCTCCGCCGGGCGCTGCTGCGCAAGGGCAAGGCGAAGGCGAAGGTCAAGGTCACCTACCTGCCGACGGGCGGGACCGCCAACACCCAGGCGCGGAAGGTGAAGCTGGTGCGGAGGTAGCGGTCAGCCGGCGGGGAGCACCCGGACGTCGTAGCGCCGTATCTGCGAGTCGGCGGTAACCAGCGTCAGGTCCTCCAGTCGCGCCTGGGCGACGAGCATCCGGTCGAACGGGTCGCCGTGCAGGCGGGGAAGCTCCGCGGCGGCGACGCCGTGCTCGAAGCGTATGGCGAGCTCGCTGAACCCGGAAGCCCTCACCCGCCCGGCGAGGTCCCCGGGGATCGCGAGCCTTCCGGTGTCGCGCTTGATCGCTGTCTCCCAGACGGTGGCCGCGCTGACCACCTTCTCGTTCTCCTCCGCTCTGATCTCCCGGAGCACCCGCGACGGCAGCGCCCCCGGATCCCCGTAGAGCCAGATCAGGACATGGCTGTCCAGGAGGAGCCTCAGCCCTCCTTGGGCCACTCCCACTCCTTGGGGTCCTGGAACAGCGGATCGTCGGGATGGCCCTGGTAGAAGTCGCGGGCGATCTCGTCGTCTGCCCGGTCGAACCCGGGCAGGATTCCGACCTTGCCCTGGAGCGAGCCGATGCCGGTGATCGGAAACTGCTCCTGAATGGGGACGAGCTTCGCAACGGGCCTGCCGTTGCGGGCGATCACGATCTCCGCGCCGCGCTCCACGCGCTCGATCAGCCTCGAGAGGTTCGTCTTTGCCTCATGAATGTTCACCCTGTCGTCTGGCTGAGGGCGCTCGGACATGATCTCTCCCCTCCTCGATCCGGGTTAGTCTACCTTAGCTAAGGCTGGGCCGTGCCGACGGACGGGCTCGCCAACACCCGGGCGCGCTGCTGGCGTACGCGCTCGACCTACGAGCGACGCCCGCGACCGCGTCCTCGCCGGGACCGACGCCGTTTCGCCGACCGGCGGCACGCCGATAACCCAGGCGCGGAAGGTGACGCTGGTCAGGGAGCTGACGCGCCGCCGCTGACCCTCAGGCGCGCCCCGACTATCCGAAGAAAAAATTGGGGTGCCTCACCGATGAATAACCGGCGGCAACCTCCCAAAATCGGCCCCGATGAGCTACCGAAGAGTCGTCCGCCCGTCCATCATCCTGCCCTTGGCGGCGCTGACCGCCGCCCTGCTGGCGGCGAGCGCCCAGGCGGCGACGATCACCGTCGACACCCTCGCCGAGTTCGGCACCAGCTGTACGCTGCCGAAGGCGATCGACACCGCCAACACCGGCAGCCCGGTAACGGGCTGCGACCCCGGCAGCAGCGGCCCTGACACGATCAACATCGTTCCGGCGGGGACGATCCCCCTCACGTCGGGGGAGCTGAGCATCTCCTCCGAGATCACCATCGTCGGGCAGGGCTCTCAGGGAGGTACGAGCGGAGGGACCACGGTGAAGCCGAGCGCTAGCCAGCGGATCTTCCATGTGATGGCCCCCGGCGACAAGCTGTTCCTCCAGGATCTCGAGGTCTCAGGAGGGTTCCTCAACGACACCGGCGGCGGCATCCTCAACGACGGGGGGACCCTGGGCCTCAACCGCGTCAGGGTGGACAACAACCAGGCGGTCGGCTCCTCCGGCGGCGGGATCTTCGCGGGCCCGGGCAGCTCGACCGCGATCTTCGACAGCGAGATCGACGACAACCAGGCTGGCGTCACCGGCGCCATGGCGGGCGGGAACGGCGGCGGGATCTACGTCGGCGGCGGGACGCTGCTGCTCTACGGCACGAGGGTCGATCACAACTCCTCTCTCGTCTACCCGACGAACCCTCTCGCCAGCGACGGCAACGGAGCGGGGATCGCGGTGCTCCCGTACGGGCCGACGTATCCGTCGGCCACCATCCAGGGCTCCAGGGTCGACCACAACGACGCCGACAACGACGGCGGCGGGGTCTACCTGGGCAACGGCGGAGCGCTGCGGATCACCGGCTCCGCGGTCAACAACAACGAGGCGAAGGGGATCAAGGCGAACGGCGAGGGCGCCGGCGTCTTCCTGCTCGACGTCACCTCGGAGACCCACGAGCACCGGATCGCCAGCTCGGTGATCTCGGAGAACGACGCAACCGCCGCCGGAGGCGGGGGCGGCGGCCTCTGGTCCGATGTGAGCGCACCACAGTCGGTGCTGGTCGACGGCAGCACGATCGAGAGCAACAGCGCGACCGGGACGGGCGGCGGCGCCTGGTTCTACGACGACGGGACGATCCGCAACTCGACCTTCGACGCCAACAGCTCACCGTCAGGAGGGGCGATCCGCGGAGGGAGCCTCGGGCAGCTCAGCATCGTCAACGCCACGATCGCCGGCAACCAGTCCTTGAGTGCGGCGGCCGCCGTCGAGTTCAACAGCGGCACCCTGACGCTGGCGAGCTCGATCCTCGACAACCCGACGGGCGGCAACTGCGCCTCGTCCCCGCCGATCACCTCCACCGGTTACAACGTCGTCTCGGATGCATCCTGCGCGCTGGGCGGGCCCGGCGACCTGGGCTCGACCGACCCGCGGCTCGGCGCCCCCGCCGACAACGGTGGACCGCGTGCCGGCATTTCGCCGGTGTGGGCGATCCCGACCCAGGCCCTGCTCGCCGGCAGCCCGGCGATCGATCACGCTCCCTGCTCGGGTCTGACGATCGACGAGCGCGGCTTCCCCCGGCCATCGCCGAGCGGCGGCCGCTGTGATTCCGGCGCCTTCGAGCTCAGCCAGCCGGAGCCCTCCGCGCCCCCGGCGCCGCCCCCGCCCCCGCCTCCTCCGCCCTCGAACCTCTTCGGCTTCGGCAAGCTGAAGCACAACAAGAAGAAGGGCATCGCCTATCTGAAGGTCAAGGTCCCCGGGCCGGGCCTGGTCGGGATCACGGGCCGCGGAATCGCCAAGTTCGGCCTGGGCTCCAAGCACGCCCGAACCTCGGGCGGCCACAAGTGGCTCCGGGTGAAGCCCGCCAAGAAGGGCAAGAAGGCGCGCAAGCTCCGCCAGCGCCTGCAGCACGAGGGCAAGGCGAAGACGAAGCTCTGGATCACCTTCCTGCCCGACGGTGGCAGCGCCAACACCAAGGTGCGGAAGGTGAAGCTGGTCGAGAAGCTGGCGCACCGCCGCTGACTCGCGGAGCTGACGCGCTCAAGTTCAAGCTGACGCCGCTGAGCTAGAAGATCGTCAGCCAGCTCCGCTGCGCCGACCGGTCGGAGGCGCGGCGGGCGATCAGACCCAGCGCCAGCATCACCAGGCCAACCAGCGCCAGCGCTCCAACGGCCATGCCGGTCATCGGCAGGGTCGCAGAGGTGCCCGCGGCGTCCGGTGAGGCGACCGCGGATGACTCCGAGGTCGCCGAGCCGGTCGAGCTCGATCCGGAGCTGGAGCCGGAGCCGCCGCCCTTTCCGCTTCCGCCGCTCGAGCTCAAGACCCGCACCGTGCCGTGCATGTTCGGATGGATCGTGCAGATGTAGCTGAACGTGCCAGGCTGGCTGAACGTGTGGGAGGCGCTCTGGCCGTTACCGAGGTCAGGGGTCTTGAAGCTTCCGTCGTTCGCCGTGGCGTTGTGCGGGGCCTGCCCGGAGTTGCGCCAGGTGACCGTGTCGCCCACTGCGACCGTGACCGATGCCGGCGAGAAGAAGAAGTCGCCGATCGTCACGCTGGCGGACGCGGCGGTACGTGCCTCTCCGGACGGGCTGGTGACCGTGACGGCCGGAGGTGCGGGAGTTGTCGTCGCGGATGCATCCGCGGTCGGCGCCACTGGATCCGGCGCGGCGGCGGTCGTCGCCTCCGGGGTGGTCGTCGTCACCTCCGCGGTGGTGTCCGTTGTGGTCGTGTCGGCTGGCACGTCCGCATCCTGGGCGGCCGACACGGCAGGCACGGCGCAGATCGCCGCCAGGACGAGCATCCCGCTCGCCAGGGCACCCGCTCCCTTCACTCTCGGCATCCGACGGTCATTGACTCTTAGTCAAGTACGGAGTCTCGAGGTCCCGGGATTGACTAACCGAGAGCGCTGACGCCGGGAGGTGCGTCGGAGGCCTCGGGCTCAGCCTCGGCGGCAGCGCGCTTCCGGTGCGTGCGGATCTCGCTCATGATCCGCTCGAGGCGCGGCTCGGTGGAGGCGTCGACGTGGGTCATCGCGGCGGCGATCGCCGGGTGGACCGAGGCGATCCGCTCGTGCATCGCCTGGGCGACCGCGCGGTAGGTCGGGTGGCCCTCCCGGCCGGAGCGGAGCTCGATCAGGTGCATCGCCTCGCGCGCGTTCAGGTCGAGCAGGTAGCGAATCCGGTAGCCGAGGCAGAGGGCGTACGGCGCCGCGTCCGCCATCCCCGCGCTCGCGAGCCGCTCGTACTCGGCCCGGGAGATCTCCAGGGCGCGCTCGTACTCGGAGCCGGCACCCGCTTCGCGCACCTCGTCCGGTACCCCCGCGCCGAGGTCCGGGCTCAGTCGCTGCCACTGACAGGTCAGCATCCGGTGGCGTTGGAGGTCGCGGAAGCCGCCGTAGTCGGAGACGATCTCGAAGCGGTAGCGGACCGCCTCCCAGCCGCGTCCCGGGCGGTGGCGGCGGTTGGCCCGCTCGCCGACCAGGTCGGCGATGATCTCGGCCTGCTCGTCCGGAGGAAGCGTGCGGACCCGGTCGAGGATCGCCCGCTCGGAGGTGGCCGACGACTCGAACAGCGAGGCGGCGATCAGCTCGTCCTCCGAGCCCTCGACGTCGATCAGCTCGACCGCCGGGGCATCGGAGCCCTCGGGCCGATCGAGGCCCATGCGGGCGACCCAGCGCTCGGCGGCGTCACGGCGGTGCTCCAGATAGGAGACCCACTCCCCGCCTCGGTCCGGGCGCTCCACGCGCGCGACGAAGCTCGGCATCACCTTCTTCAGCTCCTCCAGGATCATCGTCGCGAAGTGGCGAGCCTCGGGCAGCGGCGAGGCCATCATCCGAAGCAGGAGCTGCTCGTAGGCCTGTCCCGAGGCGAAGATGCCGACGTGGCTCAGGGTCGCGGCAGGGAGCAGCCCGCGGAGCAGGTCGAGGGCCTTGGCCTTGATGGAGCGCTCCCAGGCCGCCTCGGGCTCATCTCCGCGCGGCCAGCGCTCCGCCGCCCACTCCCTGACCTCGGCGAGCGAGCGGGAGTAGATCGCGAAGAGCTCCTCCATCGCCGCCGTGAACTCCGGGCCGAGCTCGTCGTCGCGGTAGAAGCGATGGCCGCCGCCGGCCGATTCGGGAAGGGGCTGGTCGTAGGGGATGTAGCGGGTGGACTGCTCGAGGTAGGCCGCGAGCCGGCCGCGCTGGAGCACCTTGGTGAGCACGTTCGAGACCCATTCGCAGGCGAGGTGCGCCCCGCCGACCTGGGCGATCGAGTCGTCGCCGTATCCCATGAAGACCCGCTCGTAGAGACCGGCCGCGCGCTCGCCCTCCTCGCCCTCGAAGGGCCGTCCGCCCTCGGGGACGTCGGCGGCGAACTCATCCAGGTAGAGGCGACGGACCGTCCCGGCGTAGCGGGAGTAGCGAGCGAACAGCGCACCCTTGATCGTCTCCGGCAGGTTGACGAGGGCGAAGACGGGACGGTCGAGGTTCGTGAAGTGGGGGGAGAGGAGCTTGCGTTCCTCTGCGGTGAATGACTCGACGGGGTAGCGCACGAGCGAGCCATCGTAGATCTATCCCCAGATCGATTGAGCGGCCAGGGCCGCAGCGACCGCGATCGTGGTGGTCCAGGTGACGGACTGAGCGGCGAGCTTCGCGTCGAGGCCGTAGACGTGGGCGACCAGCAGCGTGTTGATGCCGCAGGGCATCGCCGCAAGCAGCAGATAGGGGCCCGGCAGGTCGATGAGGGGCAGCGACAACAGGAGGAGGAGACCGGGTGCGATCACGAGGCGGAGCAGGATCGCCGAGCCGACCGGAGCGAGTCCGGTGCGAGCAGCGCCAAGACCGCGGCGTAGAGCGGCGGATTGCGGGTGAAGAAGGCGACCACCCGCTCCCTCGCTCCCTCACCGGCCCGGGTGCCGAAGGTGGCGCCCGCGCCGAACCCGAGCAGGAACAGGGAGGGGCCGACCACGATCACGTCGTAGACCACCGCCTGCCCGAGGGCGTGGAAGCCGAGCAGGGACGCGCAGAGCGGGTAGCCGAGGTAGCCGGAGTTGGGCAGGACGCTCCCGCAGACGAGCGCGCCCGTCAAAGGCCGCTCCAGCCTCAGCAGCCGGGTGCCGGCGAACCAGGCCAGCCCCGTCGCGGTCAGGATCGCCACCCAGCCGATCGCCAGGCCACCCGCGAGATCGGCGTTCAGATGGACCCGAGAGAGGTTGAAGAAGACGACGAATGGGAGCAGCGTGTAGAGCGAGATGACGAGAAGCCGGCGAGCCCAGCCGACGGCGCTCACCGGCCAGCGGCGCTCGGCGGCGACACCCGCGGTGCCGGAGATCGCGATCGCGACGATGGTGAGCAGGACGCCCAAGGGACGGCATCCTCGCGCAGGGCACAGGTAGTGGCGGCGGAGCGTGCTCCGTGGGCGCCACGGATGTGAACGGGACAGGCAATCCGTACGTTCGGTCGGATGTCCGTTTCCCGGCTTCCCCCTCCTCCGAAGCCCCCCGACGTCTCGGCACCCAGGCCGGAGCTCAGGTCGCCTCCCGAGACACCACCGCAGGCCCCGCGCTCCACCAGAGCTCCCGACCCGCGCCGCTGGGCGATGCTGGCCGTCCTTTGCGTCGCCGTCCTGGTCGTGAACATCGACAGCACGATCCTGAACGTCGCGCTCCCGACTCTCGTCCGGAAGCTGCATGCGACGTCCGGACAGCTCCAGTGGATCGTCGACATCTACGCGATGGTGTTCGCGGGCCTCCTGCTGGTGGGCGGCAGCCTGGCCGACCGGGTCGGCCGCAAGCGGCTGTTCCTGCTCGGCTTCGCCGTCTTCGGGGTCGGATCTCTCGGCGCCGCCTTCTCCGGCTCGGTGGGCTTGCTGATCGGCTGGCGTGGCCTGATGGGCGCCGGCGCCGCGCTCACGATCCCGGCGGGGCTGTCCATTCTCGACAACGTCTTCCGCGACCCCGCCGAGCGGGCCCGGGCGGTGGGGATCTGGGGAGGGGCGATGGGCGTCGGCCTGGCGATCGGCCCGCTTGCGGGCGGATTGCTTCTCTCCAGGCTCTGGTGGGGCTCGGTGTTCTTCGTGAACGTGCCGGTCCTGATCGCCGGCGGGATCGCCGCCGCGTTGCTGCTGCCCGAGTCCAAGCGCCGCGACGCCACTCCGCCGGATCCCGCCGGCGCCGTCCTCTCGATCCTCGGCCTGGGGCTGGTCCTCTGGGCGATCATCGAGGCCCCGGCGCGAGGCTGGACCTCGGCGGCGGTCGTCGCGGTCGGAGCGGCGGGCCTCGCAGTGGTCGGCGCGTTCATCGCGTGGGAGGCTCGCTGCCCCCACCCGATGCTGAGGCTCTCGTTCTTTCGCTCTCGTCGCTTCTCGGTCGCCGTCTCAGCGGTCGCGCTCGGCCTCTTCGCGCTGTTCGGGGCGGTGTTCATCCTCACCCAGTTCCTGCAATTCGATCTCGGCTTCTCGCCCCTGCAGGCGGGCGTCCGGATCCTGCCGACGGCGGCGGTGCTCGCGGCCGCCGCCCCTCTGTCCACGCCGATCGTGCGCCTCGTCGGCAGCAAGGTGACCGCCTTCGCGGGCCTCGCGGCGGTCACGGCCGGGCTCTGGCAGATCTCGGACGCGTCGACCCTGGGCGCCACCTATGCGGACGTCCTGCCTGGGATGCTGCTCCTCGGGTTCGGCGCCGGCCTGCTGATGCCGACGGCCGCCGATTCGGTGCTCGGCTCGCTCCCGCGCGCCGAGGCAGGGATCGGCTCGGCGACCTACGTCGTCGCGATCCAGGTCGGCGGGGCGCTCGGGGTGGCGGTGATCGGCAGCATGCTCTCCACCCGCTATCAGGACCGCTTGAGCGGCGTGCTGGAGGGCCGCCACGTTCCACCCGAGGTGCTGCACACGATCACCGGATCCCTGGGCGGCGCACTCGCCGTCTCCTCGGCCGTGGGCGGCGCCACGGGCGCGGCCCTGGCCGACGCAGCGCGATCGGCCTTCATGAGCGGCACGCACGTCGCGCTTGCGGCGGGCGCGATCGTCGCCGCGGTGGCGGCGCTTCTCGTCCTGGCCGCCCTTCCCTCGAGGGCGCCCTGAGCGACGCGGGCCATGTCATCGAGTCGCAGGTTGAGCGCCGGGACGGAACTAGATCGTGGTCGCCACGGACGAGGCGGCGTGCGAGGCCCAGTCGATCAGGGGCGAGGGGGCGACGCCGAAGGCGACCGTTGCCGCGGCGCAGACCAGCGCCGAGCCGAGAATCAGGATGCAGCGGCCGGTGCCCTTGGTGGGGACGTCCGCTTCCGGTGAGGCACCGGCGATCGCGGGCATCGCCTGGGCGGGGGCGGCGGTTGGCTCCGGCCGCATCCAGACCGCCGCCACGACTCGCAGGTAGTAGGCGAGGGACACCATTGAGCCGATCACGATGATCACCCCGAGCCACGTGTAGTCCCCGTCGACCGTCGCCTCGATCAGGAAGAGCTTGCCCATGAAGCCGGAGGTTCCGGGCAGGCCGGCGAGCGCCAGCATCCCGATCGTCAGCGGCCAGGCGAGCAGCGGGCGCGAGCGGCCGATCCCGGCGAAGGCCTCGATGTCGTCGCCGCGGTCGGTCTCGCGCTCGCGCGCGACCACGACGGCGAAGACCGCGAGGTTCATCAGGGTGTACGCCGCCAGGTAGAAGACGAGCGCCTTCAGCCCGGTCTCGGTCGCCACCACGACGCCGGCCAGCATGTAACCGGCCTGCGCGATCCCGGAGTAGCCCATCAGCCGCTTCAGGGAGTCCTGGCCGAGCGCGCCGATGTTGCCGACCGCGATCGAGGCGACGGCGAGGGCGGCGAGGGCGGGCTTCCAGTCGTGGGCGATCGGCCCGAGCGCGACCTCGAAGAGCCGCGCCAGGGCGATGAACGCCGCGGCCTTGGTGGCCACGGCCATGAAGGCGGTGATCGGCGTGGGCGCGCCCTGGTAGACGTCCGGGGTCCACTGGTGGAAGGGCGCCAGCGAGGTCTTGAAGGCGAGGCCGGTCGCCACCATCGCGGTGCCGATCAGGACGAGCGTGTCGTTGCCGTTCCCGCCCGGCCCCAGGGCGCCGGCGATCCCCGAGAAGTCCATCGAGCCGGAGGCGCCGTAGAGCAACGCGAATCCATAGAGCGTGGTGGCCGAGCCGACCGAGCCGATGACCAGGTACTTGAAGCCCGATTCCAGCGAGCGCTCCTCGCGCCGCGCGGAGGCGCTCAGGACGTAGAGCGGAATCGAAAGGAGCTCCAGGGCGACGAAGAAGGCGACCAGGTTCTGGGCCTGCGCGATCAGGGTCATGCCAAGGACCGACCCGAGCACCAGCGTGTAGAAGGCGCCGTGCCCGGCCTCCTCGGCCGCCGGCTCCCGGATCGAGAGCAGCGTGGCGATTGCCGCGGCGGTGCAGGCGATCAGCACCGCCGCGAGGCCGAAGGCGTCGAGGCGCAGCGCCCCGGCGACCAGGTCCTCGTTCGAGCCCCACTCGATGATGCATCGGGCCGCCGTGACGGCAAGCACCGCGATCGTCAGCGTCGCCATCGTGAAGCGGCCGCTGAAACGCGGGATCAGCCCGACGATCAGGACGACGCAGATCCCCGCGGTCAGAGCGATCACGGGCGAGAGCCCGCCGTAGTCGATGTGAGGGGCGTTGAAGTCGGTCACCGCGCTGCCACCTCTGTCGGCGGCGTCCCCTGAGATGCGGCGACCGACGCGTGGGTCGAGTCCTCAGCGCGATGCAGGATCAGCCCCGGCCACAGCGCCAGCGCCACGATGCACGCCACCAGGCCGGTGACCACACCGCCCTCCAGCAAGCCGATCTCGCGCGACTCGATCCCGTCGGGCTTGCGGTTGTGCATCGCGTGCTGGTAGAGGCGCAGCGCGTAGTAGGCGGACATCGCGATGCCGATCGCCGCCACGAAGGCGTAGACGATCTTCTCCTGGAAGATCCCGTTGAGGATGTAGAACTCGCCCATGAAGTTGGAGGAGCCGGGGATCGCGAGCAGGGCCATCGTCGCGATCAGGAACAGGGCGGCGAGCACCGGCGCCCGCATCGCCAGCCCGCCCATCCTGGTGATGTCGTCACTGCCGGCCCGCGCGACCAGCAGGATGGCGATCAGCATCAGCGGGGCGACCACCAGGCCGTGGTTGACCATCTGGAGCACGGCGCCGTCGGCACCGTCGGGCCGGAGGCTGAAGATCCCGAGCGTGATGAAGCCCAGCTGGGCCACCGAGGAGTAGCCGAGGATGAGGCGGGCGCTCGTCTGGGTGAACGCCATCACCGATCCATAGAGGATCGAGGCGACCGCGATCACCAGGATCACCTCCTGGAAGTGATTGGTCGCGGCCGGGAAGACCGGTAGGACGATCCGCAGGAAGCCGTAGGCGCCGACCTTGGAGAGCACGCCGGAGAAGAGCGCCAGCGCCGGCAGGGGGGCGACGCGGTAGGCGTCGGGCATCCAGCCGTGCAGCGGGAAGGCCGGCATCTTCACCAGGAAGGCCGCGCAGAAGAACCAGAAGATCCAGTACTGGCTGCCGCTGGAGAGCGGGTGCGCGGCGAGATGCTGGATGTTGAAGTCGATCGGCCCGCCGTTCGCGGTCAGGATGCCGGTGGCGATCGCTCCGGCCAGCATCAGCAGAGAGCCCACCAGCGTGTAGACGATCATCTTGATCACCGCCGCCTGTGGCCTGATCGGCCCCTCGTCCTCCTCCGCCCGGCCGGGATGCTCCTTCCCCCAGACCCCGAAGAGGAAGTAGAACGGGATCAGCATCAAATCGAAGAAGAGGACGAAGAGGATCAGGTCCTGGGCCAGGAAGGCGCCCAGGGTGGCCGTCTCCGCGATCCCGAGCATCAGGAACCAGATGCGGGGGCGCTCGTGCGGATGGATCGTCGACCAGAACGTCGCGGCGAGCCAGAGCACCGAGGTGAGCACGGCGAGGAAGAGGCTGATCCCGTCGACGCCGAGCTGGTAGCGCACGCCGAGCGCCGGGATCCAGCTCTCGTCGACGGTGTGCTGGAGGCCGAGCGAGGGATTGAACCTGGCGACCACGTAGATCACCAGCCCGAGGCGGATGATCGCGGTGAGCAGCGGCGGCAGGAAGACGATCCGCTTCGGCATAGCGCAGGCCAGCAAGCCGGCGGCCAGGGGGGCCCAGAGAAGGATCTGGATCATCGGGCCGCCCTCATCAGCTCTGGAGGAGGAAGTAGAGGCCGAGCCCGGCGAAGCCGGTGACCAGGAGCAGGGCGTAGGAGCGCAGGTAGCCGGACTGGACCACGCGCACGCCGGCGTTGGCCCCCTTGACAAGGTCGCTGACGCCGACCACCAGTCCCTGGACCACGTAGCGCTCGAAGATCGCGTTCGCCCAGCGGCCGACGGCGAGGGTCGGGCGCACGACCAGGATGTCGATCGCCTCGTCGAAGTACCACTTGCGCTCGAGGAAGTCGTGCAGCCAGGGGAGCCGGCGGCGCAGGTCCGCCGCCCAGGCGCGATCGCGGAGGAAGAAGAGATAGGCGATGCCGATGCCGGCGATCGAGACCACGCTGCCGACGGCCAGCCCGATCCAGGCGGACGAGGTCGAGGGCTCGATGTCGTAGAGCTTCGATCCCTCGAAGGAGCCCTGGAGGAAGTTGTGCAGCACCTGGTCGACGCCGGGAACCTGGATGTAGCCCGCGAACAGGGCCCCGAAGCCGAGCACCGACATCGCCACCTTCATCGGCCACTCGCGCTCGGCGATCTGGTGCGAGGGTCCAGGGAAGCCGATCTCGGTGTCCTCGCGCTCGCCCGTGCCGGGGTTCTCCGGCTCGGCGTGGTGGATGTGCCCCTGCTCGAGCTCCCGCGCCTCCTCGCAGGGCTCGCCGAAGGCGACCCGGAAGCCGATCCGGAAGGAGTAGGCGGCGGTGAGCAGCGCCCCGAGGTAGCCGCCGATCGTGAAGAGCCAGTAGAAGCCGCCCCGGGTGGCCGCCACGGCGAGGATCTCGTCCTTGGAGAAGAAGCCCGAGGTGCCCGGGAAGGCCGCGAGGGCCAGCGCGCCGATGATCAGCAGGGTCATCGTGAAGGGCATCGCCCTCCGGAAGCCCCCCATCCCGTCGATGTTCTGGCGGTTCGCCATCGCCCCGATCACGGAGCCCGCCGCCATGAACAGCAGGGCCTTGAAGAAGGCGTGCGTCATCAGGTGGAAGAGACCCGCGGAATAGGCCCCGATCCCCACCCCGACGATCATGTAGCCGATCTGGCTCATGGTGGAGTAGGCGATGATCCGCTTCAGATCGGTGACGGCGAGTGCGATCGTCGCCGAGACCAGAAGCGTCACCAGGCCGCCGAAGGCGGCGATGTCCGCGGCGGTGGGTGCGAGCTCGAAGAGCGGGTGGAAGCGGGCGATCAGGTAGACGCCAGCGGTCACCATCGTGGCCGCGTGGATCAGCGAGGAGACCGGGGTGGGGCCCTCCATCGCGTCCGGCAGCCAGGTGTGGAACGGGATCTGGGCCGACTTGGCGAAGGCGCCGACCAGCAGCAGCAGGCAGATCGCGATCGCCACCCCCTGATTCGTGTGGAAGGCGCCCTGGGCCGAATCGAAGATCCCGAGCAGGTCGAAGGTGCCGAGGTCGCGGAAGATGAAGAAGGCGGCCAGCACCATGCCGACGTCGCCGACCACGTTGATCACGAAGGCCTTCATCCCCGCCGTGGTCGCGGTGGTGCGCCGGTACCAGAAGCTGATCAGCGCGTAGGAGGCGAAGCCCACGAACGCCCACCCGACGATCAGCAGCACCAGGTTGCCGGCCAGGACCAGCAGCAGCATCGAGAAGACGAAGAAGTTGAGGTAGGCGAAGTAGCGGTTGAAGCCTCGGTCAGAGGTCATGTACGAGATCGAGTAGAGGTGGATCATGGTCGAGATCCCGCTCACCACCAGGCACATGAAGATCGAGAGCGGGTCGACGAGGACGTTGAGCTGGATGTTGAGCCCGGCGGCGCTGGCGTAGTCGTAGAGCGATGACGTGACCTGGCGCTCCGAAACCGGCAGGTCTAGGATCTGGACCAGCATCCCGATCGAGGCCAGGAAGGAGAGGCCGATCATCGCGGTCGCGATCCAGCCGGCGGTGCGGCCCGGCAGCGCCTTGAAGCCGAGCGCGATGATCAGCGTTCCCGCGAGCGGAAAGGCGAGGACGAGCCAGCCGTAGGAGGTCGCCGACATCGGCCGCTCAACCCCGCAGGCTGCGCAGGTCGTCGACGTTGAGGGGGATCCGGCGGCGGTAGGCGGCGACGATGATCCCGAGGCCCACCACCACCTCGCAGGCGGCGATCACCATCACGATCAGGGCGAGGACCTGACCGTCCTGGTTGCCGAGCGAGCGCGAGAAGGAGAGCAACGCGAGGTTGCCGGCGTTCAGCATCAGCTCGAGGCAGAGGAGAATCACCAGCGGGCTGCGGCGGAGGAGCACTCCGGAGACGCCGACGGCGAAGATCAGGGCGGAGAGGACCAGGTACCAGGTGATGTCCATGGTCAGGTTGCCTCCGGCGGGGTGACCGCGGGGGGCCCGGCGGGCCGGCGTTCGCCGGGAGTGCCCGCCGTGCCCCCCGCGGCCCCCCCGCCGTGTCTGCCTGCCAGGACGACTGCTCCAACCGCCGCGATCAGGAGCAGCAGCGATGCGGCTTCGAACGCGATCAGGAAGCGCTCCAGGAGCAGCTTGCCGATCGCCGACGGGGAGCCGAAGCCCAGTTCCACCGTTGGGCCCTGCGTGTCGATCGCCTCGAGGCCCGAGCCGATGATCGCGATCGCCAGCTCGACGAAGAGGGCGAGGCCGAGCAGCGGCGCGATGAAGCGCTGACCGGGGATCGGCTCCCAGAGCGGCTCATCGACGTTGCCGACGTAGGCGGCGACGAAGACGTAGAGGACCATCACGGCGCCGGCATAGACCACGATCTGCGCCGCGGCCAGGAACTCGCCCTGGAGCAGCAGGAAGAGGCCGGCGAGCGAGATCAGGTGGACGATCAGCGCGAGGACGCTGTAGAACGGGTTGCGGAGCGCGATCACGGCGATCGCGCCGCCGAGCGTGCCGATCGCGCCGAGGAAGAACGCGACCTCCTTCATTCGCGACCTCCGGTAACGCGAGGGTGCGCCGGGCGCAACCCGTTTGACGGAGTCCGGGGGCCGCTCACTCGCCCTCGCTCCGCAATGGGGTGCGGTCGATCGGCTCGGCGAGCAGCATCTCCTTGGTGAAGATCAGGTCCGAGCGGTTGTAGTCCGACATCTCGTAGTCGTGGCCCATCGTGATCGCGTCGAACGGGCAGGCGACCTCGCAGTAGCCGCAGAAGATGCAGCGCGAAAGGTTGATCTCGTAGACCTCGGCATAGCGCTCACCGGCCGAGACGCGATGGGCCGGGTCGTTCTCCTCGGCGACCACGCGGATGCAGTCGGCGGGGCAGGCGGCGGCGCAGAGCGAGCAGCCGACGCACTTCTCGAGGCCGGTGTCCTCGAAGCGGTGCAGCTTGTGCCGTCCGCGGAAGCGCTGGTAGACCGGCGTCTTCTCCTCCGGGTACTGGATCGTGACCGGGCCCTCGAGGACGCGACCGAAGGTCGTGCGGAGGCCGCGGAGCGTCTCGCCGAAGGCGCGGTAGGCGCCGCCGGCCCCGCCCGGCTCCGGGCCGCGCTGGACCGAGATCACGTCGTTCTCGTTCAGATACGGGAACGCCGACCAGTCGGTCCTCTCGGTGTTGAGCTTCGCCTCCATCAGCTGACCGTCACGATCACGGCGGTGGCGAGGACGTTCAGCGTGGCGAGCGGCAGCATCACCTTCCAGCCGAGCGCCATCAGCTGGTCGTATCTGAGGCGCGGCAGCGTGGCCCGAACCCAGATGAAGAAGCAGACCAGGGCGAGCGTCTTGACGACGACCCAGACCGGGTCGAGCCAGCCGGGACCCGGACCCATCCAGCCGCCGAGGAAGAAGGTCACCGCGATGCCCGAGACCACGAAGATCTCCAGGTACTCGGCCAGGAGATATGAGCCGAAGCGCATCCCGCCGTACTCGGTCATGTAGCCCTGCACCAGCTCAGCGTCGGCCTCCGGCAGGTCGAACGGGGCGCGGTTGGTCTCGGCGAACCCCGCGACCATGAAGATCAGGAAGCCGATGATCTGGGGAACGATGTTCCAGATCTCGCCCTGGCCGTCGACGACGTGGGTGAGCGAGAGCGAGCCGGTCATCATCACGACGCCGAGCAGCGAGAGCCCCATCGAGACCTCGTAGGAGATCAACTGGGCGGCGGAGCGCATCGCGCCGAGGAAGCTGTACTTCGAGCCCGACGACCAGCCGGCGAGCAGCAGGCCATAGAACGAGAGAGAGCCGAACGCGAAGAAGTAGAGGACGCCGATCGAGACGTCGATCCCGTAGAGGCCGAGCCCATCCTGCACGTTGCCGAACGGCAGGATGGCGAGCGTGACGATGCCGGAGAAGATCACGATCGCGGGGGCGATCGCGAACAGGAGCGGGACGGCGGCCTGCGGCCGGAACATCTCCTTGCCGGCGAGCTTGACGATGTCGGCGAGCGGCTGGACCAAGCCCACCGGACCGACGCGGTTCGGTCCGTAGCGGTTCTGGAAGCGCCCGATCAGCTTGCGCTCGGCGACGGTCAGGATCGGGACGATCGCGAAGACGCCCGCGAAGATGACGATCGACTTGACGATCATCACCCAGGTGGCTTCGACGTAGTTGACCTCGGCGAGCGGCAGGCTCATCGCTTGCTCACTTGAATTCGCTGGGGAACGCCATTGGTGAGGACGTTGCCGTTGGCCTCGTCCGTGCCCTCGATCAGGAAGGCCGCCCCCTGCCGCATCCGCTCGCGGATCGCAACGGTCGCCTGGAGGCTGTTGCCATTGACGGAAACGGCGACCTCGTCACCGTTTGCCAGCTCCATTGCCTCGGCATCCTTGGCCGCCAGCTCGAGCTTCTGCTTCGGCATCAAGAAACGCAGGGCCGGATTGCGCTTGGTGACATCGGTGGCCCAAAGATCGCGGTAAGTGCCCAGGAGCAGCCCATCCGCCGAGGGACGGTCGGAGGGGGCGGACGGGGGAACTCCCGGCGGTGTTGGCCGGCCCCCGGCCGCCCCCTCCGGCCGCCCCGGCGTCCAGGACTGTCCCGGATCCCTGTCGCCCCAGCGCAAGCCCGTACCGCCGATCTCCTCGTAGGTCAGCTTGTCGTAGAAGGGGACCTCGCTCGAGAGCGCGTCGAAGACATCGGCGGGCGCCTCGGCTTCGACCCCGGCACCGAGCTCGGTGGCGACCGCATCCAGGAAGCGCCAGCCGGGGATCATGCCTTCGGGGAGCGGGACGTTGCGGCGCAGGCGCTGGAGGCGGCCGTCAGGGTGGGTGACCGTGCCCTCCTTCTCGGCGAAGTTCTCCGCCGGGATGACGAGGTTGGCGAGGCGGGTGGATTCGTCCTCGAAGCCCGCGATCGCCACGACGAAGGAGCCGGCCAGCGCCTTGCGCCAGCCCTCCGAGTCGGGATGCGTGCGGACCGGGTCAGCGTTGAGGAGCAGCATCGTGCCGAGCTCGTGAGACCCGAGGCCGTCCTTGATCGCGGCGCTGGCCAGGCCGCCCTCGGTCGGAGCGAGGCCCGGTTCGGCACCGGGCAGGCAGCCCACCTCGCGCAGACCGCGCCCGTTCGAGTCCTCGGGGACCTCCAGCAGGCCGGGGCCGATCCGCTTGTGCATCTCGAGCGCGCGGGCACAGGCATGGAGGGCCTCCACGGCGCCGGGGTTCCGCCAGAGGCGCTCGCCCCAGATGATCGTCTGGTCCGGAGCGTCGCGGAGCACATCGGCGATCACGGCCGCTTCCTTCCCGAACGGCCCGCCGCCGTCGTAGCCGTCGGCGCCGAGGGCTCCGGCGAGTGCGCTGACGAAGGAGGCGGCGTCGCCGGGCGCGTAGCGGACGGCCTCCGCCGCGCCGCCGTCGAGAGTGGTGGGCCGCTCCGAGGCGACCATCAGCTTCGCGGGGCCACGCCGCACGGCCTTGCGGATGCGCAGGTCGAGGATCGGCATCTCGTGGAGCGGATCGACGCCGATCACCAGGATCGCGTCGGCGTGGTCGAGGTCCGCCATGCGAGAGCCCAGCTCAGGCCGGGAGAGCTCGCCGAGGAGGCCGGGGTCGACGGGGCTGGCCGAGCAGTCGACGTTGGATGAGCCGGCGCCCCGGAGGATCTTCTGGACGAGCCAGCCCTCCTCGTTGGAGGTCCCGCCCCCGACCACCGCGGCGGCCTTCTCGCCCGCGCCTCGGATGGCGTCAGCCACCTGCTTGACCGCCTCGTCCCAGCCGATCGGGCTGAGGCTGCCGTCACCGGCGCGAACCATCGGCCGGGTGATCCGGTCCTCCGAGTTGAACATCTGGAACCCGTAGCGGCCCTTGTCGCAGAGCCAGCCGTCGTCGACTTCGGCGTTGTCGCGCGCCAGCACCCGCAGCACCCGCTCGTCCCGGACCGTGAACTTGACGTTGCACTGGCTCGGGCAGAGCGTGCAGACCGAGCCCGCGTCCTCGATGTCCCAGGGCCGCGCGCGGAAGCGGTAGGTGTAGTTGGTGAGCGCGCCGACGGGGCAGAGCTCGGTGATGTTGCCGTGGAACGGCGCGATGTACGGCCGCTCGTCGAAGGTCCCGACGAAGGTCTTGTCCCCGCGCTCGAGCAGCTGCAGCTGGTCGTCCTCGGCGACCTCCTGGCTGAACCGCACGCAGCGGTAGCAGAGGATGCAGCGCTCGCGATCGATCGCCACCAGCGGGGAGAGCTCGAGCGGCTTCTGGAAATGCCGCTTCGGGTCCGTGAAGCGGCTCTTGCCGGGGCCCCATCCCATTGCGATGTCCTGGAGTGGGCACTCGCCGCCCTTGTCGCAGACCGGGCAATCGAGCGGATGGTTGACGAGCAGGAACTCGACGACCGCGTTCTGCGCCTCCTTCACCCGGTCGGTCTGCGTGTAGACGACCATTCCGTCTCGGATCGGGGTGGAGCAGGAGGTCTGGAGCTTCGGCATCCCCTCGATCTCCACGAGGCACATCCGGCAGGCGCCGACCGGATCGCCGAGCTTCGGCTCGTAACAGAAGACCGGGATCTCGATGTCGCCCATCTTTGCCGCGTCGTGGAGCATGGTGCCCTCCGGAGCGGTGACCTCACGCCCGTCGACCACCAGCGAGACGTGGTTGCGGATCTGCCGGGTCACGCGACGGCTCCCGCCCTCACCGGCATCGGGTCCCGCCCCGAAGCCGAGATGGCCGGGTCGCCGCTCGGCGCTCCGAGGCTGGCGCCCGGCACGCCGTGCTGGATCGCCTCGATGAACTCGTCGCGGAACTTCTTCACCATCGCGCCGACGGGCATCGCCATCGAGTCGCCGAGGACGCAGAGGCAGTTGCCGATGATGTTGTCCTGGACCGAGGCGACGGTCTCCAGGTCGATCGGCGTCGCCTGGCCGCGGATCATCCGCTCGAGCATCTTCACCGTCCAGTTCGTCCCCTCGCGGCACGGTGTGCACTTGCCGCAGGACTCGTGGTGGTAGAACCGCGCCGTCCGGAGTGCCAGCTCGACGACGCTGGTGGTGTCGTCGAAGACGATGATCGAGCCGGAGCCGAGCATCGAACCGGCCCCCTGCATCGCCTCGAAGCTGTAGGGCAGGTCGAGGCCCTCGTCCGGCAGCAGCACCGGCGACGAGGAGCCGCCGGGGAAGAACCCCTTGATCTTCCGCCCCTCGAGCGGGCCGCCGGCGAGCTCGTTGATCAGCGTCTTGGTCGGGATGCCGAGCTCGACCTCGTAGTTGCCCGGGCGCCGCACGTCCCCCGAGACCGAGGTGACCTTGGTTCCCGGCGACTGCTCGGTGCCGAAGCTCTTGAACCAGTCGGCGCCCGAGGCGATGATGTGCGGCGCGTTGGAGAGGGTCTCGACGTTGTTGATCAGCGTCGGCCCGTCGTAGAGGCCCTGCACGGCGGGGAACGGGGGCTTCAGCCGCGGGTTGCCGCGCTTGCCCTCGAGTGAGTCGAGCAGAGCGGTCTCCTCGCCGCAGATGTAGGCGCCGGCGCCTCGGTGGACGACGAGCTCGACCTGCTCGCCGGTGCCAAGCACGTCATCGCCGAGGAACCCCGCCTCGTAGGCCTCCTCGACGGCGGTGTCGAGGATGTCCGCCTGCAGGTCGTACTCGCCACGGATGTAGACGAAGCAGCGGTTGGCGCCGGCCGCGCGAGCGGCGACGATGATCCCCTCGATCAGCTGGTGCGGGTTCTTCTGCAGCAGCTCGCGGTCCTTGAAGGCGCCGGGCTCGGACTCGTCCGCGTTGCAGCAGAGGTACTTGTCCATGTCGCCGCGGGGCAGGAAGGAGGCCTTCTTTCCCATCGAGAAGCCCGCGCCGCCGCGGCCGCGCAGGCCCGAGGCCTCGAGCTCGTTGAGCACCTCCTCGGGCGTCATCTCCCGGTAGGCCTTGCCGATCGACTGGTAGCCGCCGAGCTTGCGGTAGGTCTCGATTGAGGCGAGGCCGGGCTCGTCGATGTTGCGGAAGAGGAGGCGGGTCTCCTGGGCGGCCATCAGCTCTTCCCCTTCCCGGGTTGCGGGCGGCTTCCCTTGTTGATGGGATGACGGCTGAGCCGCTTGTCGCCGCTCCCGCGGGCGCCACCGGCCGCGGCGCGGTCCTGCAGCCGCTTCTCGGGCAGGACCTCCTTGCGCGAGCGGAGCTGCTCGACGGCGGCGTCCGCATCCGACTGATCGAGCGGCCCGTAGTAGCGCTCGTCGATCGACGCCATCGGGGCGAGATCGCAGGCGCCCAGGCACTCGAATCCGCGCACGAAGACCTTGCCATCCTCAGAGGTGCCCTGACCCTCCACGCCGGCGGCATCGCCGAAGGCCTCGAGCAGCCGGTCGGCGCCCCGGAGCCAGCAGCTGATGTTGGTGCAGACCAGCACCTGGTGCTCGCCCACGGGCTCCAGGCGGAACAGGTCGTAGAAGCTCGCCACCGACTCGAGGTAGCCGGGGGTCACTCCCATGACCGTCGCGGCCTGCTCGATTCCCTCCGGCGTGCACCAGCCATAGCGCCTCTGGACGGCCCAGAGCGCCGGGATCGCCGCCGAGTTCTTCTGTGGGTAGCGCTTCATCGCGCGCCGGATCTCCTGCGCGAGAGCGCGGGGCACGTTCACCTCGGATGGCTCGGGCACCGGGGCGGGCTCGCCGTGGGGCTCGCGCGACTCCTCGGCCGCCTGCTTGGCCTCGATCTCCTCGGGCGGGATCTCGACGCCGAGACGCTCCTGCTCATCGGGCATGGGCGGCGGTTCCGGCGCGTCGTGGATGTGGCCGGGGTCGCTGGTCCAGTCCCGCTTGCCCTTCGGGATCATCGGGCTCATCGGTCCACGCCTCCGATGATCGGGTCGAGCATCGCGAGGTTCTGGATCAGGTCTGCGATCAGACCACCGACGGACATGTCGCGGAAGGCCTGGAGGTTGACGAATGAGGGGTCGCGGAAGTGGACCCGGGCCGGCTTGGAGGAGCCATCGGCGAGGACGAAGCAGCCGAGCTCGCCACGCGGCGACTCGATCGAGTAATAGAGCTCGCCCGGCGGCACCCGGTAGCCCTCGGTGACGAGCTTGAAGTGGTGGATCAGGGCCTCCATCGAGGTCGAGAGCTCGTCCCTGGGCGGCAGGACGTACTTGCGGTCGTCGGAGATCCACGGGCCCTCGGGCAGACCGTCGAGCACCTGCTCGATGATCCGCACCGACTCCCGCATCTCCTGGAGGCGAACGCGGTAGCGGTCATAGCCGTCGCCGACCGTCCCGACCGGGATCTTGAAGTCGAAGTCGCCGTAGGAGAGGTAGCCCGGGCTCTTGCGGAGATCCCAGGGCTCGCCGGCGGCCCGGAGCAGCGGACCGGTGACACCGAGCTCCAACAGGCGCTCGCGCGAGACGATCCCGACGTTGCGGGTGCGGTGCAGGAAGATCTCGTTGCGGTCCAGCAGCGCCTCGTACTGGTCGATCCGGCTTGGCATCAGGTCGCAGAACTGACGGACCTTCCGCTCGAAGCCGACCGGGATGTCCTCGAAGACCCCGCCGACCTGGAAGTAGCGCGTGTGCATCCGCTGGCCGGCCGACATCTCGAAGAGATCGAGGATCGTGTCGCGCTCGCGGAAGCAGTACCAGAACATCGAGATTGCGCCGAGGTCGAGGGCCGAGGTGCCCAGCCAAACCAGATGGGAGTGGATCCTGTTGAGCTCCATGTGGAGCACGCGCAGGTACTTGGCGCGGTCGGGGATTTCAAGCTCGATCATCCGCTCGACGCACCCGCAGAAGGACTCCATCTGGAAGAAGTAGGAGAGGTAGTCCATCCGCTCCACGAACGGGATCACCTTCCAGTAGCTCTTGTCCTCGCAGGACTTCTCGATGCCGGTGTGGAGGTAGCCCATGATCGGCTTGACCTCCAGGACGCGCTCGCCCTGGAGCGTCACGATCAGCCGGAGCACCCCGTGGGTCGCGGGGTGGTGCGGGCCCATGTTGATCGTCAGGATCTCCTGCTCGGGCTCGAGGCCGGGTCCACCGAGGTCCTGGTGGGCGATCTCGGCGGCGTCGACGAGAGGCGAGGACGGGTCTTCCTCCAGGCGGGAGTACCCGCGCTCGGTGATGTCCGCCTCGTCTCTGAGCAGTTCGTCGGCCATCACTCGAACCAGCGCGGGGCTTCGATCTCGTTGTGCGTGAACAGGACCGGCTCGCCGCCGATTGGGAAGTCGCGTCGCTGCGGCCAGCCGACGTAGTCCTCCGGCATCAGGATCCGGCGGAGGTCGGGATGGCCGCGGAAGACGATCCCGAAGAAGTCGTAGGCCTCCCGTTCCTGGTACTCGGCCGTCGGGAAGAGATCAACGCACGAGTCGATCGCTGGCAGTGGCGATCCACCGGCCTCATCAACCGGCATGTCCTCAGCTTCGCTTCCGGACATGCCGGGCGAGGGCGCCGACGGCGTGGCAACCCTGAACGTTTCCTCTCCTGCGTCAGGGTCGGCGAGCAGAGCCTTCACGTGCAGGCGCTCCATCCGCTCCCGGGCCAGCAGCTCGTAGTGGACGGCGAAGCGCGGGGTGGCTGGCAGGTAGTCGGCGGCGTGCACGCTGGAGAGAAAGCGATAGCCCTGCTCGGGGGTGTCGCGCAGCCAGGTGAGCGCGTGCAGGACGCCCTCGGGGTTGATGATCAGCGTCGCGCGGTCGTGCTCGACCGAGGTCTCGATGACGGTCCCCTGGCGCCCCTTTTCGATCCCCTGGGCGATCAGCTCCAGCCCAGGCGCGTCAGGCATTCTCGGGCTCCCGGATCGCCTTGGCGGCGCGCTCGAGCGCCTCCCTGGTCGGCTCACCGGACTCGAATCGGGCCCACTCCTCGGTGCCCTCGGCGTTGTAGCGCTCGCGCCAGCCGAGGTCCGGCTGGCCGCGGACCAGCCGCTGCAGCTTGTTGAAGCCGTGGAGCAGGGCCTCGGGGCGGGGCGGGCAGCCCGGCACGTGGATGTCGACCGGCATGAACTTGTCGGCGCCCTGGACGACCGCGTAGTTGGCGAACATCCCGCCCGAGGAGGAGCAGGCGCCCATCGCGATCACCCACTTGGGCTCCAGCATCTGGTCGTAGACGCGCCGGACGACCGGGGCCATCTTCACGGACACCCTGCCGGAGAGGATCAGCATGTCCGCCTGCCGCGGGGAGGCGCGGAAGGCCTCGGCGCCGAACCTCGCGATGTCGTAGCGCGAGGTGACCATCGACATCATCTCGATGGCGCAGCAGGCGAGGCCGAAGGTCATCGGGAAGAGAGCGTTCGAGCGCCCCCAGTTGAGGACGTTCTCGAGAGTCGTGGTGAGCAGCCGCTCCTCGACGTACTGATCGAGGTCGCGCCCCTCCAGGTCGCCGCGGAGCAGGTCGCGCGCGCGCAGCTGGCGGGCTCGAAGGCTCTCCCTCTCTACTTCCAATCGAGCGCTCCTCGACGCCAGACGAAGACCAGGGCGACGAGCAACAGCGCGACGAAGACGAGGATCTCTCCCAGGACGAAGACGCTCTTGGTGGCGTGCACGAGGACGCCGACCGGATACAGGAAGACGACCTCGATATCGAAGAGGATGAACAGCATCGCGATCATGTAGAAGCTCACGCCGAAGCGGAACGCGCGGGTGATGTGGGAGGGGAGCCCGCACTCATACGGCTGCCCCTTGATCGGGTTCGGGCGCTTCGGCCCGGTGATCGAGTTCAGCAGTGCGAAGGCGCCTCCCACGATGATTCCGAGGCCGGCGAACACGAGAACTGGGAGGTAGCTCTGAAGCACGGTCCGCTGGGCGTTATACCACCGCGTCCGCGACTTTGTAGCAAGGTGTTACATAGTGCTTTTCCGCATCAGCAAGCCGAATCCCGACCCTTTCTGGCGGTTTTGCCGTCTCGAAGCCCGTAATCTCCCGCGGCCGTGCCGGAAGTCCATCTCGTAGTCGGGGTCTGCCTGATCGCCGCGAATCTGGTCGCGGGGGTCTGGGGCGGGATCTCATGGCTCCAGGATCGCCCGACGGTCGGGTTCTGGTACGCGCTCCGAATCGCTCAGGCGACCGTCGTCCTCCAGGCCCTGCTTGGGCTCCTCCTCGTCTTCACCGGTCACCACGCCGAGCAGTTGCACATCCTCTACGGCGTCCTGCCTCTGGTCGTCTCGCTGCTCGCCGAGGTGGTCCGCGCCGGTGCGGTGGCCCAGGAGCTCGGCGACCTGGATGTCCGCTCCCTTCCGGAGGAGCGCCAGACTCAGATCGCCCTGGCGATCGTCCGGCGGGACACCGGCATAATGGCTACGGCTTGCTTGGTGATCTTCCTGCTTGCGCTCCGAGCCGCCGGGACCAGCTAGGCCTTTTGGCCCCGGCAGGAATCGCGTTCCTTCTCGCCGCGGTGCTCGGGCTGTCCGGTGGCGCGGATCGCGCTCAGGCGGTGCGCTCCGGGGGCCACAATCTGCCGACCAGGAAGCTCGAGATCGCCTTCAAGGTGGCGGGGGGCCAGCGTTCCGGATCGAGGGACGGCTGCTATGCGGCGCCTCGCCGGATGGCCGCACTGGTGCGGTTTTGGGGGCCCCTCCCGTCGGAGGTGGCTCGCGGGTTCGACGGCGCGAAACGGCCGGACGTGGTCTTCGTGATCGGCAAGCGCAGCTCCTGCCAGCGGATGGTCTTCGCCCTTCGCCACCACGGGAAGACCTTCGTCCTGGATACCGCCGGCGGAGAGGTCTACCGGCGGGGAGTGCCCCCCAGCCGGCGCGGCGCCGAGGCGCGCCGTCTGGGGCGCGGGCCGCTCAGGCGTCTCAGCTTCATTGCGAAGGCGTTCCGGCTGAAGCACCCTGACCGGGCGAAGCGGCTGGTGGTTCTCTGCCCGCATGGCTCGTCCCCCCTCGGGGGCGGGCTGACGAGCTACCCGGGGCTCGGCCCGGATGGCGAGGGGATCTATCCCCATTCCTATGAGCGGCTGGGGGTCCAGCGCGGCTTCCACGTCACAGCGCTGATCATCGACCGCAGCCCTCGCCATACCACGCGTCGCACCGCCACCCTCCAGGTGGTCTGCGGCAGGGGGCTGGTGCCGATGTCGTCGCCCCACCGCACCGTGTTCGTGCGGCGGCACGGCGTCAACACGGCGATCGCGAGCTGCCCGGCGGGGCAGTACCTGTTCTCGGGCGGATTCCAGCGAACCAACTTCACCACTCCGTTTCGTACCGAGGGCGGTAACTACATCACCGAGTCGAGGGCGATCTCGCCGACCGCCTGGCGGGTCACCGCCTACGCCGCCGGCCACGATGGCGGCGAGCTGACGGCGATTGCCTACTGTGCGACGGATCCGAGCCTGCCGCTGACCGAGGTTCAGGCTTCCACTCCGGTCCCCCCGGCCGGCCCGGCGGTCGCCACCACACCTTCGTGTCCACCCGGCCTCGAGCTGACCTCGGGCGGCTTCAGCCTCGGCGGGACCGGTAGCGCCTTCTTCGGCGGCGGGTACTTCAACGATGACGGGACCTGGTCGGCGACCGCATTCGGCTATTTCGGCCCCGCGGACTCGTTGACCGCCTTCGGGTACTGCCTGCGGCCGGCGGACGCGGAAGCCGGCTCCGCCCGGTAGCGGTCAGCTCGCCGCCGGGGGCTGCGTGAGCGACAAGGCTGCCCCCTGCGGGTCCGTGAATACGCCCTGCTTCAGGCCGGTGTTGGGGACGTCGTAGGGCGCGGCCAGCACCTGGCCGCCGAGCCCGGGCACCTTCCGCGCCGCCTCATCGACGTCGGCAATCCAGAAGTCGACACTCCAATGGGGCGGAGGCGGGTCCCCATCCGCGCTCGGCGGCAGCATCGTCGCCACCACGTCGCGCGGGACGGGCTGGTGGGGCTCTCCTCCGACATAGCCGGGAACCGTCCACATCGTCAGCTCGGCGCCTCCCATGTCGAAGCTCTTCGTGTCCCAGCCGAAGACCTCGGTGTAGAAGCGCTTCGCAGCCTCCGGGTCGTCCGTGCTCAGCCCGCTCATCGACCAGGCGCTCGGCTCATTGACTAGTTGGGCGCCGTGGCGCTGGCGCGGCTCCCAGACGGAGAAGACCGCCCCCGCGGGGTCGGCCAGGACCGCCTGGCGGCCGCCGCCGGGCGAGTCGAAGGGCTCGCCGATCACCGTGCCGCCCACGTTCGCCGCTCTCGACGCGGCCTCGTCCGCGCTCTCCACCGAGACGAGCATCGTCCAGACGGCCTGTGGCGGCGCCGGCCCGCCGTCCTGGGAGACGATCGCGGCGACGTCGCGGCCTCGCAGCCGGCAGAGGAAGTAGTCGCCGGGGTGCTCGGGCGGCATCAGGTTCTCGGTCTCCCAGCCGAACAGCTCCTCGTAGAAGGAGACCGCCGCCCCGGGGTCGGGGAAGACGCCGGCGACGAAGCAGGGAACGCCGTGTTCGTATCCGTCTCGCTCGCTCATTGCTCCTCCTCGTATTCGTCGTGACGGCGCTCGTCGCTCCGCCGAGTCTCTCCTTCTCCTACATATCGCCGGCGCACCGTACCAGAAAGTCCTAATAGAGGATCAGCTAGTTGTATTAGAGGATTCAAGGACCTAGACTGCCCGCGATGGCCAGGACGCGGAGGATCGAGGACGGATGCGGCATCGCCCACGCTTCGGAGCTGCTCGGGCAGCGTTGGGCGCTGCTCGTTGTGCGAGAGCTGCTGCTCGGCCCGAAGCGCTTCACGGACCTGCGGACAGGCCTTCCCGACATCAGCCCAAACGTGCTCGGTCAGCGGCTCCGCGAGCTGGGGGAGTCCGGAATCGTCAGGCGCCGGACGCTGGCGCCCCCCGCTGCGGCCCAGGTCTATGAGCTGACGGAGTGGGGGCAGGAGCTGGAGCCGGCGATCCTGTCGCTGGGCCGGTGGGCGAGCGGTTCGCCGTCGTTCCCGGTCGGTGCCGAGATGGGCCCCGACTCGCTCGTCCTGGCGCTCAAGTCGAAGTTCGATCCGACGAAGGCGGACGGTCTTGACGCGACCTACGAGCTCTGGCTCGGAGAGGTCTCCTTCAGAATCACGGTGAAAGGGGGCCGCTTCGAAGCGGAGCATGGGGAGGCCGAGGGGCCGGACGCGACGATCCGCAGCGACTGCGGCGCGATCGCATCGGTGGTCTTCGGCGAAACCCGGCTGAGGAAGGCGGTGGAGGCCGGAGACGTTGAGATCGACGGGACCCGGCGGGTGGCAAGCGAACTGTTCCGGGCCTTCACCTGAGGATTTGGCTGGTCGGTTGCCAGGTAGCCGCTTCATCGGCGGCTTTCGTCCTACGACTCGGCCAGCAGATCCCGATAGGCGCCGCGGTGAAAGAGCAGGGGATGGAGATCGTGCGACTCGGCCGCGAGCACGTTCCCGGTCAGGATCAGGTGATCGCCGCCATCGATCAGGTCGCGGAGCTCACAGGCCACCCACATCAAGATTCCGCCGAGCCTGGGCAGCCCCTCGGCCTCGGTCCACTCGACGCCCGCCCACTTATCCGCCTCCGGGTCCTTGCCCGCGAACCGGCGCGCTAGCTCCTCCTGGCCGGCGGCGAGCGCGTTCACCCCGAAGCGGCCCTGCTCGCGCACCGACGTCAGCGTCCGCGAGCCGCGGTCGAGGCAGGCCAGCATCATCGCCGGGTCGAGCGAGAGGGAGGTCACCGCGTTGGCGGTGGCGCCGGACGGGCCGCTCTCGCCGATGGCGGTGACCACGGTCACCCCGGTCGCATAGGCGCCGAGCGCGGCTCGGAACTGCTCCGGGCTGACGGGCATGGCTGAACGCTACGCGAGGGCGCTCGCATATGATCCCGCCGCGTGCGAGGGGCATTTCTATTGATCGCAGTCGCCGTGGTCGCGACCGCCGCCGGATGTGGGACGCAGGGCGTCTCGGTTCCGGCCAACGACCCGACCCATCAGGGGGCGGAGATCTTCTCCCAGCGCTGCTCCGGCTGCCACACGCTGACGCCCGCCGGCACCGAGGGAAGCGCCAACCGCTCGGAGCGAGTGCAGGGCCCGAACCTCGACCAGCGCCAGGAGACGATGTCAGACGTGATCTACGCGATCCGGAACGGCGGCTTCTCCGGAGCGATCATGCCGCAGAACATCGTCGTCGGGGCGGATGCCGAGAAGGTCGCCGCCTTCGTCGCGAAGTACGCCGGTCAGGACGTCGCGGAATCGCCGCGGCCCGCCGCGACGACCACATCGGCAGCCCCCTAGGCAATCCGGGGCGGAGCCACGCTCGATCTCAAGCAGATCCGCAGCGATCCCGAGCCGGTCCGCTCGGCGCTGAGCAGGCGCGGTGCGGGCGACCAGCTCGACGACCTGCTCGCCGTCGACGAGCGCCGGCGCGAGCTGAATACCCGAGTGGACCAGATCCGAGCCGAGCAGAACAAGCTCTCGGGCGAGATCCAGGAGGCGGCCCGTGAGGGTAAGACCGAAGATCCGGCGTTCAACCGGGCTCGCGAGGCATCCAGCGGGCTCAAGGCCGAGCTCAAGGAGCTCGAGCCGCAACTCGGGGAGCTGAGCGAGAAGCGCGACGAGCTGCTCGTCTCGCTGCCGAACCTTCCCGAGCCCGATGCCCCGGATGGCGAGACCGAGGAGGACAATGTCACGTTGCGGGAGGTGGGGGAGAAGCCGGAATTCGGCTTCGAGCCCCTCGACCACCTCGACCTCGCGCAGGGCCACGGCTGGATCGAGATGGAGGCGGCGGCCGAGGCGTCAGGGTCGCGATTCGCCTATCTGCTCGGCGACCTCGCCATGCTCGAGTTCGCGCTGGTGCGCTTCGCGATGGAGCGGGTGCGAGCCGAGGGGTTCGAGCCCACGATCCCGCCGGTGCTCGTCCGCGAGAAGGCGCTCTACGGGACGGGCTACTTCCCCGGTGAGCGGGAGATGATCTACGAGATCCCGCGGGACGAGCTCTTCCTCGTGGGGACCTCCGAGGTCTCGCTCGCCGCCCTGCAGGCCGACCGGATCATGGAGCCCGGGGAGCTGCCCAAGCGCTACGCGGGCTTCTCGACCTGTTTCCGGCGAGAGGCCGGAGCGGCCGGCCGCGACACGCGCGGGATCTTCCGCGTCCACCAGTTCGACAAGGTCGAGATGTTCAGCTTCGTCGAGCCTGGATCGAGCCGAGAGGAGCACGAGCGCATGATCGCCATCCAGGAGGCCATCCTCGGCGCACTCGAGATTCCCTACCGCGTGGTCGACGTCGCGGTGGGCGATCTGGGTGCTCCAGCGGCCCGCAAGTTCGATTGCGAGGGTTGGATTCCGAGCCAGCAACGCTTCCGGGAGCTGACAAGCTGCTCCAACACCACCGATTATCAGGCAAGACGCCTGTCCAGCCGATACCGTGCCGCCCAAGGAGAATCCCCGGAACCCGTGCACACGCTGAACGGAACTGCGGTGGCTGTGGGTCGAACCCTGATTGCGCTGCTGGAGAACGGACAGACCGAAGACGGCAACGTGGAACTTCCGGCCCCATTGCAGGAATTCGGCGCTCCACAGAGGATTCCCACATAAATGAGCTCCTCGACTCCCAAGCGAGTAGTCCTCTGCGACGACCATGAGATCGTTCGCGAGGCGATCAAGGCGCGGATGGCCGCGGTTGAAGGCGTCGAGATCGTCGGCGAGGCCGAGACCGGCGAGGAGGTGGTCGACCGCGTCAAGGAGCTCGAGCCCGACGTCTGCATCGTCGACGTCGAGCTGCCGGGCAAGGACGGCATCGACGCCACCAAGGACATCCTCAAGGTCCGCCCGGAGACGCGGGTCATCATCTTCACGGCCCACGCCCAGCCCGACCTGCTGACCTTGGCCCTCCGCGCCGGGGCCTCCGGCTACGTCCTGAAGTCGGCGCCGAGTGAGGACATCGCCCGCGCGATCGAGGTTGTCGCCGGTGGCGGGACCTTCGTCGGCACCGAGCTCGGGCAGGGCGCGGGCGAGGTCGAGAAGCTGCTCGAGCTGACCCCCCGCGAGCGTGAGATCCTCGAATTGCTCGCGGAGGGCCTGCGCGTCAAGCAGATCGCCGACCGGCTCTCACTGAGCCCCGCCACGGTCCACACCCACGTCCGGAACGCGATCGCCCGGATGGAGGTCGACACGCGGACCGAGGCGGTGGCTTTAGCGGTGCGCTTCAGCTACCTGGGCGCCGGCGGCAAGGTCTGAGGGGTCAGCGTCTCTGCGTGCAACTTGTTGCACGCAAGACCTGACCCTAGGTGTTCTCGGGGTCGAACTCGAGGGCGCAGCCGTTGATGCAGTAGCGGAGTCCGGTCTTCTCGGCCGGGCCGTCGTCGAACACGTGCCCCAGGTGCGCATCGCACTTCGAGCAGATCACCTCGGTCCGCTTCATGAACAGGCTGTTGTCGGCCTCGGTCTCGACCTTCTCCTCGCCCACCGGCGCGTAGAAGCTCGGCCAGCCGGTGCCCGAGTCGAACTTCGTCTCGCTGGTGAACAGCGGCTCGCCACAGGCCACGCACTTGAACGTGCCCGGGTCCTTGACGTCGTTGAGCTCGCTCGTGAACGGGGCCTCGGTGCCCTTCCGGCGGACGACCTCGTACTGCTCGGGCGTCAGCTCCCGGCGCCACTCCTGCTCGCTCTTCTTGACCTTCTCCAAGTTCTCTTACCT
The DNA here is from genome assembly GCA_963782345.1 of uncultured Solirubrobacterales bacterium. Classification (GTDB taxonomy): domain Bacteria; phylum Actinomycetota; class Thermoleophilia; order Solirubrobacterales; family 70-9; genus DASUPK01. The sequence goes on along the minus strand of CAWAJF010000010.1, from coordinate 19,947 downwards.
CGCTTCCTCGGGTATCGACCAGGTTAACCCGGTCGAACTACAGTCCTCCGGGCGCGCTCGTCGTTACTAGTCTCCCCGCGTGCCCGACTCCTTCTACGAGCCGGACGGCGATCTCTACATCGCCACCGAGCTCACCCGCGGACCCTGGGATCCCACCTCCCAGCATGCGGGACCGCCCGCCGCGCTGATCGGGCGGCAGGTGGAGCGGCTCGGGGGCGGGAGGATCGGTGGGGAGGACGGGCCGGCCGCACAGATCGGCAGGATCACCTATGAGGTGCTCCGCCCGGTCCCGATCGCGCGCCTGCGGGTCGAGGCGGACATCGTCCGGCCCGGCCGTCGCGTCGAGATGTTCGAGGCGGTCCTCTCCGACGAGGCCGGCGAGCCGCTGATCCGGGCGCAGGGCTGGCGGCTTCGCACTGAATCGGTGTCCTTCGAGGCGCCGGCTCGGTCGGCGGAACCGCCGCGCGGTCCCGAGAGCGGCGAGCCAGGCGAGTTCTTCCACACGGGATATGCCGTCGGCTACCACACGGCGATGGAGTACCGGTTCACGGCCGGCGCGTTCATGGAGCCCGGTCCCGCGACGGTCTGGATGCGGATGGCGGTCCCGCTGCTTCCAGATGAGGAGCCGAGTCCCCTGCAGCGGGTGCTCGCCGCCGCCGATTCGGGCAACGGGGTGAGCGCCGCGCTCGACTGGTCGAAGTACCTGTTCATCAACGTGGACCTCAGCGTGCATCTGCACCGAATGCCGGAGGGCGACTGGGTCTGCCTGGACGCGGTCACGCTGCCCGAGCCCAATGGTGTGGGAATGGCCGATACGCGCCTGCTCGACGACCGAGGCCCGATCGGGCGGGCGGCGCAGACGCTGCTGATCGCCCCACGCCGGAGTGCCTGACACCGAACATTATTCGGCACAAACCGAGTATCATTCGGTTGGTGGCTGCGACGAACGTGAGGGTGCCCGGCGGGGCGGGTCAGAGAGCGAAGATTCTCGACGCCGCCCAGAGCTGCTTCGCGGACGCCGGCCTGGCCGGGACCACCCTCGATCAGATCAGGGCGAGGGCCGGGATCAGCGTGGGTGGCCTTTACCACCATTTCGACGACAAGCTGGATGTCGCCGGGGCGCTCTACCTGGAGGGCCTTGAGGCGTACCAGCTCGGGCTGCTGGACGTCCTCCGCGAGCAGCCGGACGCGGGCGACGGGATCCGCGCAGGTGTGTCCCACCACGTTCGGTGGTGGACCAGGAACCGCCAGATGGCGTCATTCCTCGACGGGACCCCCGCGCTGCGGGCTCTGCCCGGAATCGCAGAACGGCTGGATCGCCAGAACAGGCCCTTCTATTCCGAGGTCCTGTCCTGGTGGCGCGGCCATGTCCACTACGGGGCGCTTCGAGACATCGGCCTGGATCTCGGCTACTCGCTCTGGCTCGGGCCGGCCGACAGCTACTGCCGTCTGTGGGACGCGGATCGCGCGAAGCGCCCCGGAAGTGGAGAGATCACCACGCTCGCCGACGCCGCGTGGGCGTCGGTCAGGGCGAAAGGAGGTTGAGATGAGCCGACCGCTTTCCTACGAAGAGCTGGTTCGGCAGGGGACCGAGGAGGAGAGGGCGTACGTGCGCGTCGAGCGCCGGGAGGACCGCGCGACGATCACACTCGAGGATCCGGGCAAGCTCAATGTGCTGAGCGCCCCGTTGATGGTGCAGCTCCGCCGCCAGACGGAGGCGCTCGCCGCAGACCCCGAGATACGCTCGATCGTGATCACGGGATCGGGGAAGGCATTCTCGGCGGGTGGCGACCTGCGGATGATGGACAACGCCGTGCAGCGTTTCCACGAGCCCGACGACGAGGACGGTGCGACGGCCCCGTGGCGGTGGATCCGGTACCAGTTCGGCGCGATGGTCCGGACCATCACCCGCACCGACAAGCTGTTCATCGCGGCCATCAACGGACCAGCGGCCGGAGTGGGCCTCGCCTTCGCGCTCAACTGCGACGTCGCGGTCGCCTCGCAGCGAGCGGTGCTCGTGCCGGCGTTCGGGCGGCTTGGCCTGATTCCGGAGGTGGGGACGAGCTGGGCGTTGACCCGACGGCTGGGTTATCAGCGCGCGCTCCAGTTCTATGTCGCCGGGCGCCATATCGAGGCGGACGAGGCGCTCGAGCTCGGCCTCGTCCAGGAGGTGGTGTCAGCGGACGGACTGCTCGCCGCCGCGCAGCGCTGGTGCGATCACGCCGCCGAGCTTCCGGCCCATGCGCTCGCGATCAGTAAGCCTCTACTCCGTGCCGCTGCGGACGCGCCCTGGGAGGGCGCGGTGACGATGGAGGAGTTCGCGGAGCCGATGTGCTTCACGACGCGCGACTTCGCCCGCTCGGTGGACTCGCTTCTGGGCGAATACTGAGCGCGCTCCCGTCCGCCCGTCCACCCCTTACCAAGGCCTAACTCGCATCTAACCGGCGCCTGACGGGCGAGGCCGATAGTTGCCCGGTCAAGTCAAACGGCGGCCGGCAGCACACACCTTCACGGGACGGCCGCGACTGAAGGAGGAATCGATGAGAGGAAAGCTGAGGACCTTCTCGGTGGCCGCCGTCGGGGCGCTCGCCCTGATGGTCGTCGCGTTCGGTGGCACGGCGGTCGCCAAGGACCGCAACCGCGACCACATATCCGACAAGTGGGAGAAGAAGTTCCATCTCTCGCTCAAGGTCGACCAGTCCAACAAGGACCAGGACCGGGATCACGTCGACAACCTGAACGAGTTCCAGGAGCGGACGAACCCGCGCCGCAAGGACACGAACCACAACGGTCGCCCGGACGGCCGCGAGGACGCCGACCACGACGGCCTCAACAACATGGGTGAGGACAGGACCGCCAACCTCCCCGACGACCAGGACACCGACAACGACGGTGTCGAGGACGGCGCGGAGAACGCCGGCGTGATCGCCGGCTTCGACGGCACCACGCTGACCATCGACGTCGCCGGTGGCGGGCAGGTGTCGGGCACGGTGGACTCGACCACCGCGATCAAGTGCGAGACCGAGGACGAGCACGAGGCGGACGACATCTCGGGTCCCGGCACCGCGACGGCGTCGCGCGATCGCGGCGACGATCAGTCCGGCGAGAATCAGTCGGGGGACGACAACGGCAATCAGGGCCCCGGCGAGGGCGGCAGCGTCTGCAGCACCGCCGACCTCACCCCCGGCGCCACGGTCCACGAGGCCGAGCTCCAGGCCACCACATTCGAGAAGGTCGAGCTGGTCAAGTAGCTCGCCCCGAGACTCCCCGCGGTACCGGGCGCCCAACTGGGCGCCCGGTTTCGTTCTTCCGGCCGAATCAGCCGGCCGGCACGGGCACCGGCAGGCTCTCCGCCGGTCTCGAGCGCACGACGCGATCGAGAATCCGGACGAGCTCGGCGTCGAACTGGGTGCCGGCGCACTTGTGGAGCTCGCCGAGAGCGCTCTCCGGATCGCGGGCCGGTGAGTAGGGCCGCTCGGACGTCATCGCGTCGTATGCATCGCAGACCAGGATGATGCGAGCTGCGAGGGGAATCGACGGACCCGCCAGACGGTCGGGGTATCCCCTGCCGTCCCAGCGCTCATGGGTGGAGCGAATCAGCCTGCCGACCGCGGCGAGCGACGGGGCCGCGGAGACGATGCGCTCGCCAAGGATCGTGTGCTGGTGCATGAATTCCCACTCCTCCTCGTCGAGCGGCCCCGGTTTTCTCAGGATCGCGTCGGGGATCGCGATCTTCCCGATGTCGTGGAGCTCCGAGGTCCGGCCGAGCGTGGCGAGCTCGCCGGGCGGCAGCTCGAGCTCCTCGCCGACCGCGAGCGCCAGGCCCTTGACCGCGATTACGTGCGCGCTGAGATCGGGTGCGCGCTGGTTGAGGATGCGAAGGAGCACCGCCTCGGCCTCGCCGCCGGCGGAAGGACGGTGTGAGTCCTTGTCCGCATACATCCGCTGGTCGGCCAGCTGCAGGGCCGTGCTGGGGCTGGTGGCGTCGGCCGGCAGCTCGGCGGAGCCGCACGAGCTGCTGACCTTGAAGCCCTCACCACGCTCGCTCAGGGCGGCCGCCCCGGCCGCCACGGCGGGACCGGTGCTCGTCGCGTCGCCGGGGAGCAGCATCGCGAACTCGTCGCCGCCCAGCCGGTAGGCGCGCCCTCGATCTCCGACCGCGGCCGCAAGCTGGTGGCCGAGTCGCACGAGCAGCGCATCCCCGGCCGGATGGCCGAAGGCGTCGTTGTAGGACTTGAACCCGTCCAGGTCGAGGAAGGCCAGGACCTGCGGAGGCGGGCGATCGAGGCTGAAGAGGCGCTCCAGGTCGTAGGCGAGCTTGCCGCGGTTGTACAAGCCGGTCAGAGGGTCCGTCTCGAGCTGCCTGACCAGGGTGTGGTTCTGCGAGAACGTCAAAACGAGCCTGACGACAACCGCCACCAGGGTCGCGACGGTCAGGGCCGCGACAGCCGGCTCGTTCATGTCCTGCCGCTGGAGCATCAGCAGCGCCAGGACAGCCAGGGCGAAGATCGTGGGGGAGGCGAACGAGCGCCAGCCCTCGGCCGGCTCGGTCTCGCGATGTTTCGGCGAGGGCTGGAGAGCACCGGCGGCGATCAGGACCACCGCCAGGGGCCAGAGGAAGTTGTTCCAGCTCGCGGCGGTGTAGGTCCCGGCCAGTGATTGGTAGGTGTAGACGGCGTCTCCGACCGCGGCGCAGGCGACTCCGGCGGCGATCAGGGTGAGAGCCCGGCCCGGCCGCCAGCCGGTCAACGCGACGGTGCCGGCCGCGACGGCGAGGATGATGAGGTCGGCAGCGGGATAGGCGACGGCCACGCCGATCTCGACCGCCGTTCCGCTCGTGTTGGCGAGGACGTAGTCCATCAGCAGGCTGGCGCCGATCGCCGCTACGCAGAGGGCGCCGATCGTCACGTCCGTCCAGACGACGGCCGTCATGCGCCCGACGCGTGCCCGGACGTAGGCGACGAGCCCGGCGAGGATGAGGAGATATCCGGAGAGGTAGAGGCCGTCGTCGACCGACGGGAAGGGTGGGCTCGCCAAGTCCCGCAGGGCGACCGTCCAGTAGAGGTCTCCGGCGGCCCAGGCGAAGAGCCCGATTCCAAGGAGCGCCCAGGCGAGCCGCTCCTCCTTGCGGGCAATGGATCGAGCGAGGGTCGCCAGCGCGGCCATCATCGTGACGAAGTCGTAGACCCACTCCTCGATGAAGTAGCTGAACCGCGGAGACCCGAGGTGAACCGTGCTGTGGGCGATCACCAGCATCAGGGCCGCGAGGACGATCCCGATGAGTGCTGCTTTGGCCGGTTTCTTCGCTGAGTGCGCCTGTCGAGAAGCTAAATCCACGGTTCCTGCCGAGGCCGGATGATTTTCCCCCGCCCCTTTTCATCGTCCCACCGGCAAGAATCCTGGATAGCAATATCGGGTAGCCGACCCAGCGCATCCTGCGGCGGCCCGTGAGACACTTGGTCGTGCAGGGGGGAGTTCACCTCGAGACCGGTTGCCGACCAATAGCGACAAGCTGAAGGGAGCGAGGCGCGGGCTGATCGCCGCCGTTTTCGCGCTGGCCGCGCTGCTTGTCGCCTCGAGCATGGCGCTGGCGGCTCCCGACGATCTCAAGGGCGGATCCGTCGTCGTTCAGCTACATGGCAGCCATGGCCTGAAGCTGAAGCCGCGCAGCTTGACCCTTCAGATCACCGGTGGGGCCATCGACCCCCTCGACGGCTCCGGCACGGCGCAGGTCTCGGGCGCCTTCAAGGCGAAGCACAAGGGCAAGGTCAAGCGCAAGGCCAAGGGCAAGGCGAAGGTGAGGCTCCTCAGCTTGACGTTCGGCGCAAACGGCGCGCCGGGCACCATCCTGGCCAAGGTCGGCAAGGACTTCGTCAGCGGATTCGGCACCCTGCGCGGCGGGACTGTCACCCGCGATGGCTATGGCGCCAGGATCGAGAACGTCGCGATCAGCCTCGCGGGCAGGGGCGCGAAGGCCCTCAACCGCGCCTTTCGCCCGCGCCATCGGAAGGGGGCGCGCAAATCGGCCCGCGGCCGGGTGAAAGCGGGCCGGCCGCTCGGCACGATCGTTTCGATGACGACCGAGCCGCTGGCCGTGCACGTCGTCCCGGACACCGGCGAGATGGCGCTTCACACGGACGCGATGGGAGCGTTCGTCTCCAAGCTCCCCAATCACTGCATCAACCCGCTTCCGGGAGGATCACCGCCTGGCGTCGCTCCGATTGCCCCCGCGACCGCCGGTGGTCTCCTGGGCACGGACTACACCTTCCCTGTGACCGGCGGCGACATCGCCCCCGACTTCAGCGCGGGAGAGCTGTTCACCGCCGGCGGACAGACCATCACCAAGAACAGCACGGCGTTCCTCACTCCCGACGCCTGTGCCTCCAGCGCCCCGGCGACCGGCAGTGAGCTGAAGAGCACGGATCTGAGCGTCGCCTTCAGCCAGAGCCAGCTGAGGTCGCTCGCCACGCTCCCGATCGGGACGACCCTGCCGCGCGCGCCCCTGGCCACGATCGACTTCTCGACGGCGACGCGCTCGATAGACCCAGGCACCAATACGGTGACCCTGACGGGGGCGACCGTCAGGCTTGCGGACCTCGCCGCTCCCCTGCTGAATCAGAACTTCCCGACGGAGTCGGGAAATGCCGGTGACGACTTCGCCACAGGCGATCTGATCGGCACCGTGGACATCACCGGGGTCAAGCTGCGCTGATAGCGGAGGGGGAGGGATTCGAACCCCCGAGGGACCGAAGGCCCCTAACGGCTTTCAAGGCCGCCGCATTCAACCGCTCTGCCACCCCTCCGGGATAGTGAAGGCTAGTCGCGGGGGCTACAGGCGATGACCGGGATCCGCCGATCGCCCGCGCGCTCTTGGTACTTCGCGAACCCGGGATAGAACTCAGTGGCGAGGTCCCACAGGCGCCGGCGATTCTCGCCCTCGGCCTCGGTGGCGCGGTAGCGGCCACCGCCGCCCTTCGTCCAGAGCTCGACCTCCGGGTTCGCGCTGACGTTGTGGTACCAGGCGGGATGGTCGCGATGCCCGCCGCGCGAGGCGATCAGGATCACGTCATCGCCGTCGGTGAAGTAGGCGAGCGGGGTGGTGCGCCGCTTACCGCTCTTCGCGCCGGTGTGGGTGAGCAGGACCGTCGGGGCGCTGAGAGTGCTCTTCACCCGGCCTCCGGTGGCCTTCATCAGATACGGATCGATCTTGTTGCCCACGTTGACCAGGAACCAGGTCACCGGGGGCTGACGCGCCGTCCACGACAGCGCGCTCATCCAGGGGCTCTTCGGCTCCCGCGGGTCATATGAGGGAACGCGCCCCATCGGGGCATCCTCCCACGCGGACGCGCTAGGAGATCAGCTCACCGAGCCGCGCCGAGACGAGCAGCTCGCCGAGCGCCTCCGGCGGCTGCGGGCGGGCGAAGTAGTAGCCCTGGCCGCGGTCGCAGTGCAGGGCCTGAAGCTCGCGGAGCTGCTCCTCGCGCTCGAGCCCCTCGGCGGTTGCGGTCAGGCCCAGCCCATGGGCCAGTCCGATGATGGCTGCGACTCCGGCGGAGTCCTCACGCGAGCGCCCGAGCCCGGCGATGAAGGAGCCGTCGATCTTGATCGCGTTCAGCCGGGGCAGCCGCTTGAGGCTGCCGAAGGAGGAGATGGCGATGCCGAAGTCATCGATCAGCAGCCGGATGCCCAGCGCCTCGAGGTCCGGGATCGCGGTGAGCGCGGACGCCCGGCGATCCATGATCGCGCGCTCGGCGATCTCCAGGCAAAGCGAGGCGGCGGGGAGCCGGGCATCGGCGATCGCCTGGGCGATCTTGCCGCTCAGGCCCCGGTCCGCGAGCCGGCGTTCGCTGATGTTGACCGAGACGGTGAATCGCTCTCCCGCGGGCAGCTCCTCGCGCCAGCGAGCCGCCTGGAAGCAGGCCTGCCGCATGACGAGGTCGTCGAGCTCCGAGATCAGGTCGCTGGACTCGGCGACGAACAGGAACTGCGCCGGCTCGAGCAGTCCTCGGTCGGGATGCTGCCAGCGGACCAGAGCCTCCGCGCCGGTGATCTCCCCGCTGATCAGGTCCAGCTCCGGTTGGTAGTGGACGGTGAGCTCGTCGTTCTCGATCCCGGCGCGGAGCTCACTCTCGAGCCCGGTCTGATCCGTGCGCCCGGTGCGCATCCAGGTCTCGAACACCGCGTAGCGGGACTTTCCGGCCGCCTTGGCCCGGTACATGGCGAGGTCGGCATCGCCCAGCATCTCGTCGGGCTCGGTAGGGGTTCCGTCCGCCGAATACAGAGCGATGCCGATGCTCGCCGCCTGCATGATCGATCTGCCCTGCACCTCGATCGGATCGGCCATCGTGTCGATGACGCGGTCGGCGATCACCCGGACCTGCTCGTCGCCGACCTCCTCACAGAGGAGGGCGAACTCGTCGCCGCCCAGTCGCGCCAGGGTGTCGCCGGCTCGAAGCAGGCGCTCCAGGCGGCGCGCCACCTCGATCAGCACCTGGTCGCCGGCGGCGTGCCCGAGCGTGTCGTTGACCAGCTTGAAGCCGTCCAGGTCCAGGTAGACGATCGCGTAGCCGCGGGCGGCGCGGCGACTCGACGCCATGCGAACGCGGTCCGCAAACAGCGTCCGGTTGGGAAGCCCGGTGAGCGAGTCGTGAAGCGCCTGGCGCGTGAGCCGCTCCTCAGACTCCTTGCGGTCCGCGATGTCCTCGATCTGGCTGAGCAGGTAGCTCACCGCGCCCTCGCTGTCGTACACCGGCGAGACGTTCAGCGAGATCCAGACCGCGTGTCCGTCCGCATGGAGGTAGCGCTTCTCGGTCCGGTAGCCGTAGCGCCCGCCGTCGATCAATTCGCGCAGCGCATCGAGATCGGTGTCCACGTCGTCGGGGTGGGTGATCTCGCCGAAGGTCTTCCCGAGCAGCTCAGCCTCGTCATACCCGGCGATCCCGCAGAGGGCGCGATTGACGCGCTGGAAGCGGCCGCCGGTCGAGACGAGGGCCATCCCCACATGGCTGTCGTCGAAGGCCCTTCGAAAGCGCTCCTCGGCCGCGCCGAGGTCCTTGGTGGTGCGTCGCAGCGCCACGACCAGCGTGTGAACCGCCGGGCCGACCGTCGCGGCGAGGACGACGGCGACGATCATCCGCTGCAGCTGCTCGCTGTCGTACGCCGGTTGATCCGGCAGGACCACCGGGAGCAGGAGGGTGAGGCCCATCGCGACGATCGACACCGCTACCTCCCGGCCGGTTCCGTAGATCGCGAACCAGATGATCGGGATCGAGAGCAGCGGGTCGAAGACCGTCAGGGTGCTGCTGTTCGCATCGCGGAGCAGGGCGAGGACCACGAAGTAGGCGAGAGGGGGGAGTGCCTGCGGCCAGGCGGGGAGGCGCTCCCAGCGCACGATCAAAGCCACGCCGACGACCAGCGGCACCATCGCGGCGGCGATCGTGACGCGGGGGTCGGCGAAGGAGAGGCCGGCTACAGGGACCAGCGCGAAGGGCAGGATCCCCGCCACGACGAACGGCGCGATGCGCCAGATGACGTTGGCCCCCTCGAAGAAGCGACCCGGCTCGACGTCGAGTCCGATCGCCCGGGACCAACCGCGGTCACCTTGGAGAACCGCAACGCCGGCTGATCGGTGGCTCACTCTCGAAATCCTCTCTCGAAGTCCCCCTTCGAGCCCAATGGGAAGCCGGCGGGATATGGATCCTTCCCTGGGAACCGGAACGACGGTAGAGCCGTCTCGCCGGCCGGGAAAGACCTCTATTCGGTACCGAACGTCAACTGGACGTTCGTACTAGCCGCCACCGCGTGTGGCGGCGACCCGATCGCGAAGCCGTCTCAGATGAACGCCTTGCGCTCGCCGCGGTAGGTCGGGACCTCGTCGCGGATCGTGGTCCCGGTGACCAGGAAGAGGCGGTCGAAGCGCTCGCAGAGATCGCCCGCGTCGAGGTCGCGGTAGTAGACACGGTCTCCGATTCGGAGCCGATTCGCGCCGGGTAGGGGCAGCGCCTGCGTGGCGCCCGCGATCTCGACCGCGCCGGTCCCCCGCGTAACCGGCAGCGCGAACATCGCCGCCGGCCGCGGCCGGAAGGAGCGATAGTGATCGAAGCGGACGGACGCGTAGAAGCCGGAGCCGGCGCCGATCTCGGTCACCGCCCACTCTGAGGCGGTCTGGTCGATCGAGCCGGTGCCGCCTCCGTTGACGAACTCCAGCTGCGCGACCTCGGAGAGGGCCGTGACGATCTCGGCCCGCCGCTCCTCGACGTCCTTCGCCGAGGCGGCCTGCATGCGCCGCACGATCAGGTTGCTGATCGCCTTGCGCGGCACGTTGTCACCGACACCGGCGATCTGAGCCTCGTAGGCCATCGCCCCGACGAGCGTCGTGCGCTCGCGGCGGTCGATCTCCTGCGCGAGGGCGACGGCGTCGTCGGCCGTCCGGATCGGCGAGCCCTTCGCCCCGATCTTGACGATCCCGCCGAGCGGCCGCCAGGAGAGATCGATGTCGATGGCGACCCGGACCGGCGCCACGAAGGAGGCGGCGGCCTCCTCGATCAGATCGAGGTGCTCCGGGCTGTCGACCATCACCACGGGCGCCTCCTCCGGGTCCTCCGCCGTGACCCGGGCGAGCCGGGTGAGGCAGGCGCGGTCGGTCGTCGGGTAGGCGACGACCAGGTCGCGCAGGCCCCGTTCCCAGAGCCAGATGGTCTCCGGCAGGGTGAAGGTGAGCGCTCCCTGGAACCCGGGGTCAAGGCCGAGGAGGCGCTCGAGCACCGGGCGGGAGCGGATCGACCTACTGGCGATCCGAATCGGCTTGCCGCGCGAGCGCCGGAGCATGTCCGCCGCGTTGGCCCAGACTGCGTCGAGGTCGAGGAAGCCGAAGGGGGCCTGCCTGCCGCCGAAGATGGTCTCGAAGCGCTCATGGGCCTCCATCGGCGTGGGCAGCGGCAGCGGCGTCGGCGTGTCGATCGCCGCGAGCGGCCGCGTCTCCTCGTCCACCGGGGGTGCGTGCCCGTTCGTATCGGGCTCGCCGACGGTCCTCTCGGTCTCGGTGGCGGGGTTTTCGTTCATCCGATCCAGCCTACAATCGTGCCGCGTGGTCGCCTCGGCGGCCGGCGTCCCCGGAGAGGTGGCCGAGTGGCTGAAGGCACTCGCCTGCTAAGCGAGTAGGGGGCTAATAGCTCTCTCGAGGGTTCGAATCCCTCCCTCTCCGTTGCCATGAGCTTCCTCGCGCTGATCGCGGCGCTCGCGGTCGCTGCCTCCCCCTCGGCGAGCGGAAACGGCGCTGTCACTGCGCTGCGTGCGATCGTTCCGCTGCCAGACGTGCATCTCAACCCCCCGGCGCCGAGGGTGAAGGGGCCGAGCTTCCCGATCGCGACCGTCCGCCGCGGGCGCCGGGTCCCGCTGCACTCGTCGCCCGGGGGGCCGGTGGTGGCGCGCGCCGGCGACCGGACCGAGTTCGGCTCGATACGGGTCTTCTGGATCGAGCGGGTGAGCGGCGCGTGGTTCGGAGTCCCGGCGCCCGAGTTGCCCGACGGGCAGCTCGCCTGGATCCGGGACGACCGCCTCGCCCTGGACGTCTCGCAGACGCACTTCTGGATCGACGCGGACGTCTCGCGGCAGCGGCTGGAGCTCCGCTACGGCAACCGGATTCTCGATCGCTTCCCGGTGACGGTCGGCTCTCCGAGCTCACCGACGCCGCTGGGCGAGTACTCCGTCACCGACGGCCTGGTGGGCAAGGGGCTCGGCCCGTGGTACGGGTGCTGCGTGCTGGCCCTCTCCGGCCACCAGCCGAGCCTGCCGGCGGGGTGGATCGGAGGCGATCGCATGGCGATCCATGGCACGCCGGGATCGATCGGTGGCGCCAACTCACACGGCTGCCTGCGCGCCTCCGACCCGGACATGATCTCGCTGTTCGCGCGCGTCCCCCTGGGCGCGCCGGTCTTCATCCACGCCTAGAGCGGCGCAGCCGCCGGAGCGTTGCGGCTCCCCTCCGCTTGGGCGGTGCCCCCTTCTTCGCGGCGGGCCTCTTCTTCACCGGCGCCTTCTTCTTCGCCGCCGGCTGCTTCGGCTTGAGCCTTGCCTTCGGCTTCGCCCGCGGCACCGGCTGCTCGCGGAGCGACTCACGCAGGGCGGAGGCGAGGTCGTCGAGGTCCGGCACCGCGTCGTGGTCTCCCGCCAGGCCGAAGAAGATCCGGCCGTCGTAGCTGATCATCCCGATCGAGAGCGCGTGGTTCTGCGGGGAGAGGGGGACGTAGGGATAGATCTCCTTGATCCGGCGGCCGAGTAGGTAGAGCGGCTGCTGCGGCCCGGGGACGTTGGAGACGACCAGGTTGAAGATCAGCGGACGGGCCATTCCACGCGAGAGCACCCGGTTGATCGTCGGCGGCGCCCAGCCGGTCGCCTCGATGATCAGTGAGGCGGCCCGCGCGTTGTCCGACTCCTTCAGGCGGCGAGTCTCGTCACGGAGCCGCTCCAGGCGCTTGCGCGGATCGGGCTCCGAGAGCGGCAGCCGGACCATGATCGTCGACATCCTGTTGCCGAGCTCGCCCTTCTCGTCCGGCCGGCGGATGCTCACGGGGACCAGGGCGACCAGGTAGTCCGGGACCCTGTCGCCGCGGCGCTCGAGGAACCGGCTCAGTGCCCCGGCCGCGACCGAGAGCACCACGTCGTTCACGGTCGAGCCCGCCGCGATCGCCCGCGCGCGCTTCAGCCGGTCGAGGTCGGTTCGGACCCAGGCGATGCGGCGGTCGCGGCCGATCCTCACGTTGAGCGGGCTCCTCGGCACCTTCGGGCCGCCGGAGGCAAGGCTCGTGAACGCCTCGGCGGTCCTCAGCACGCGGGCGGCCGTCTGGGCAGGAGTGGTGACCGCAGTGCGCGCCGCACGGCCCGCCGCCCGCAGCGGCCTGCTCACCCTCTCGGACGCCGCCTGCGTGAGCAGCATCGTCGGGCTCGGCTCGTCCGGGTCCCAGGGCTTCTCGGGAACCCTGATCCGGGTACCGCGCTTGCTGGTGTCGAGCAGGATCGTGCCGACGTCCACCGCCGCCACGCCGTCGACCAGGGCGTGATGGGTCTTGGAGATGTAGGCGTGCCGGCCGCTCAGTCCCTCGACCATGTAGAGCTGCCAGAGAGGGCGCTCCATGTCGAGCGGCTCGGACATCACTCGGCCGACGATGTCCCGCAGCTGGTCGAGCCGGCCCGGCCGCGGCACCGAGACGTGGCGCACGTGGCGGCGGACGTCGAACTGGGGGTCGTCCCCCCAGACGGGGTTCTCGATGCCGAGCGGGATCTTCACGATCCGCTGGCGGAACTGCGGGACCAGGAGCAGCCGCTTCTCGACGTGCGCGACCAGCTGGTCGTAGGTGGGGGTGGCCCCCTCCACGATGATCGTTGCCCCGACGTGCACGTGGATCGGCCCCCGCTCCGCGTGCAGGTTCGACATGTCGGATCCCGAAAGCCGCTTTGGAGCGTTGGTGGCCACGAGCGGGCCAGGCTAACGAGCGTTATGCCCGGCGCTGGACGTGATCTGCGCTAAGAGCGGACGGCTCGGGGGCGCCCAGCAACGCGAGGGCGAGGCGCAGCTCGTCGATCAGCATCTCGAGCGCGCGCCGCGCTCCGACCTCCCCGCTCCAGGCGAGCCCCCAGAGCGCCGGGCGGCCGACCAGAACGGCCTCGGCCCCCAGGGCCAGCGCGACCGCGACGTCGGTGCCGCGCCGGATCCCGCCATCGATCAGCACCGGGATCCGGCCGGCGACGGCCTCGACGCACTCGGGGAGCGCGTCGATCGTCGCCGGGGCGTTGTCCAGCTGACGGCCGCCGTGGTTGGACACGACCACCCCCGCGGCGCCGTGCTCGGCGGCGAGCGCCGCGTCCTCGCCCGTGATCAGCCCCTTGACCAGGATCGGCAGCTGGAACTCGCCGCAGAGCCGCTCGAGATCCTTCCAGGTGATGGAAGGATCTACGAGTGCGAAGACCTCGGCCGTGGTGAGGCTGCGATGCCCTACCGCGGCCTCGATCGCCGGGGCCCGGATCTCGGCGGGGACCTGGAAGCCGGTGCGCAGGTCGCGCTCCCGGGGGCCCGCATACGGCGCGTCGACCGTCAGGAGCAGCGCTTCGTATCCCGCCTCGGCGGCCTCCTCCACGATCGCGCGGGTGACGCCGCGGTCGCGGAAGAGATAGACCTGCATCCACCGCCTCCCCTCCGGCGCGGCCTCGGCGACCTCGGCGGGCCGGGTGCTGGTCAGGCTCGAGAGACACATCACGGTGCCGGCCGCGTGGGCCGCCCGGGCCATCCCGGCCTCGCCGTCGGGATGGGCGAGGAGCTGGAAGGCGACAGGGGCGACCAGGATCGGCGCCTCGACCTCGGTGCCGAGCACCGTCTCCCGGGTGGAGACGCCCGACACGTCGACCAGCACCCGGGGCCGCAGCTCCCAGCGCTCGTAGGCCCCGGCGTTCCGGCGCAGGGTTCGCTCGTCCCCCGCGCCGCCCGCGAAGTAGCCGTGCGGGCCTGGCTCCAGCGCCTCGGCGGCCAGCCGCTCGAGGTCCGCGATGTTGACCGGGTCGGTGACGCCGCAACCCTAGTTGGCATTCTTCACGCATGGCGAGGGGCAAGCGACGCGAGCGAGAACCGGTCGAGACGGTCGACTACACGGACCCCGAGGGCAACGTGCTCACGCTCCGCCAGGGGCTGAGCGCGAAGACGATCCGCAAGATCGGCGAGCCGCCGCGCCGGGACGCGGCATCGATGGAGGACGTCTGGGCGCGAAGGAACGAGATGCTCTTCGAGCGCCTCGCGGTGCGCTGGGAGATCGCCGGCCTGCCGCTGGACGACCAGAAGATGCTGATCGGCCGCTACCGGATGGCGAGCCCGGAGGAGAAGCGCTGGGTCCGCGCGACGATCGCGGAGCACCTCGAACGCCACATCCCGGAGCTCGCTTGATGGGGTCACCCGAGCCCTTCACCCTCACCTATCGAATCGCCATGGCGGTTTGCGTCCCGATCGTGGGGATCTGGGGGCGGCTGGCGGTCGAGGGGCTGGAGGTGCTCCCCCCGAGCGGGCCCACCCTGATCGTCGCCAACCACGACTCGCAGACCGATCCGCTGGCGGTCGGCGTCGCGGCGCGCAAGCGCCGTCAGATCCGCGCCCTCGCCAAGCGCGCCCTGTGGGACAAGCCGGGCCTGGGCCGGGTCCTCGACGGGATGGGCCAGATCCCGATCGAGCGCGCGGCCGGCGACGCCGGCGCCCTCGCCAACGCGATCGAGGCGCTTCGTCGCGGCTCCTGCATCGGCGTCTTCCCGGAGGGCACGATCTCGGTGGGGCGGCGCTTGCGGGCTCGCAGCGGCATCGGCCGCCTCGCCCTCGAGGTCCCGGAGGCGCGCCTGGTGTGTGCGGCGGTCGAGGGGACGCCGGCCCTCGCCCGCTTCCCGCAGCGCCCGCGCATCCGCGTCCGCTTCTTCGAGCCGGCCTCGGGTCAGACGGATCCGTCGGAGACGGCGGCCGGCCTCTCGCAGCGGCTGGTGGACGAGCTTCGCGCGGTCGCCCCTCCCGTCGACGCGGGCCGCAATCCCGCTGAGACGCTCGAAAAATACGAGCGCAAGCTCGCCGAACGCGAGGAGGCCGCAGCGAAGCGTCGAGCCGAAGCGGCCGATCGGGAGCGAGTCTGAGCCCCGACCCGCGCCGCTACGCTGTTGCCCGCACGCGCCCGTAGCTCAGTTGGATAGAGCGTCGGTCTACGAAACCGAAGGTCACAGGTTCGAATCCTGTCGGGCGCGCTTCGTTTTAGAGGATCCAATGCAGGGATTCTGCGCCTGCTTACACGGTTTCCGTCCTGCGAATGCGTCAGTACGCACACCGCGCTGCACGCCTATGCACCGCATCGCCGCCTCCCGGGGGTCTCATCCTGGTCTCATTTACCTAGGAGCGGCCTCGGGTCCTCCAACTGGGGGCCTGGATGAGGGCCTGCGTTATCTGCGGCGCCTCGTTGGAGGGCATGCGGTCTGATGCCAGGCACTGCTCAGGAGCATGTCGAGCGGAGGCGAGTCGTCTCCGCGCCATTCTGAGCGCCCGAGGCTCCGTTCCTTATTCATCAGTCGCTGAACGCCTTGATGCCCGGCGTAAGCGCACAAGGCAGACGACGGACCCGACCCTGGCCGGGTCCCTAACCCAATACACCGAGAGTGAGGAAGACCATGGAGTTTGATCTTCAAAAAGCCGACCTAGACAAGCTCAAGAAGGAGATCAGATTTGAGGAGCTGAAGCGTCGCCTCGAGGGTCAGGCCACCGAAGCGAGCGAGACGGCTTTGCTGGCTAGGTGGGACGTGATCGAGGAGGCGTTGTTTGGGGCCTACCTACACCAGCTTCGCGAGGAAGGCTTCCCAAAGGCTGGGAGAGACATTCAGAATTGGCGCCAAGCGCTGCTTGAGGCGTTCGTCCAAGACTTCAAGGAGTGGTGCGACTACAGCGGTCTCGACTTCCATTATGCGGCACAAGCTGTCGCCCGAGTGCCTTTGAGGGAGCTCGACAAAACCTGACCCAATGAATCGGCCCCTGGCCCATGGGGCAGATGGAACGATCCATGTGGGACTCTAATCGCGGGTATCCCATTGGGACTCCGATAGATCCTCGGCGCTAACACAGAGCATGTGCCAAAGGAGGGGGCCTGTGGCGCTGCTGCTATTCGCGCAAGAGAGCAGTCGCTCGACCCGCGAGCCGCCAAGTGGCTATGCGAGCAGGAGCGTCCAAGACGCGGGAGCTCGCAGCTCCTGGGCTAATCTCGCTCGGTGGCCCGTTTCGTGGTGATCGAGAGAAGGAGGCGGCCGCTCAGCGCTTGGTCAAGGAGGGTGGCATTCCGAAGGAATCCGTGCTGCACAAGGAGCTGATGAGCCATCCGGAACTCGTTCCGGCCACCGACCTCGGATTGGGCCAAGTGCGGCCGTCGGCTTTGAGGCAGACCTAGCCTCCGGCTATGCGGACCTCGTGCTGCTCGACGACCACGGCAGGCTCTGCATCGTCGAAGTCAAGAAGGAAGGGAATTCAGACACGCGCAGGGTCGTAGCCCAGCTCCTCGACTATGCGGCCGCACTCTGGGGTCTCACCCTCGAGCAATTTGAGCAGAACGTTGTCCTCGATCAGGATGGGAACCCAGCGGAGCTGCGAGCGCTCATACAGGAGAAGCTCCTCCCGGCGGACGTCGAGGATCCCGAGAGCGCCACGGAAAAGCTGCTCGAAGACCTCGCTTCCACTCTCCGCACTGGGGATTTCGAGTTGGTTGTCGCTGCACCGGCGATCCCTGATGGCGTGCAGCGAGTAATGGAGTACCTGAACGCTCGAGGTCAGCGGCTATTCGGGCTCGAGGTGAGCTACTTCACCGACGAGGCCGACATTGAGGTCTTCGTACCTCGACTGGTGGTGCGGCCGATCCCTAAGACAGAGCCCTCGAGTGAACCGGTCGACAGGAGACATATCTGCAATCTCTGCCCGAGGCCGCGCGGGGGCCGGCGGAGTCCTTCCTTGCCAGGGCGGCGGCAGATGGCAGGGCGATTAAGTGGCTAGAGACCGGGCCTCGGGTGCGGGTCAAGGGCAAGGTGATTGTCGCCATGCCCACCGACTCGTTCTGGATCCAGGTAGGCGAACTCAAGGGCATTCCACCCGAGCCCGGAATCAAGGCGACCCAACGCTTGGAAGAGGTCGGCGCTCAGCATGACGACGATGGGCAGTGGTACTGGATCGAATGGGAAGGCAGTACACCGGATCAGATAGAGGCCGTCCTGCGCTTAGGAGAGGCTTGGTGACGGAACTGAGTGATGCCCTTCAGAGCGAGTAGAAAAGATGCATGCTGAGCGCCGTCACATCTCGGATGTCCCATACGCGTGAAAGCGGGAGTGCCCCGCGGGGCAGCTAACCGGATACCCCTTTCGCGTGAAATCGGGAGTCACTCACGGCTCGTCCTCTCCTCAAATCAAGCGATCTAGGGTGGGAGGTCATGCGGAGTGTTCGAGGGGAAGCAGTTGTGGCCGCCGTCCTTGCGGTCGGGCTCGTGTGCTTCGTCGCTGGCTGCGGCTCGGGCAGCAACAGCACCAGCTCAAGCACGGAAGGCCACCTCTCAACTTCACAGGGACCGACCGTTCCTCCGGTCGCGTCTAAGGCAAAGAAGAGGAAGCATCGGAAGCACGCTCATCGTCGCCCTGGCTGCCCCTCGGAAACGCAAGTGCTCAATGGCGTCTATCACCCCGAGCGTCTATCGGTCCTCAACCCCTGCAAGACGGTGAGAGGTCGTGTTGCCCTGATCCGCGAGCACGAGGATGACGGGGACCTTCACTTCGATATCGCGGTTCGCGACAAGAGCTTGCTCCGCTCGGGCAACTACGGCCAGCAGGAAGGACTCCTTGTGGTCGAGTTCATGCCTCGTGACTTCGGGCACCTACCCGCCCCCAGCGTCGGCGTTCGGGTGACGCTGCTCGGCGCCTGGGTCGATGACACCCAGCACAGTTGGAACGAGATCCACCCGGTTTGGGCGGCCTCGATCAACGGCGACCCCTTCAACCGAAGCGGACCTCAGTTCGGCGGCGATCCCTCCTACGCTCGCTCCGCCAACGCGCTCGCGCTCTGCCGAACGAGCTCGGGTTCGCCGTGTACCGGCTACAGCGGGGGCGGTGCCACCACTAGTCGTCCGGAGCCGATCCAGAAATCAGCCGGTGGCTCGAGCGGCGGCGGGAAATGCGCCCCCGGATACAGCCCCTGCCTGCCTGTTGTGGGAGACCTGAACTGCGATCAGATTCCTGCAAGCAACAAGCCCGTAAAGGTCACTGGAAGCGACCCCTACAACCTCGACGCGGACGGGGACGGAATCGGCTGCGAGTCTGGTTAGTGTGCGGCGCACTTCTGGTCCTCGCGCAAGGGGGAGGGTCCCTGGGGGATACTCATGCCGATGAGCCCGGACGTGCATGTCGATCCTGATCGGGTCGCCGCTCATCTCGACGATCCATCAGTACACGTGGTTCAGGTGGACGTGGCGCCGCCGCCTACGACGCCGGCCACCTACCCGGTGCGGTCCTCTGGGACGCCTATGGGGACCTTCGCCACCCCGGCTACACGCCCATCGATCCCGATGAGCTCGACGCCTTGTTGTCGACGTTGGGTGTCACGCCTGAGAGCACCGTCGTCTTCTACGGCTAGCGCCATACCCTGGGTTCTGGCCGATGGGATGCCAGGGCCATTAGCGGATTCGATTGATGGACGGCCCACGCCAGACGGGCTGAGGCCGGTTACTCGTGGAGCACCGCCGCCCCCGAGCCGAATCCTCCGCCTACAAGCGCCTGGACCGAAGCCGAGCTGATCGTCTGGCGGTCGAGGTCGAGGCGCTGATCGGTGATTCCGAGGCGGCGCTCATCGACGCGCGGTCAGAGAACGAGTTCACCGGCGAGCGCTTCTGGCCCTCCGGGGCCACCGAGGGCGCAGGACGCCCAGGCCACATCCCGGGCGCCATTCACCTCCCGGTGGATCTCGCCCGCAATGAGGACGGTTCCCTGCCGACGGCGATGAGCTGCGACGCCTGCGAAGGGCCGGGAATCGACCGGTCAAAGATCGTCACCGACTGGACGATCGGGACCGTGCGGAGCCATGTTGCGTTCGCCCTCTCTCAGGTCTTGGGTTTCCCGAGGTGGCTGTCTACTACGCTGTGGTCCGAGTGGGGGACCGCCACAATACCCCGGTCGAACCTGACTGCTCACTCGGTCCGCTGAAGGTCTGAGCGATCGACGTCGAGCTTGTGTCTCCTTCCGTGTTCACGAACTGTTGCGGCTGCGGATCTCCTCGCTATTGCTCCTGGCTTTTTGGCGACGAGGAGCACGACGGCCTCGCGGTGCTCGTCTCGCTCGATCAGCAGGGGCCGCTATGACGCGGCAGTCTCAGTGACTGACTGGCAGTCTTGTCGTTGACTCGCGACCGCCGCCGCGGGT
>CAWAJF010000009.1:0-25850 GCA_963782345.1 uncultured Solirubrobacterales bacterium | reverse complement strand
AGCGTGCGCCAGGCCCGCCAAACCCTCATGGAGTCAGGTCCTGCAATCACACTGGTCGATGTGGCATCGGAAGACGTGACCCCGGGGGCGGGCCGGCGCGAGCGCAGGGGGCCCGTCGCGCTCCGGGCGGGCGACCTCTGGGTGGAGCTGGGGGACCGGCAGGAGCGAACCGAGGCGCTGCGGGGCGTCGACGTGCGAGTCGAGCCGGGCGAGCGGGTCGCCCTGATGGGAAGCAACGGGGCGGGCAAGAGCACGCTTCTGCGCGCCGCGGCAGGGCTCCTCGACCCGCAGCGCGGGCGCATCGAGGTGCCGCGCGGCGTGGCGCTGCTGCCTCAGCGGCCGAGCGATCTCTTCGTCCACGAGCGGGTCGGTGACGAGCTGCGTGGACAGGAGGGGATCGAGGCACTGCGGCGCTTCGGCCTGGAGGGGCTGACAGAGGCCGATCCGCGGGATCTGTCGGGCGGCGAGCGCCAGCGGCTGGCGCTGGCGATCGTGGTGGCGGGCCGCGACGGCGAGCTGCCCGGCGCGCTGCTGCTGGATGAGCCGACCCGGGGCATGGACCGGACCCGCAAGGCGGAGCTGGCCGAGCTCGGTCATGGGCTCTCGGACCGAGATACGGCGGTGATGATCGCCACCCACGACGTCGAGTTCGCCGCCACCTTCGCCGACCGCGTGATCCTGCTGGCGCGGGGGGAGGTCGTCGCCGACGGCACCGCCGCGGAGCTGCTCTCCGGGGTTGGTACTTCTCCAGCGAGGTCGCCCGCATCCTCGACGGGACGGCGATCACGGTGGAGCAGGGCATGGCAGCGCTCGGCGGCGGAATGCCGCGAACGGGCGGATCGCCGGCACAGGCGGGAGGGGCCCCCCAGTGAGCTGGCAGGCGGGCGTCATGGTGATGCTCGCTCTCACGCTGCTCGGCGGCTTCGCCTGGTATGAGCGCTCCCGTCCTCCCGCGCAGATCGTGGCCCTGATCGCCGCGCTCGCGGCGATCTCGGTCGCGGGCCGCGTCGCGTTCTCGCCGATCCCGAATGTGGTGCCGACCACCGACCTGACGCTGATCGCGGGGTATGCCCTCGGCGGCGCTCCCGGGTTCGCCGTCGGCGCCTTTTCGGCGGTGGTCTCCAATTTCTGGCTCGGTCAGGGCCCGTGGACGCCGTGGCAGATGGCGGGCTGGGGTCTGATCGGGGTCGTCGGCGCGGGGCTCGCCGGGCTGACCGGCCGGCGGCTCGGTCGCTTCGGGCTGGCCGCCGTCTGCGCCCTCGCCGGTCTCGCCTATGGGGCCCTGCTCGACTTCTCGTTGATGGTCACCTATGGCGGGGAGCAGTCGCTCGGCCGCTTCCTCGCCCTCTCAGCGCGCGGCATCCCGTTCAACATCGCGCACGCGGCCGGCAACGCGGCGCTCGCGCTCGTGGCGGGTCCGGCGATGGTGCGCATGCTGATTCGCTACCGGCGCCGCTTCGAGTTCGCGTGGAAGCCTGCAGCGATGGCGACCCCGCGGGCGCGGGGCGCGACGGCGGGCGCGGCGTGTCTGATCGTCGCGCTGATGGCGGCCACGCCCGCTCTGCTCGGCGGTCCGCGCGCCGATGCCTCGGGCGGCGGCCCCGGCGCCGCCGTTTCCTGGCTGCGCGCTGCCCAGAATGGCGACGGGGGCTTCGGCTTCGCTCGCGGCGAGCAGTCGAGCCCCGCGATGACCGGGTGGGCCGTGCTGGGCCTGGAGGCTGCGGCGGTGAATCCGCTCGACGTCGATCACGGGGATGCGACGCCGATCGGCTATCTCGCCGGAACGGTCGGCCAGATCAGCACCACCGGAGACATCGAGCGCACGATCCTGCTCCTCCACGGGGCCGGGCTCAACCCGCGGAGCTTCCAGGGTCACGATCTAGTCAGCCGCCTGCTCGCGCGACGGGGCCGGGACGGCTCCTGGGGTGAGCAGGTCAACCCCACCGCCTTCGGGATCCTCGCGCTGAAGGCCGCCGGTGCGACCGCGGGCAACTCCCGCGCGGTCTCCTGGCTGCGCGGCGTCCAGAACGACGACGGCGGCTGGGGATTCGCGGCCGAGTCGGCCAGCGACCCCGACAGCACCGGGGCGGTGCTGCAGGCCCTCGGGGCCTCAGGCGGCGGGGGCGCTCGGCGCGCCGTCTCCTACCTGCGCGGAGTGCAGCGCGTGGGCGGTGGCTTTGCACTGTCCGGTGGCCCGGTCAACGCGCAGTCGACCGCCTGGGCCGCCCAGGGACTGCTCGCGGCGGGGGTCTCGCCCGCGTCGGTGCGCAGTGGCGGCTCGCCGCTCAGCTATCTGGCCTCGGCGCAGGCACGGGACGGCCACTACCGCTACTCGGCCGGCAGCGACCAGACGCCCGCCTGGGTGACAGGGCAGGCGCTGATGGCGGTGAACGCCGCGGCCTTCCCCCTCAGTCCCGTCCCGAGGGCCGACTCGAACGTCGCCGGCGGGAGCGCGGCCGCGGGCGCCACGGGCGGCGCCACGGTCAACGCGGGGGGCCGCGACGCCAAGGCCAAGCCGGGAGCCAGTCCGGCGCCGGCGAGTCCCACGGGAACCCAGATATCAGAGGAGCCCCATCCGGTCCCGATCGCGCCGGCGTCTTCGCGCGAGTCCGGCGGCGGAAGCGGGGGAGGCATACCGGGTTGGCTGATCGCGCTCGGAATCGTCGCGGTGGGTGCAGGCGTGATCTGGGGGGGCTGGGTGATGTACCGGCGCCGCCTGCCAGGCACCTGACGGGTCGCGCCTGCCGCACGCCCCGGGCGCACGTGATTCGGAATCGACCGTCTAGGTTTCTCGTATGGAAGTCGAGGAGGCGATCCGCACGCGACGCACCCACAAGGCCTACCGGCCCGAGCCGGTCGAGCGCGGGCTGCTCGAGGAGATCCTCGAGCTCGCCCGCTGGGCTCCGAATCACAACCTGACCAACCCGTGGCGGCTGCGAGTGATCGGCCCGCGGGCGCTGGAGCGGCTCAAGGAGGCGGCCGGTCCCGAGTCGGCCGCGAAGCTCGATCGTGCCCCGACGCTGGTGGTCGTCTCGTGCGCGTTGACCGGGGACCCGGTTCAGGACGAGGAGGACCTGCACGCCACCGCCTGCGCCGCATACATCGTGCTGCTGACCGCTCACGGCCGGGGCCTCGCCACCTATTGGCGAACGCCCGAGGTGCTCCGCACCGGCGAGGGACAGGCGGCCGTCGGCATGCTCGATGAGGAGCGCTTCGTCGGGCTCCTTCATCTCGGCGGCCCGGTTCAGGAGCAGCGGACGCCCGAGCGGCTGCCCGCTGATCAGGTGATCGAGTTCCTCGAATGATCTCGCGCGACCGCGCACTCGCCGCGATGCAGGAGGACGCCTTCGACGTCGTCGTGGTCGGGGGCGGGATCACCGGCGCGGGGGTGGCGCTCGACGCCGCCTCGCGCGGCTACTCCGTCGCGCTGGTCGAGCGGGGCGACTTCGGTCAGGGGACCTCCAGCCGCTCGTCCAAGATGGTCCACGGTGGCCTGCGCTACCTGCAGAACTTCGACCTCGGCCTGGTCCGCGAGGCCCTGCTGGAGCGCCAGCTGCTCGTCCGGCTCGCGCCGCATCTCGTCTACCCGACTCCGTTTCTGGTTCCGGCGCTGGCCGGGGAGCGGAAGAACCGGGCGATCGGGATCGGACTGAACATGTACGACGTGATGGCGACCTCGCGAATCGGACGGGGGCGAAGCCAGCGCAATGAGCATCGTGAGGAGGCTGAGTACTGGTCACCCGACCGCCACCGCACCATCACCGGCGAGGAGGCGGTGGAGCTGATCCCGGCGCTCGAGCCGATTGACCCGAGCGCGGCGTACCTGTTCTACGACTGCCAGACCGACGACAGTCGTCTCGTGCTCACAGTGCTCGGCGAGGCGGAGCGATTCGGCGCCGTGATCCTCAACGGGGCGGAGGTGACCGAGGTGCTGGAGGATGGCGGGAAGGCCACCGGTGTCGCTGTGACCGAGGCCGAGTCCGGCGAGCGGGTGGAGATCGACGCCGCCAACGTGGTCAACGCCACCGGTGTCTGGGCCGACCGGATCCGCCCCGGAGAGCTACTGAGCGAAGAGGAGATCCCGAACATCAGGCCGAGCCGCGGATCCCACATCACCCTCTCGACCGCCGACCTCGACATCGGGACCGCCGCCTGCATCGTCCCGGCCGGCTCCGATCGGACGATCTTCGCGCTCCCCTGGTACGGGCGAGTCCTGGTCGGGACGACGGACAACGACTACGAGGGCGGCATCGACCACGTGCCGCCGAGCGAGGGCGACATCGGGTACCTGTTGAACGCCCTCAACGCCTACTTCGGGACGGACATCGACCCGGGCCAGTTGACCGGCGCCTACGCGGGCGTCCGTCCCCTGATCTCCTCGGGCGACCCGAAGAAGTCGGTCGACATCTCGCGGAAGGCCGAGCTGTATGAGACCTCGTCCGGGATGCTCAGCATCACCGGCGGCAAGCTGACCACCTTCCGCCGCATGGCCGCGCAGGTCGTCGATCGCATCGTCGAGCGGGAGGGCCGCGAGGCCCAGCGCCGCACTGACGACATCCCGCTCGGCATG
This sequence comes from uncultured Solirubrobacterales bacterium, assembly GCA_963782345.1. Classification (GTDB taxonomy): domain Bacteria; phylum Actinomycetota; class Thermoleophilia; order Solirubrobacterales; family 70-9; genus DASUPK01. The sequence continues at coordinate 21,280 of CAWAJF010000009.1, read as the reverse complement.
CCGGCCCGCCCGGAGGATCTCGAGACAAGCGTCGAGCTCCCCGAGGGCGCGGCCGACCAGCTCTCCTTCCGCTACGGACACGCCGCCCGGGGGGTGCTCGACCTCTGTGAGGAGCGCCCGGAGCTCGCCGAGCCGATCGTCCCCGGCCTCCCCGACCTGATGGCGGAGGTCGTGGTCGCGGCGAGGCACGAGCAGGCCCGCACGGTCGGCGACGTCCTCCTGCGGCGAACGCGCCTGGGCCTGCTCGCCGAGCCGGAGCTCCGCGAGCGCGCGCGCATCGATGCGGTGGCCGCCGTGCTCGGCGATGAGCTCGGCTGGAGCCCGTCACGCGTCGCCAAGGAGGCGGAGGAGTGGAGCCGCGTGGCGGAGGCCGAGGGACTCGATCCGAGCAGGGTGCCTGCCTCCTAGCCGGCGGTCGCCTGATTGGGGCCACTAGCATGCCCCGCGTTGATGGCACTCAAGGACCAACATCTCGCCGATCTGCATCAGCGGGCGCGTGAGCTCGGGGTGCCGCGCTACCGGATGCTCCCGCGCGACGAGCTGATCGAGGCGATCGAGGAGCGCGGCGGCGACGAGGAACCCAAGCGGCCGGAGCGAAAGCCCCGCCCCGATCGGCCCAGGCGCGAGCGCGCGCGCCCCAAGGGCGAGGCCGCGCCCGAGGACGAGGCGGAGCCCGCCGAGGAGCCTGAGGGCGAGGAGGAGACGGAGGACGAGGAGGAGCCGGAGGCCGAGGCCGAGGAGGTCACCGGGGTACTCGACCGGATGCCCCAGGGATACGGGTTCCTGCGGCTGAGCGGGATGAACGAGGCGGAAGGCGACGTCTACGTCTCCGCCTCCCAGATTCGCCGCTGCGAGCTGCGTCCCGGCGACCAGGTGACGGGCCCGGCTCGGCAGCCGCGGCGCGGCGAGCGCCACCGCGCCCTGGTCCGCGTCGAGACCGTCAACGGGCAGAGCCCCGAGGGCGAGCGCAAGCACTTCGAGGATCTGACCGCGGCGCCACCGCATCGGCGCCTGCTCCCGCCCGAAGCCCCCGGCGACCCGCTCGTTCGCGCCGTCGACCTGCTCGGCCCGCTTGCCTTCGGTCAGAGGGTCCTGATCCTCGCGCAGCCGCGCTCCGGCCGGACCACGCTGCTTCGCGCGCTCGGCGCGCCGATCGCCGAGGCCGGTGCGCACCTGTGCGTGCTGCTGGCGGACGAGCGCCCCGAGGAGGTACCGCTATGGGAGCGCGCCCTTCCGGAGGCGGAGATCTTCGCCGCGACGGCGGATCAGGAGCCGCGCGATCAGATTCGCGCGGCGGAGCTCGCCATGGGCCACGCGAAGCGCCTCGCCGAAGCCGGGCAGGACGTCGTCGTGCTGATCGACTCCCTGAGTAGGCTCGCCCTCGGCTACCGGGACGCCGGTCGCGTCAAGCGGATCTTCGGCGCCGGCCGTGAGCTCGATGAGGAGGGCAGCGGCTCGCTCACCGTGATCGCCACCGTGCTCGATTCCGACGACCGTGGCAGCGAGGTTCGCGAGGCCCTCGAGACCACCGAGAACCTGCTGCTTCGCCTCGACGCGGGGTTGGCCGCCAAGGGCATCGTCCCGGCGCTGGTGGTGGCCGACTCCCGCGCCTCGGGTGAGGACGAGCTTCGGGACTCCGATGAGATGGACAGGGTCCGCCGCCTGCGCGAGGAGCTGGCCGAAATGGACGCGGAGGAAGCGGCCCGGGCACTCTCGGATCAGATCGTGGCGACCGGGAGCAACGCGGAGCTGCTCTCCCGCCTGTAACCGGCGATGACGCCGCGACGTCCACACCTCTCGGACGTCCTGCATCTACCGCATCTGCCGGGCGTCCCGGACGTCTTCCACCGGATCAAGGTGCCGTCCGACCTCGACTCGGTGACCACCATCGCCCACGAGGAGGAGCCGAGCTCGGCCGGCCTGGATCCCGAGACCCTCGAGCACATCTGGGAGGGGGCCGTCGACCTCTACCGCACCGGCGTCCATCCTGGCCTCCAGCTCTGCGTGCGTCGCGAGGGAAGGGTGGTCCTCGACCGCGCCATCGGGCACGCCCGTGGCAATGGGCCTTCGGACTCGGAGGACGCGCCGAAGGTCCCGATGACCACAGGGACGCCGGCGTGCATCTTCTCGGCGTCGAAGGCGGTGACGGCGATGGTCATCCACCTGCTCGACGAGCGCCGCCTCCTCCACATCGGCGACCGCGTCGGCGAGTACATCCCCGAGTACGCGCAGAACGGCAAGGAGGGGACGACCATCGCGCACGTCCTGGCCCACCGCGCTGGCATTGCCTCGATGCCGAAGGAGGCGCTCGACGTCAACTCACTCGACGACTGGGATCTGACCGTCAGGCTGATCTGCGAGGCGAAGCCGACCGTCCGGCCGGGACGGATGCTGGCCTACCACGCCGTCTCGGGCGGGTTCATCCTCGGCGAGATCGTCCGGCGCGTCACCGGCAAGACGGTCCGCGATGTGCTGATGGAGGAGATCCTGGACCCGCTCGGCTTCCGGTGGATGAACTACGGAGTCAGTCCCGAGGACGTCGAGGAGGTCGCACCGAGCTATGTGACGGGGCCGCCCCTGCTGCCGCCGCTCTCCAATCTGGTCACGCGAGTGCTCGGCGTGCCGCTCGACGAGGTCGTGGAGAACTCGAACCAGAGCCCCTTCCTCACCGGGCTGATCCCATCGGCCAACGTGATCACCAGCGCAAATGAGCTCTCGCGCTTCTTCGAGATCTTCCGGATGGGCGGCGAGCTCGACGGCGTCCGTGTGATGGAGGAGCGGACGATCCGCCGCGCTCTCACCGAGCAGTCGCATCTCGAGATCGACTTCTCGCTCATCTTCCCGACGCGGTTCTCCTATGGCCTGATGCTCGGAGCCAAGGTCGTGAGCCTCTACGGGCGAGACACCGACCTCGCCTTCGGCCACCTCGGGCTGATCAACATCATGGGCTGGGCCGATCCGGAGCGCGCGATCTCCGTCGGCCTGATCACGACGGGCAAGGCGATCGTCTACCCGGAGCTGCCGCGCTTCTACGGGGTGATGCAGAGGATCGCGAGCGGGGTGCCGAAGATCGATCCGCCGAGCTGGCTCACCGGCTGACGGATTCGCCGCCGGCCGGGGGCCAGGAGCTTCCGCAATCGCCGCTCATCGCGCCGCCCGGAGGTTCGGCACCCTGTCTTAGTGGCCTGGAAGTGCCCCCACCTGCTGGAGCACCGCAAGCATGTCGACCTCGTCCCAGGCCTCCGAGATCGTCCCGCCGCGGATCCGCAGCACGGCGGTCGAGGTGAAGTTGACCACCCTGCCCGTCGGGTCGAAGCCCAGGAACTCGCCGCCGTGCCTGCCGCGCCACTCCTGGTGGGCCGCGACCAGGTCCCCCTCGGCGAGCATGAAAGCGATCTCGTTGTGCAGGTCAGGGAAGCCCCGCAGGAACGCCTCCACCGCTTGGCGCTGCCCCGGGCGGCCGCGTCTCTCGCCATTGTGGGTGAAGTCCTCGCTCAGCAACCGATCGACCGCGTCGAGGTCTCGGTCGTTGATGACCTCCGCGTAGAACTGCCGCACGACGGCCTTGTTCGACTCGAGCGACATCGGTCGAGCCAGCCTACTTGTCCAAACGGGGCGCTGGACGAGCAGCGATGACCTGGATGAAAAGCGGACGGCGCAGGCACTCCTTGATCTCCCGCTTAGAACGTCCCGCCATCCTGGGACAGACGATGGAATCACTCGAGATCACTGTGCTGCCGGTCATCCTGATTGGCGCCCTCCTCCTCGGTGCCATTTGGGCCAAGGCGGCGGTCCACTGGCTCACCCGCACCGAGCCGCTCCGTTAGAAGCTATTGCCTGGCCGCTAAGCGCGATCGCGGCCGCCGTAGGCGACCGTGCCCCAGGAGGGCTCCTCGGAGAGCTCGATCAGCTCTGAGTCGCGGTCCGGCTGGACGTAACCGAAGGTCTGGCTCGACTCGTCGAAGACGATGTCGAGCTCGCCCTCCTTGACGCGCTGGTCGAGCCAGGCGCCGCGGAAGACGAGGCGGCGAAGCCAGTGCACGAGGCTCTTGTTGGACGGGCCGACGAGCTCATCCCAGTTCTCGTTGACGTGGCCGCCGAGGGGGGAGCAGGGCTCCCGGATCTCGCCGTTCACGGCGAGCTCGAGCAGGTCCTCCAGCTCGTGCTCGTCGAGACCCTGGCGGACGAAGTCGAGCTTGACCGCCGCCTGCTCCACACGCTGGGCGAAGTCGCGCTCGTTGAAGGAGAAGCGGAGCTCTCCGTACTCGAGCACGTAGTCGGCGCCCGACTCGTAATTTCCTCTGCGTGCGGTCTCGTCCACTGGTTTGGGCATCTTGGCGCATGCGGGTTGCCATCGCCAGTCTTTAGGGGGTCCTGAACGACCGGTTGCAGCAAAAGGGAACCCAGGGTTGGCGTCGACGTCTGCTACCGGAAAACACACCCTTCGAGGTGGTCGTTGACCAGGCCGGCGGCCTGCATCGCGGCGTAGGCCGTCGTCGGCCCGAGGAAGACGAAGCCGCGGCGCTTGAGCTCCTTGGCCAGGGCGGTGGACTCCGGTGTGATCGACGGGATGTCGGACCGAGTCCTCGGCGCCGGCCGGGAGCCCGGATCCGGGGCGAAGCTCCAGACCAGACGAGCCACGTCCTCGTCGCCATAGGTCGCGACCTTCTCGATCTTGAAGCCGTCGAACGCCCGCCGGAAGTTCTCGCGCTTGCGCAGGATGGTGAGCCAGGAGAGGCCTGACTGGAATGCCTCCAGGGTGAGCCGCTCGAACAGCTCCGCCTCGCCGTGCAGCGGCCGTCCCCATTCGGAGTCGTGGTAGTCGAGGTAGTCCGGTGTGTCGAGGGACCACCAGCAGCGCGGCCTGCCATCGGGCCCCGGCTCGAGGCCGCGGCTCAACGGCTCCGGCCGAAGATCCTGAGCAGGAAGAGGAAGAGGTTGATGAAGTCGAGGTAGAGGGCGAGGGCGCCCATGATCGCGGCTCGTCCCTCGGCCTCGCCGGAGAGCCCCTGCTGATTGATCTGCTTGAGCTTCTGCATGTCGTACGCGGTGAGCGCGGCGAAGATGCCCACGCCCGCGTACGTGGTGATCCAGTAGAGCGTCGAGTTGGCCCAGAAGAGGTTGACGATCGTCGCCAGGATCAGGCCGATCAGGGCCATGAAGGCGATCGCTCCGACCTTGGAGAGGTCGATGTGGGTGACGGCGCCCCAGACCGCGAGCGCGCCGAACATCCCCGCGGTGATCAGGAAGGCGGTGAAGATCGACTGGGTCGTGTAGAGCTCGAAGATGAGCGCGAACGTGACCCCGACCGTCGCCGAGTAGAGCAGGAAGAGGAAGGTCGCCAGCCCGACCGAGATCCGCGGCAGCAGGAAGACCAGGGCGAGGACGAGGGCGAGCTGCGCGACGATCACGCCGATCACGATCCCCGGGGACTTCGTGATGTCGGTGAGCAGCTTGTCGCTCGATCCGATCGCCGCCGCCACCCCGCCGGTGATCGCGAGGCCGGTGAACATCCACATGAAGACCCGCTGGAGGAAGGTCGACTCGGGGCGGGCTACCTCGGCGGGTTGTGCCGCGTATTCCATGCAGCCGAAAGCTTATGTTCGGGTGGAGACGCCTTTTCGCTTCCGCGGGGTCGAGCGCACCGAGCTGCTCGGACTCGAGGTTCCCGTGGCGACCAGTCCGCTCAGCCGTCTGCTCGGGCTCGCCCTGCTCTCCCGTGAGGAGGCGGGGGCGGGCCTGCTGATCCCGCGCTGTCGCAGCGTCCACACCTTCGGGATGCGGTTTCCCCTCGATCTGCTCTTCCTCGACGGCGAGCACCGCGTGGTCGAGCTGCACCGGGCCGTAGCTTCCGGGCGGGCGATCCGGTGCCGGCAGGCGTCGGCGCTGCTCGAGCTGCCCTCCCCGTAGGTCCGGCGGCGGATTCCCGCCCGCGCTTGGCAACCCAACGACCAGCTGCCGGGATCACACCGCTTGTTCGACCCCTCCCCGAAGCGTATGGTTGATCACTGCATCCTCGAGTAGGGGGAAGGAAGGCAGGAGGGCGGTGTTCGACGAGAACGTCTCGAGACGGAGGTTCCTGACGCGCGCCGGCGCCGTCGGCGCGGCCGCCCTGGTTCCCGGCGCCGCCGCTGAAGCCCTGGCCGCCGAGGCCGCAGCCGCCAAGCAGCCCGCGAAGGGCCGGGCGCCGCATCCTCGCTCGCCCCGTGCGGCCCTGCGCGCGCTCCAGGGAGGCAACAAGCGCTACCGGGCCAACAAGCTCGAGCTGCGCGACTATTCCCCGGTCGGCGAGCGGCGCGCCAGCAAACAGGCGCCCTTCGCGGCGATCATCACCTGCTCGGACTCGAGGGTCTCGCCGACGCTGATCTTCGATGTGGAGCGGGGCAACCTGTTCGTCTCCAAGGTCGCGGGCAACAGCATCGACGTCGGAACCCTCGGAAGCACCGAGTATGCGGTCGCCGTCCTCGGCGTCAAGCTGATCATCGTCCTCGGCCACAGCGACTGCGGGGCGGTCAGGTCCGCGCTCGGGGTCGCAAACGGGACCTCGAGCTATCCGCCGTCCAAGTATGGGGCGATCGGCGAAATCGTGGGCGCGATCGTGCCGACCGTCAGCGCGATTCCGGCGGGCCAGCGCACGCTGCAAGCCTCCGTCGCCGCCAACGCCCGTGCCCAGGCCGCCGCGATCGCGGCCACGGAGCCGATCATCAAGCCGGCGGTGGACGAGGGACGGCTCTGGGTCCGTCCTGCGGTCTACAACATCCCGAACGGGCGAGTCAGGCTCCTCTAGCCGTCGAGTCGTGTCCGCGCCGGGGCCGTCCCGCCGGGGCGGGTCATACGCTGCTCCGGCGCGATGGTCGTACTCGAGCCGCCCTCTCCCTAGCGTGACGTCGTCGCCGGTATCCACGCGGCAGTGGTGGGTGCTGGTCGGCACCTGCATGGGGCTCTTCCTGCTGATGCTCGACTCGACCGTGGTGGCGCTGGCGCTGCCGACGATCGAGCGCGACCTGCACGCCTCGCCCGACAACGTCCAGTGGGTGTTGAACGGCTACCTGCTGGTGCTGGCGGTCCTCGTCGTGACCGCCGGCAGGCTCGGGGACATCTACGGGCGCCGCCTCGTCTTCCTGATCGGAATGGCGGTCTTCGGGGCCGGGTCGGTGCTGGCGGCGGTCGCCTCGGACGACGCGCTGCTCGTGGCCGCCCGGGCGGTTCAGGGAGCAGGCGGGGCCGCGATGCTCTCACTCTCGCTGGCGATCGTCAGCCACGCGTTCCCCACAGAGCGCCAGGCGCAGGCGCTCGGGATCTGGGCGGCTGTCTCGGCGCTTGCCCTGGCGATCGGCCCGCTGGTCGGCGGTGTGCTGATCGACGTCGATTGGCGGCTGATCTTCTGGATCAACCTGCCGATCTGCGCCATGGGCGTCGCGATCACCTGGTGGGCGGCCCGGGAGTCACGCGACGAGACCTCGCCGCCGAAGCTCGACTTGCCCGGCCTGGCCACGCTGACGCCTGGGCTCCTGGCGTTCGTCTTCGCGCTCGTTCGCGCCGACGACTGGGGCTGGGGGTCCGCCAGGACGATCGCCCTGCTCGCGGCCGGCCTCCTCCTTCTCGCGGGCTTCTGGGCGATCGAGCACCGCGTCGACTCGCCGATCGTGGACTTCAGCCTGTTTCGCAACGGCCCGTACCTGGGCGCATCGGCGGCGGCCTTCACCCTGGTCGGCGCGTACTGGGCGGTGATCTTCTTCCAGCCGCAGTACCTGCAGGGCGTCCTCGACCACGGCCCGGTGGCTGCCGGGCTTCTGATCCTTCCGGTGACGGCCCCGATGGTCTTCATCTCGCCCTTCTGCGGCGGGCTGATCGACAGGTTCGGGCCGCGCGCCCTGATGACGGTCGGGATGGTCTGCGGCGCGGTGGGGCTCGCGCTCCTCACGCAGATCGACGCATCGAGCTCCTACGGCTCCCTGATGCCGGGTTATCTGCTCTTCGGGATCTCGCTCGGGCTGGTCTACGCGCCGATGTCGACCGCGGCGATGCTGGCGATGCCGCGCGCCAAGGCGGGGATCGCGGCCGGAGTGCTGGCGATGGTCCGCGTCACCGCAGGCGCCGTATCGCTGGCGGCGGTCGCGGCGGCCTTCCAGACGATCCAGGACGACCAGCTCACGGCCCACCCGGGCGACGCGTCCGGCGCCTTCGCCACCGCGCTCGCGGACTCGACCTGGGTCCTGGTCGGGCTGGTCGCGGTGGGTGCGGTGCTCACCTGGGCGCTGGTGCGGCGGACCGGGGGAGACGAGCCCTCGCCGGAGGAGCACCCAGAGCACAGGCTCGAGCGCCACCGGCTACATCTCTAGGACGGGGGAGAGTGTGAGGTGCGCCGGGGCGGTCTGAGGCCGCGAGCTCAGGCGAGAGCGGCCCGCAACTGCTCGGCGAAACTCGTCGCGAACTTGGAGCGGGTCATCTCGAAGTCGAGCGCCGATCCGTTTGGCGCCCTGGAGGCGAAAGTGCTTCGTCACTCCTCCGTCGTCGATCTGCAACCGGAGCCCCTGCCGGGGCAGCGCGCCGAGCTCCTTCTTTAGCCTCGGGCCGGCCAGGTCTTGCGGATCTTGAACACCCGAAAGGCGCTGGGCGTTAGCGCGACGATGAAGTTGATGGGAAGGCGCGCGCCCTTCCCACCGTCCGTGCCCTGTCAGTGACGGTGCGTGTGGTGCTTCGAGCGGATCTTCAGTTTGATCGTGCGGGTGTTGGCGAGTCCGCCCTGCGGCGTGAAGGTGATCCGAGCGCGAACCTTGAGCTTGCCGGTCCGCCGCAGCTTCCGTTTGGCGTGCTTCGTGAGCCTGAGCCGGAGCTTGATCGTGCCCGGCCCGCCCACGGCGCTCGTGGGCCGCAGCTTCAGCTTGCGCCCGCGGTGGCGGCGCCGCTTCGATGCCGCCGCGCCGTGGCGCCCGGCCCGGGCGTCGGTGACCCGCACCCTCCCGAAGGCCGAGACCTCGACCAGAAGCTTCAGCTTCTTCAGCTTGGTCGTCGCCAGACTGAACGTGTTGGTGGCGGTGTAGATCTCGGCGCTGCCGGTTGTCGAGGAGCCGTTGAGGGTGCCGCCCGCGACCAGCACCCGCCCATCGGGGAGCGGGGCGGCGGCGCCGCCGCGGGCGCGGGGGCTGGCCATCGGGCCGATTCCGGCGGAGCTGAAGGTCGCCGTCGCCGGGTCGAAGGCCTCGGCGCTCGCCAGCAGCGCGGGGCTGTAGCCACCCGCGATCAGCACCCGGCCATCGGGCAGCGGGGCCGCCGCCGCCCCTTCGCGCGGGACCGTCATCGAACCGACGCCGGCCGAGCTGAAGCTGCCGGTCACGGGGTCGAAGATCTCGGCACTCGACAGGTAGGAGGAGCCGTCGAAGCCGCCCGCGACCAGGACGCGCCCGTCGGGGAGCGGCGCCGCGACCGCGTGCTCACGCGGCGTCGTCATAGCTCCGGTGAGGGTGTAGCTGTTGGTCGCGGCGTGGTAGACAAACGCGCTTGCGAGCACATGGGAGGGGGCCCCGTCGGTATTCCCGCCCGCGATCAGCACGCTGCCGTTCGGCAGCGGGGCCGCCACGGCGGCCCCGCGCGGGCCGGGCATTGAGAGCGCCGGGCCGAACGAATTCGTCGTCGGGTTGAAGATCTCGGTGCTGCTCAGATAGGAGATGTCGTTGAAGCCGCCGGCTAGGAGCACGCGGCCGTCGCCGAGCCGCGCGGCGGCCGCCTGCTGCCGCGGTGTTGCCAGAGAGCCGATGCCGGCGGAGCTGAAGCCGCCGTTGACGAAGACCTCGGCGTTGCCGAGCGCCGGAGACACGTTGTAGTAGCCGCCCGCGACCAGGACGCGCCCCTCGGCGAGCAGGACGGCAGAGGGCCCGGTGCGGGGCGTGCCCAGAGAGGGGGCCGGGCTGAACGAGCCGGATCCGGCGGCGCTTGCGGGGGGCGCCACCAACAAGCATGACGCCAGGAAAACCGCTGCAAAGAGCCGCTGCAGCGCTGCGGCATCCCCGCATGACCCGAGCCTACCACGCGGGATATGGCCGGCTTCATCGAGCCAACGGTCCTCGCCGTCGACGGCTCAGGTTCCGCGCCGCGGCCTCCGACGGGGCGATCCGCACCTACGAGGAGCTCGCCAAGGGGGTCCTCGCCGGCGCCGCTGATCGAGCTCGTCGGCGGCTCCGCGGAGCCGCTCGGCTCCGATTCACCCGCAATTGCGCGACAGCCTCGCGTCAACCCGGTCGGGCATAGCCCGCAGCGAGGTGATGATCCTCGTTGCCGCATTTATGAAGCCTCCGTCAGGACACCCACCTGACTGGCATTGCAGCCAAGACCTGCTGGGCCGCCGGGGATGCGGTCTCGAGCCGCCGCCGCTCACTCCTCTTCCTCGCCCAGAGCGCGAGCGCGGATGGCCCAGATCGGGAGCGCATGGGCCCGCGACTCGTTCGGCCCGATCGCTTGGCGGCAGGGACCGGCCGAACTCCGTAGTGTCGGCGGATGGACCTAGAGGCCGCGCGTGAGTTCATGCGGAAGCACCATCGTGCGGTCCTCGCCACTCGGCGCGCCGGCGGGATTCAGCAGACCCCGGTGCTGGTGAACGTGGACGGAGAGGGACGGGCGATCATCTCCAGCCGCGAGACCGCGTACAAGGTCATGAACATGCGCCGAGACCCTTGGGCGCAGCTCTGTGTACTGACCGAGCGCTTCTTCGGCGGCTGGATCTATGCGGAGGGCGAGGCCGAGATTCTCTCGCTGCCTGAGGCGATGGACCCACTTATCGACTACTACAAGCGCTTTCCGGATGAGAACCCCGACTGGGACGACTATCGCGAGCGGATGCGTGCCCAGAAGCGGGTGCTGATCCGGATAGCTCTCGAACGGGCAGGTCCGGACCGATACGGCTGACGCTTTCCCCCCTCTCGCCTTGCCTGAGGCGATCCGGTCAGAGGATTCGGTGCAATTCCTGATCCTTGGAGTGGCGTATCCGAAGCGGACGGCCCAGGAGACGCTCTTCTCTAGCTAGGCTGGCGCCCGTGCAAAGGACTGCTGCTTCCCATGCGGAGGAGTCGCGCCGCGGGTCGCTCGGCGCGTGATCGCTCCCGCGTGAACCCGGTCGCACATAGCCCGCGGCGGCGATGAGCCGCTCGTTGCTGCGTTGGCGAAAGAGCAGAAGCTCAAACCGCCCCTCGCGGGGGAGAGTTCTCATGGCCGGCGGCCTTAAGAGGCCGTGCTTCCCGAGATCGAAGAGCTGGCGACGGTGGTGGTCTGCGAGGACGACGATCCCACCCGCGAGCTCCTCTGCGACCACCTGACCGCCGACCGCTACCGGGCGCTGCCGGCGCCGAGCGCCTCCGACGCCCTCCGGCTCTGCGGCTACAACCAGCCCGACCTGATGCTCCTTGACCTCGGCCTGCCGGACGCCCCCGGCATCGACGTGCTTCGGGAGATCCGTGCCGCCGGGAGAGCGCTTCGACCCGGACCTGCCGGTGCTGATCCTCTCGGGTCGCTCCGGAGAGGCCGACCGGCTGCGCGGCTTCGAGGCCGGGGCGGACGACTACCTCGGCAAGCCGTTCCACTATCCGGAGCTGCTGGCGCGGGTGGCGGCCGTCCTCCGGCGGCGCTCGGGTGCTCGCCGAGGCCCGATCCGACTCGGCGATCTGACGGTCGACCCGGCGACCCGCCGCGTCACGGTCGGCGACCGACACGTGGAGCTGGCGAACAAGGAGTTCGCGCTGCTGCGCGCGCTTGCGGCCGAGCCGCGACGGGTCTTCACCAAGGACGAGCTGCTGCGCGACGTCTGGGGCTTTCGCTCGAAGGGACGCACCAGGACACTCGACTCCCACGCCAGCCGGCTCCGGCGCAAGCTCGATCCCGAGGGCGCGCGCTACGTCTTCAACTGCTGGGGCGTGCCCCAACGTCATTTGTTTGAGCCGATTCCCGTGCCTACATCAGGCGATCACGGGCAATAGCGGCCGATCTCTCCGGGGCCCCAGTGCTGCGTTTCGTTGAGAGGAGCACGGCCCGCGGGCCAACTTCAGGGGCACCCGGAGTGCCCCTGGCACGCGGAAGGAGGCGTCAGGGAGGAAGTGTGTCCGCGCCCATCCACATGGAAGGGTGTTCGCAAGTCGCCTGAATAGAGCGTCTGCCGGTGCGGCCTGGTCGGATCCGCCCGCCCAGCGAGGTTCCACGGATACACGTTCGCTGTGCGGCGAGCTCAGCAAAGGGATCAGAGGGAGGCTTCCGGCAGGCTCGGTTCGAACAGCTCTACCGGATTTCCGGAGGGGTCATCGAGCAGAATCTGCTTGCCGCCGACCCCGGTGACGATGTCGTTGCGAAAGTGGACTCCGGCCCGGCGCAAGGGCTTGATCATGCCCGCGAGATCGGTGACCTCAAGGGAGAAGCGGTTCCAGCCACCGGGCTGCGGCACCGTGCCGTCGGGCATCGCTTGCCCGCCTCCCGGTCCGCCTCCCGGTGCGCTCAGCACCAGCCGTAGATCACCCCGGGAGAGCATCGCGAAGGTGGGGGCAGGATGCATCACCTCCTCGAAGCCGAGGTGCTGACAGTAGAAGGTGATCGCGGTGTCGACGTCGTCGACGATGTAACGCACGCTCACCGTGGCCATTGCGTGTCCTCCTTGTCCCGTTGTCGCTGCTGCATCCTGGTCCGCACGCCTACGTGTACAGCTCATGATCTTGCTCGTCGATCTGGATGGCGGTTCCGTCCGGGGCCGGTACCAGGAGCGACCTGCCCCACTCTTGGTCGACGATGGTGCCTTCTGGCGAGAAGCCAGCTGCCCGCAGACGTCGCTCGACAGCCTCGAGGGGCTCGTCGGTGGCGAAGTTGAGCGCCAAACCCTCGCGGCCCTCGTGATCGGCGGCGATCGCCGCATCGTGAAGCGCGAGCCCCCCGCCCGCCGAGGTCAGCTCGATCCAGTGCCCGGACCGCGAGCGGACGTCGGCCGTCAGTCCCAGCGCCTCATAAAAGCGCATCGCTTCATCCACATCGGGCACGAAGTGGATCGGCCTCACCTTCACCGCTATCTCTCCTTTTCGAGACGATCGAGGTAGGCGACCAGCGCCTGCTCAACGAGCAAAGACAACGACGCGGCTTGATCGACTGCGGCGTGCTTGGCGCGGCGGATGAGAGTCGGCGGCAGGTAGACGTTGAATTGCTGCTTGGCCTCCGCCATGACAACAGCGATGCTAGCAAGCTAGCTCCACCCGCATGTCGCGATCGTGATCTGTTGGCTGCGGGCCGCTCCCAGGATCGTGGTTCCGAAGTCGACGCGCCGTGGCGTCGGCACCAACTCGGGGCCTGCGAGAGCCTGGGCGGAGAGGGGGATGACCAGCGGGTCGGGCGAGCCGTTGCTGGGAATCTCGAGCTGAGCGCTGAAGCTGCCGGGGCCGTTCGGGGGGTTGAAGCTGACCCCTACGTGACAGATCTGGGTGTCCGTCAGCGTGAATCCGCTGCAGGCGTCGCCGTTGAACGAGAACCGCGCGGCGTCGGGCCCGGTGATCGCCGCGTTCCCCACCGCCGTAGCCGTGCCGGAGTCGCTGATCTCGAAGTTGTTGAACTGTGAGCCGAAGAAATACGGCTGGGCGCTGTAATTCGAGCTCGAGGGATCTGAGGCCAGCGTCCCCGCCTGGGCCGCTGCTGGAAAGGCCACCAGCGCGAGCGCTGCGATCAGCCCAGCCAGGAGCCGGCCTCGGCCGCTGCTCCTGCCCATTGAGATAGCTGTGCAATTCAGCCGATCTGCGGCTCGAAAGCCTAATAGACTGCGTGTGGGCCCCGTCTGGATTCCATCAGAGAGTGGGTTGTGAGATGAAGTCGATGAGTTCCTCGGAGGCTTCGGCTAACTCCGACGAGCAGAGGCAGCACCTGGAGTCAGCTGAGCGCGTCGCACAGCTCGGCAGTTGGCAGTTCACGCCCGAAACGGGGGGGCTTCGCTGGTCAGACAACCTCTTCCGGTTGTTCGGCTTGGAGCCGGGGTCGGTGATTCCGACGACAGAATTCGTGCTGGAGATGACGCATCCCGACGATCGAGACCGCAGGGCGCGCTGGGTGGAGCAGCTCGGGGAGGGGGTCATGGAAGGGGGCATCGACTACCGGATCATCAGAGCGGACGGCGCGATTCGCCACCTGCGCTTGACACTGGCCAAGATCAACGAGGACGGGCGGCCGCGGAGAGTTCTGGGCACGGTGCAGGACATCACCGATCAGCGCCGCGCCGAGCGCGAGATCGCCGCGCATGTCGCTGTCGAGGAGGCGCTTACCGAGTGGGAGTCCTTCGGGCCGGGCGCCGAGGGGTTGCTTCGCAACCTCGCCGAGGCGACTGGCGCCGCCGCCGGTGCATTCTGGGCACGGGATGACGACCATCTGGCCCCTCATGCTTTCTGGCGCAGCGCCATGTTCGACGACGCCGACGAATTCGAGGCGGCCACACGGCAGCTTCGCCTGGCGCCCGGGGCTGCCTTACCGGGTCGCGTCTGGCAAACGGGGATCCCGATTGCGCTGAACGTCGGCGACCAGCCCGGTTTTCTTCGCATCGCGGAGGCCGAGGCGGCCGGCCTGTACGGGGCGGTGGCCTTTCCTGCGCTCAAGGGCGAGGAAGTGCTGGCGGTGGTCGAGCTTTACTCGCCGGAGAGCGGCGAGTCGAGCGAACGGCTGATGCGTTCGCTCGTCGGCATCGGCCACCAGCTGGGGCAGTTCCTCGCCCATCACCGGACTGGGCTCGGGGCATCCCTGCTGACACCGCGCGAGCTTGAGGTGCTCCAGCTCGCGGCGCAGGGCAATTCGAGGCAGCAGACCGCGGAGTGGTTGACCATCAGCCCCGCGACCGTTAAGACCCACATGGAGCATGTTTACGCGAAGCTCGGGGTCTCTGATCGCGCCGCAGCGGTGGCGCGAGCGGTGCGGGACGGACTGATCGACTGACATCCAGCTGTTCCGGGATCTCCGCCGTTTGGCTGATATCCCAAGAAATCGGCCATCTGGCGTATGGGAACGCGGCGTGGGGGTTCGAAAGAAAGGGGGGATGTCACGTCTTGGACGCCGGGTTACACGATGGGGCCAGGGAGGCTCAAATGCGCCTGAATCAGGTTCGCCATTAAGCGTGACGCGACTCGATCGAGCCTCCGGCTCGGCTCGCGCCACGGCGGAAGGGCATTCCTGGATTCGAATCCAACAAGCCCGGCGCCGCCGATTCGCATGGATCTGAGGCGGCGGACCGTGGAGCTGCGCTGGGCCCTTCTTGGTATCGCCGCCGCGGCGCTTGCGGCGCAGGCCGCTCATGCGGCGTTTGGCTTCGGCGGCCAGACGTTGGCCGATGCCAACGGCCTGCTGATCTCCATCTCGATGTGCGCTGCAGCCCTGGCAGCCCTGCTCGCCGCAGCAAGCGCCACGTCAGCTCGGCCTGCGCGGATGGTCATCAGCGCTGGGATGGCTCTCTATGCCCTCGGCGAGGTCCACTTCTTCGCCGCCGGGGGGACACTTTCGAGCTTCCCGACGACCAGCGATCTCCTCTGGCTCTCGCTCTACCCGCTGGTCATGATCGGGGCCCTCCTGGTGATTCGCTCCGAGGCCCCAGGCAGGCAGCTGAGGGTATTGCTCGAGGGCGCAATCGTCGCCTTCACGGCCGCGGCCCTCTGCTACGCGGTTCTTCTCGAACCCGTCTTGCACCAGGCGACGACTGCAGGGGACGTGCTTGTCGGGCAGCTCAGCTATCCGCTCCTCGACCTTGCCGTCCTGACCATCCTCTTGGTCCTCGGTCTCGGGAATCGCGGTGTTCTGCGCCTCAACTACCTGCTCATGGGTCTCGGGGTGACGGTCCTCCTGGTCACCGACACAACCAACCTCCATCAGCTAGCGAGAAACACCTACTCTCCCGGCACGCTGCTGGACTCAGGCTGGCCGGCGGCCCTCCTGCTGGTCGCGCTCTCGCTGCAGTTCCAGAGTCCGTTGATCCGGCCTCGGGGTCTTACGGGCTGGGGCTACTACGCGGTGATGAGCCTTTCGCTTCTGATCAGTACCGCCCTGTTAGGAATCGAGCGCGCTACCCACCAGTACGTCGCCCTAATCGTGCTCACCGCCCTGGTCCCGGTCCTGGTGCTGGTCCGGCTGCTCTGGAGCCTGGCCGCCAACAAGCGCTTGACCGAGGACAACGCGAAGATCGTCGCCACGGCCGGGGCGGGCATTCTCAGGCTCGCTACTGATGACCGCATCGTCTCCGTCAACCCCGCCGCGGCGAGAATGCTCGGCTGGGGCCAAGAGGAGCTGGTCGGGCGAACGGGTCATGCCACCATGCACCACAAGAGAGTGAACGGGACGCCCTACCCCGCCAGCGACTGCCCGGCCTTACACGCGATCCGAAGCGGCCAGATCCAACGAGTCAGCGACGAGGTTTTCTGGCGAAAGGACGGCACGAGCTTCCCGGTCGACTACACCAGCTCACCGCTGCGCGAGGCAGGTCAGATCGTCGGGGCCATCGTCGTTTTCGACGACGTCACCCGCCAGCGGGGACTCGAATCTCGCCTACGCCACCTGGCCGACCACGACACCTTGACGGGACTCTTCAACCGCAGGCGCTTCGATAAAGAAGCGAGCGAGCAGGTTCGTCAGGTAGCGCGCTATCACCGACCCGGAGCCCTGGCGATCATCGACCTCGACGGCTTCAAGTTCGTGAACGACTCCATTGGTCACGCCGCGGGCGATCGGCTTCTCTGCAAGGTGGCCTCGATCCTCCGGGAGCGGGTCAGGGAGACCGATGTCATCGCCCGTCTCGGAGGTGATGAGTTCGCCCTCCTGCTGCGCGAGGTCGAGCCCAGCGAAGCAGTCGCCCTCGTGCGGCGCATCCTCGCCGACGTCAAGGCGGCCACGGCACCGACGCTTACAGCGAGCGCCGGCATCACCTTCTTTGACGGCGCCCCGAGACTGAGCAGCGATGATCTTCTGATCTCCGCCGATCTCGCCCTGTATGAGGCCAAACGGCTGGGCGGAGCTCGAGCGGTCCGGTTTTCTGGCCACAAGGGCCATGCCCTGACCTGGGTCGACCGCGTCCGCGAGGCGATTGAAAAAGACCACTTTGTCGTCTACACCCAGCCGATTGTCGACCTCAAGACCGGCGCGGTCGCCCGCGAGGAGCTCCTCGTGCGCATGCAAAACGAAGACGGGGACATCATCCCGCCCGCCTCGTTCCTTCCGACGGCAGAGCGCTTTAACCTGATCGGCGAGATCGATCGGCTCATGGTTGAGAGGGGATTGAGTTTGGCCGAGCAAGGCAGAGCAGTGGCGATCAACCTCTCGTCGGACTCACTCAGCGACCCTGAGATCATCGAGCGGGTGGCTGCAGCGGTCTCCGCTGGACTTGACCCCAGTTTGGTCAGCTTCGAGATCACCGAGACCGCCGCGACCACGAACATGGCCGCGGCGGTGGCGTTCGCCGAGCGGCTCGAGCGTCTCGGCTGCGAGCTCGCCCTGGACGATTTCGGAACCGGGTTCGGCTCGTTCAGCTACCTGCGCCAGCTGCCCGTTCAGGTGATCAAGATTGATGTCGAGTTCGTCCGCGACCTCCCTCATAACCTCTCCGACTACCACCTGATCCGGGTCCTGGTGAGCCTCGCCGGCTCCCTTGGGCAAGAGACCGTTGCCGAGGGCGTCGAGGACGCCGCCTGCGTTGAGGTCCTGCGCGGCTTGGGCGTTGACTATGCACAGGGCTACTTCTTCGGTCGGCCGCGCGAAGTCGAGGGCGGCAAGTTACGACAGGTTGAGCCCGAGGCGCAGGCGGCGCTCGCCGCGCCGCTTCACGTCTGACCGCGTCCACACGCTTCTGTTAGATGCAAAGGAGCGGCGTTGGAAGTCGATCCGCTTGCGCCTCCTCCGCGCGAAAAGCGGCATCGATCAGCCCTGCGACCGCTGAGACCCACTTGGAGCACATCTACGCGAAGCTCGGGCGTCTGATCGTGTCGCGGCCGTGGCGCGGGCCGTGCGGATCGACTGATCGACTGATCGACCAGCTTTCCTGGGAAATCGGCCAGACGGTGGATATCCCAAGAAATCAGCCACCTGGCCGATGGGAACGCGGCGCGGGACGTTGAAGGGACTCCTACGCGTGTAGACGCGGGGTTTACACGAACGAGTCAAGGAGGCTCAAGAATGCATCCGAAACAGGTTCGTCCGAAGACGGGACACGCTTCGATTGGCGGTCTCGGCTTGGTGCTCCTGACTCTGTTCTCGACGTTGGCGCTCGCAGGCACAGCCGGCGCCGCCACCTCCCCCCCGCTGGGGGCCGCCGAGAACTTCGCGGTTCTCGCCGGCACCACCGTGACGAACACCGGCCCCACGGTTGTAAACGGTGACCTCGGGATCAGCCCGGGTGCCGCGTGCACCGGCTTCCCGGCGCCCTGCACCGGAGGCGGTCCGGGCGTCGTCAACGGGACGATCCACTCGGCCGACACCACCGCCGCGCAGGCACAGCTCGATCTGACCGCGGCGTATAACAACGCCGCCGGACAGGCGGTCACAACGACCACCGGCACGCAGCTCGGCGGGATGACCCTGGGGCCAGGCGTCTACGCCGCGACCCCGGGGCCCGGCTTCTATGACATCACCGGGACCCTCACCCTCGACGGGCAGGGCGACCCGAACGCCGTGTTCATCTTCCAGGCCGCCTCGACCCTGGTCACGGCGGCCGGGCCGGGGGCAAGCCAGGTCAGCCTGGTGAACGGCGCACAGGCGTGCAACGTCTTCTGGCAGGTCGGAAGCTCCGCGACCATCGGCACGTTCAGCAACTTCGCCGGGAATGTCCTCGCCCTGACCTCGATTGCGGCGCAGACCTCGGCGGTCGTCAACGGTCGCCTGCTGGCCCGCAACGGGGCGGTCACCCTGGACACCAACACGATCACCGCGGCGCGTTGCGGGACGGCCGCGACGACCCCTCCGACCGCCGCTCCAGGGGTGCCTCCGACGGTGAAGATCACCAAGGTGCCGCGAAGGTGCACGCGGACCAACTTCAAGATGAAGGTGAAGGTCTCGGACGCCAGCGGCATCCGCCACACGGACGTCTTCCTCGACGGCAAGCGGATCAAGCGCAGCGCCAAGAGGTTCTTCTCGGTGACGATCAGGGCCAAGGGGCTGTCGCCAGGTCGCCACAAGATCCGCGTGGTCGCGACTGACACCGCGGGGAACACGAGGACGCGGAAGGTGACCTTCCGGCGATGCGAGCCCCTCGCGATCAGATTCACGGGCTGAGCCCTGCCTCAGCAACCGGTGCGCTGCTGGCGGCGCTGACCCTTGCCCTGGGGTCGGCCTCGCCGGCTCGCGCCGGCAACGTCGATCTGCCTGGGAGCGTGCAGCTCTCCAACGAGCGCACCATCACCCGCTGGGCGTATGCCGTCAAGGCCCTGCCGATCCGCGAAATGCCGAACCCAAACGCGTTGAAGGTCGCCTCCGTTTCGCTGGACACCGAAGAGGGACTGCCCAATGTCTACACGCTGCTGAACAGCTGGACGGATCAAGCCGGTCGAGCCTGGCTGCGAATTCGGGTTCCGATGCGCCCGACGCCACGGATCGGGTGGGTGGACGCCGCCGCCTTCGGCCCTGCGCACCTGGTCCGGACGCAACTGCTCGTGGATCGCAGGCACCTGCGGGCCACGCTCTACCGCGCCGGTCATCGGATCTGGCGTTCGGCGATCGGGGTCGGCAAGGCGGGTACGCCGACCCCGGCTGGGCACTTCTGGATTCGGGAGCGGCTCCACTCCACGGATCCCAACGGCCCCTACGGGCCCTGGGCCTTCGGCACGAGCGCGTACTCGCGACTCACCGACTGGCCGGGAGGCGGCGTCATCGGCCTCCACGGGACCGACCAGCCCGACCTGATCCCGGGCAGGCCCTCCCACGGCTGTATCCGCGTGCCGAACCCGGCGATCCGCCGCCTCGCGCGGCTGATGCCGATCGGGACCCCGGTTTGGATTCGCTAGCCCGGCTCGGCGATCGTCTATGTCCGTCCTTCCCGGAGCCGCCCGATGTGGCGGTCCCATACGAGCCCGCACCCGCTACCCGCACCCCATGCAAAGCTCTGGCACCGAACCTCGGTACTTAAGTCGGCAGATTGGACTGCTCCCTGATCCGGGGATGGTCGTAGCGAGAAACGATTCGGGCCCCCGCGTACTCAGATCCGGGTCGCATTCAAGGATCTGCCGGCGAGCCGTTCGTCCGCACGCGTCCATTTCCTCATGACTGACTCGCCGCCGTCGATGGGTACCCAGGACGAGCAACAGCCGAGCGCTGGCCAAGCACCGAGGCCGGGCAGGCGGCAACCAAAGGAGCACGACCCATGATGAATCGTTTAGCCAGAAGTCCTGGCAACCAAGAGCGGCGAAAGTGGCCGACACCATCAATCGTGATCGCCGGCGTTGCCCTGTTCATCGCGCTCTGCTCATCGGCGGTCGCCGCAAGGGGCCTGATCCACTCCCGGGACATCGCCGCGGGCGCTGTCAGGAGCAAGGAGCTCAAGAACGGCGGCGTCAAGCCCATCGACCTGAACAAGCGCCTCCAACAGTTGCTGCAGGGCGGCGCGGGCGCAAACGGCGCCACCGGTTTGACCGGAGCCGCTGGCGCGAACGGCGCCAACGGCCCCAACGGCGCAAACGGCGTCGACGGAACAGATGGCACCAACGGCACTGATGGCACCGACGCGCACCGACGGCACCAACGGAATCAATGGCACCATCGTGCCGCGGTCGGCGACGCAGGGCATAACAGCCCTCCCCACCGCCAGCCCGCCGACCGTCGTGGTCGCCCTGCCGGTTCCGGCAGGCAACTACGTCGTCTTGGCGAAGACGCAGGTCTCCCAAACCGGGGCCGGCGACAGTGTCGACTGCTCGCTGAAGGCAAGCGGTAACACGCTCGACCACGGCGCCATGAAGACGCTTCCCGCGCTCGCCGCGATGCCGATGTCGCTGCAAGCGGTGACCACAACAGCCTCGCCGTCCACACTGAGCGTCGAGTGCGATGTGTCGGTTGCCAACGGGTCCGCCGAGTCCAGCAGCTTGATCGCCATCCCGACCGGCTAGAGATCGCGATTCGCTCGGCTCGGCTAGCCGAGAAGGGGTCAGGCGGAAGGCGGCGACGTCCAGACGTATCTACGGTGCGCGAGGCCCGCGGCTGCCCTGGTGGGGATACCGCCTGGTCGCGAATCCTTCGGCGTAGCGAGAGACGGATCGGGCCCCCGCCACATCTCTCAGTTCGACCAGGGAGCCCTCCTTCGGGAGGGCATGGAGACGCCTCC
>CAWAJF010000008.1:0-154143 GCA_963782345.1 uncultured Solirubrobacterales bacterium | reverse complement strand
TCATGGCCGTCGTCAACGTGCTCGTCAACCACCGCGGTGACACCGTCCTCGCCCGAGGCCGGGACCTACCGGTCCTGGGCAACACGGACGTCACCCTCGAGGCGCTCGTGGAAGGTGCGGTGCTTGGCCTGCGCGTGGTGGTCGCCGTGGTCGTCTTCGGGGTCTATTCGGCGTGCGTGGACCCCGACCGGGCGCTCAGGGCGCTGCGCCCGGTGGCGCGCCGCTCCGCCATGACGGCCGGCCTGGTCACCCGGATGGTTCCGCTTGCGATCGGCGATGGAGCGCGGCTGCGCGAGGCCGCCGAGCTGCGCGGTCCCGCGGCGACGCCGGTCGGCAGGGCGGCGCTCGCCCGGCGTGTCGTGGAGAGCTCGCTGGACCGCGCGGTAGACGTTGCCGCGACACTTGAGCTGAGGGGCCACTCTCTGCCGGGCCGGGCGCGATCACGCCGCGAGCCATCCCGGGATGACATTCCAGTCGCCGCCGGCGGAATTGCGATCCTCGCGATCAGCGCGACAGCCGCCCTCGCCGGCGTTGGCGAGTTCGAGGCCTTTCCCGGCCTGCGCCTGGACGCCGGGCCGGCGACGCTCGCGCTCTGCGCGATCGTTCTGGTGCTCGCCGCTTTCCCGTTTGCGGTCCGGAGGTGGCGCGCGCATGGCTGAGCCGGTCCTGCGGATGGCGGGGCTGACGTACCGCTACCCGGACGCGGGCGCGGCGGCGATCTCCTGCGTCGAGCTGGCGATCGAGCCCGGTGAGTTCGTCGTGCTCGCGGGTCGCTCCGGCTCCGGCAAATCGACGCTGCTCCGAGCCGCCTGCGGGCCGTCCTGCACTTCCACGGAGGAGGTCTGGAGGGCGAGCTCGAGGTCGGCGGGCTGGATGTGCGCGAGCACGGACCCGCCGAGCTCGCCGAGGTGGTCGGCCTCGTCGCCCAGGAGCCTGAGACGCAGGTGATCAGCACCACTGTGCGGGCGGAGATCGAGCTTCCGCTCGAGCTGCGGGGAATTCCCCCGGGCGCTCGCGCGCGGGGGGTGGAGGAGGTGGCGCTCGCGCTCGGCGTGGACGGCCTGCTCGAACGGACCACCGAGACCCTCTCGGGCGGTGAGCTGCAGCGCGTCGCCCTGGCTGCCGCCCTCGCGACCCGCCCTCGCCTGGTGCTGCTCGACGAGCCCACCTCGCAGCTCGATCCGGTGGCGGGAGACGAGCTGATCTCGCTGCTGCGGCGGCTCAACGAGGAGTGGGGGGTCGCCGTGCTCCTCGGCGAGCACCGCCTGGAGCGCTGCCTTGCGGCGGCCGATCGGGTCGTGGCGCTGGAGGCCGGAGCGGTCGGCTTTGACGGATCCCCATCCGAGTTCCTGGGCTGGGCCCTGGAGCTCGAGCCCGCCCTGGCGACGCCCGGGGCGCGGCTGCTGAGCGCGATCGGGCTGCCGCCGCAGGCAAGCGTGCGCCAGGCCCGCCAAACCCTCACGGAGTCAGGTCCTGCAATCACACCGGTCGATATGGCATCGCAAGACGTGACCCCGGGGGCGGGCCGGCGCGAGCGCAGGGGGCCCGTCGCGCTCCGGGCGGGCGACCTCTGGGTGGAGCTGGGGGACCGGCAGGAGCGAACCGAGGCGCTGCGGGGCGTCGACATGCGAGTCGAGCCGGGCGAGCGGGTCGCCCTGATGGGCAGCAACGGGGCCGGCAAGAGCACGCTTCTGCGCGCCGCGGCGGGGCTCCTCGACCCGCAGCGCGGGCGCATCGAGGTGCCGCGCGGCGTGGCGCTGTTGCCTCAGCGGCCGAGCGATCTCTTCGTCCACGAGCGGGTCGGTGACGAGCTGCGTGGACAGGAGGGGATCGAGGCACTGCGGCGCTTCGGCCTGGAGGGGCTGACAGAGGCCGATCCGCGGGATCTGTCGGGCGGCGAGCGCCAGCGGCTGGCGTTGGCGATCGTGGTGGCGGGCCGCGACGGCGAGCTGCCCGGCGCGCTGCTGCTGGATGAGCCGACCCGGGGCATGGACCGGACCCGCAAGGCGGAGCTGGCCGAGCTCGGTCATGGGCTCTCGGACCGAGATACGGCGGTGGTGATCGCCACCCACGACGTCGAGTTCGCCGCCACCTTCGCCGACCGCGTGATCCTGCTGGCGCGGGGGGAGGTCGTCGCCGACGGCACCGCCGTGGAGCTGCTCTCCGGAGGTTGGTACTTCTCCAGCGAGGTCGCCCGCATCCTCGACGGGACGGCGATCACGGTGGAGCAGGGCGTGGCCGCGCTCGGCGGCGGAATGACGCGAACGGGCGGATCGCCGGCACAGGCGGGAGGGGCCCCCCAGCGAGCTGGCAGGCGGGCGTCATGGTGATGCTCGCTCTCACGCTGCTCGGCGGGTTCGCCTGGTATGAGCGCTCCCGTCCTCCCGCGCAGATCGTGGCCCTGATCGCCGCGCTCGCGGCGATCTCGGTCGCGGGCCGCGTCGCGTTCTCGCCGATCCCGAATGTGGTGCCGACCACCGACCTGACGCTGATCGCGGGGTATGCCCTCGGCGGCGCTCCCGGGTTCGCCGTCGGCGCCTTTTCGGCGGTGGTCTCCAATTTCTGGCTCGGTCAGGGCCCGTGGACGCCGTGGCAGATGGCGGGCTGGGGTCTGATCGGGGTCGTCGGCGCGGGGCTCGCCGGGCTGACCGGCCGGCGGCTCGGTCGCTTCGGGCTGGCCGCCGTCTGCGCCCTCGCCGGTCTCGCCTATGGGGCCCTGCTCGACTTCTCGTTGATGGTCACCTATGGCGGGGAGCAGTCGCTCGGCCGCTTCCTCGCCCTCTCAGCGCGCGGCATCCCGTTCAACATCGCGCACGCGGCCGGCAACGCGGCGCTCGCGCTCGTGGCGGGTCCGGCGATGGTGCGCATGCTGATTCGCTACCGGCGCCGCTTCGAGTTCGCGTGGAAGCCTGCAGCGATGGCGACCCCGCGGGCGCGGGGCGCGACGGCGGGCGCGGCGTGTCTGATCGTCGCGCTGATGGCGGCCATGCCCGCTCTGCTCGGCGGTCCGCGCGCCGATGCCTCGGGCGGCGGCCCCGGCGCCGCCGTTTCCTGGCTGCGCGCTGCCCAGAATGGCGACGGGGGCTTCGGCTTCGCTCGCGGCGAGCAGTCGAGCCCCGCGATGACCGGGTGGGCCGTGCTGGGCCTGGAGGCTGCGGCGGTGAATCCGCTCGACGTCGATCACGGGGATGCGACGCCGATCGGCTATCTGGCCGGAACGGTCGGCCAGATCAGCACCACCGGAGACATCGAGCGCACGATCCTGCTCCTCCACGGGGCCGGGCTCAACCCGCGGAGCTTCCAGGGTCACGATCTAGTCAGCCGCCTGCTCGCGCGACGGGGCCGGGACGGCTCCTGGGGTGAGCAGGTCAACCCCACCGCCTTCGGGATCCTCGCGCTGAAGGCCGCCGGTGCGACCGCGGGCAACTCCCGCGCGGTCTCCTGGCTGCGCGGCGTCCAGAACGACGACGGCGGCTGGGGATTCGCGGCCGAGTCGGCCAGCGACCCCGACAGCACCGGGGCGGTGCTGCAGGCCCTCGGGGCCTCAGGCGGCGGGGGCGCTCGGCGCGCCGTCTCCTACCTGCGCGGAGTGCAGCGCGTGGGCGGTGGCTTTGCACTGTCCGGTGGCCCGGTCAACGCGCAGTCGACCGCCTGGGCCGCCCAGGGACTGCTCGCGGCGGGGGTCTCGCCCGCGTCGGTGCGCAGTGGCGGCTCGCCGCTCAGCTATCTGGCCTCGGCGCAGGCACGGGACGGCCACTACCGCTACTCGGCCGGCAGCGACCAGACGCCCGCCTGGGTGACAGGGCAGGCGCTGATGGCGGTGAACGCCGCGGCCTTCCCCCTCAGTCCCGTCCCGAGGCCCACTCGAACGTCGCCGGCGGGAGCGCGGCCGCGGGCGCCACGGGCGGCGCCACGGTCAACGCGGGGGGCCGCGACGCCAAGGCCAAGCCGGGAGCCAGTCCGGCGCCGGCGAGTCCCACGGGAACCCAGATATCAGAGGAGCCCCATCCGGTCCCGATCGCGCCGGCGTCTTCGCGCGAGTCCGGCGGCGGAAGCGGGGGAGGCATACCGGGTTGGCTGATCGCGCTCGGAATCGTCGCGGTGGGTGCAGGCGTGATCTGGGGGGGCTGGGTGATGTACCGGCGCCGCCTGCCAGGCACCTGACGGGTCGCGCCTGCCGCACGCCCCGGGCGCACGTGATTCGGAATCGACCGTCTAGGTTTCTCGTATGGAAGTCGAGGAGGCGATCCGCACGCGACGCACCCACAAGGCCTACCGGCCCGAGCCGGTCGAGCGCGGGCTGCTCGAGGAGATCCTCGAGCTCGCCCGCTGGGCTCCGAATCACAACCTGACCAACCCGTGGCGGCTGCGAGTGATCGGCCCGCGGGCGCTGGAGCGGCTCAAGGAGGCGGCCGGTCCCGAGTCGGCCGCGAAGCTCGATCGTGCCCCGACGCTGGTGGTCGTCTCGTGCGCGTTGACCGGGGACCCGGTTCAGGACGAGGAGGACCTGCACGCCACCGCCTGCGCCGCATACATCGTGCTGCTCACCGCTCACGGCCGGGGCCTCGCCACCTATTGGCGAATGCCCGAGGTGCTCCGCACCGGCGAGGGACAGGCGGCCGTCGGCATGCTCGATGAGGAGCGCTTCGTCGGGCTCCTTCATCTCGGCGGCCCGGTTCAGGAGCAGCGGACGCCCGAGCGGCTGCCCGCTGATCAGGTGATCGAGTTCCTCGAATGATCTCGCGCGACCGCGCACTCGCCGCGATGCAGGAGGACGCCTTCGACGTCGTCGTGGTCGGGGGCGGGATCACCGGCGCGGGGGTGGCGCTCGACTCCGCCTCGCGCGGCTACTCCGTCGCGCTGGTCGAGCGGGGCGACTTCGGTCAGGGGACCTCCAGCCGCTCGTCCAAGATGGTCCACGGTGGCCTGCGCTACCTGCAGAACTTCGACCTCGGCCTGGTCCGCGAGGCCCTGCTGGAGCGCCAGCTGCTCGTCCGGCTCGCGCCGCATCTCGTCTACCCGACTCCGTTTCTGGTTCCGGCGCTGGCCGGGGAGCGGAAGAACCGGGCGATCGGGATCGGACTGAACATGTACGACGTGATGGCGACCTCGCGAATCGGACGGGGGCGAAGCCAGCGCAATGAGCATCGTGAGGAGGCTGAGTACTGGTCACCCGACCGCCACCGCACCATCACCGGCGAGGAGGCGGTGGA
The DNA here is from genome assembly GCA_963782345.1 of uncultured Solirubrobacterales bacterium. Taxonomy (GTDB): domain Bacteria; phylum Actinomycetota; class Thermoleophilia; order Solirubrobacterales; family 70-9; genus DASUPK01. The sequence continues at coordinate 148,930 of CAWAJF010000008.1, read as the reverse complement.
GCTGATCCCGGCGCTCGAGCCGATTGACCCGAGCGCGGCGTACCTGTTCTACGACTGCCAGACCGACGACAGTCGTCTCGTGCTCACAGTGCTCGGCGAGGCGGAGCGATTCGGCGCCGTGATCCTCAACGGGGCGGAGGTGACCGAGGTGCTGGAGGATGGCGGGAAGGCCACCGGTGTCGCTGTGACCGAGGCCGAGTCCGGCGAGCGGGTGGAGATCGACGCCGCCAACGTGGTCAACGCCACCGGTGTCTGGGCCGACCGGATCCGCCCCGGAGAGCTACTGAGCGAAGAGGAGATCCCGAACATCAGGCCGAGCCGCGGATCCCACATCACCCTCTCGACCGCCGACCTCGACATCGGGACCGCCGCCTGCATCGTCCCGGCCGGCTCCGATCGGACGATCTTCGCGCTCCCCTGGTACGGGCGAGTCCTGGTCGGGACGACGGACAACGACTACGAGGGCGGCATCGACCACGTGCCGCCGAGCGAGGGCGACATCGGGTACCTGTTGAACGCCCTCAACGCCTACTTCGGGACGGACATCGACCCGGGCCAGTTGACCGGCGCCTACGCGGGCGTCCGTCCCCTGATCTCCTCGGGCGACCCGAAGAAGTCGGTCGACATCTCGCGGAAGGCCGAGCTGTATGAGACCTCGTCCGGGATGCTCAGCATCACCGGCGGCAAGCTGACCACCTTCCGCCGCATGGCCGCGCAGGTCGTCGATCGCATCGTCGAGCGGGAGGGCCGCGAGGCCCAGCGCCGCACTGACGACATCCCGCTCGGCATGCCGGCCCGCCCGGAGGATCTCGAGACAAGCGTCGAGCTCCCCGAGGGCGCGGCCGACCAGCTCTCCTTCCGCTACGGACACGCCGCCCGGGGGGTGCTCGACCTCTGTGAGGAGCGCCCGGAGCTCGCCGAGCCGATCGTCCCCGGCCTCCCCGACCTGATGGCGGAGGTCGTGGTCGCGGCGAGGCACGAGCAGGCCCGCACGGTCGGCGACGTCCTCCTGCGGCGAACGCGCCTGGGCCTGCTCGCCGAGCCGGAGCTCCGCGAGCGCGCGCGCATCGATGCGGTGGCCGCCGTGCTCGGCGATGAGCTCGGCTGGAGCCCGTCACGCGTCGCCAAGGAGGCGGAGGAGTGGAGCCGCGTGGCGGAGGCCGAGGGACTCGATCCGAGCAGGGTGCCTGCCTCCTAGCCGGCGGTCGCCTGATTGGGGCCACTAGCATGCCCCGCGTTGATGGCACTCAAGGACCAACATCTCGCCGATCTGCATCAGCGGGCGCGTGAGCTCGGGGTGCCGCGCTACCGGATGCTCCCGCGCGACGAGCTGATCGAGGCGATCGAGGAGCGCGGCGGCGACGAGGAACCCAAGCGGCCGGAGCGAAAGCCCCGCCCCGATCGGCCCAGGCGCGAGCGCGCGCGCCCCAAGGGCGAGGCCGCGCCCGAGGACGAGGCGGAGCCCGCCGAGGAGCCTGAGGGCGAGGAGGAGACGGAGGACGAGGAGGAGCCGGAGGCCGAGGCCGAGGAGGTCACCGGGGTACTCGACCGGATGCCCCAGGGATACGGGTTCCTGCGGCTGAGCGGGATGAACGAGGCGGAAGGCGACGTCTACGTCTCCGCCTCCCAGATTCGCCGCTGCGAGCTGCGTCCCGGCGACCAGGTGACGGGCCCGGCTCGGCAGCCGCGGCGCGGCGAGCGCCACCGCGCCCTGGTCCGCGTCGAGACCGTCAACGGGCAGAGCCCCGAGGGCGAGCGCAAGCACTTCGAGGATCTGACCGCGGCGCCACCGCATCGGCGCCTGCTCCCGCCCGAAGCCCCCGGCGACCCGCTCGTTCGCGCCGTCGACCTGCTCGGCCCGCTTGCCTTCGGTCAGAGGGTCCTGATCCTCGCGCAGCCGCGCTCCGGCCGGACCACGCTGCTTCGCGCGCTCGGCGCGCCGATCGCCGAGGCCGGTGCGCACCTGTGCGTGCTGCTGGCGGACGAGCGCCCCGAGGAGGTACCGCTATGGGAGCGCGCCCTTCCGGAGGCGGAGATCTTCGCCGCGACGGCGGATCAGGAGCCGCGCGATCAGATTCGCGCGGCGGAGCTCGCCATGGGCCACGCGAAGCGCCTCGCCGAAGCCGGGCAGGACGTCGTCGTGCTGATCGACTCCCTGAGTAGGCTCGCCCTCGGCTACCGGGACGCCGGTCGCGTCAAGCGGATCTTCGGCGCCGGCCGTGAGCTCGATGAGGAGGGCAGCGGCTCGCTCACCGTGATCGCCACCGTGCTCGATTCCGACGACCGTGGCAGCGAGGTTCGCGAGGCTCTCGAGACCACCGAGAACCTGCTGCTTCGCCTCGACGCGGGGTTGGCCGCCAAGGGCATCGTCCCGGCGCTGGTGGTGGCCGACTCCCGCGCCTCGGGTGAGGACGAGCTTCGGGACTCCGATGAGATGGACAGGGTCCGCCGCCTGCGCGAGGAGCTGGCCGAAATGGACGCGGAGGAAGCGGCCCGGGCACTCTCGGATCAGATCGTGGCGACCGGGAGCAACGCGGAGCTGCTCTCCCGCCTGTAACCGGCGATGACGCCGCGACGTCCACACCTCTCGGACGTCCTGCATCTACCGCATCTGCCGGGCGTCCCGGACGTCTTCCACCGGATCAAGGTGCCGTCCGACCTCGACTCGGTGACCACCATCGCCCACGAGGAGGAGCCGAGCTCGGCCGGCCTGGATCCCGAGACCCTCGAGCACATCTGGGAGGGGGCCGTCGACCTCTACCGCACCGGCGTCCATCCTGGCCTCCAGCTCTGCGTGCGTCGCGAGGGAAGGGTGGTCCTCGACCGCGCCATCGGGCACGCCCGTGGCAATGGGCCTTCGGACTCGGAGGACGCGCCGAAGGTCCCGATGACCACAGGGACGCCGGCGTGCATCTTCTCGGCGTCGAAGGCGGTGACGGCGATGGTCATCCACCTGCTCGACGAGCGCCGCCTCCTCCACATCGGCGACCGCGTCGGCGAGTACATCCCCGAGTACGCGCAGAACGGCAAGGAGGGGACGACCATCGCGCACGTCCTGGCCCACCGCGCTGGCATTGCCTCGATGCCGAAGGAGGCGCTCGACGTCAACTCACTCGACGACTGGGATCTGACCGTCAGGCTGATCTGCGAGGCGAAGCCGACCGTCCGGCCGGGACGGATGCTGGCCTACCACGCCGTCTCGGGCGGGTTCATCCTCGGCGAGATCGTCCGGCGCGTCACCGGCAAGACGGTCCGCGATGTGCTGATGGAGGAGATCCTGGACCCGCTCGGCTTCCGGTGGATGAACTACGGAGTCAGTCCCGAGGACGTCGAGGAGGTCGCACCGAGCTATGTGACGGGGCCGCCCCTGCTGCCGCCGCTCTCCAATCTGGTCACGCGAGTGCTCGGCGTGCCGCTCGACGAGGTCGTGGAGAACTCGAACCAGAGCCCCTTCCTCACCGGGCTGATCCCATCGGCCAACGTGATCACCAGCGCAAATGAGCTCTCGCGCTTCTTCGAGATCTTCCGGATGGGCGGCGAGCTCGACGGCGTCCGTGTGATGGAGGAGCGGACGATCCGCCGCGCTCTCACCGAGCAGTCGCATCTCGAGATCGACTTCTCGCTCATCTTCCCGACGCGGTTCTCCTATGGCCTGATGCTCGGAGCCAAGGTCGTGAGCCTCTACGGGCGAGACACCGACCTCGCCTTCGGCCACCTCGGGCTGATCAACATCATGGGCTGGGCCGATCCGGAGCGCGCGATCTCCGTCGGCCTGATCACGACGGGCAAGGCGATCGTCTACCCGGAGCTGCCGCGCTTCTACGGGGTGATGCAGAGGATCGCGAGCGGGGTGCCGAAGATCGATCCGCCGAGCTGGCTCACCGGCTGACGGATTCGCCGCCGGCCGGGGGCCAGGAGCTTCCGCAATCGCACCTCGCCGCCCGGAGGTTCGGCACCCTGTCTTAGTGGCCTGGAAGTGCCCCCACCTGCTGGAGCACCGCAAGCATGTCGACCTCGTCCCAGGCCTCCGAGATCGTCCCGCCGCGGATCCGCAGCACGGCGGTCGAGGTGAAGTTGACCACCCTGCCCGTCGGGTCGAAGCCCAGGAACTCGCCGCCGTGCCTGCCGCGCCACTCCTGGTGGGCCGCGACCAGGTCCCCCTCGGCGAGCATGAAAGCGATCTCGTTGTGCAGGTCAGGGAAGCCCCGCAGGAACGCCTCCACCGCTTGGCGCTGCCCCGGGCGGCCGCGTCTCTCGCCATTGTGGGTGAAGTCCTCGCTCAGCAACCGATCGACCGCGTCGAGGTCTCGGTCGTTGATGACCTCCGCGTAGAACTGCCGCACGACGGCCTTGTTCGACTCGAGCGACATCGGTCGAGCCAGCCTACTTGTCCAAACGGGGCGCTGGACGAGCAGCGATGACCTGGATGAAAAGCGGACGGCGCAGGCACTCCTTGATCTCCCGCTTAGAACGTCCCGCCATCCTGGGACAGACGATGGAATCACTCGAGATCACTGTGCTGCCGGTCATCCTGATTGGCGCCCTCCTCCTCGGTGCCATTTGGGCCAAGGCGGCGGTCCACTGGCTCACCCGCACCGAGCCGCTCCGTTAGAAGCTATTGCCTGGCCGCTAAGCGCGATCGCGGCCGCCGTAGGCGACCGTGCCCCAGGAGGGCTCCTCGGAGAGCTCGATCAGCTCTGAGTCGCGGTCCGGCTGGACGTAACCGAAGGTCTGGCTCGACTCGTCGAAGACGATGTCGAGCTCGCCCTCCTTGACGCGCTGGTCGAGCCAGGCGCCGCGGAAGACGAGGCGGCGAAGCCAGTGCACGAGGCTCTTGTTGGACGGGCCGACGAGCTCATCCCAGTTCTCGTTGACGTGGCCGCCGAGGGGGGAGCAGGGCTCCCGGATCTCGCCGTTCACGGCGAGCTCGAGCAGGTCCTCCAGCTCGTGCTCGTCGAGACCCTGGCGGACGAAGTCGAGCTTGACCGCCGCCTGCTCCACACGCTGGGCGAAGTCGCGCTCGTTGAAGGAGAAGCGGAGCTCTCCGTACTCGAGCACGTAGTCGGCGCCCGACTCGTAATTTCCTCTGCGTGCGGTCTCGTCCACTGGTTTGGGCATCTTGGCGCATGCGGGTTGCCATCGCCAGTCTTTAGGGGGTCCTGAACGACCGGTTGCAGCAAAAGGGAACCCAGGGTTGGCGTCGACGTCTGCTACCGGAAAACACACCCTTCGAGGTGGTCGTTGACCAGGCCGGCGGCCTGCATCGCGGCGTAGGCCGTCGTCGGCCCGAGGAAGACGAAGCCGCGGCGCTTGAGCTCCTTGGCCAGGGCGGTGGACTCCGGTGTGATCGACGGGATGTCGGACCGAGTCCTCGGCGCCGGCCGGGAGCCCGGATCCGGGGCGAAGCTCCAGACCAGACGAGCCACCTCCTCGTCGCCATAGGTCGCGACCTTCTCGATCTTGAAGCCGTCGAACGCCCGCCGGAAGTTCTCGCGCTTGCGCAGGATGGTGAGCCAGGAGAGGCCTGACTGGAATGCCTCCAGGGTGAGCCGCTCGAACAGCTCCGCCTCGCCGTGCAGCGGCCGTCCCCATTCGGAGTCGTGGTAGTCGAGGTAGTCCGGTGTGTCGAGGGACCACCAGCAGCGCGGCCTGCCATCGGGCCCCGGCTCGAGGCCGCGGCTCAACGGCTCCGGCCGAAGATCCTGAGCAGGAAGAGGAAGAGGTTGATGAAGTCGAGGTAGAGGGCGAGGGCGCCCATGATCGCGGCTCGTCCCTCGGCCTCGCCGGAGAGCCCCTGCTGATTGATCTGCTTGAGCTTCTGCATGTCGTACGCGGTGAGCGCGGCGAAGATGCCCACGCCCGCGTACGTGGTGATCCAGTAGAGCGTCGAGTTGGCCCAGAAGAGGTTGACGATCGTCGCCAGGATCAGGCCGATCAGGGCCATGAAGGCGATCGCTCCGACCTTGGAGAGGTCGATGTGGGTGACGGCGCCCCAGACCGCGAGCGCGCCGAACATCCCCGCGGTGATCAGGAAGGCGGTGAAGATCGACTGGGTCGTGTAGAGCTCGAAGATGAGCGCGAACGTGACCCCGACCGTCGCCGAGTAGAGCAGGAAGAGGAAGGTCGCCAGCCCGACCGAGATCCGCGGCAGCAGGAAGACCAGGGCGAGGACGAGGGCGAGCTGCGCGACGATCACGCCGATCACGATCCCCGGGGACTTCGTGATGTCGGTGAGCAGCTTGTCGCTCGATCCGATCGCCGCCGCCACCCCGCCGGTGATCGCGAGGCCGGTGAACATCCACATGAAGACCCGCTGGAGGAAGGTCGACTCGGGGCGGGCTACCTCGGCGGGTTGTGCCGCGTATTCCATGCAGCCGAAAGCTTATGTTCGGGTGGAGACGCCTTTTCGCTTCCGCGGGGTCGAGCGCACCGAGCTGCTCGGACTCGAGGTTCCCGTGGCGACCAGTCCGCTCAGCCGTCTGCTCGGGCTCGCCCTGCTCTCCCGTGAGGAGGCGGGGGCGGGCCTGCTGATCCCGCGCTGTCGCAGCGTCCACACCTTCGGGATGCGGTTTCCCCTCGATCTGCTCTTCCTCGACGGCGAGCACCGCGTGGTCGAGCTGCACCGGGCCGTAGCTTCCGGGCGGGCGATCCGGTGCCGGCAGGCGTCGGCGCTGCTCGAGCTGCCCTCCCCGTAGGTCCGGCGGCGGATTCCCGCCCGCGCTTGGCAACCCAACGACCAGCTGCCGGGATCACACCGCTTGTTCGACCCCTCCTCGAAGCGTATGGTTGATCACTGCATCCTCGAGTAGGGGGAAGGAAGGCAGGAGGGCGGTGTTCGACGAGAACGTCTCGAGACGGAGGTTCCTGACGCGCGCCGGCGCCGTCGGCGCGGCCGCCCTGGTTCCCGGCGCCGCCGCTGAAGCCCTGGCCGCCGAGGCCGCAGCCGCCAAGCAGCCCGCGAAGGGCCGGGCGCCGCATCCTCGCTCGCCCCGTGCGGCCCTGCGCGCGCTCCAGGGAGGCAACAAGCGCTACCGGGCCAACAAGCTCGAGCTGCGCGACTATTCCCCGGTCGGCGAGCGGCGCGCCAGCAAACAGGCGCCCTTCGCGGCGATCATCACCTGCTCGGACTCGAGGGTCTCGCCGACGCTGATCTTCGATGTGGAGCGGGGCAACCTGTTCGTCTCCAAGGTCGCGGGCAACAGCATCGACGTCGGAACCCTCGGAAGCACCGAGTATGCGGTCGCCGTCCTCGGCGTCAAGCTGATCATCGTCCTCGGCCACAGCGACTGCGGGGCGGTCAGGTCCGCGCTCGGGGTCGCAAACGGGACCTCGAGCTATCCGCCGTCCAAGTATGGGGCGATCGGCGAAATCGTGGGCGCGATCGTGCCGACCGTCAGCGCGATTCCGGCGGGCCAGCGCACGCTGCAAGCCTCCGTCGCCGCCAACGCCCGTGCCCAGGCCGCCGCGATCGCGGCCACGGAGCCGATCATCAAGCCGGCGGTGGACGAGGGACGGCTCTGGGTCCGTCCTGCGGTCTACAACATCCCGAACGGGCGAGTCAGGCTCCTCTAGCCGTCGAGTCGTGTCCGCGCCGGGGCCGTCCCGCCGGGGCGGGTCATACGCTGCTCCGGCGCGATGGTCGTACTCGAGCCGCCCTCTCCCTAGCGTGACGTCGTCGCCGGTATCCACGCGGCAGTGGTGGGTGCTGGTCGGCACCTGCATGGGGCTCTTCCTGCTGATGCTCGACTCGACCGTGGTGGCGCTGGCGCTGCCGACGATCGAGCGCGACCTGCACGCCTCGCCCGACAACGTCCAGTGGGTGTTGAACGGCTACCTGCTGGTGCTGGCGGTCCTCGTCGTGACCGCCGGCAGGCTCGGGGACATCTACGGGCGCCGCCTCGTCTTCCTGATCGGAATGGCGGTCTTCGGGGCCGGGTCGGTGCTGGCGGCGGTCGCCTCGGACGACGCGCTGCTCGTGGCCGCCCGGGCGGTTCAGGGAGCAGGAGGGGCCGCGATGCTCTCACTCTCGCTGGCGATCGTCAGCCACGCGTTCCCCACAGAGCGCCAGGCGCAGGCGCTCGGGATCTGGGCGGCTGTCTCGGCGCTTGCCCTGGCGATCGGCCCGCTGGTCGGCGGTGTGCTGATCGACGTCGATTGGCGGCTGATCTTCTGGATCAACCTGCCGATCTGCGCCATGGGCGTCGCGATCACCTGGTGGGCGGCCCGGGAGTCACGCGACGAGACCTCGCCGCCGAAGCTCGACTTGCCCGGCCTGGCCACGCTGACGCCTGGGCTCCTGGCGTTCGTCTTCGCGCTCGTTCGCGCCGACGACTGGGGCTGGGGGTCCGCCAGGACGATCGCCCTGCTCGCGGCCGGCCTCCTCCTTCTCGCGGGCTTCTGGGCGATCGAGCACCGCGTCGACTCGCCGATCGTGGACTTCAGCCTGTTTCGCAACGGCCCGTACCTGGGCGCATCGGCGGCGGCCTTCACCCTGGTCGGCGCGTACTGGGCGGTGATCTTCTTCCAGCCGCAGTACCTGCAGGGCGTCCTCGACCACGGCCCGGTGGCTGCCGGGCTTCTGATCCTTCCGGTGACGGCCCCGATGGTCTTCATCTCGCCCTTCTGCGGCGGGCTGATCGACAGGTTCGGGCCGCGCGCCCTGATGACGGTCGGGATGGTCTGCGGCGCGGTGGGGCTCGCGCTCCTCACGCAGATCGACGCATCGAGCTCCTACGGCTCCCTGATGCCGGGTTATCTGCTCTTCGGGATCTCGCTCGGGCTGGTCTACGCGCCGATGTCGACCGCGGCGATGCTGGCGATGCCGCGCGCCAAGGCGGGGATCGCGGCCGGAGTGCTGGCGATGGTCCGCGTCACCGCAGGCGCCGTATCGCTGGCGGCGGTCGCGGCGGTCTTCCAGACAATCCAGGACGACCAGCTCACGGCCCACCCGGGCGACGCGTCCGGCGCCTTCGCCACCGCGGTCGCGGACTCGACCTGGGTCCTGGTCGGGCTGGTCGCGGTGGGTGCGGTGCTCACCTGGGCGCTGGTGCGGCGGACCGGGGGAGACGAGCCCTCGCCGGAGGAGCACCCAGAGCACAGGCTCGAGCGCCACCGGCTACATCTCTAGGACGGGGGAGAGTGTGAGGTGCGCCGGGGCGGTCTGAGGCCGCGAGCTCAGGCGAGAGCGGCCCGCAACTGCTCGGCGAAACTCGTCGCGAACTTGGAGCGGGTCATCTCGAAGTCGAGCGCCGATCCGATTGGCGCCCTGGAGGCGAAAGTGCTTCGTCACTCCTCCGTCGTCGATCTGCAACCGGAGCCCCTGCCGGGGCAGCGCGCCGAGCTCCTTCTTTAGCCTCAGGCCGGCCAGGTCTTGCGGATCTTGAACACCCGAAAGGCGCTGGGCGTTAGCGCGACGATGAAGTTGATGGGAAGGCGCGCGCCCTTCCCACCGTCCGTGCCCTGTCAGTGACGGTGCGTGTGGTGCTTCGAGCGGATCTTCAGTTTGATCGTGCGGGTGTTGGCGAGTCCGCCCTGCGGCGTGAAGGTGATCCGAGCGCGAACCTTGAGCTTGCCGGTCCGCCGCAGCTTCCGTTTGGCGTGCTTCGTGAGCCTGAGCCGGAGCTTGATCGTGCCCGGCCCGCCCACGGCGCTCGTGGGCCGCAGCTTCAGCTTGCGCCCGCGGTGGCGGCGCCGCTTCGATGCCGCCGCGCCGTGGCGCCCGGCCCGGGCGTCGGTGACCCGCACCCTCCCGAAGGCCGAGACCTCGACCAGGAGCTTCAGCTTCTTCAGCTTGGTCGTCGCCAGGCTGAACGTGTTGGTGGCGGTGTAGATCTCGGCGCTGCCGGTTGTCGAGGAGCCGTTGAGGGTGCCGCCCGCGACCAGCACCCGCCCATCGGGGAGCGGGGCGGCGGCGCCGCGGGCGCGGGGGCTGGCCATCGGGCCGATTCCGGCGGAGCTGAAGGTCGCCGTCGCCGGGTCGAAGGCCTCGGCGCTCGCCAGCAGCGCGGGGCTGTAGCCACCCGCGATCAGCACCCGGCCATCGGGCAGCGGGGCCGCCGCCGCCCCTTCGCGCGGGACCGTCATCGAACCGACGCCGGCCGAGCTGAAGCTGCCGGTCACGGGGTCGAAGATCTCGGCACTCGACAGGTAGGAGGAGCCGTCGAAGCCGCCCGCGACCAGGACGCGCCCGTCGGGGAGCGGCGCCGCGACCGCGTGCTCACGCGGCGTCGTCATAGCTCCGGTGAGGGTGTAGCTGTTGGTCGCGGCGTGGTAGACAAACGCGCTTGCGAGCACATGGGAGGGGGCGCCGTCGGTATTCCCGCCCGCGATCAGCACGCTGCCGTCCGGCAGCGGGGCCGCCACGGCGGCCCCGCGCGGGCCGGGCATTGAGAGCGCCGGGCCGAACGAATTCGTCGTCGGGTTGAAGATCTCGGTGCTGCTCAGATAGGAGATGTCGTTGAAGCCGCCGGCTAGGAGCACGCGGCCGTCGCCGAGCCGCGCGGCGGCCGCCTGCTGCCGCGGTGTTGCCAGAGAGCCGATGCCGGCGGAGCTGAAGCCGCCGTTGACGAAGACCTCGGCGTTGCCGAGCGCCGGAGACACGTTGTAGTAGCCGCCCGCGACCAGGACGCGCCCGTCGGCGAGCAGGACGGCAGAGGGCCCGGTGCGGGGCGTGCCCAGAGAGGGGGCCGGGCTGAACGAGCCGGATCCGGCGGCGCTTGCGGGGGGCGCCACCAACAAGCATGACGCCAGGAAAACCGCTGCAAAGAGCGCTGCAGCGCTGCGGCATCCCCGCATGACCCGAGCCTACCACGCGGGATATGGCCGGCTTCATCGAGCCAACGGTCCTCGCCGTCGACGGCTCAGGTTCCGCGCCGCGGCCTCCGACGGGGCGATCCGCACCTACGAGGAGCTCGCCAAGGGGGTCCTCGCCGGCGCCGCTGATCGAGCTCGTCGGCGGCTCCGCGGAGCCGCTCGGCTCCGATTCACCCGCAATTGCGCGACAGCCTCGCGTCAACCCGGTCGGGCATAGCCCGCAGCGAGGTGATGATCCTCGTTGCCGCATTTATGAAGCCTCCGTCAGGACACCCACCTGACTGGCATTGCAGCCAAGACCTGCTGGGCCGCCGGGGATGCGGTCTCGAGCCGCCGCCGCTCACTCCTCTTCCTCGCCCAGAGCGCGAGCGCGGATGGCCCAGATCGGGAGCGCATGGGCCCGCGACTCGTTCGGCCCGATCGCTTGGCGGCAGGGACCGGCCGAACTCCGTAGTGTCGGCGGATGGACCTAGAGGCCGCGTGTGAGTTCATGCGGAAGCACCATCGTGCGGTCCTCGCCACTCGGCGCGCCGGCGGGATTCAGCAGACCCCGGTGCTGGTGAACGTGGACGGAGAGGGACGGGCGATCATCTCCAGCCGCGAGACCGCGTACAAGGTCATGAACATGCGCCGAGACCCTTGGGCGCAGCTCTGTGTACTGACCGAGCGCTTCTTCGGCGGCTGGATCTATGCGGAGGGCGAGGCCGAGATTCTCTCGCTGCCTGAGGCGATGGACCCACTTATCGACTACTACAAGCGCTTTCCGGATGAGAACCCCGACTGGGACGACTATCGCGAGCGGATGCGTGCCCAGAAGCGGGTGCTGATCCGGATAGCTCTCGAACGGGCAGGTCCGGACCGATACGGCTGACGCTTTCCCCCCTCTCGCCTTGCCTGAGGCGATCCGGTCAGAGGATTCGGTGCAATTCCTGATCCTTGGAGTGGCGTATCCGAAGCGGACGGCCCAGGAGACGCTCTTCTCTAGCTAGGCTGGCGCCCGTGCAAAGGACTGCTGCTTCCCATGCGGAGGAGTCGCGCCGCGGGTCGCTCGGCGCGTGATCGCTCCCGCGTGAACCCGGTCGCACATAGCCCGCGGCGGCGATGAGCCGCTCGCTGCTGCATTGGCGAAAGAGCAGAAGCTCAAACCGCCCCTCGCGGGGGAGAGTTCTCATGGCCGGCGGCCTTAAGAGGCCGTGCTTCCCGAGATCGAAGAGCTGGCGACGGTGGTGGTCTGCGAGGACGACGATCCCACCCGCGAGCTCCTCTGCGACCACCTGACCGCCGACCGCTACCGGGCGCTGCCGGCGCCGAGCGCCTCCGACGCCCTCCGGCTCTGCGGCTACAACCAGCCGGACCTGATGCTCCTGGACCTGGGGCTGCCCGATGCCCCGGGCATCGACGTGCTGCGGGAGATTCGCTCGGCGGGAGAGCGCTTCGACCCGGACCTGCCGGTCCTGGTCCTCTCCGGGTCGCTCCGGCGAGGCCGACCGGCTCCGCGGCTTCGAGGCGGGCGCCGACGACTATCTCGCGAAGCCGTTCCACTATCCGGAGCTCCTGGCGCGGGTGGCGGCGGTGCTGCGGCGGCGATCCGGTGCCCGGCGCGGGCCGATCCGGGTCGGGGATCTGACCGTCGACCCGGCGACACGGCGAGTCAGCGTCGGCGACCGCCAGGTGGAGCTGGCAAACAAGGAGTTCGCGCTGTTGCGCGCGCTTGCCGCCGAGCCGCGACGGGTCTTCACCAAGGACGAGCTGCTGCGCGACGTCTGGGGGTTTCGCTCGAAGGGACGCACCAGGACGCTCGACTCCCACGCGAGCCGCCTGCGCCGCAAGCTCGATCCGGGGGGCGCGCGCTACGTCTTCAACTGCTGGGGCGTGCCCCAACGTCATTTGTTTGAGCCGATTTCCGTGCCTGCGTCAGGTGGACACGGGCAGTAGGGGGCAATCCCTCCCGCCCCGAGTGCTGCATTTCGTCGGAAGGAGGACCGCCTGCGGGCCAACTTCAGGGCGCCGGGAGTGCCCCTGGCACGCGAAGGGAGCAGCCCCGAATGTCGTTGCATGGCTATGGAGATAGGATTCCCGCCGAATGCACAAATCGGTCAGAGCGCGAAGAAGGATCGCCGCCGCCGCTTTCCTCACGACGCTGTCGCTGGCGGCGAGCGCTTCGCAGGCCACAGCGTCGGTGACTATCGGGCAACTCGTCCCCGCACCCGGGGGTTGCGCCCCCAACAACGACTGGGCACAGCTGTCCGTGGGGTCTGGCACGCCCTATGTGGTGCCCGGCGATGGGACGATCACGTCCTGGAGCCACAGCGCCGGCGCGGGCGCCGGGCAGACGATGACGATGAAGATCTGGCGACAGGTCGTCGCGGGGACGACCTACACGGCCGTCGGCCACGACGGGCCTCGCGCGCTGGCCCCGAGTGCCATCAACACGTTCTCCGCGAACATCCCGGTGAAGCCAGGCGACCTCCTCGGATTTCACAGTGGCGCGGTTCCTCCCGCTGCATGCCTCTCAGCACTCACTCCCGGAGACACGCTCCTCGGCCGCTTCGGAGATGCGGCGGACGGCGAGCCCGCAGACTTCACCCCCTTCTCCCGTCACCTGAACATCACGGCCGTGTTCGAGCCCGCCAAGCCCGAGCCCGCCAAGCCCGAGCCCGCCAAGCCCAGCAACTCGCTCACCCTCGGCAAGGTCAAGCGCAACACGAAGAAGGGCACGGCGACCATCACCGTGAACGTCCCCAACCCCGGCGAGCTGACCGGGTCGGGCAAGGGTGCAAAGGTCGCCCGCGCCTCAGGTGCCGTAACCAGCAAGGCCGTGAGCGCGGGAAATGTGCAGTTGCGGATTAAGGCGAAGGGAAAGAAGAAGAGGAGCCTGAACAAGAGGGGCAATGTCAAGCTGAACGTCGCCGTCACCTACACCCCGACCGGCGGCGACCCCAACACGCAGTCAAGAAAGCTGAAGCTCAAGAAGCGTTAGTGGTCGCGCCTCCTTATGCGCGACGAGGAGCACTCCGCCCTCGCGCTGCTCGGTCTCGCGCAAGGGAGCAGCGAGCCCCCGGGTGGCAGCCGGATTGGCTCGGCTCACTTCCGAACTAGCTTCAGCTTCCGCACTTGCGTGTTCGCGAACCCGCCGGTGGGGATGTAGGTGACCTTGACCTTCACCCCGGCCTTGCCCTTGTTATGCAGCTTCCGGCGGATCTTGCGCGCCCATTTGCCCTTCTTGGCAGGCTTCACCGGGAGCTTCACCCGGCCGCCGGCGACCCCTCGGCTCGTGCGAGCCGCCGCGCTCCCGAGGGCGATGCTCTTGATCCCCTTGCCCGCGAGACCGATCTCGCCGGGGCCGGGGAAGAAGGCGATCAGGAAGGCGATCCCCTTCTTCTTGTTTTGCTTCAGCTTGCAGCAGCCGAAGTCGCTCTCTGGGACCCTGGTTCCGGTCACTGCGGGGACCGCTACGGGGGGTGCGGGGACCGCTACGGGGGGCGGCGCCACGGGGCCGACGACGAGCGTCTGCTCGGCGCTGCCCACGTTCCCGGCGGGATCGGGAGCCGAGGCGACGACCGCCCACGTTCCGTTACCGACATAGGTCGGAGTTGCGTTCCACGTATGGTCGGGCTGGAGGAGGGTTGTCAGCGTCTGACCTGCGATCGAGACGGTCACTGTGGTGCCGGGGGCGGCGCTGGAGGTGCCCGCGATCGTCGGATCGACGTCGTCAGTCGTCGCTGTCGCGCCACCTGAGATCGCGACGTCCGGCGGTACCGTGTCGACCGTCAGGGTCTGGGTGAAGCGCGCAGGGTTCCCGGCGGCGTCAAAGACTTCCACGGTCGCGCGATGCGGGCCGTCGGATAGTGCGGATGCGGTCACGGTCCACGTGCCGTCGCCCTGGACCACTCCCGACAGCGTCTCGTCGGCCAGGGTCAAAGTCGCTGTCGTGCCGGGCGGTACGTCCGCGGTCCCGGAGATGTCCGGGGTCGGGTCGTTGGTGAGCGCCGTGGCCCCACCTACGATCGATACCGCCGGCGCCGCGGTGTCCACGGTTAGCTCCTGGCTGTCGGTGCCCTCGTTGCCGGCAGGATCGGAGACGGACGCGGTGATGGTGTGAGTGTCGTCGGGCAGCGCTCCGGGGGTCACGTTCCATGATCCTCCGGAGTTCACGACCGCAAACAGCACCTGCGAGTCGACGCTGACGCGGACGATCGTCCCCGTGGCGACATCGCTGGTGCCGGCGATCGTCGGGGTCGGGTCGTTCGTCGTCGCGAAGGGTCCGCCGTCGAGGGTCACGACCGGCAAGACCGTATCGACGGTCAGCTGTTGCGTGAAGCTGCCTGGGTTCCCCGCCCCGTCGCTGACCGAGGCGACGACCGGGTAGGTAGCGTTCGCCAGGATCGCGGAGGTCACCGACCATGCGCCATTGGTGGGGGTCGCGGTGAGCGTCTGGCCACTGACGGTCACGGTGACCAGCGTCGGCGCCTCGACGTCAGTCGTGCCGCTGATGGTGGGAGTCGTATCGCTCGTGATCGCGGTGGCCCCGCCGGCAATCGTGATCACGGGTGGCGCGCTGTAGAACTGGTTGTTGTCGAGCGTGAGCGCACCGTTGAGGGCGAACGCGCGGCCGTTGACCAGGGTCCCGCTGCCCATCGCGACCGCGTCGAGCGCCATCAGCGTTCCCGCGAAGTCGGCACCCGCGCCCACGGAGCCGGCTCCATTGACCTGCCAGAAAACCCGGGACGCCCGGGCTCCGCCGGTCAAGACGACGTGGCTTGCCGCTGCGAAGGCCATGGCTCCGTTGATCTGAAAGACGAATACGGCGTTCGGGTCACCCCCACCGTCGAGGGTCACCGTTCCGGCGTTGGAGGCGGCGCCCGCGATGGTGTGAAGTCCCGGCAGAATTGTCGCACCCGCCAGCGCGCCCGCGAGCGCGGTGCCGCCGGTCCGTCCTGCGACCTCGTTGTACGCTGCGACGAGATCGCTGTGCGCTTGGATTGCGGCCGGGTTGCCGACGGAGACCGTGCCGGTGACGATCCCCGGAGGGAACCCGGTCGGTTGGGTGTTCGCCTTGACGCCGAGATCGCCACGGAGAGTCGTATGCGGAGCACCTTCGGCGCTGACGGTGTTACCCACGGAGGCGCCGCTCAATACGGCGTACGTTGACGCCGTACCCAGGTCCACCATCGTGGTTGGAGCCGCGGCGGCGTTAGGGACTGCCGGACCGAACCCGGCGAGCAGTAGGCCCGCACCGAGAGCAGCGAGAATGAGGGCCGGCGCCGAACGGCCGCTGACACCGGTGGACTGCGAATTGCGAGGACCGGAAGACGAGCGCGGAGACAAGCGGGGACCAGCCATAGAGGAACTCCTGAGGAGAGGCTGTCCGAGCCGGGCGGTTGACACTTGAGACTGTCAAGGTGTTCATCGGCATTTGGCCCGCAAGGTTGAGCCGAGTCCTCGGCGGCAGAGCTCCTCAGACTCGCCAAGCGACGTTCGAGGACAACGAATCCCATCGCGACCCCTCGTTGGGTCGGGGAACCTCCGGCTCCGGCTCTCGCAACTGGTCGACTTTCACCGGTTGGGGCCTGCAGATCAGGTAGCCCTGCGCGTAATCGACGCCCAGGCGCCGAAGCAGCTCCAGGGCGGTGGCGTCCTCAACCCCTTCGGCGACGGTCTCCTGCCCCAAAGACTGCACCGTGCTTGCCATGTCCCGGTCCGATGCGTGAAATGCCCACCTTGTCGCCGTCTGACGGAAAGACCTTGATAGTCGGGGCCTGACGGGGGAACTGGCCTGACGCTTAGCCGTCCTCGCCGGTGGGTTCGTCCGCGGCCGCCCGTTCACCTTCCGTCCCCGCCTCGTCACGGTCCCTGGCCGCCTCGCGACGATCAGCCCGCGAAGCGGCTCTGTCGGCCGCGGAATGGTCGCGAGCGTCCTGGCTCGATTCCGCCAGAGCCTTGTTCGTGGACTCGGAGATCTCGGTGGCGGTCGCGAGGTTCTGTTCCTCGCGCTCGGGCGCGCGGTCGCCGTTGCCGGCTGCGACGTCGTCCGCGCTGGCCCGGTCGGCTGCCGCGCGACGGCGTGCTTCTTTGCTCGCGGCCAGGAGGGCATGCAGCTTGGACTCTTCGGCGGCCAGCACGGCCTTCTCATTGCGCTCGTATTCCAGGTCGCGCACATCGGCGTCATGGTCTCGCAGCCCGGCCGCGACGTCCCGCGCTTCGGCGAGCTCGCCATACGTCAGCTCGGCTGCCGCATCGGCAACCGGCTTGTCGACGGCCTCGGGGCGTGAGGCGTCATCCCTGAGCTGCCGGGACATGCTCGCGGAGGCGGCCTGACTCTGACGGTCGGCATGTGGCAACGCGTCGCTGGGCTTGGGGGCCGCTGGCGCGAAGGGCTCGGGTCGCCCGATGTAGTAGCCCTGGGCATAGTCGACGCCGTAGTCGCGCAGCAGCTCGAGCGTCCGTTCGTCCTCGACGCCTTCGGCAACGGTCGTCTTCCCGAGGCTTCTCGCGATCTGCACGACGGCCCGGACCACTTTCTGGTCCTTTTCGCTACTCGCCATATCACGGACGAACTGCACGTCGATCTTGACCTCCGAGACGGGGAGTTGGCGCAGGTAGGTCAGCGACGCGTAGCCGGTGCCGAAGTCGTCGATCGAGAGCGAGCAGCCCAGCGCCACGAGCCGTTCGGCAAAGCGCCTGCCCGCGCCAGGGTCAAGCATGATCGCGGTCTCGGTAAGCTCGAACGTGAGGTTCTCAGCGGGCGCGCCGGTGCGTGTCAGTTCGCGCTCGATGTGGGCCAGGACCTCGAGCCGGCCGACCGACGCCGCCGAGATGTTGACGGCCACGCGGCTGCCGGCGGCGGCCAGCTTCAGCGCCTCGCTGATGACCCAGTGGTCGATCTCGGCGATGAGCCCGTATTTCTCCGCGGTGGGCAGAAACTCACCGGGCGCGATGACCTCGCCCGTCGGCGAGAGCATGCGCAACAGCAGCTCGTGCCCGGCGACGGCGCGGCTCGTGAGATCGAGGATCGGCTGGCCGTAGAGCACGAGGCGGCCCTGCTCAAGTGCCTCGCGAATCCGGTCGAACCAGACGACTTGGCTGGCTTGAGATCGAAGGTGCTCGCGCTCTGCCATCTGGGCCGTGATGTCGCCGAAGGCGACGACCTTCCCCGTGCCCTCGCTCCACTCGATCGGGGAGGCGGACAAGGACACCGGAAGGGCGGTCCCATCCTTGCGCCAGAACACTTCCTCGTCGATGTGGATCGGCTGGCCGGTTTCGATGACGGTCGGCAGTGGGCAGTCCTCGATCGGATACGCCGTCCCGTCCGCTCGCGTGTGATGAAAGGCCTCGTGGTGATCGTGGCCGATCAGCTCCCGTTCCGAGCGGTAGCCCAGCAATCGCAGCGCCGCCGGGTTGATGGATGTCAGCAGTCCCATCGGGTCGACGATGAAGATCCCCTCGTCCACGCTGTCGGCGATCGCCATTGAGCGGCTTGCCTCGCGGATACTCTCGGCGCCGAGACGCACGTTTTCCTTCATCGAGGCAACCAGTCGGGCCGTCCCGAGGACGAGCACCACCAAAGCGACGACGACAGCGAACTCGGTGGTGCTGTCAGGCCTGAGCGCTTCCACAGCCAGAATCGCGAGCGCGATCGCCACCGAGCCCACGGGTATCGCAAGAGGGATGGCGCTCCGGCGGGCGAACTCGCGGGCGGGACGCCTCGTCGTCCACGGGATTGCGGCCAGTAGCAGCGGCCCGGCCGCCCACAGCGACGCGACCACCGCGCTCGAGCCTAGGTCGCCGAAGGCAACCGCGCGCAAGTAGATGCTGTCTCCGGTGGCCAGCAACGCGAAGGCTCCGATCAACAACCACAACCGGTGCGACTGATTGGCGCGCATGGCGGGGATAAGCAAGAGCGTCGCCACGAAGCCCAGCACGAAGAGGTCGGCCACCGCGTAGGAGAGCTGCCCGTAGAGGGTCTGGGAATCGGCGCCGGACCCCGCCTGGGCCTGCGCCAGCACGAACACCGCGCCCAGGTCCGCGAGCACGAGCCCGCCGAGCAACCCGTCAAGTTTGACGGACAGCGGTTGCGGCCCAATTTCGCTAAGAGCGAGCAGTATCACGAACAGCAGCGCGCAGACGTAGAAGCCGAGCGCCGCAAGATCAACCGGCGACGGAAACGACAGGGCCGCGTCGGGACTGAGGACGTAGTAGGCCTGCGCGGACCAGCCGGCCAGCCCGAGGCCCAGCACCAGCCACAACTTACGGTCGGCCGGGTCGACCAAGGCCTTGACCAGGCAGCTCAGCACCGCGCCAACGAACACGGCCACGAGGAGCCCCCTAGGGATCGCATCGTGACCGAACCCGGGGGCAAGCGCCACCACTATCGGGCGGGCGATGAGCGTCGCTCCGACCGCGCTCACGACAACGGCAAGCCAAGGAGACGAATGTCTTGCGCGGCGGTTCGGCCCTGGGCCTGGAGCGACCGAGGTCATTCGGGCACCAGTTGCGCGCGAGCGAGAAGTGCCCGGGTGTGACCGCCTAGTCTGGTCGCGCCGTCTTGTCTTCTCGCCACGCCAAGCCCCTTTCCACGGACCGCCCATCGGTCCCCTGAACTCATCGGCATGTGCGGATTTGAACATGAACTCATCCGTAGAAGGCCGCAATACCGGGGGACAAGACCCTCGCGACCTCGGCCGCGGCACCCCGACGCTCTGCTGACCAACGGGCGTGAACGAGCGCCCGAGCAGTACCTCGAAGCTCCTCTCACGAGCTGCAAGGTCCCAGGCTCGCTCCTACATTCCCATGCAGGGGAGCACCGTTCTCCCCAGCAACCGGCACGCCTCCCTTCGCGTGCCAGGGGCATCGCGGCGGCCCTGCTTTCGGGGCCGTTTCGATGCTGCTTCGGCTCGATGGGAGCAGCGAGGAGGATCGCTACGGTGCGCGCGCGGGGGAGAGTTCTTTGGGCGCATGGCTTAAGGGGGAGTGCTCCCCCAGGTCGAAGAGCTGGCGACGGTGGTGGTCTGCGAGGACGACGATCCCACCCGCGAGCTCCTCTGCGACCACCTGACCGCCGACCGCTACCGCGCCCTTCCAGCACCGAGCGCCTCCGATGCGCTGCGTCTCTGCGGCTACAACCAGCCGGACCTGATGCTTCTGGACCTGGGGCTGCCCGATGCACCCGGGGATCGACGTGCTGCGGGAGATCCGCTCGGCGGGAGAGCGCTTCGACCCGGAGCTGCCGGTCCTGGTGCTCTCCGGGCGGTCGAGCGAGGCCGACCGGCTCCGCGGCTTCGAGGCGGGCGCCGACGACTATCTCGCGAAGCCGTTCCACTATCCGGAGCTCCTGGCGCGGGTGGCGGCGGTGCTGCGGCGGCGGTCCGGTGCCCGGCGCGGGCCGATCCGGGTCGGGGATCTGACCGTCGACCCGGCGACACGGCGAGTCAGCGTCGGCGACCGCCAGGTGGAACTGGCAAACAAGGAGTTCGCGCTGTTGCGCGCGCTTGCCGCCGAGCCGCGCCGCGTCTTCACCAAGGACGAGCTGCTTCGTGACGTCTGGGGGTTCCGCGCGAAGGGCAGGACCCGGACGCTCGACTCCCACGCGAGCCGCCTGCGCCGCAAGCTCGATCCGGAGGGCGCGCGCTACGTCTTCAACTGCTGGGGCGTCGGCTACAGGCTGCTCGACGGGTGATCACTCCCGCCCACAAGCGCGCGCTCAACCGGGCGCTGCACGAGCTGCGCCGCCCACTCCAGGCGCTCGTGCTGCTGGAGGAGGGCTCGGGCCAGCCGGCCGCCTCGCCGCCCGCGGCGAGCCGGCGTGGTCTGCTCGAGGTCGCGGCGAGCGCCCTGCAGGATCTGGACGGCGCGGTCAACGGCCGTGCTCCGTCGCGGCCGTCGCGCCGATACTCCTGCCGCGAGGTGGTGCTCGCGGCGCTCGAGCGCTGGCGACCGGTCGCGGCGCGCAGTGGCGGGATCCGCGTCTACTGGGACGCCGGTCCGGCTCCGGTCGAGGGAGATGCCGTCCAGATGGCCCAGGCTCTCGACAACCTGATCGCGAACGCGATCGAACACGGCGGTCCGCCCGTAGTCGTGACCGGCGCGCGGGTCGTGAGCCGGATCCGGATCACGATCGCGAACGGCGCGGGGAACGGCGTGCCCGTGCGCGAGAGCGATCCGCGCCGAGGGCACGGCACCGATGTCGTCTCGCGAGTCGCGAGCGCGCACAGCGGGCGCTTCGCCCTCTGCGAGACCGGAAGCGGCTGCGTCGCGGCGCTCGAGCTGCCGCTGGCCGAGCCGGGTTACGCGCTCGCGGCGTGAGCCGCCGCGCCCGCGCGCTCCTCTTCCTGGTCGCCGCCCTGGTCTGCGCGATCCTGGCCGCCGCTGTGGCCGGCCGGTATCGCTCGCGCGTCGAGGCTCGCTACGGCCCTTTGCGGCCGGTGGTGGTGGCGAGCGCCGAGCTGCCGGCGGGCCAGCCGATCGGAGTGGAGCGCGCCGGGGCGGCGCTGACGGTGCGCCGCGTCCCGGCGAGCTTCGTGCCACCCGGAGCGCTCGTCCGCACGGCGGACGCGCTCGGGCGGGCGCCCGGCGCCACGATCCCGGCGGGGTCCTACGTGCTCGGGGCTCAGCTGGCGGTCCCGCGCCCCGACGCTCCGCACGCACCGGGGGTCGGCCAGGGGCTGCGACCGGTCGAGGTGACCGTCGCCGGGGGCGAGGCGCTCACCGTCGGCGAAGGAGCTCCCGAGGGCCGCCGGGTCGACGTGGTCGTCTCGCGTCAGGCGGGGCTGGGGCGCTCCGCGCAGGCCCGGATCGCGGCGACCGGCGTGAAGCTGCTGGCCCTGCGGAGCCCGAGCGGTCCGGGCGAGGGATGGTCCGCGACGCTCGCCGTGACCGAACAGCAGGCGCTCGCGCTGATCGCCGCGCAGAGCGCCGAGCGCGAGATTCGCCTGCTGCCCGGGCCATGACCGTCTAGACCGTCGGCTTGCCGAGGCGAAACTTGTTCCCCGACGGGTCGCGGAACTCCGAGTCGATTCCGTACGGCCGCTCCGCGGGCGCCTCTGTGAACTCGACCCCGCGCTCCTTGAGCTCCTCGTAGGTGGCCTGCACGTCGTCGGAGGTCAGAAAGACCGTTCCGGCGAAGCCCTTGGACATCAGATCCTCGACCTGCTTCTTCGTCCCCTCGTCCATCACCGGCGGTCCGGGGATCGCCATCAGGGCGAGGGAGAAGTCCTGGCCGGGCGCCCCGACGGTGAGCCAGCGGAAGCCGCCGAGCTCCTCCATCGTGATGTCGGAGCGGACCTCCCATCCGATCTTCTTGGTCCAGAACTCGAGCGCCTCGTCCTGATCGTGGACCCAGACCTGCCCGTTTACGACGCGGATCATTTCGTCTCCTTTCGTTGAACTACTCGGTCCGGGTCAAGGTATTTGCGGCTCAGTCGTCTGTCTTCTTGAAACGTGCTGTATGGGGTCGCAGGAAGGTGCGGAGCACGCAGCTCGGCACCTTCGCGAAGTGGGACGCGGGCGGCTGGCTCGCGCGGTACTCCGTTGGGCTTTGCCCGTAGGCGCGCTTGAAGCTGGTGGTGAAGGACCCGATGCTCTGCAGGCCGACCTCGACGCAGACCTCGGCGACGCTCCAATCGGTCATCCGCAGCAGGGTGGCGGCTCGCTCGAGGCGCCGGGTCAGGAGGTAGTGGTGCGGCGACTCGCCGAAGGCGCGGCGGAACTCGCGGCTGAAGTGAGCCTTGGAGAGGCCGGCCGCGCCGGCCAAGTCATCGACGTCGAGGCGCTCGGAGTAGCGAGCGTCCGCGAGGTCCTTTGCGCGCAGCAAGTGCCGCCCCGGTGGGTGGATGACCATCGTTGCTATCTGAGACTGACTCAACCGAGCTGACTCATCGCCGAATTGAACGCGGCCTCGGCTTCGTCGCCGTGAACGGCGAAGATCACCTGCTCGAGCCCGCTGCCCGCATCGAGGTGCCTGTGCATCTCCTCGGCCTCGATCCGGGCGGCCTCGTCGAGCGGGAAGCCGCCCACGCCCGTACCGAAGGCGACCAGGGCCAGGCTCTTCGCTCCGAGCTCGTCTGCCACGGCGAGCGTGCTCGCCGTGGCCCTGCGGATGATCTCCGCGGAGGTCGGGCCGCCCAGGTCCATCGTCGCCGCGTGGATCACCCAGCGGGCGGGCATCTCGCCCGCGGTCGTCTCGACCGCGTCCCCTAGCCCGATCGGCGCACGCTCGTCGCTCTCAGCCTGAACCACCGGGCCGCCGGCCCGGGAGATCGCGCCCGCCACGCCGCCGCCGTGGCGAAGCTGCGTGTTGGCGGCGTTGGCGATCGCGTCCACCTCGAGCTTGGTGATGTCCGCCTGCTTGACCTCGATCTCGGCCACGTCCGCGCAGGCTATCCACCGCAGGGGGGCGAGCCGGCCGGCCCGGCCTCTTAGCCCAGGGTGGACGAGCGAGTCCGCCGCAGGCACCTGGATCAGCTGGCCGTCGAGCTGCGCAACCGGCTCGTGGAGCGTCGCCGTGCGCAGGCGGCCTCGGGCGACGCGGCATTGGGGCCGCTTCCCGACGCGGTTCGCGAGCTTGTCGACGAGGACGCGGCGATCCTCGAGCAGCCGACGCGGGAGCGCCTTCGCGAGCTGATATTGCGCGAGGCCGTCGGCCTCGGGCCGCTTGAGGAGCTGCTCGCCGACCCGGCGGTCGAGGAGGTGATGGTCAACTGGCACGAGCGCGTCTACGTCGAGAGGGCGGGGCGGATTGAGCTGACCGAGGTCTCCTTCCCCTCCGAGCAGTCCCTGCGGGACGCGATCGAGCGGATCCTCACCCCGCTCGGTCGCAGGGTCGACGAGCTCAGCCCGATGGTCGATGCACGGCTCGAGGACGGCTCGCGCGTCCACGTGGTGATCCCGCCGCTCTCGGTCGATGGCCCTTCGATGTCGATCCGGCGGTTCTCCGCAGTGCGGCCCGGTCCGCGGGAGCTGGTCGAGCTCGGCACCCTCAGCCCGGAGCTCCACGACGAGCTGGCCGCTGCGGTCGGCGCGCGGCGGAGCATTCTCGTCAGCGGCGGCACCGGCTCCGGCAAGACGACGCTGCTGAACGCTCTCTCGGCGTTCCTCGACCCGGACGAGCGTGTGATCACGATCGAGGACGCCGCCGAGCTGCGGCTGCGGCAGCCACACGTCGTCCGGCTGGAGAGTCGGCCGCCGAACGTGGAGGGCCGCGGCAGGGTCACCATCCGGGAGCTGCTCCGCGGCGCTCTGCGTATGCGCCCGGACCGCATCGTGATCGGCGAGGTGCGGGGCGGCGAGGCGCTGGACCTGCTGATGGCCCTGAACACCGGCCACGAGGGCGCGCTCTCCACCGTCCATGCCAACTCGCCGGAGGACGCGCTGCGGCGAATCGAGACCCTGGCGCTGATGGCCGGCGTCGGCCTGCCGCACGAGGCGATCCGCGAGCAACTGGGACGTGGGCTCGATCTCGTCATCCACCTCGCCCGGTTGAGCGACGGCTCGCGCCGCGTCGTGGAGGTCGCCGAGGTGGTGCGGACCGCCGGCTCGGTGGGCGTCCGCGAGCTCTACAGGCTGGGAAGCGAAGCGGAGGCACGCCCGTGGGCCGTGAGGCGCTGATCGTGCTGACGGCGCTTGCGGGAGGGCTCGCCGCCGTAGCGGTCCGCGAAGCTTTGGTCTCGGCGCCGCGGTTGGCGAGCTGGCTCCAGGCCGCGGTCCTGCCCCTGCGGCGTGCCTCGCGAGAGGGCTACGCGCCGAGCGCGGACGAGCAGCGCCGCCTCGCGATGCTCGGCAGCGGCGCGATCGCGGCGATGGCGGTCCTGATCGCCGGCCCGAGCCCGCTCGCGGTCGCCGCGGCGGCGGGCCCCTGGTGCGTCGGGGCGCTGGTCGCCGGTCGCCGCGAGCGATATCGCCGCGCGGTGGAGCGGTCTCTTCCGGATGTGGCGGCGGCGATCGCCGACGCGATCTCGGGCGGTCACTCGGTGCGGGGCGCGCTGGCGGCCGCCGCGGGGTCGCTCGAGGGTCCCTCCTCGGTGGAGCTGGCGCGGGTCGCGGCCGACCTCGAGCTCGGGGCATCGACGGCTGAGGCACTCGCCGGGATGCAGGCCAGGCTGCGCTCGGACCGGGTCGACTCCCTCGCCACGGCGCTGCTCAGCCAGCAGGTCGCGGGCGGGGACGTGGCCGCGCTGATGCGGCGCCTGGCGGCGGCGGCCGCCGACCGCGACCGGGTCGCCGATGAGGCTCGCGCCGCCACGACGCAGGCACGCTTCACGGGGTTGCTCGTGGTTGCGCTGCCCGCCGGGGCGGCGCTCTTCGCGGAGCTCCTGCAGCCCGGCTTCGTCTCGCGGGTGATCTCCGAGCCGGCCTCCGCGGCGATGCTGGTCGCGGCAGGGGGACTTCAGGTCCTCGGCTTCGGGCTGATCCGCAGGCTCGGGAGGCCGGCGGAATGACCACGGCTGTGCTGCTCGGGATCGGCGCGCTCGTCCTCGGGTTCGGCGCGATCGCACAACTCCTGCCCGGGCGCACCCGAGCGGATGGGCCCACAAGCCACGACGCCGCAACGCGATCGCCGGCATGTTCGCTCCTCACCGCCGCCGACGGCCGGCTCGGGCTCTCCGCTCGCATCACCAGGGCCGGTCTTGCGGACCGCGTCTCCCTGCAGGCCGTGCTCGCCGCCAAGCTCGGCGGCGGGCTAGCCGGCTTGCTCTGGGGGATGGTCGTGGCGCCCGCCGCCCCCAGCCGTCTCGCCTGGATCGTCCTCGTCGGACTGCCTGCCGCAGGCTTTCTCGGTCCCGATGCGTGGCTCGAGCGACGCGCCCGCCAGCGGCTCCGCGCCCTCCGCGCCGGCCTCCCTGACGCGCTCGACCTGCTGGCGGTCGGCACTGCCGCGGGGCGCAGCCCGCTCGCGGGTCTCAGCGAGCTCGGCAGGGGGGAGGGGCCGCTGGCGCGCGAGCTCGCGATGCTCTCGGCCGAGAGCTCCTGCGGGCTTCCGCAGAGCCAGGCGCTCGAGTCGCTGCGGCGGCGCGCCCCGGTCCGCGAGGTATCGGCGATGTGCGGGGTGATCGAGCGCTCCCGCCGCTACGGCTCTCCTCTGGCCGACCAGCTCCGCGAGCAGGCGACCGCGCTGCGCGGCGTCCAGCGGCGGCGGATCGAGGAGCAGGCGGCGCGAGCGGCTCCCAAGATCCAGCTCGCGATCGCGCTTCTCCTGGTGCCCTCGGTCCTGCTGATGATCGCCGCCGGGCTGCTCGCCAACGTCGATCGGTTCATGTCCGGGTTCTGAGCTCGGCCGGCGGAATGGCAGCGCGCATGCGCAGCGCGAGCAGCGTCAGCCAGGTGAACGCGATCGCCACCGCGGCGCGCTGAATCACTCCCAGCATCGGGGTCGCCGCCTCCGAGATGACGAAGAGGGGCAGGACGGACAGGCCGGTCAGCAGCGAGAAGGCGGCAAAACCGCGGGTCGCGCTGCCTCGCCGCGAGACCAGGATGGCGGCCGCCGACACGGCCGCGAAGGCGCACGCGACCGCGGCCAGGTGCAGCTGGGCGTGGAGCGTCCTCAGCGCGTCGTCAGGATCCGTGATCAGCGGCCCGGCGATCAGCGTGCAGGCACCCGCGAATCCGATCAGGACCGCCTCGGCACGCCCGAGACCGGAGCTTTCCGCCACTCGCCACAGCGCAAAGGCGAACGCGATCTCGACCGCACCCAACAGCACGAAGTTCACGATCATCACCCAGCCGGCCGAGCCGAGGCTGAGAGCGCTGGCGGGCATGGTGAGCGTGTCGTAGCCGGGGACCGCCAGTCCCAGCACGATCATCACCGCGAACCAGACCGCCGGCCCCACCGTGGCCGCCGCGGCCGCGGCGCGCAACCGCTCGGCGCCGCTCACTCGAACTCGTCCGGGTGGCAGCGAAGGCACGCGCGGAACCCGTCGCTCCGCGCCGCGGCGGCGGTCAGGTAGAAGCGGACGTTCTCGCGCTTCGGCATCCGCGCCGGGCAGCCCGGACGGCAATAGATGCCGGTCGAGGTGACCGCCGCGAAGAACTCCCCCGCCTGGGCCTCGTCTCTCGTCTCCATCGCTCGATAGCGCCGCTCGAAGTGCATCTCGACTCCTTTGCCGTCGTCAACTGCCGATGGAACGCCTGAACTGATCCGGGCGTGAGGCGGGGCGAGAGGATCGCCGCCGCGCGGCTCGACGCGTGAAGCCGACCGGGGGGCAAAGTGGGGGGCATCCCGGTGGCGGTCCTCTTCACTGCAACCGGAGTTGCAGGACCAGGCCACCAAGGCGTCGCAACCGGGCGCGTCGCGGAGCCCCTCAAACCGCATGGGAATGCGGATTTCAGCGCTCCTCCGACCCGGGTAGCAGTTCCGTCCGACGGATCGGGTGCAATGCGCCCGCCCAATCTGTGTTGCAAAGTGGGGCAGAGTGGGTTAGCGTGGCAAACAGAGTTGGTCAATAGGGCCGGGGTGATGAGGCTCCTCCCACCTCACCACCCCGGCCCGCTCCGAACAGACCGACTCACCCTCCGGAGAGGAAGCCCGCTTTGTCGTTTCTCGGTCAGTACGAGCACAATCTCGACGCCAAGGACCGCCTCACGGTCCCGTCGAGGTTCCGCGCGGCGCTGGCTGATGGAGTCGTTCTCGCCAAGGGCCTCGACCCCTCTGTCTGGGTGTTCGCGCCCGGCGGCTACGAGAACTTCACGAAGAGCTTCCTCGGCGAGACCAACCCGCTCGGCAAGCGCGGGCGGATGCTGCGCCGCCACTTCCACGGTGGCGCCTTCGACGACTCCCTTGACTCCGCCGGCCGGATCCGGCTGCCGAAGAAGCTGATCGAGCACGCCGGCCTGGGCGAGGGCCCCTGCGTGATCGTCGGCTCCGACGACTGGTTCGAGATCTGGAGCGCCGAGCGCTGGGCCGAGTACGAGAAGGAAATGGATGCGGAGGTCTCAGACGTCGCCGAGAACCTCTCCGAGAGCGAAGGAGGCTGAAATGGCCACAGCAACACATCGAGTGGTGGGGCCCCGCATTTCGGCCGCCACCAACAGGGCGGCCGGACAACCGGCCTCGTCAGCGAACCTTACGTACGTGCCCACCGAACATGAGCCCGTCCTCGCAACAGAGCTGATCGACGTCCTCGACCCGCACCCGGGCGAGACGTTCGTCGACTGCACCTTCGGGGGCGGCGGCCACGCCCGCCTGATCTCCGAGCGCATCGGCCAGGAGGGCGAGCTGATCGCGGTCGACCGCGATCCCGCCTCCGAGGAGCGCTGGAGTGAGTTCGCCGCCCACGCACCGTCCCGATCTCGCTTCCTGCGCGCCGACTTCGTCATGGCGCTCGAGGGGCTTCGCGGCGAGGGCGTGCGGCCCGACGCGATCGTCTTCGACCTCGGTATGTCCTCGATGCAGGTCGATGCCTGGGAGCGAGGCTTCTCGTACTCGTACGACGCGCCGCTCGACATGCGCATGGACCCGACCCAGAGCCTCTCGGCGGCGACCGTTGTCAACGACTGGCCCCAGGACCGTCTCGCGAACGCGATCCGCGAGCTCGGCGAGGAGCGCCGCGGCGGATCGATCGCGCGCGAGATCGTCAAGCGCCGCCCGATCGACACGACCGCGCAGCTCGTCCGCGCGATCAAGGGCGCGATCCCGCCCTCCGAGCGATTCGGCCGCGGGCATCCGGCCAAGCGCACCTTCCAGGCGATCCGGATCGCCGTGAACGGCGAGCTCGACGCGCTCGATCACGCGCTGCCCCTGGCCTGGGACATCCTGCCGGTCGGCGGGCGCCTCGGCGCGATCTCCTTCCATTCGCTCGAGGACCGGCGCGTCAAGCGCTTCCTCGCCGATCGAGCCCGCGGCTGTGTCTGTCCGCCGGAGCTTCCGGTCTGCGTGTGTGGCCACGAGCCGGAGGCCGAGCTGCTCACCAAGCGAGCGATCGCTCCCGGTCCCGACGAGCTCGAGCGGAACCCGCGCGCCTCCTCGGCGCACCTGCGTGCCGCGCTCAAGATCCGCGAAGAGGAGGAGGGGGGCTGATGGCCGCCGCTGCCACGGCTCCACATAGAACGGATCGCTCCTCGGCTTCGCCTGCGGATCGCCCTCGCATCAAAGCCGCGCCGCGTCAGGCGCCGCGACGGAAGGCTCGAAGCGCCCGGCGGAGGCCGGCGCCCCGCGGCCGCGCCCGCCAGGCGCCCGCCGCCCGGCTGATGCGACCGGCGGTCGCCGGCGCCGCGCTCTTCCCGCAGGCGGCGGTCCGAAGCGCCGGCGCCGTCCGGGACATCTCCGACTCCACTCTGATCATGCGACTCACCCGGGGACGCGGCTGGATCGCCGTCCTCGGCGCGATGCTCGTCGGAATCGTCGCGCTCAACGTCCTCAGCCTCAGCCTGACCGCAGGCTCGGGCGGCCGGTCGATCCAGATCGACGAGCTGAAGAGCGAGATCTCCGGCCTTCAGGCACAGATCGACGAGCGACTCTCGGCCAGCAGGGTTGAGGCCGAGGCCTCCCGCCTGGGACTCGCCGTGCCTCCTCCGAAGTCGATCACCTATCTGAACGCAAGCGACGGGAGCGCGCAGCGCTTGGCGCACCTGCTGGGCACCGACAGCTTCCTGATGGCGCCGAGCCTGCCATCGAGCTATCCCGCGCCGGGCACCTCCTACGCGCCGGTCGACACGAGCTCGACACCCGCGCCCACGACGACGGTGGCGCCGACCACGACTCCCACCCCAACCGCCACTGCGCCGAGCACGAGCAGCGGTTCGGCGAGCGGCACCTCGAGCGGGAGCGGCTCCTCCTCGAGCTCTTCCTCGAGCTCGTCCGGAAGCTCGACCGGAGGCGTAGGCCTCTAGGGGCAACCGGCGATGCGAATGATCGATCGCCGGCTCGGGCTGCTCTTCTGCATCTTCTGCCTGGTCTTCTCGTTCGCGATCGCCCGCTCGTTCTGGCTGCAGGGCGTGAAGGGGGGCAGTCTCCGCGCCGAGGCCCGCAGCCAGCAGGTCACGACCGTGACCATCCCGGGCGAGCGCGGCCGCGTGCTCGACCGCAACGGCAAGGTGCTGGCGGCCTCCGAGGACGCCGCGGACGTGGTCGCCACGCCGTACCAGGTCGAGAATCCCGGCCGCACGGCGATGAAGCTGCATGACGTGCTCGGCGTGCCGACCGCGGACCTGCTCAAGGCGCTTTCGGACCGGACCTCGGGCTTCGCCTATCTCGCCAGAAAGGTCGATCCGAACGTCGCGGCGGAGGTGAAGAAGCTCGACATCGCCGGCATCTCCACGGTCCCGACCAGCAAGCGGCTCTACCCCCAGGGTCAGCTTGCCTCGCAGGTGATCGGGGCGGTGGGGACCGACAACCAGGGGCTGACCGGCCTCGAGCACTTGGAGAACGGCGTGCTCGGCGGGGCGAACGGCGAGGAGGACGTGGTCCACGACGCGGTGGGACGCCCACTGCGGATGGAGACCGTCACCCCGGCGAGCGTGGGGGAGGACGTTCAGACGACGCTTGACGCCGCGATCCAGGGCAAGACCGAGGAGGCGCTGAATGCGGCCGTCCAGCACTACGACGCCAAAGGCGCCACGGCGATCGTGATGAACCCCAATACGGGAGAGGTCCTGGCGATGGCGAACACGCCGGGCTTCGATCCCGAGAACCTCGCCAAGGCGAGCCCCGATGAGCTCGAGAACCGCGCCACCGGCTTCACCTACGAGCCCGGCTCGACCTTCAAGGCCTTCACCGTGGCCTCGGCGCTCGAGGACCACGTGGTCACGCCGAACTCGAGCTTCTATCTGCCCCCTGAGATCCACGTCTACGACCGGACCATCGGCGAGGCCGAGGCCCGCCCGGCCGAGACGCTCACGACGGCCCAGATCCTCGCGCAGTCGTCGAACGTCGGCGCCGTGACGATCGGGCTGAAGGAGGGTGCCGACCGCTTCTCCCAATGGATCAACCGCTTTGGCTTCGGGCGGCCCACCGGCATCGGCTATCCCGGCGAGGAGCGGGGGATCGTGCCGGCGCGCAAGGACTACTCCGGCTCGACGATGGGCAACCTGCCGATCGGCCAGGGCCTCGCGGTGACGCCGATGCAGATGGCGACTGCGTACTCCGCGATCGCCGACGGCGGCATCCTGCGGCGCCCGACCCTGATCACCAGCGTGGGCGGGCACCCCGCCGACCAGAACACCGACCCGCATCGCGTGATCACCTCGAAAACCGCCGCCCGGCTGCGCCGGATGCTCGAGGGCGTGCTCGAGCCGGGTGGCACCGCGTCGGAGGTCAGCGTTCCCGGGTACGTGCTGGCGGGGAAGACGGGTACCGCCCAGAAGGTCGAGAACGGGACCTACTCGGACAGCCGCTACGTCGCCTCCTTCGTCGGCTTCGCGCCGGCGCACCATCCGAAGCTGCTCGTCGCCGTGGTCGTCGACGAGCCGCAGTACGTGCACGTGGGCGGGTTGGTCGCCGCGCCGGTCTTCGGGCAGATCGCGGAGTTCGCGCTGCCGTACCTCGGCATCTCGCCGAACTAGGCCCGGGACCCTGTCCGACCTGATCCTGGCGGTTGCGGCAGCACCGCCGCCTCACGCATCGCTCCTAGAATCGCGTCGGGATGGAGCTTGGCGAGCTGCTCAGAGCATCTGGCGTCGCCGCGGATCTGCGCGGCGATCCGGCCGTGGAGGTCCGCGGCCTCGCCTATGACAGCCGCCGGGTGAGCGAGGGAACGCTGTTCTTCTGCTTCCCGGGAGAGAGGACGGACGGCCATGACTTCGCCGCGGCGGCCGTCGATGCCGGGGCCGCGGCCCTGGTCGTCGAACGGACCCTGGAGCTCGAAGCGCCCCAGGTGCTGGTCGGCGATGCACGGGCAGCGATGGCGCCATTCGCGGCGACCTTCAACGGCGACCCGACCTCCGAGCTCACCGTCATCGGAATCACCGGGACCAACGGCAAGACGACCACGGCGTTCCTCGTGCGGCACCTGTTGGAGTCCGCCGGAAGACGTTGCGGCCTGCTCGGGACGGTGCGGCAGGTGGTCGGCGGTCAGGTCGAGGACGTCGAGCGGACGACGCCCGAGGCGATCGACCTGCAGCGAACCTTCGCCCGCATGCTCGAGGCGGGCGACGACGCCTGCGCGATGGAGGTCTCCTCGCACGCGCTCGTCCTGCACCGGGCCGACGCGATCGATTTCGCCGTCAAGGTCTTCACCAACCTGAGCCAGGACCATCTCGACTTCCATGCGGGCATGGAGGACTACTTCGCTGCCAAGCGGATCCTGTTCATGGGGGAGGGTGGAGCCCCGCTGATCGAGCTCGAGGGCGGCATCTCGGTTGTGAACCTCGATGACCCGTACGGCCAGCGGCTCGCAGAGGAGCTCTCGACAGGTGACGGCGGCGACTGCATCACCTACTCGGCCGCAGGCGGCGCGGCCGACCTCAGCGCCCGCGGCGTCGCCTTCGACCCCTCCGGCTCCCGGTTCCTCTGCATGTCTCCCGAGGGCGAGATCGACGTGCAGACACCGCTGCCGGGCGACTTCAACGTCTCCAACGCCCTTGCGGCCCTGGCCGTCGCGCACGCCCTGGGACTTGACCTCGGAGAGTCCGCGAGGGCGCTGGCCTCGGCCGAGCAGGTTCCCGGCCGCTTCGAGTCGATCGACGAGGGCCAGCCCTTCGGCGTGATCGTCGACTACGCCCACACGCCGGACTCGCTCGAGAACGTGCTCGCAGCGGCGCGACGGCTGACCGGTCATCGTCTGATCACGGTGTTCGGCTGCGGCGGCGACCGAGACACCGAGAAGCGCCCGCTGATGGGGAGGGCCGGGGCGGAGCTGTCTGATATCGCGGTCGTCACGTCCGACAACCCCCGATCAGAGGATCCCGAGGCGATCATCGAGATGGTCCGCCAGGGCATACCCGAGAGCCCGCACGCCGAGGTGCTGATCGACGTCGACCGACGCGCGGCGATCGCCTCAGCACTCGCCCGTGCCGAGGATGGGGACCTCGTGGTGATCGCGGGCAAGGGCCACGAGCAGGGCCAGGAGTTCGAGAACGGGCGGAAGATCCCGTTCGACGACCGCGACGTGGCGCGCGAGGAGCTCCGCAAGATGGCAACCAGCGCCGCCAATTGATCTCGCTCGACGGTGACCGGCTCGCCTCGCTGGCGGGGGCGGAGGTGCTGGCGCGAGGCGACGACGTGGGACCCAACCGCGCGGTGATCGACTCCCGCGAGGTCCGCGAGGGCGACCTGTTCGTCGGCCTGCCGGGTGACCGCGCCGACGGCGGGGAGTTCGGCGCCGCCGCCCTCCGCGACCGAGCATGGGGGATCCTGGTCGGCACGCAGTGGGGCCGGGAGCTGGCCGCCCAGCGACGGGAGGGCGCCGCCCTCGACGGCGCCGGCTGGATCCTGGGCGCTCCGGATCCCCTCGCGTCACTGCAGTCGCTCGCGCGGGGGTGGCGTGACGAGCTCGGCGCCCGCGTCGTGGGGATCACCGGCTCGACGGGGAAGACCTCGGTCAAGGATGTCTGCCGGGCGATCCTGCCGGCTCAGGTCCAGGCGAGCCCGGAGAACTACAACACCGAGATCGGCCTGCCGCTCGCCGTGCTGGCGGCCCCGGAGGAAACCGAGGTGCTGGTGCTCGAGATGGGTATGCGCGGCCCCGGCCAGATCGCCGAGCTCTGCGCGATCGCCGCACCCGACGTCGGCGTGATCACGAACGTCGGGCCGGTTCACGTCGAGCTGCTCGGCTCCGTCGAGGCGATCGCGGCCGCCAAGGCGGAGATCATCGACGGCCTGCGCCCGGGCGGGACGGCCGTGGTGCCCGGCGAGCCCGGCCCGCTCGCGCCGCACCTCGAGCGGGCTCCGAAGCTGCTTCGCTTCGGAGCCGGCGGCGACGTCGAGGCGACCTGGGTGCTCGCGGAGGCGGGGGAGACCGACGCCCTCGTGGGCACGCCGGACGGCGAGCATGCGTTCAAGCTTCCCTTCGTCGAGGCGCACAACCTCGACAACGCCCTGGCGGCGATCGCGGCGGGGGTCGCGCTCGGGTTCCCGCTGGGCGAGATGGCGGATCGGGCGCCCGGGATAGTCTTCTCGCGCCTTCGTGGGGAGCTCGTCGAGCTCCCGGAGGACGCCATCCTGATCAACGACTCCTACAACGCCAACCCGATCTCCATGCGGGCGGCGCTGGACCACCTCGGCACGCTCGAGGCGAAGGGCCGGCGCCTCGCGGTGCTCGGGGAGATGAGGGAGCTCGGGCCCGACGCGGCCGCGTACCACCGCGAGATCGGCAGACATGCGCGCGAGCGGGGGGTCGAGCTGATCATCGGGGTGGGGGAGCTCGCCGCCGCATACGAGCCGGATCGCCACGTCGACGATGCCGAGGCCGCGGCTGATGCCCTTGCCGAGGCGCTGGGACCGGGCGACGCGGTCCTGGTCAAGGGTTCGCGGGCCGTCGGCCTCGAGCGCGTCGCCGAGAAGCTGACCGGAAACTAGATGCTCGGAGAGATCCTCATCGCCGGCATGGCCACGATGCTGCTCTGCATCTTCCTGGGCCCGAAGTTCATCGAGTACCTCCGGCTTCGGGAGTTCGGCCAGCAGATCCGCGAGGAGGGGCCCGAGGAGCACCACGAGAAGGCCGGCACCCCGACGATGGGCGGCCTGCTGATCTTCACCGCCGTGGCGATCCCCTATCTGGTGCTCTCGGACCGCGACACCCAGAGCCTCGCCGTCTTCGGCGTGGCGATCGGCTGCGCCGCGATCGGCTTCATCGACGACTACCTGAAGATCACCCGGCGCCGCTCGCTCGGGCTGTCCGCTCGTTACAAGCTGCTCATGCAGCTCGGCCTGGCCCTGGGGCTCTGGTACGTCGCTCGCCACACGGTCGGCCTCGACTCGAGCCTCGAGCTGCGCATCTCCCACGCCTCACTCGACATCCCG
This sequence comes from uncultured Solirubrobacterales bacterium, assembly GCA_963782345.1. Classification (GTDB taxonomy): domain Bacteria; phylum Actinomycetota; class Thermoleophilia; order Solirubrobacterales; family 70-9; genus DASUPK01. Next base: position 114,231 of record CAWAJF010000008.1, on the reverse strand, counting down.
GACGCCGTCTACCCGCTGATGATCTTCCTGGTGATCGCGGGTTCGAGCAACGCGGTCAACCTCACCGACGGGCTCGACGGGCTGGCCGCCGGGTGCTGCGCGATCGTGCTGCTCGCCTACACGGCGATCACGTTCATCACCACCGGCGAGCACAGCCTCTCGCTGGTCTCCGCCTGCCTGGTGGGCGGGTGCATCGGCTTCCTCTGGTTCAACGCCTTTCCGGCGTCGATCTTCATGGGGGACACGGGCTCGCTCGGCCTGGGCGGCGCGATCGGCGCGCTGGCGGTGATGACGCAGACCGAGATTCTGCTGATCATCACCGGCGGGATCTTCGTGATCGAGGCGCTCTCGGTGGCCCTCCAGGTGGCGACCTTCAAGATGTTCCGGCGCCGGGTCCTGCTGATGGCCCCGGTCCACCATCACTTCGAGCTGATGGCCTGGTCGGAGACGAAGATCATGCTCCGCTTCTGGATCATCGCGGCGGTCTGCTCGGGGATCGGCTTCACGCTCTACCAGCAGTCGATCGGGACGTAGGACGAGGTGACGAGACGGATGAGCCCGGCTACTGCCCGTCGACCAAGACGGCCCAGCAGCCGGGACACCCGCGTTCACGGAAAAGGGGATTCAAAGAGCTACTTCTTCTTGGATCCCTTCTTCTTGCACCTCTCGGTTGAGGTCGCCCTGAGGACCTCGCCGCTGTAGAAGGTCGTCACCTCGGTGGTCGTCCAGGCCTTTGCCTTGCAGCGGGCCATCACGTAGTAGGTCGGCACCCACATGCCGGATTGCGCGCGCCGAGGATCCACCGTCGCCAAAGACCTTCAGGCGCGCCTGGGCACGCAGGGAGTGAGGCGCCGGGGGCGAACATGGTTATGTGAACTCAGGCGAGAAGCCGCGTCCTCCGCTGCCCAAAGGGCCCTTCCTGGTGGTGGGCCTGGCTCGCTCGGGCGCGGCCATCGCCAGCGCGCTGGCCGAGCGTGGCGAGGCCGTGGTCGGCGTCGATTCGGGTACCCCCGAGGAGGCGGCAGGGCTCGAGGCCTCAGGCGTCGAAGTCAGTTTGGGCGTGGACGGAACACGGCAACTCGATCGTGCCCGAACGGTGGTGAAGAGCCCCGGTGTGCCTCAGGATGCCGTCGTCGTCCAGGGGGCGCGGGCTCGGGGCATCGAGGTCACCGGCGAGCTCGAGCTCGCCTGGCGGCTGATCCCGAACGCGTTCTGCGCCGTCACCGGCACCAACGGCAAGACCACGACGACGGAGCTGATCGGTCACGTCTACCGGACCGCCGGCCGCCCGGTCGCCGTCGCCGGCAACGTGGGCACGCCGCTCGCCTCGCTCGCCGGCGCGATCGACCCGGACGCGACCGTGGTCTGCGAGTCCTCGAGCTTCCAGCTCGAGGACATCAACTACTTCTCACCCGAGTGCGCGGTCTTCATCAACCTCGCGCCGGACCACCTCGACCGCCACGGCACGCTCGAGGAGTACCTGGCGGCGAAGCTCAGGGTCTTCGCCAACCAGGGCAACGACGACTCCGCCGTCTACAACGGGCAGACGCCGGAGCTGGAGGGGCGCGACCTCGGCGGCTGCGCCCGGCGCATTCGCTTCTGTCCACCATCAACGCCGGCCACAAACACCGCCGGATCAGGCTCCGCCGACCCCGACTGCGAGCTCAGCATGCGCGATGGCGTGATCTTCGCCGCCGACGAGCCCCTGCTGCGCGCGGATGAGCTCCAGCTCCTCGGCGCGCACAACGTGGAGAACGCGATGGCCGCCGCCGCTGCGGCGCTCGCCTCCGGGCTGCCGCGCGACGCGGTGGCCGAGGGCATGCGGACCTTCGCGGGCGTGCGCCACCGCCTCGAGCGGGTCAGGGAGCTGGATGGCGTCCTCTACGTCAACGACTCCAAGGCGACGAACGTCGCCTCGGCGCTGGCGGGAATCCGCGCCTTCGACGGCGGCGTGCGGCTGATCGCGGGCGGCCGCCCGAAGCAGGAGAGCTTCGCGCCCCTCGCGGAGGCCGTCAGGGAGCGCTGCGCCGCCGTCTATCTGATCGGCGAGGCCGCGGAGCGGATGGCCACGGAGCTGGCGCCCGCCGCCGAGGCCGGCGTCGAGACCTCCGACCGGGGCACGCTGGAGCGAGCCCTCGAGGCCGCGGCCGCCGAGGCCAAGCCCGGGGAGGTCGTGCTCCTCTCCCCGGCCTGCGCCAGCTTCGACGCCTTCAAGGACTTCGAGGCGCGCGGCGACCGCTTCCGCGAGCTGGTGGAGGAGCTCTCGTGACCGCAACGGCAAAGGGGCGCAAGCCGGCTCCGCCGCCGATGGAGTACTCCCTGCTCCTCACCGCGACCCTGTGCCTCCTCGCCTTCGGCGCCGTGATGGTCTTCAGCGCCAGTTCCGCGCGCTCGCTGCTCAGCAGCGGCGGCAGCGGCTTCTACTACCTCGAGCGAACCCTGATCTTCGGCGCGATCGGCCTGTTCGCGATGAGGATCGCCTCCGTGCGAGGGGTCGCCGCCGTCAGGGCGCTCACGCCGATGATCGTGCTCGGGTCGATGTTCCTGCTCTTCGCGGTGCTCCTGCCCGGCGTCGGGACGACGGTGAACGGCGCGCAGCGCTGGATCGGCGGTGGCTTGGTGCAGTTCCAGCCCTCCGAGCTGGCCAAGGTCGCGCTGATCCTCTACGGCGCTCACCTGCTCTCCGCGGAGCCGAAGCGGGTCCGGACGCTCGCCGGACTCGGGCCGTACCTCTTGATGGTCGGGCTTTCCGTGCTGCTGATCGCCAAGGAGCCGGACCTCGGCACCGCGATCGTCGTCTCCTTCGCCGTCTGCTGCGTCCTCTTCCTCGCTGGGGTCAAGCCGCGGACGCTGGCGCCCGTCGGCGCCGTGATCGCCCTCGTCGCGATCGTCATGATCGCGATGCAGCCCTACCAGGAGGCCCGCCTTACCGCCTTCCTCCATCCCGGCAGCGACACGACCGGCGCCGGGTTCCAGGCGAAGCAGGCCACCCTCGCGGTGGGCTCCGGCGGGCTCACCGGAGTCGGTCTCGGACAGAGCGTGCAGAAGGCCTCCTATCTGCCCGAGGCGCACACCGACATGATCGCGGCGGTGATCGGCGAGGAGCTCGGGCTCGTCGGGATGTTCGTGCTGGTCGGCCTCTTCGGGATGTTCGGCTACGCCGGCCTGCGGGCGGCGCATCGTGCCCGGGATCGCTTCAGCAAGCTGCTCGCGGCGGGGCTCACCTCGCTGATCATGGCCCAGGCGGCCCTCAACCTCTTCGCGGTGCTCGGGCTCGCGCCGCTCACCGGAGTACCTCTTCCATTCGTCTCATATGGAGGGACCAGTCTCGTGATCACGCTGGCGGCAGCCGGCCTGATCCTGAACGTCGCCCGGCGACCCGCCAAGGCGGCGGCGCGCAGCGGCTCCGGCCGCGGCAGCTCCGCGCGCCCTGCGAGACTGCGCGTCGTCGAGGGCGGAAACAACACCAGAAGAAAGCGCTCAGCGAGTGGCACGAGTCGTGATAGCGGCCGGAGGCACGGCGGGACACGTCGTGCCGGCGATCGCCGTCGCCGACGCGCTTCGGGCTGAGGGCGCCGAGGTCAGCTTCCTCGGAACGCGCGAGCGAGCCGAGGCGGATCTCGTCCCCGCGGCCGGGTACGAGATCGACTACCTGCGCGTCAGCGGCCTGGACCGCCGAAACCCCTTGAAGGCGGCTGCCGCGGCCGTCCGCGCGGGCCGTGCCGTCGGTGCCGCCCGCCGCGCGCTGGAGAGGCGCCGCGCCGAGGTGGTCCTCGGTGGCGGCGGCTACGTCGCCGGGCCGGCCGGCCTGGCCGCGATCAGGATGGGCCTCCCGCTGGTCCTCACCGAGGCCGACAGCCACCTCGGCCTCGCCAACCGGATGCTCGCCCCCCGGGCGGAGCGGATCTGCCTGGCCTTCCCGATCCCAGGGCGTGACGGTGATCCGTACGTGGTGACCGGGAGGCCGGTGCCCCGGCCGGTCCTGGAGGCGGAGGCAACCGTCGCCCGCCGCCGCTTCGGGATCCCGGGGCCCGCCGACTGCGTCACCGTCGTGGGCGGCAGCCTCGGCGCGCGCTCCATCAACCTGGCCGCCTTCGACGCATTCCCGCGCCTGCCCGGCGACCACGTCGGGCAGCCCTGGGTCCTGCACGTCGTCGGGCGCCGCGACTACGCCGAGCTGCGCCGCCGCTGGGACGAGGAGGGGAGGCCCGAGCGCTACACGCTGCTGCAATACGAGCCCGACCTCGGGGACGTCCTGGCCGCAGCCGACCTGGTGGTCGCTCGCGCCGGGGGCTCCGTGATGGAGATCGCGGCCGTGGGCCGTCCCGCCATCCTGATTCCGTATCCCCATGCAACCGCCGACCACCAGACCACCAACGCCCGCTGGATGGCCGACGGCGGCGCGGCCGTCGTGATTCCAGACCGCGAGCTGTCGCCGGAGCGACTGAGCGCCACGATCGCCGACCTGCTCGGCGACGAGGATCGGCTCCGCGAGATGGGGATCGCGGCACGCCGCCTGGCGAAGCCAGACGCGGCGCAGCGGATCGCCCGGGAGGTACTGGAGGCGATACATGCCTGAGGCGATGAAGGGCCGGCGGCTCCACTTCGTTGCGATCGGCGGTGCCGGCATGAGCGGGCTCGCGCTGGTCTGCCGCCGGCTGGGCGCGGAGGTGAGCGGCTCGGACCGCGCCGAGTCCTCATATATGGAGCGGCTGCGATCGGAGGGCATCGCGCCCCATCTCGGCCACGACGCCGGCCAGGTCCCCCCGGATGCGGACGTGATCGTCTCGACGGCCGTCCCGGAGGACAACCCCGAGCTGGCGGTCGCCCGCGAGCGCGGCCAGCACGTGATCCATCGCGGCGAGCTCCTCGCCGAGCTGTGCTCTCGGCGCCGCCTCCTGGCGATCGCGGGTACCCACGGCAAGACCACGACCGCGGCGATGTGCATCTGGGCGCTGCGGGCAACCGGAGCGGACCCGGCGTTCTTCCTCGGTGGCGAGCTCCCGGGGGCCGCCGCCGATGGCGAGCCCACCAACGCCGGCTGGGGTGAGGGGGAGTGGGTCGTCGCCGAGGCCGACGAGAGCGACGCCAGCTTCCTGAAGCTCCAGCCCGAGGTGGCGGTGATCACCAACCTCGAGCTCGACCATCACTCGCGCTGGAGCTCCCTCGCGGAGCTCTCCGAGGCGTTCGCCGCCTTCGCCTCGCCGGCCGCCGCGCTGGTGACGGGCGCGGACGTCCGCCTGCCCGGCCGGGAGGGACAGCGCATCGTCCGCTTCGCTCTCGAGCCGCCGGCCGGAGAGCCGGCCCGGGAGGCCGAGCTGCTGGCCACCGGCCTCGCCCCCGAGCCGAGCGGGGGCACCCGCTTCCAAGCGCGCGGCGGAGGAATCGGCGCGGAGGTGTCCCTGCGAGTGCCGGGGCGGCACAACGTCGCCAACGCGCTCGCGGCACTGGGGGGTCTTTCCCTCACCTCCGCCGACGTAGAGGCATGCGCGAAGGCTCTCGCGGACTTCCCCGGGGTCGCCCGGCGACTCGAGCTGAAGGGCGAGGCGCGCGGCGCCCGGATCTACGACGACTACGCCCACCACCCGACAGAGGTCGCGGCCACCCTGGAGGCTGCCCGCGACCTCGAACCTCGGCGGCTGATCGTCGCCTTCCAGCCGCATCTGTATTCGCGGACCAAGGCGCTCGCCACGGAGTTCGGCGCGGCCCTGGCGGCCGCGGACGAGGTGGCCGTCCTCGACGTCTACCCGGCCCGCGAGGAGCCGGTCGGCCGCCTCGCCGGCGTCAGCGGGATGATGGTCGCGACTGCAGCCGCAGACCATGCTCGCGGAGGCCGCGTCTGGTGGCTGCCGACGGCGGAGCTCGCGGCCCAGGCCCTGCGGCCGCGCCTCGCCGATGGAGACGTCCTGATCACGATCGGGGCGGGGGACGTCTACAAGCTTGCCGAGGCTCTCGTCGACGGATCGGAGGGCCGATGAGCGCGCCGGAGGCCGTCGAGCGCGACTATCCACTCTCGCGGCTCACCACGGTGCGCGCCGGCGGCTCCGCGGACTTCTTCGCCCGCCCGGAGACCGAGGATCGCGTGATCGAGCTGCTCGCCTGGGCCGAGGCGCAGGGGCTCCCGGTGGGCGTCGTCGGGTCGGGATCGAACCTGCTCGTCTCCGATCAGGGCTTTCGCGGCCTGGTGATGAAGCTCGCCGGAGGATTGACTCGGGTGGAGCGCGACGGCAACCGCATCGTCTGCGGCGGCGGGGCCCGACTGCCCTCGGCGGCGGCGAAGGCGGCCGGCTGGGGCCTCATGGGGCTGGAGTTCGGAGTGAACATCCCCGGGACCGTCGGCGGGGCGGTCCGGATGAACGCAAACGCTTACGGCGGAGAGCTCGGGCGCGTGCTGGACCGGGTCACCGTCTGCACCCCGGGCGGAGCCGAGGAGCGCCGCCCCGAGGACCTCGGCTTCCGCTACCGGGGATCCAACCTCGCCGAGCGCGACGTTGTCGCGCTCGCCGCCTTCGCTCTCGCCGAGGCGAATCCGGCCGACGTGAAAGCCACCATGGCGAACATGCGGCGCAGGCGAAAGGAGGCCCAGCCATCGGGCATCAAGACCTTCGGCTCGACCTTCATGAACCCCGAGGACGCGCGGGCGGACGGCCGCTCCGCGGGGCAGCTGCTCGACGCGGCGGACTGCCAGGGACTCGAGATCGGAGGCGCCCGCCTCTCCCCGAAGCACGCGAACTTCGTCGAGAACACCGGCGGCGCCACCACCGCGGACATCCTCCAGCTGATGGCGGAGGCCCGTCGCAGGGTTCACGATCGCTTCGGCGTCGTCCTGGAGCCCGAGGTGCAGGTCCTGGGGGAGGTGAGCTGGCCGGAGGGATGGCAACTCGAGCCGTAGGCCAGACCAGGCCCGCCCGCCGGGTACCCGCGAGGAGAGCACCGGCCGCAAGGGGCGCGGTCATCCGCCGCCGGCTGCTCGCGGCCGCCATCGTTCTGCTTGTCCTCTACGGCGGCTACATGCTCTGGTTCCGGAACCTCTCCTGGTTTGCGATCCAGGACGTCACGATCAAGGGAGCGACCACCAACGAGCGCCAGATCAAGTCGGCGGTCGAGCGGGCGGCCGGTGACATGACCACCCTCCACATCAAGGACGGTGAGCTCCATGACGCCGTCGCCCGCTTTCCCACCGTTGCCTCCGTGGCAGCCAGCACGAGCTTCCCCCATGGCCTGAAGGTGACGATCACGGAACGGCTCCCTGTCGCCTTCATCAAGGTCGCGGGGCGCCGGACGGCGGTATCGGCCGACGGCTACCTGCTGGTGGGCGCGGACTTCGACGCGAAGGCGCTGCCGCGGATCGAGGGGGCGGCTGCGCACGGTGTCCGCCTCGACGAAGACGCAACCGCGCAGGCCGCGATCCTCGGGGCGACTCCGGAGCCCCTCCGGAACCGCATCACCGCATCCACCTGGGACGAGAATCGAGGTGGGGTCGTGGTCGACCTGCACAACGGCCCCGAGATTCGCTTCGGGGACGGCGCGCGGGCCCAGGCCAAGTGGGAGGCAGCCGTCGCCGTGCTCTCCGGCGACGCGCGCGGCTCGCCGTCCTACCTCGATGTCAGCGTGCCCGATCGGCCCGTTTCGGGCGGCTGAGAGCGGCGCGGGAGGCCCGCCGGAGGGTGTCTGCAACGAGCCATGCACCCCAATTTCGGGCTCTGCGTGCCGGGAAGCCATCCCGAGCGAGGGCTGGAAGGGCCGCCTCGGAAATACGCGATTTGCAGGCTATTTACTGGGTCTCAACCAACTCTAGACCTCGACCTCCACACTAGACTCACCCCGCAGGAACTCTCAAGCCAGACTTGAGACTACAGGCTTGCGGAGTGCAGGAAACCGCGTATCGTGTCCGTAAATCGGTATTGCCCCGCAGCCGAATCGGCGGTGAGGGGCTCGGAGCAGGACCAACCATGGAAACGTCATATCTGGCCGTAATCAAGGTCGTTGGAGTCGGTGGCGGCGGTTCGAACGCCGTCAGTCGAATGGTTGACGCTGGCCTGCGCGGGGTCGAGTTCGTCGCCGTCAACACCGACGCTCAGGCGCTGCAGGCGTGTGATGCCGACGTCAAGATCGGCATCGGTCACAACCTGACCAAGGGCCTCGGCGCGGGCGCGAACCCCGAGGTCGGTGCAGGCGCCGCCGCCGAGTCACGCGACGAGATCAAGGACGCGCTGAAGGGCGCGGACATGATCTTCATCACGTGCGGCGAGGGTGGCGGCACGGGTACGGGCGCCGCCCCGGTGATCGCCGAGATCGCGAAGCAGGAGATCGGCGCCCTCACCGTCGGCGCGGTCACCAAGCCCTTCGAGTTCGAGGGCAAGAAGCGGATGGCCCAGGCCGAGGAGGGGATCGACCGCCTCCGGCGGGAGGTCGACACCCTGATCACCGTGCCGAACGAGAAGCTTCTCCAGATCGTCGAGCGCAGAACCACCATCCTCGAGGCCTTCCGCGAGGCCGACGACATCCTCCGGCAGGGTGTCCAGGGCATCACCGACCTGATCACGATTCCCGGTCTGATCAACCTCGACTTCGCCGACGTCCGCCTGGTCATGCACCAGGCCGGCTCGGCGCTGATGGGCGTCGGCACCGGCACCGGTGAGAACCGCGCCGTCGAGGCCGCCAAGGCGGCGATCACCTCGCCCCTGATCGAGGAGCAGATCGACGGCGCCAAGGGCATGCTCCTGAACGTCACCGGCGGCGAGGACCTCGGGCTGTTCGAGGTGAACGAAGCGGCGCGCATGTGCATCCAGGCCGCCGACGCGAACGCCAACATCGTCTTCGGGGCCGTGGTCGACTCCTCGATGCACGAGGAGGTCAGAGTGACCGTGATCGCCACCGGCTTCGAGGGCTTCGAGATGATCGCCAGGGCGCCGGAGTTCACGGCCCGAGCGGCGGAGCGCCGCCCGGCGGCGGTCGGCCGCAGTCGCGAGACGCTCTCGGACCTGCGGATCTCCGAGTCCGAGATCGACGTTCCGGACTTCCTGAAGTAGCAAGCGTCAGCCGGGGAGCGCGCGTCGCGCCGCCTCCTCCTCGTGCACCTGGAACGCCTCGACGCGGGTGACGCCCGTGTCGTTGAAGGTCCAGACGACCAGTGAGTCGATCTCCGGATCCGCCACCGGATCACCGCGTCGAATTCGCCTCGGTTGAACGCCTCGTTGTTGCGCCGCAGCCGCTCGATCATCTGCTCCTGGGTCAGGCTCATGTCCCGGAGTATCGTGCCCGCCGTGGAAGCAGGGACGCTGAAGAGGACGCCGCTGTACCAGGCCCATGTCGCCGCCGGCGCCAAGCTGGTGCCCTTCGCGGGCTGGGAGATGCCGGTGCAGTACGAGGGGATCCGCGAGGAGCATCTGCGCGTGCGGAGCAGCTGCGGCGTCTTCGACGTCTCGCACATGGGAGAGATCGAGACGGAGGGCCCGCAGGCGGTCGAGCTGCTCCAGCGGCTGCTCTCCAACGACGTGTCGAAGATCCAGGTCGGCGGTGCGCAGTACTCCTGCCTCTGCCGCGAGGACGGCGGAGTGCTCGATGACCTCTTCACCTACCGGCTGGACGAGGAGCGCTATCTGACGGTCACCAACGCCGCCAACCACGAGCGCGACCTCGAGTGGTTCGAGGCGCATGCGGTGGAGTTCGAGGCGGAGGTCCGCGACAGGATCGACGCATACGCGATGCTGGCCGTGCAGGGCCCCGAGGCGCGGCAGATCGTCTCGCGGCTGACCCACGGCGAGCTTCCACCGCGCTTTAAGACCGCCGAGCTTCCGGTGGCCGGGTCTCCGGCGCTCGTCTGCGGGACGGGCTACACCGGCGAGGACGGCGTCGAGCTGCTGATGGCGACGGAGGACGCGAGGACCGTCTGGGACGCCCTGATCGGTGGCGGCGCCGGACCTGCGGGCCTGGGCGCGCGCGACACCCTGCGGCTCGAGGTGAACTACTGCCTCTACGGCAACGACCTGAGCGAGGAGCGCACCCCGGTCGAGGCCGGGCTTGGCTGGTGCGTCAAGGAGGACACCGGGTTCACCGGCTCCGAGGCGTGCCGACGGGTCCGGGAGGAGGGGCCGAAGGAGGTGCTCGCGCCGTTCGTGATCACCGGGGCGGGGATCCCGAGGCAAGGCAATCCGATCGTGGCCGGTGATGAGCAGGTGGGCGTGGTGACCAGCGGGACGATGTCGCCCTGCCTCGAGGTCGGCATCGGCATGGGCTACCTTCGCAAGGATCTGGCGAAACCGGGGACCGGGATCGAGATCGACGTCCGGGGCAAGCGGCGGCCGGCCGAGATCCGCGAGCGTCCGCTCTACTCCAAGGACGGATAGATTCCATCCGTGGCTGACGAGAGCTATCCCGACGATCTCCGCTACCACCCCGAGCACGACTGGGCTCGCATCGAGGGCGACCAGGCGACCTTCGGGGTCACCTGGTACGCGCAGGACGCCCTCGGCGAGGTGGTCTTCTACGAGCCCCCCGAGGCGGGCAAGGAGGTCGCGAAGGACGAGGCCTACGCGGAGGTGGAGTCGGTCAAGGCGGTGTCCGACGTCTACGCACCGCTCTCGGGCGAGGTGACCGAGGTGAACTCGGCGCTCTCGGAGAACCCCGAGAAGATCAACCAGGACCCATACGGTGACGGCTGGATGGTGAAGGTGAAGCTGTCCGATCCGTCGGAGGCCGACGCATTGATGGACTCGGCCGCGTACAAGAAGCTGCTCGAGGACTCGGACTAGAGCGCCGAGGCCTGCTCCGCCGGGCGCTTCGCCTCGAGTACGCGACGCTCGCGTAATCCCGTCCTCGTGACAGAGGCCAGGGCGACTCTGATCGACGCGCTCTTGGCCGCGGGCGTGCTTCTCGCGCTGCTGGCAGATGCGCTACTCGGATTCGCCTGGGCCGACCCGGCGGCGGCGCTGACGATCACCTACTACGCCGTGCGGGAGGGCATTGCGGCCCTTTCGGCTACGGTTCCGCCCGAGCGATGAGGCTCGCTCCTAACCGCGGTTTGCGCCGCTGATGGCCTCTACGTCGATGTCCAAGGCACGAGGAGGTCTTCGGTGACATATCTGCTGGTGGCTGTGTTCGGAGCCGGCGGCGCGGTCAGCCGCTACTGGCTCGACGGTCGCATCAGCGACCTCACCCACGGACAGTTCCCATGGGGGACGTTCGTTGTCAACGTCGTCGGCGCCTTCGCACTCGGCCTGCTGGTGGCCCTCACCACCGAGCGGCTGCTGCCGCATCCGAACTGGCGCGTCGCCCTCGGCATCGGTTTCCTCGGTTCCTTCACGACCTTCTCCACCTACGCCTACGAGAGCGTCAAGCTCGCCGAGGACGGCGCGATCGGGCTGGCTCTGGTGAACTCCGTCGGAATGGTGGCGCTCGGCATGCTCGCGGCGTTCACCGGGCTCGCGCTCGGGAGGACCCTGTGAAGCTCGAGGGTGAGGGCAAGCTGCTGCGGATCTTCATCGGCGAGTCCGACAAGCATGGGCGCAAGCCGCTCTACCAGGCGATCGTCGAGATGCTCCGGGAGGAGGGGATGGCCGGGGCGACCGTCCTGCGAGGGATCGAGGGATTCGGCGCCAACTCGCACCTCCACACCGCCCGCATCCTCCGGCTTTCCGAGGACCTCCCGATCGTGATCGAGGTCGCCGACCGAGCGGAGCGGATCGAGGCGATCATGCCCAAGCTCGACGAGATGGTCACCGAGGGAATGGTCACCCTCGAGCGGGTGGAAGTCGTCACCTATCGGGCCCAGAACGCGGATTAGCCCGGCCGCCCCGGCGGCCCCATCAGCGACGGCCTCTACGATGATTCGCCCGTGAGCCGGTACACGTCCGCAACCGATCGGGACCGCCGCGAGATGCTCGAGGCGATCGGCGTCTCCTCGATCGACGAGCTCTTCGACGTCATCCCCGAGGCCGTGCGCCTTGGCCGTCCGCTCGAGTTGCCCGATGGCAAGCCCGAGACCGAGGTCTACGACCGGCTCGCCGGCCTCGCGGGGCGCAACGCGCACGCCGAGACCGAGACGAGCTTCCTCGGCGCCGGGATGTACGACCACTACGTCCCCGCGATCGTCGACGCGATCACGAGCCGCTCGGAGTTCCTGACGCCGTACACGCCGTACCAGCCCGAGATCTCCCAGGGCGGGCTCCAGGTGATGTTCGAGTTCCAGACCGCGATGTCGGAGCTCACCGGCCTGCCGGTGTCGAACGCGGCGATGTACGAGGGGCCGTCGGCTGTCGCCTCTGCGGCGTACCTGGCGATCGGCGCGACGGGGCGGAAGAAGCTGGTCGCCTCGCGCGGAGTGCACCCGCACAGCCGCGAGTCGCTGCTCACCTACGGGGAGGGCTACGGCTCGGAGCTGGTCGAGGTGCCCCTGGACGGGGGGGTGACCGACGCGGACGCCCTGGCCGCGGCGATCGACGACGAGACCGCCGCGGTCTTTCTCCAGCAGCCGAACTTCCTCGGCGCGGTCGAGGACGTCGAGGCGCTCGCCGCAAAGGCGAAGGAGCACGGCGCCCTCGTGGTTGTCGCTTGCGACCCGATCGCCCTGTCGATCCTGAAGCCGCCCGGCGAGTGCGGCGCCGACGTCGCCGTCGGGGAGGGCCAGCCCCTCGGCAACCGCCTCGACTACGGCGGCCCGTCGTTCGGCTTCTTCTGCGCCACCGAGGAGCACATCCGCCGGATGCCGGGCCGGATCGCCGGCGAGACGACCGACGTCGACGGCCGCCGAGGCTTCGTTCTCACCCTGCAGACCCGCGAGCAGCACATCCGCCGCGAGAAGGCGACTCACAACATCTGCACGGCCCAGGCGCTGAACGCGCTGGCCGGGATGGTCCATCTGGCCTGGCTCGGCAAGCGCGGCTTCGTCGAGCTGGGAGAGCTGCTGGTTCGCCGCACCGCCTACGCGCGTGAGCGCCTGGCGGGGGTGGACGGGGTGGCGCTGCTCCACGACGCTCCGGTCGTGCGCGAGTTCGCGGTGAGGCTGGACGCGCCCGTCGCGCAGGTGCTGGACCGCTGCGCTACCGAGGGCATCGGCGCCGGATATCCGCTCGGCCGCGACTACCCCGAGCACGAGACCGGCCTGCTGATCGCGATCACCGAGCGGCGGAGCAGGCACGACATTGATCGGCTCACAGACGTACTGGGCCGCGCCGTCGTAGATCTGCGAGGTGCCGCGGTGGCCGAGGGGGTGGCGTCATGAACGAGACCCCGATGCAGCGCGACCGCGCGACGACGATCTACGAGCGCTCGGTCGAGGGCCGCCGCGCCGCGACGCTCCCGGCGGCCGACGTCGACGAGCGCCCGCTCGACGAGCTCATTCCAAAGAGCCTCCTGCGCTCCGCCCCCGCGGAGCTGCCGGAGATCTCCGAGCCCGAGATCGTCCGCCATTACAACCGGATCTCCCGGCGGAACTTCGACCTCGACACCGGCTTCTATCCGCTCGGCTCATGCACGATGAAGCACAACCCGCGCCTCAACGAGCGGGTGGCGGCCCTGCCGGGCCATGCGCGCCTGCACCCCGCCCAGGAGCCGAAGCGGGCGCAGGGCGCGCTGGAGCTGATGTGGCTGCTCCAGCAGTCGCTCTCGGAGATCTGCGGCCTGCCGCACGTGAGCCTCCAGCCCTCGGCGGGCTCGCACGGCGAGCTGGCGGGCCTGTTGCTGACCCGTGCCTACCACGCCGATCGCGGCGAGAACCGGACCAAGGTCCTCACCCCGGACACCGCTCACGGCACCAACCCCGCCACGGTGACCATGGCGGGCTACGACGTCGTCAAGCTGGCCTCCAACGAGAAGGGCGGCATCGAGCTGGACGACCTCCGCGCGAAGGCCGGCGACGACACCGCCTGCCTGATGCTCACCAACCCCAACACACTGGGGCTCTTCGACGAGAACATCGAGGAGATCGCCTCGATCGTCCACGAGGCCGGCGGCACCCTCTACTACGACGGCGCCAACCTGAACGCGATCATGGGCCGCTCGCGGCCGGGGGACATGGGCTTCGACATCGTCCACGTCAACCTCCACAAGTCGTTCTCACAACCGCACGGAGGAGGTGGTCCGGGCGCGGGTCCGATCGCCTGCAGCGACCGGATCGACCCCTTCCTGCCGCGCCCGCAGGTCGTCCGGCGCGAACCGCAGAACGGGGGAGAGCCGTCGTTCGACCTCGACTTCGACCGGCCCAAGTCCATCGGGCGGTTGCGCGGGTTCCAGGGCAACTTCGGCGTCTTCGTTCGCTCCTACGCCTACATCCTCAGCCTCGGCGGCGACGGGCTCCAGGAGGCCTCCGAGACCGCGGTGCTGAACGCCAACTACCTGCTCGCCAGGCTCAGCGACGGGAAGGCGGGCAGATACGCGCCGGTCGCCTTCGGCCGCCGCCCGATGCACGAGTTCGTCCTCTCCGGAGCGCCGGCGAAGAAGGAGCTCGGCATCAAGACCCTGGACATCGCCAAGCGCCTGCTCGACTTCGGCATGCATCCTCCGACGGTGTACTTCCCGCTGCTGGTCGACGAGGCGCTGATGGTGGAGCCGACCGAGACGGAGACGCGTGAGACGCTCGATGCCTTCACCGAGGCGATCGAGGCGATCTTGGACGAGGCGGCCGACGATCCCGGGATCGCACAGGCCGCTCCCTACACGACCCCGGTTCGCCGGCTCGACGAGGTTGCGGCGAACCGCAACCCCGTCTTGCGGCAGTCGCTAAGCGGGGACTAGCGCCTCTCGAGGCCAGCCGCTAGTCGGCGTTGAGCTCGCCGATGTCCGGCAGCTTCTGCTTGGTGGAGAGCACCGGCGCGAAGAGGTCGCCCTCCTTCTCCACGCGCTTGATCGCGGCGGGGATCTCGAAGCGGAGCTTGTCGGGATCGCCGCCCTTCGCGGTGCGCTCGACCTCGCGCCAGTGCAGGGGAATCGACGCGGTGGGGCGCTCCCGGGCTCGCAGGGAGTAGACGACGATCGTCGTCTTCTTCTGGTGGTTCTGGCTCCAGTCGACGAAGACCTTGCCGCGCCGGTCGACCTTGGCCATCTTCGAGACGACCTCCTTGGGCGTTTCCTTCTCGAGCAGCTGGGCGACCGCCTTGGCGAAGGGGCTCGTCTGCTCATAGGTGACCTTGGTGTTGAGCGGGAGGTAGACCTGGAGGCCCTTGCCTCCCGAGACCTTCGGGAATCCCTCGAGGCCGAACGCTCCGAAGAGCTTCCGCACCCGCAGCGCCACCTTGCAGCATTCGACGAGGCCGGCCGGCGCGCCGGGGTCAAGGTCGAAGGCGAGGACGGTGGGCTGCTCCATCTTCGTTGCCTTGGAGAGGGAGGGATGGAGCTCCAGGGCGGCCAGCTGCGCCATCCAGGTGAGGGTGGGGAGGTCCTGACACATGCAGAAGTCGATCTCGCCGGCGCGACGGTCGACGTAGATCGGGGTGGTCTTCACCCAATCCGGCCGGTGCTTGGGGCAGTTCTTCTCGAAGAAGGAGGTCTGGGGCTTGCCGACGCCCTCCGGGAAGCGCCGCAGGGTCAGCGGGCGGCCCTTCAGGTGGGGCAGGATCGCATCCGCGACCCGCGCGTAGTAGTCGATCACCTCGGCCTTGGTGGTCTTGGTCTTCGGGTAGAGGACCTTGTCGAGGTTGGTCAGCTTGACCTTGCGCCGACCAATCGTTACTTCCTGTGCCTTGGCTATGCCTTTGCCTTCTTGCGCGATGACCCGGCGGCGGTCTTTGCCGCCGACTTGGTCTTCCGGCCGTTCGAGCCGGAGGAGCTCCTCGATTTCGATGAGCTCTTGGAGCGTGACGAGGACTTGGCCTTCGCCTTGGGCTTCGGCTTCGATGCCTTGCCGTCCGAGGCGGACTCCTCGCCCTTGACCGCGGCGAGGCTCTCCTCGAGGGCGGCCATCAGGTCCGGCGCCTTGGTCGGCTTGGGCTCCTCGGTGGGCGCGCTGACCACTTCCTTGCCCGCGGCCTTGCGCTCGAGCAGGTCGAGGAGCTCCTCGCGGTACTCATCGCGGTACTGATCCGGCTTGAAGTCGCTGGTCAGGGATTCGATCAGCTGCTTGGCCATCTCCAGCTCGCGCTGATCGGGCTTCTTCGGCTTCTCGTCCTCGAAGACCTCGCCATCCAGGTCCTGCGGCGAGCTCACCTCGTCGTGGAAGCGCATCGTGGTCAGGGTGAGGACGTCATCCATCGGCCGGATCGCGGCGAGGTGCTCCTTGTTGCGGAGGACGAAGCGGGCGACGGCGACCTTGCGCGAGCCCTTCATCGCCTGGACGAGGAGCGCGTACGCGCGGGCGGCGCCCCTGTCGGGGCCGAGGAAGTAGGGCTGCTCGAAGTAGATGGGATCGATGTCGTCGAGGTCGACGAAGTCCTGGATCTCGATCGCGCGGCTCCGCTGCGGCTCGAGCTCCGAGAGCTCCTCGCGGCTGAGGACGACGTACTGGTCGGGCGCGTACTCGTAGCCCTTCACGATCTTGTCGTAGGGGACCTCCTTGCCGTCGGACTCGGCGACCCGCTTGTGCTTCACGCGCGAGGCATCGCCCTCGCGCAGCTCGCGGAAGCGCACGGTCTGCTTGGAGACCGCGCTATACAGCTTCACGGGCACGTTCAGAAGCCCGAAGCTGATCGATCCACTCCATATGGCCCTAGCCACGCTCAATCACCTCGATCCGAATCCTTCGACATTGCGGAGATTACCCCTGGGATGCTCTCGTCAACCGGGCGCTCGCTTGCGTCCGTATCCCATATGACCTCCCCCTTGCCCAAGAGTCATCGGTGCCGGTGCCCCCACATTGCCGGCGAAGGTCAGTGCCCTCCGCATGGAGACCAGGACCGGCGGAATCCGCGCTCAGCAGGCCAAAGCCCATATCGCGCCTCCTTTCGGCTTTCCACGGAGTGCGTCTAACCAGTCTCCTCCGAGGCGAGATCGGTGTTCAGTGCCCGACACGAACGGAGGCTGCCCGTGCGGTAATGAACGCCACAACATCCAAGGAGCGGCAGATGACCGTAATCGAGAAGAAAAGCGAACCGGATCACCCGCGCACCACCGACGACCTTGAAGCGGGGCTCGAGCAGGTCCGTGCCGGGTCGGACCTGAGCGCAATCGGGCTCTAGAGCGTTTGGCGGACGAGGCGGTAGTGGAAGCCGAGTGCGATCGCCCAGGCAGCGAAGAGAATCAGCATCGCGACGCTTGGACGCTCGAAGCTGCGGCCTGCCCAGACGATCAGATGGGCGCCGCCGATCGCGGCGAAGGCGGCGAGATTGATCAGGAAGCCGCGTCGGGCTGTCCGGGCGGCCGGGCTGAGCGCGACGTAGCGGCGAGGAGCCTGATCGAACTGATGCCGGCACGCGGGCGAGCAGAAGTAGTAGGCGATGCCCCGCCGCTTCCTGGATGAGTGGGCCCGTGCGATCGAGACGGCCATCCGGCAAACGGGGTCGATCTCCAACCGCTCCCTTGAGCTCGATCCAGCGACGCCGTAGACGGAAACGAGCTCGGGGACGTGCTTCAAGTAGCGCGCCCCGCGCGGCTCGCAGTTGAAACCATCACCGAGCTGGCTGCGAGTCGCGCCCGTGAGCAAGATCTCGCCGGGCTTGGCTGCGTCCGCGACCCGAGAGGCGACGTTCACCGTGGAGCCGAACCAGTCGCCGTCGCGGTGGATCGCCGGGCCCGAGTGCATCCCGACCCGCACCGGGGGTGAGCGATGAAAGGCCAGCCGGTCAACGATCTCAAGCCCGATCCGCACGGCGGTGTCCGGGTCGGCGGCGCGGATCATCACCTCATCGCCGATCGTCTTCACCTCCTCAGCGTCGTAGTCGGCGAGAATCCGGCGCACGCTCGAAACGAAGTCGGCGGCGATCCTGCTCGCCGATGAATCGCCGTGAGCCTCAGTCAGGGCGGTGAAGCCGGCGAGATCAGCGAAGACGAACGTGCTCGTCGTCTCGGTCTGATCGCCGTGCGTTGCCACCGAAGAGGGCGCGACTAGCTGCGGGTCAGAACCCTGCGTCGCTCCTCGTACTCCTTGGCCGTGATCTCACCGTTCGCAAAGCGCCGTTCGAGGATCGTCACCGGATCATCCGGGCCAGCCGATCGGCGGGAGGGATGACCGTATTCGCGCACCAGCCAGATCACCCCAAGGATCACCAAGCCCCAGAAGAGAACCATTCCGAGCATCATCACAATCATCCATCCCGTTCCGATGTCGTTGTTGTGCATGTCCCAAGCATCGGCCAAGGACAGTGCGAGCATCATGTCGCCGAACTTACGCCGCGTCGCCTGTTGCCGCATCGGGGCTCGTTGCGGGTCGCACATAGGTGTTGAGCACGGATCTCGCCTGAGGCCCTACCCCTCGCGGACCACCTCGCGCGGGTCCTTGTCGTCGCGCATGCCCTTGAAGGCGGGCTGTCTCAGGGTTCCCTGATTGGTCCACTCCGTCCAGGAGACCTCGCAGAGGAGCTCGGGCTCGCACCAGACCGCGAAGTGGGCCTTCGGCCCGGTTGGCGCACCCACGTCGAACGGACTCTCCGCGCGCTCACGCTTTCGCAGCTCCTTCGCCAGGAAGTCGAGGTCGCTCTCCTTCAGGCCCGAGCCGACGCCGCCGGCGAAACGGAGCGTCTGGGTCCCGCGCTTGCCGAGCTCCGATTTCCGCTTGTCGTAGTAGCCGACCAGCAGCGAGCCGACCCGCTTCGCGCGCCGGCCCTCGCCGGGGATGTAGCCGCCGATCACGAACTCCTGCCGGCGCCAGACGCGCGTCTTGATCCACTCGCCGGTGCGCTTGCCGGGCCGGTACGGGCTGTCGCATCGCTTCGAGACGATTCCCTCCAGTCCCTGCCGGCGGGCGGCCTCGAGGAGGTCCGCGCCCCCGCCGTGGCGGTAGCGGGGGGTGCGCCAGCGCGGGCCGTCGAGCCCGAGGCCGTCGAGCAGCTCGCGCCGCTGGATGTACGGCAGCTCGCGCACGCAGTGTCCGTCGAGGTGGAGCAGGTCGAAGATCACGTAGTCGACCGGCTGCTGCTTCATCTTCGCCTTGACCGCCGCCGGGGACGTGAGGCCCATGCGGCTCTGGATCAGCTGGAAGCGCGGCCGGCCCTCGGCGTCGAGCGCCACGACCTCGCCGTCGAGGATCGCGGAGCGGTCTCCGAGCACCTCCGCGATCTCCGCCAGCTCCGGGTAGCGGGCGCTGACGTCCTCGAGGCGGCGGCTGAGCATGCTCCACTTGCCGTGATCGGCATAGCCGACGACGCGGACGCCGTCCCACTTGATCTCGTAGGCCCACTCGTCCGAGTCCGACTCCGGGACCTCGCCCGGCCTGGCGAGCATCGCGTCGAGCCTGCTCGGCATCTTCTCCTTCGGGGCGTTCTCCAGCGGCGACTTGGCCTCTGCCTTCGGCACGGCACCGATTATGCGGGTGGATTTAGACCCGAGTCGGATAATCGGACGGTGCTCTTCGATCTCGAGAAGGTCCGCTACTCGCGAGGCGGAAAGCTTGTGCTTCGCGATCTCGACGTTCGCCTGCCGGTGGGCGCGAGCTCGATCGTGGGGCCCTCCGGAAGCGGCAAGTCGACCCTCCTCCGGTTGCTCAACCGGCTCGCCGACCCGGACTCCGGGCGCGTCGTCTACGAGGGCAAGGACGTCCGCGAGCTCGACCCGCTGGAGCTGCGCCGCGAGGTCAGCCTGGTCCCGCAGCTTCCCGCGCTGATCGACGGAACGGTCCACGACAACGTCGCGTACGGCGCTCGTCTGGCAGGGCACAGCTTCGATGCCCGGAGCTGCCTCGAGCTGGCCGGACTCGATCCAGCGTTTGAGGGCCGCGACGCGTCCAAGCTCTCGGTGGGCGAGCAGCAGCGAGTGATGCTGGCACGGGCCCTGGCCCTGGAGCCGCGAGTGCTGCTTCTGGACGAGCCGACCTCGGCGCTCGATCAGTCCGCCCGCGATGCGGTGGAGGCGACGCTCCAGGGGTTGCGAGCGCGAACCGCGATCTCGATCGTCGTCGTCACCCATGACGTCGAGCAGGCACGCCGGCTGGCGGACCACGTCGTCCGGATCGAGGGTGGCACGGTGACGGCCGAGGGCTCCGCTGCCGAGATGCTCGCCCAGCCGGGTGAGCCCGCGATCGCCGCGGCTGAGGACGGATCTTGATCCTCGCGGCCTCCTCGATCCACGTCACCCTCGGCGAGGTGGCCGCAGCGCTCGCGCTGGTCGCGATCGCCGCGATCGCGTCGCGCGCCTGGCACGCGGGGCTCGAGGAGGACATCGGGATCGCCGTCGTTCGGTCCTTGATTCAGCTGACGGCGATCGGCTACGTGATCACCCTGATCTTCGACCAGGACTCCGCGCTCCTCGTCCTCGCCCTGATCACGGTGATGGTGGTCTTCGGGGCGTTCACCGCCCGCCATCGCGCGAGTCTGGTGCCGAACGCCTTCTGGCCGCTCCTCGTGTCCCTTGCCGTGGCGGCCGCCGCGACGCTCGGCCTCGTGATCGCCCTCGGCATCTTCCCGGCCACGCCGCGCTACCTGGTTCCGGTCGGAGGAATGGTGATCGGCAACTCGATGACCGCCGCCGCGGTCGCCCTGAACCGGCTCGGAGAAGACGTCAATGACCAGGCCCGCAAGATCGAGGCGACGCTCGCGCTCGGCGCGACCTCCACGCAGGCGGTCACGCCGCTGGTCCGCCGCAGCCTGCGCTCCGGGATGATCACGCTGGTCGACTCGACCAAGACGACGGGGCTGATCTTCTTCCCCGGGACGATGGTCGGCATGCTCCTCGCGGGAGCCAACCCGACGGACGCCGTCCGGCTTCAGCTCATCCTCCTGTACGTGCTGCTCGGCGCCGTCTCGATCGCGGCGCTGATGGCGATCACGCTGGCGCGGCGGAACTTCTTCACGCCGGCCCACCAGCTGCGGGAGCCGCCCGAGGTGTGAGGGTGCTCCGCAGGCGAAGCCGAGGAGCAACCCGTTCTACGGCGAAGCCGGGTACAGAAACTTGTGGCCCAAGAGCTCGGCCACGGTGACGAACTTGTAGCCGCGGTGGCGGAAGTGGGAGAGGATCGCCGGGAGCGCGGCGATCGTCTCGCTCCGGTTGCCTCCGCCGTCGTGCATGACGACGATCGAGCCGTTGCGGGCGTTGTGGATCACGTTCGAGGCGATCGCTCCGGTGCCCGGAGTGGCCCAGTCGCGCGGGTCGACGTCCCAGTTGACAGTGACCAGATGCTGGGCGTGCGCACGCGCGATCAGGCCGCTGTTCACCGAGCCATCCGGCGGCCGGAAGTCGCACGGCCGGAAGCCGGTGGCCCTGCGGATCAGCCGGTCCGTCGCGTGGAGCGACGCGGACGACGGACTGACCTCGTGGTGGAGCGAGTGATTGCCGATCTCGTTTCCCTGCCGGAGGATCTTCTTCATGATCGCCGCGCGCCCCGAGGTCTCCTGCCCGATCTCGAAGAAGGTCGCGTGCGAGTCGAAGCGGCGCAGCACGCGCAGGACGCGCGCCGTGTAATCGCTCGGGCCATCGTCGAACCCGATCGCGATCCGCTTTCTCCCGCGCGGACCGCTCCTGACGAAATGCGCGCCGCCGTGCGTGCAGCCGGTGGGCATGACCACACGTCCGCCGCCGCCAGTCCGCGGCGGGGAAGCACGCCGAGCAGCGGCGCTGCCGCCCGGGACGGCGGCCAGCGTGGCGGCCGCCAGTGCGATGAAGATCACCCTCGTCCTCATGGAACGTCGTCAGTCTGTCGCCCGACAGGCCGGCACACAAGGGGGGTAACCACGGAATCCGTCTCGGCCGAACACGGTGCCTGCGTAGACTCGACCGGTCTTGTCTGACGCGAGCCGGAATCGGTGGACGATCATCGCGACGATCATGGGCTCGACGGTCGTCTTCCTCGACGCGACCGTGGTCAACGTCGCGCTTCCCGCCCTCAGCAACGATCTCGGCGTTGGGCTCGCCGCCCAGCAGTGGGTGGTCGAGGCATACCTGCTCGCGCTGGTCTCCCTCCTCCTCGTGGGCGGCTCGCTCGGCGATCAGTTCGGGCGGCGGCGCATCTTCATCCTCGGGCTGGGGCTGTTCGGCGTCACCTCGATCCTCTGCGCGATCGCGCCGTCGACCGGGATCCTGATCGGAGCGCGGGCCCTCCAGGGTTTCGCGGGCGCCCTGCTCGTGCCCGGGTCGCTGGCCATTCTCGCGGCGACCTTCGAGGGTGAGGAACGCGGCCGGGCGGTCGGCACCTGGACCGCCTGGACGGGGATCGCCACCGTGCTCGGGCCGGCCGGTGGCGGCGCCCTGGTCGAGGCGTTCTCCTGGCGCGCGATCTTCTGGGTGAACGTCCCGCTGATCGTGTTGACGATGCTGCTCGCGCAGCGCAGCGTCCGTGAGAGCGTCAACCCCGACGCCGACCGCCACATCGACGGGCTCGGGATCCTCGCCTCCGCGGTGGGCCTCGGCCTCCCGGTGATGGCGCTGATCCAGCAGCCCACCCATGGCTGGGGGGATCCGATGGTCTACGGCTCCCTGATCGCGGGCATCGCGATCTTCGCCTTCTTCCTCGTCTGGGAGTCGCGGTACCGCCACGCGATGCTCGATCTCAGCCTGTTCAAGGTCAGGAACTTCTCGATCACCAACATCGAGACGCTGGTCGTCTACGCCGGACTGATCGGGGCCTTCTTCTTCATCACCCTGTTCCTCCAGCAGACGGCCGGCTACACGGCGATCGAGGCCGGTCTCGCGACCACGCCGATCTCTCTGATCCTCTTCGGTCTCTCGCCCCGGTTCGGCAGGCTCTCGACGGCGGTCGGGCCGCGCCTGCCGATGTCGGTCGGTCCGATCGTGGGCGGGATCGGGTTGTTGCTGATGATGCGGGTCGGATCCGATCCGAACTACGTCACCGAGGTGCTCCCCGCGATCCTGGTCTTCGGCCTCGGGCTCTCGGCGACGGTCGCGCCGCTCACCGCGACCGCGCTCAACTCGGTTCCGGAGCACCAGGTCGGCGTCGCCTCGGGGATCAACAACGGGGTCTCGCGCATCGCGGGCCTGCTGGCGATCGCGATCCTCGGCGCCCTGATCGCGGGCAGCTTCACCTCGACGATCGACGACAACCTCACGGGATCACAGCTCTCGCCACAGGCGCAACGGGCCGTCTCGAAAGCCAAGGACAAGCCCCTCGGCGCCGCCGATACCGCGGGCCTGGCGGCGACCGAGGCCGCCACGGTCGGCGACGCCGTCACCGACGCGTCCACCAAGTCGTTCCACCTGGGGCTCGCGGCGGGGGGCATCCTGATGATCATCGGCGGGGTGATCGCGGGAATCGGCCTTCGCAACCCACGGCGTGAGACCGAGTACGAAGCGCCCGGTGCGGCAACGGCCGGCGAATGCGCCCATTGCCCGGAGCATCTCGATGATGCCGGCCGGCCTGAGGACGAGCGCGAGCCCGTGGCGGAACCGGCATAAGCTACGGCGATGACCGACCTCCATCCAGAGGCGCGAGAGCTGATCGAGTCCAAGGCGCTCGCCCACATGGTCACCCTGAACCCCGATGGGAGCCCGCAGGTGACCTGCGTCTGGGTTGGCCTGGAGGACGGCGAGCTCGTCACCGGCCACCTCGACCGCTACCAGAAGGTGAAGAACGTCGAGCGCGACCCCCGCGTCTCGATCTCGATCGAGGGGGAGGGCCTGAGCGACATCGGGCTGGCGACGTACCTCGTCATCAAGGGAACCGCCCGGATTCAGGAAGGCGGAGCCCCTGAGCTGCTGCAGCGCCTGGCGCATGTCTACATGGGCCCGGACGTGAAGTTTCCGCCCATGGACGACCCGCCCCCCGGCTACGTGATCCGGACGACGCCGGAGAGGATCAGCGGCCAGGGTCCCTGGGCGTAGCGCGAACGACGTTCCTATAGTCCGCGCCCATGCGCATCTTCAGCGGCATTCAGCCGACGGGCCGCAAGCACCTCGGCAACTACATCGGAGCGATCCGCCAGTACGTCGAGGGCCAGGACCGCGGGGATCCGGCGATCTACTGCATCGTCGACCTGCACGCGCTCACGGTGCCCTGGGACCCGGCGACCCTGCGCGAGAGCCTCTACGACACGACCGCGATCCTGCTGGCGGCCGGGCTCGATCCCGAGCGCTGCATCCTCTTCCGCCAGTCCGACGTCCGCGAGCACACCGAGCTCACCTGGTATCTGTCCGCGCTGACGGCGCACGGCGACCTCAACCGGATGACCCAGTTCAAGGACAAGTCCGCGAAGCAGCGGGAGCTGGTCTCCGCGGGGCTCTTCTTCTACCCGGTGCTGATGGCGGCGGACGTGCTCGCCTACAAGGCGCAGGAGGTTCCGGTTGGCGACGACCAGCGGCAGCACGTCGAGCTGATGAGGGAGATCGCCCGGCGCTTCAACGAGCGCTTCGGGCCGATCTTGGAGGTGCCCGATTACCGCATCCCGGAGGTTGGCGCCCGGATCATGGACCTGCAGGAGCCCACGAACAAGATGTCGACGACCGGGGGCAGCGAGGCGGGGACCATCCTCGTCCTGGACGACCCCAAGACCGTCACCAAGAAGGTCAAGAGCGCGGTCACCGACTCCGGCTCCGAGGTGCGGCGGGGGGAGGGCAAGGATGGGATCGCGAACCTGATCGAGATCCTGGCGGTGACGCGCGGAAGCAGCGAGGAGGAGATCGAGCGCGAGTTCGAGGGCTCCGGATACGGCGACTTCAAGGGCGCCGTCGCCGAGGCGGTCGTCGGCTACCTGGCACCGGTGCGCGAGCGCTACGAGGAGCTGCGGCCCGACGAGGCGGCGCTGGAGGAGGCTCTCAGCGGCGGTGCGGAGAAGGCGCGAGAGATCGCGGCCGGCACCCTCGCCGAGGTGCGATCCGTGATCGGCGTCGGGCCGGCCCGGCCGTAGGTTCCGGGCCGGGGACTACTGTTTCGCCCGTGACCTCGGTCTCCGAGCTCGACCTCGACCTCGACGTCTTCCAGGGGCCGTTCGACCTGCTGCTCGCGGTGCTGCTGCGCGAGGAGATCTCTTTGGCCGAAGTTCCGCTGGGGGAGATCGTCGTCGCTTATGTCGATCACATGGGCGAGTCCGAGGAATCCCTCCTCGATCTCGAGGCGGTCACCGAGTTCCTGGTGCTGATCGCCGCCCTTTGCGAGCTCAAGTCGCGCCTGCTGCTGCCCAGCGAGGAGGGCACCGAGGAGCTCGGGCCCCAGGAGGCCGCCGACGAGCTGCTCGCCCGGATGCTCGAGTACCGTCGCTACAGCGAGGCCGCGCGGATGCTCATCGAGCGCTTCGAGCGTGAGGGCGGGGTCATGTACCGCTCGGCGCCGCTCCCGGCCGAGCTCCGGCGGGCCGCCCTCGACGCCGCCACGAAGGCCTACGAGCCCGACCGCGTCGGTGTCGCCCTCGGCGATCTGCTGACGATCCCGCCGCCGCCCGACACCCGCCACATCCGCACCACGGTGACGCTCCAGCGCAGGCTCGGGGTGGTCAGGGACCTGCTGCACACGCGCCGGACACTCGACTTCGACGAGGCCTTCGGCAAGGAGGACCGCTTCACGCAGGCGGTCACGCTGTTCGCGCTGCTCGAGCTCTATCGCCGCGGCGAGGCCACCTGGACCCAGAAGGAGACCTTCGGGCGGATCGAGGTGCAGTCGACGTGAACGGGTTGGGGCAGACGATCGAGGCGCTGCTCTTCCTCTCCCCGGACCCGGTCTCCGCGTCGGATCTGGCCGAGGCGATCGAGATCGAGGAGGAGGCCGTGGCGGACGCGCTCGAGGCGCTCGATCGGAGCCTCACGGAGGACGGGCGAGGGGTCCGCCTGCGGCGCGTCGCCGGCGGCTATGCGCTCGCGGCCGTCGAGGAGGCGGAGCCCGCCGCCCGCCGGCTGCTCGCCAAGCCGCGCACGCCGCCGCTCACCCAGGCACAGGCGGAGGTGCTCGCGATCGTCGCCTACCTGCAGCCGGTATCGCGCCCCGAGGTCGCGCGGATCCGCGGGGTCTCCTCCGACTCCGCGGTCGCGAGCCTGGCCGAGCGGGGGATGATCGAGGAGCGGGGCCGAACCCAGTTCGGCGCCGTCACCTACGGCACGACGCCGCTCTTCGAGAAGCTCTTCGGCCTCTCGGGCCTGGACGCGCTGCCCGACCCGGCGCAGTTCGATCCGACGCCGGAGGACGAGCGGGAGCTGCGCGAGCGGCTCCTGAAGGCGGGTGAGCAGCGGGTCGAGTGAGGGTCTGGCTCGCAGCCGCGCTGGCTCTGGGAGCGGTCGTCGCGGGCAGCGGGGGAGGAGCGGCGGCGAATCCGGCAGCCGGAGAGGCGACGGCCCGCGTCCTCCTCGGTAGGTCCGTCGAGAAGCGGGCGATCATCGCGGTCCAGGTCGGCGACCCGCAGGGAATCCGTGTCGCGCTCGTCGTCGGAGTGATCCACGGCGACGAGCGCGCCGGCCTGCGGATCGTCCGCGCAATCAAGCACCGGTCGCGTCGGGAGGCAGCCTCACTGCGGGGGACGCAACTCTGGGCGATCCAGACGGTTAATCCCGATGGGCAGAGGGCACACGCGCGCAAGAACGCGCACGGGGTGGACCTGAACCGGAACTTCCCCTTCAGATGGCGAGGCGACGTCCCACATTCAAGCGGCTACTACCCGGGGACAGGGCCGTCCTCCGAGCCGGAGACGAGGGCCGTGATGGCGTTCGCCCGGCGGATCCGCCCCGATCTGTCGATCTGGTACCACCAGCCGTGGGGCGCGGTCCTCGCCTGCGGGGGCAGACCGCAGGTCGCGGTCGAGTACGCAAAGCTGGTCGGCATGCACACGAGCTGCAGGGGCAAAGGCCTGCGTGGCACGGCGATCACCTGGGAGATGCACGCCTTCCCGGGCAGCGCCGCATTCGTCGTGGAGATGCCGGCGGGGAAGATCAGCGGCGCGTCGGCGGATCGCCAGGCGCGGGCCGCGTTGGCCGTTGCGGAGGGCCGCTGAGGTGAGCCGCCTGATCGTCGCCATGGCGATGATCGCCGCGATCGTCGGCGCGGGCGCCGCCTCGGGCGCCGGGGCTCAGCCGACGGCAGCGACGTCGGCCGTCGCCAAGCCGCGGATCCACAAGAAGCTGATCCCCTATCCGAAGAAGCGGAAGCGGGAGATGGCGGCGTACTCCAAACGGCATTACGGCCAGTACAAGTGGCGGCTCAACAACCCGCAGCTGATCGTCGAGCACTACGCCGTCGCCGGCAGCATCAGCTCGATCTTCAACACCTTCAAGCCGGACAGGGCCGATGTCGAGTTCCACCAGCTGCCGGGCGTCTGCTCGCACTTCGCGGTCGCCGCCTCGGGCGCGGTCTACAAGTTCGTCCCGCCCACGATTCGCTGCCGCCACGTCGTCGGGCTCAACTACACGGCGATCGGGATCGAGCACGTCGGCTTCTCCGACCAGGACATCCTCAACCGCCCCGCTCAGCTCAAGGGATCGCTGCGCTTCACGCAATGGCTCCGCTGCCGGTTCGGCATCCCCGTCAGCCAGGTGATCGGCCACAGCGAGAGCCTCTCCTCGCCGTTCTACAAGGAGCTCGACCCGCGCTTCAAGGGTCAGACACACGGCGACTGGACCCACGCCGACATGCAGACCTACCGCGCGGATCTCACGAAGCTCGGCGACTGCTGACTCCGTCGTGAGGCTTGCGAAGTACCTCGCCCACGCCGGCGTCGCGTCCCGGCGCGCCGCCGAGGAGCTGATCGCGGCCGGTAAGGTCAGCGTCGGTGGCGAGATCGTCACCGATCCCGCCCGGGACGTCGGCGAGGAGTCCGACGTCCGGATGAGTGGCCGCCCGGTGGCACCCGAGCCCCGGGAGGTCTGGGCGCTCAACAAGCCGCCCGGGGTCGTCTCGACCGCAAGCGAGCCGGGGAAGCGGCGCGCGGTCACCGAGCTCGTCGACTCCGAACGACGCCTCTATCCGGTCGGCCGGCTCGATGCCGACTCGACCGGACTGATTCTGCTGACCAACGACGGCGAGCTCGCCAACAGGCTCACCCATCCTCGCTACGCGGTCCCCAAGGCCTACCGGGTTCGGCTTTCCCGGCGGCCCTCGGACGCCGACCTGGACCGGCTGCGGAGCGGCGTCCGCCTCGAGGACGGACCGGCGGCCCCAGCCGAGGTCGAGCGCCGAGGCGGGCGCGAGATCGAGGTGACGATCCGCGAGGGGCGCAAGCGCCAGGTGCGCCGCATGGCCGAGGCGATCGGCCACGAGGTCGAGTCCCTCAGCCGGATTCGGATCGGCTCCCTGGCACTGGGAGAGCTCCGGCGCGGCGAGGCCCGCCGCCTCGAGGCGAAGGAGGTAGCCGCGCTCTGGGAAGATTCCGGTCGATGACCGACGAGCTGAGACTCTGGGCCGTGCGTGGCGCCACCAACTCCCCGAGCAACAACCCCGACACGATCGTCGCGGCGACCGAGGAGCTGATGCGCGAGCTGATGTCGCGCAACGACCTGACGGTCGATCGGATGGTGAGCTGCATCTTCACCTCGACGCACGATCTGAACGCGGAGTTCCCGGCGGTGGCCGCCCGGAACCTCGGTCTCGACTCGGTGCCGCTGCTGTGCGCGCAGGAGATCGACGTGCCGGGCGCGATGCGATCCGTCGTCCGCACTCTCGTGCATTACTACGCGCCCGCCGACCACACCCCGGTCCATGCCTATCTCGGCGAGGCCCAGGAGCTTCGCTCCGACTTGAAGGCGGCGCAGTAACCGCAGTAACCCTGGAGATCCGTGAGGCGACCCCGGAGGACACCGAGGCGATCGTCTCGGTGACCGTCGCCGGCTGGCGCGCCGGCTACCGCGACATCGTCTCCCCCGAGCGGCTCGCCAACCTGCCGACCGACCGCTGGCGCCACGAGATCGGCGTCGGCCTGCGCCGGCCTGTCGAGGATGCCTTCACGTGCGTTGCCGAGATCGACGGCGCCTTCGCCGGCTACTGCTACGTCGCCGCACCGTCGAATGAATCCGATCTCGGCCGCGCGGCGGCCGAGTTGGGTGCCCTGTACGTGGACCCCGTCCACTGGCGAAAGGGCGCGGGCGACGCTCTGGTCCGAGCCACGCTGGAGCGCCTGGCGGCCCTGCCCTACGGCCAGGTGGTGCTCTGGACCTTCCGGGAGAACGCTCCCGCCATCGCCCTGTACGAGCGGCACGGCTGGCGTCTCGATGGAGCCGAGAAGATCCACGCACGCTCCGGGGAGCCGGCCGTCCGGTTCAGCCGACCCGTCACAATGGACGCCCGATGACCGTCACCTTCGCCGAGAAGCTCTCCCGCATCCCGCACTATGAGCCGGGCACCTCGCTCGACGACGCCAAGGCTCGGGCCGAGACCGCCGACGCGGTCAAGCTCGCCTCGAACGAGTCGCCGCTTCCGCCACACCCGGACGTGGTCGACGCGATCGCTCGCGCCGCCTCGGAGGTCAACCGCTACCCGGATCCGGAGGCGCGGGCGCTGCGCCGCGAGATCGCGAACCGGCACGACACCGACCCGGCGCGGATCGCCGTCTCCAACGGCTCCTGCGAGATCCTGCTCGCCGCCGCCCTGGCGCTCTGCGAGCCCGGCGACGAGATCCTCTACGCCTGGCCGTCGTTCTCCATCTATCCCCACCTTCCGGCGCTCTCCGGCGCGCGGGAGATCCAGGTGCCGCTCGCCGAGGGATACGTCCACGACCTCGATGCGATGCTCGAGGAGGTCACCGCCGCCACGCAGCTCTTGATCGTCTGCAACCCCAACAACCCGACCGGCACCCACCTGCCGGCGGAGCGGATCGGGGCCTTCGTCGAGAACGTCCCGTCGCGGACGACGATCATCCTCGACGAGGCCTACATCGAGTACCAGACCAACGACGACCCGGACGCGACGATGGACCTGCTCGCAAAGCACCCGAACGTCGTCCTGCTGCGGACCTTCAGCAAGTGCCACGGGCTGGCGGGCCTGCGGGTGGGCTACGCGCTCTGCTCGCCACAGTTCCGCGCAGCGGTGAACGCCGTTCGCCAGCCCTTCAGCGTCAACGCCCTCGCGCAGGCGGCCGCCGCCGAGGCCGTCCGCCACCAGGACGACGTCGCCGACCGGGTGGAGAAGAACCTGATCGAGCGCGTCTTCGTCGAGGACGCCCTGCACGAGATGGGCTTCACGACGGCTGACTCGCAGACCAACTTCGCCTGGATCGAGCTCGGCGAGCTGGACGAGGGGGAGGTCGTCGAGTCGCTCACCAAGGCCGGGGTCGCCGTCAGGCCCGGCACTCCGCTCGGCGGGCCCGGCTGCCTGCGAGTCAGTTACGGCACGCGCGCCGAGAACGAGCGCTTTCTCGCCGCAATCGGCGAGATCGCGGCCTGATCCCTTCGACGTCGCACGTGCGGTCTGCTTCAATGTCCGCACATGCAGCACGACGCGCACATCGCTTCTCCCACGAGCCGATACACGGCTCGCACGCGCGCGTATTTCTACTTTTGGCGATTTACCTAGGCGTCCGGCCCGCGGCTGCCATTAGCCGCTGACGCAGATTCTCCCGCCGGGCGCCGCCTCCCACGGTTCCCTTGCCGCGACCCAAGGATCGCCGCCAGACCAGTAGAAAGAAGAGGCTTCAGGATGAATTTCGAGATGAAGGAGCTACCGAGACAACAGTCGGACCGCGTCCGCGACCAGCGGATCGAGAAGCTCGTCGAGCTGGTCTCTCCGGCGGAGATCCTCGAGGACCTGGCGCTGGGGCCCGAGCGAGAGGACGCCGTGCTCGGGCATCGCGCCGAGATCAAGTCGGTCCTCGATCGCCAGGACGACCGCCTGCTCGTCGTGGTCGGCCCGTGCAGCGTGCACGATCCCGAGGCGGCCATCGACTACGCGCAGCGGCTCAGCGCCCACGCTCAGGACCTGCAGGGCGATCTCTGCATCGCCATGCGCACGTACTTCGAGAAGCCGCGCACGACGACGGGGTGGAAGGGACTGATCAACGACCCGCACCTGGACGACTCGCGGGACGTGAACGTCGGGCTCCATACGGCCCGCCGGCTGCTCCTGGAGGTGACCGATCTCGGACTGGCCGTCGGCTGTGAGTTCCTCGATCCGATCACGCCGCAGTACATCTCGGACGTGGTCGCCTGGGGGGCGATCGGCGCCCGTACGACCGAGAGTCAGATCCATCGCCAGCTCGCTTCCGGCCTCTCGATGCCGGTCGGCTTCAAGAACGGCACCGCCGGCAGCGTGAAGCTGGCCGTCGACGCCGTGCGGGCCGCGGCCGGGCCTCACGCCTTCGCAGGCGTGGACATCAGCGGCACCCCGGCGATCCTCTACACGCAGGGCAATCCCGACTGCCACGTGATCCTGCGCGGCGGCAAGGGTGCGCCGAACTACGACTCCGAAAGCGTCGCGGGGGCGCTTCGGCAGCTCGGCGACGCCGGTCTGCGGGAGCGGATCGTGATCGACGCCTCGCATGACAACAGCGGCAAGGACCACGAGCGCCAGCCCCAGGTCGTCAGCGAGATCGCCGATCAGATCGCGGCGGGCAACGGCGCCATCGTCGGCGTGATGATGGAGTCGTTCCTGGTCGCCGGGCGTCAGGACCTCGAGTCCGACGGCGACCTGATCTACGGACAGTCGATCACCGACGCATGCATGGACTGGGACGCCACGGTGCTGACCCTCGATCGGCTCGCCTCGGCCGTGCGAAAGCGCCGCGAAGCCGGCTGACATGAAGATCGCCGTCCTCGGCGTGGGGCTGATCGGTGGTTCGATCGGACTCGCCGCCCGCGCCAGACTCGACGCCGAGGTGGCCGGGTTCGATCCCGACCGCGAGCTGCTCGGCCGGGCGACCGAGCTCGGGGCGATCGACGTCGCCCACGACTCGGTCGGATCCGCCGTCCAGGACGCCGATCTCGTCTTCTGTGCCGCGCCCGTGATGGCGCTGCCCGAGCTCGCCGCTGAGGCCCTCGAGGCCGCAGGGGAGGACTGCGCGGTCACCGACGTCGGCTCCGTGAAGCGCGACGTGATCGCGGCGCTCGGCTCGGACAGCCGCTTCATCGGCGGGCATCCTCTCGCGGGCGCCGAGACCTCGGGCGTGGAGAACTCGCACGCCGACCTCTTCGAGGGTGCCCGGTGGTACCTGACCCCGACCCCGACGACCGGCGGGATGCTCTATGACCGCGTCCAGCGGGCAATCGCCGACATCGGCGGCCGACCGCAGGCGATCGAGGCCGAGACGCACGACCGGCTGATGGCGACGATCAGCCACCTGCCGCACGTCGTCGCCAACATCCTCGTGGCGCAGGCCGCGACGGCACTGAGCGAGGAAGCCGAGCACCTGCCCGAGGTGGGCCCGAGCTTCCGCGACGCCACGAGGGTGGCGGGCGCGAACCCGGCGATCTGGAGCGACATCTTCGCGGGGAACCGGGAGGCGGTCGCCTCCGAGATCGACGCCGCCATCGGGCGCCTCGGCGAGGCGGCCGCGCTCGTGCGCTCGGGGGATCAGAACGCCCTGATCGCGTGGCAGGAGCACGCGGGGCGCCGCCGTCGCGAGCTGATCGATGCCGAGATCGCCGGCGGGCCGCTCCACGAGCTGCGGGTGCGAGTCCCGAACCGCCCGGGGATCGTCGCCGAGGTGGCCCTGGAGCTCGGGCGCGCGGGCGTCAACATCGAGGACATGGCGCTCTATCCCTCGGCGGACATGACCTCGGGCGCGATCTCGCTGTACGTCGCCGGCGACGAAGAGGCCGAGCGCGCCGAACGGCTCGTGCGGGACCTCGGCCACGACGTCTCGCGGGCCGAATGACGCGGTTCGACCCCGCCGGAGCGCTGAGGGGCGAGCTGCGCCCGCCCCCGGACAAGTCGGTCACCCACCGGGCTGCCCTGGTCGGGGCGATGGCCGACGGCCCGACCAGGATCACCGGCTACCTCGACTCCGAGGACACGAGGGCGACGCTGCGCGCGGTCGCGGCGGTCGGGGCGGAGGTCCGGGAGGGCGAGGCCGACGACCACGGCGGGTTGTTCGTCGAGGTCGAGGGAGTAGGCCTGCGAGGCGCCCGCTCGGCGGAGATCGACGTCCGCAATGCCGGGACGCTGCTGCGGATCATGCCCGGCTGGCTCTCGGGACAGCCGCACGGCGAATGGACCTTCGACGGGGACGATTCGATCCGGCGCCGCCCTGTCGACCGAATCGCCGAGCCGCTGCGGCTGATGGGAGCCGAGGTGGAATGCCGCGATGGCAGGCTGCCGCCGCTGCGCATCCGCGGCTCGCGGCTGCACGGAATCGACTACGAGATGCCGGTCGCAAGCGCCCAGGTCAAGTCATGCCTGCTCCTCGCCGGCCTGCTGGCCGACGGCGAGACGGCGATCCACGAGCCGCTCGGTACTCGCGACCACACCGAGCGAATGCTCGCGGCGATGGGCGCTTCGATCCGCCGGGAGGACGAGACGCTGATCGTCTCCCCAGCCGAGCGTCTGGAGGCGGGCGACGTGCCGGTGCCGGGAGACTTCTCCTCAGCCGCCTTCTTCATCGCGGCCGCCCTGGTGATGCCGGGAAGTGAGATCGCGGTGCGCGAGGTCGGCATCAACCGCCACCGGATCGGCCTGCTCGGGATCCTCTCCCGGATGGGGGTCGAGATGGGCGCGGCGCATGAGAAGGGCAGGGCGATGACCGTGCGCGAGATCCGGGAGCCCGGGCCCGAGCCGATCGCGACGCTGCAGGTGCGAGACGCTCCGCTGCATGGGGCCACGATCACCGCCGCGGACGTCCCGGCCACGATCGACGAGCTGCCGCTGCTGGGGCTGCTCGCCTGCTTCGCGGAAGGGGAGACCGTGGTCGAAGGCGCCGAGGAGCTCAGGGCCAAGGAGTCCGATCGGATCGCGGGAGTGGTCGAGGGCCTGGCGGGCCTCGGCGCCGAGATCGAGGCGCGGTCCGACGGGTTCGCGGTCCGGGGCACCGGCGGTCTGCGCGGCGGGACGCTCGACGCCCGCGGCGATCACCGCCTGGCGATGGTCGGCGCGATCGCGGGCCTGGCCTCGAGGGAAGGCGTCGAGGTCAACGGCTTCGAGGCGGTCGCGGTGAGCTACCCGCGCTTCGAGCGCGACCTGCGCGCGCTTACCGGCTGACGGCTTCGCCATCAGATACAGCGCCTGGCGCCGCCAGAATCAGGCGCGGCGGCTGCGCCGCCGCTTCAAGTGGAGCGGCTGGGCGCTGATGGGTGCCCGTCGCCCGGCCAGGGCGCCAGCACGAGGAGGATGCGAGCGTCCTCGAGGGCCGTCACCTCGTGGCGCTCCGCTGGATCGAAGATCGCCAGCAGCCCCGTCGAGCCCTCAGCCGAGTCGCCGTCCGGAGTCGCGATTCCGATCATCCCCTCGATCACGAGGACCCAGGCGCGCTCGTGCACCTGGTGCTCCTGGAGCTGCTCGCCCTTGGGCAGGTTGATGACGATCGCCCGGCCCTCGGACTCGGAGTCGAGGACCTGCGGCTGGCGTGGCTCGACCGGCAGCTCGTTGAGGTTCCAGCTCTCCATTGGCACGGAGCACTCTATATCCACGCCCGCATCGATGAAACCGCTGGAACGAAGGCGCTACCCGTTTAATGGGGGAATGGTGATCGCGATCGACGGCCCCGCCGGGGCCGGTAAGTCCACCGTGGCCAGGGGCGTCGCAAGGGCACTCGGCTTCACCTACCTCGATTCCGGGGCCATGTACCGCTGCGTGGCCCTCGCCGCGCTCGACCGGCGCATGAGGCTCGAGGACGGTGAGCGGCTGGGGGAGATGGCGTGGAGCCTCGACATCGGCTTCGACGGCGATTCGGTCCAGCTCGACGGCAAGCCCGTCGGCGGCAGGATCCGCTCGCCCGAGGTGACCATCGCGGCCTCCAAGGTCTCGGTGCACCCGCAGGTACGGCAGGCGATGGTGAAGCGCCAGCGTGAGCTGATCGCGGCCCGCAACTACGTCGCGGAGGGCCGTGACATCGGAACCGTCGTCAGCCCCGACTCTCCGCTGAAGGTGTTTCTGACCGCGAGCGAGGAGGAGCGCGCCCGCCGTCGAGCCGCCGAGACCGGGCAGCCGGTCGCCGCGGTGCGCGAGGCAATCGACGAGCGGGACCGGCGGGACGAGGGTCGCAAGCACGGCGCCCTCCGCGCCGCCGACGACTCGGTCGCGGTGGACACCACCGAGCTGACGCCCGAGCAGGTCGTCGAGCGGATCGCCGATCTCGCCCGCGAGCGAGGGATCGCGTGATGGAGGGAGCCGGCGCGAGCCCCGGGCCACACGCCCGCGCCCTGCGCCGCCGCCCGGCCGTCGCGGTCGTCGGCTTCCCGAACGCGGGGAAGAGCACGCTCGTCAACCGCCTCGCCGGAGGCCGGGAGGCGGTCGTGGACGCCGAGCCGGGCGTCACGCGCGACCGGCGCGCGCTGGAGTGCGAATGGAACGGCCTCAGCTTCGACCTGATCGACACCGGCGGCGTCGACCTCGCGGACGCCGACGCGCTGGCGCGCGCCGTCCAGTCGCAGGCGCGGATGGCGATCGACGAGGCCGAGGTGATCCTGATCGTGGTGGACGCCCGCGCCGGGCTCGGACCCGGCGACGCCGAGCTCGCCGACCTGCTGCGCCGCTCCGGCCGGCCGGTCGTCGTGGCCGCGAACAAGATCGACCGGGTCGAGGACGAGGCGATGGCCGCGGAGCTCAACGGGCTCGGCCTCGGCGAGCCGCTGCCCGTATCGGCGAGCCACGGTCTCGGTACCGGCGACCTGCTCGACCGCCTCGTGGAGGAGCTCCGCCGGCACACCGTGGAGGATGTGGAGGGCGACGAGGACGAAACCCCCCGCGTCGCGATCCTCGGCCGCCCGAACGTCGGCAAGTCCTCTCTGCTGAACGCCCTGCTCGGCTCCGAGCGGGTGATCGTCAGCGACGTCGCCGGGACCACCCGCGACCCGGTCGACACCGAGGCCGAGGTGGCCGGCAAGCGCATCGTGCTGGTCGACACCGCCGGGCTGCGCCGCCGGGGAAAGGTCGCGGGCACGGTCGGCTACTACGCGCAGCTGCGCTCCGAGCGAGCGGCGGAACGGGCCGACGCTGCGATCGTCGTCTGTGACGCGACCGAGGGCGTCACCTCGGAGGACCTGCGGGTCGCCGAGCTCGCCATGCGCTCGGGGTGCGCCAGCGTCCTCGCGCTGAACAAATGGGATGCCTCGCGCACCGACCTCGAAGACGCACGGGCCCGGGTCAAGCAGAAGAACCGGCTCCGGCCGCCGGTCCTGACCTGCTCGGCCGTCACCGGGCGCGGCATCGGCGCAGTCCTGCGGCAGGCGATCGTTCTCGCCGAGCGATCGGCCGAGCGGATCGCCACGCCGGAGCTCAACAAGTTCATCGCGACGGTGGTTGCCGACCGCCCGCCGCCGCAGCGCCACGGCCGCCGCCTGCGGCTCTACTACGCCGCCCAGTTCGGCAGGCGCCCACCGCGCTTCGCGATCCAGGTGAACGACCGCAGGCTGATCACCCGCGATTGGGCCTTCCACCTCGAGAACAGGCTTCGCGATCAGTACTCGCTCGAGGGTGTCCCGCTGGTGATCGATTACGTGCCCCGCAAGGGCAGGGGCGACCGGAGCGCACAGCGGGCGGGCCGGGTATAACCGGCGATTCGTGAGGATCAGGAGAGGGGACTCCGAGAGGAGCCACCCGATTAACGATGTCGGCGACTCCGAGGGCAAGAAGGCCCTCGGCGAGAAGAGCACGGAGGGGAAGAAGCGCCGCCGCGCGCGGTTCCTCGGCCGCCTCAGCCTGCCACGACCGAAGCTCACCAAGCCGAGCCTCTCCGCCCCGAAGGTGCCACAGCCCAAGGTGCCGGAGAGGGCGGACGACCTCTGGTTCCGTCTGGTCACCCGCCTGCGCGCGATCGGCTACTGGCTCAGGGAGAAGGCGCAGGCGCTCTGGCGCCTGGCGAAGCGGGCGGCAGCCGCGAGCGGAAACTGGTGGTCGAAGCGCTCACCGGCTACCCGGATGCGGATCTTCGCCGTGGCGGGCGTCGTCGTCCTCTATCTGATCGTCAAGTTCCTGCCCGTCCCGGGCGTTCCATGTGAGATCTCGGCGGCCCGGGAGTGCGCGCCCTCGAACGACACGATCGCCTACGTGCCCCGGGACGCCTTGCTCTACGCGCACGTCACGGTGAACAGCGACAGCCACCAGTGGGACCTGGCCGGCGACCTCCACGACGAGCTCCCGAACTTCGCGGCCCTGCTGCAGAGCGATACGAGCTCGCTCGCCACACCGGCGGGCCGCCCGGTCGACCTGGGGCGCGAGGTGCTGCCGTGGGCGAAGGACGACCTGTCGTTGCTCGGCGTCCCCGGGCCCAAGGGGACGACGGCCGAGACCTACATCGCCGGGGTGGGGGATAGCGCCAAGGCGGATCGGTTCCTGGCGGCCCTCTCACCCGGCGGACAGGCCAAGCAGGCAAAGGTCGGCGACGCCACTCTCAACGTCTATCCGACCGGGCTTGCGACAGCCCGCTCGGGCGATGCGGCTCTCTTCGGAGGCGCGGTGGCCGTACGTGCTGCGCTCGCCGCCCGGTCGGGGAGTGCACCGAGGCTGGAGGGATCGGACCAGGACGCCGCGAGGGCCGCGCTGCCGGACGTGCGTCTCGCCGAGGTCTATCTCTCCCAGGCAGGAGTGCAGCGCTTCCTCGCGGGTAGGCCGGGGAGCGCAACCCAGCTCGGCACCTTCGTCGACTATGGCGCCACCACCGGCATGGCCGCCTCTCTGCGGGCTCGGGACGACGGGGTCGAGGTGAACCTGGTCAGCGACCTCGACCCGAAGCTCGAGCAGAGGAGCCCCACAGTGTTCGCCTCCCTGCCGCGGTTCGAGCCGGGCCTCGCCGACGAGGCGGGGACCGATGCGCTTGCCTACATCGGCGTCGGAGACCTCGGACCTGCGCTCAGCGAGGCCCTGGCAACAGCCGGGGCCGGAGCCCAGGGACTGGCGGGCTCGCTCAGGACGCTGGCGCAGAGCCTCAAGCAGCAGGCAGGGGTCGATCCCCTCAAGGATCTGCTGCCGGCGCTTGGGGGCCAAGCGGCGCTCGTGGCGGAACCCACGGGCGGCGTCCCCTACGCGAGCCTGATCGTCGACGGGGTGGACGAGCAGAGGGCCGGGGACGCGCTCGCGGCGCTCCAGCAGCCGCTTCTGCGCTCGATCGGGACTGGCGGACGGCAGGTTCCGTCCTTCCAGACCAGGGAGATCGACAACGTGGCCGTCCATTCCGTGCAGATCTCGCCGACCGTCGACCTCTCCTATGCGATCTTCGACGGCAAGCTGGTGATCTCCACGCAGCCCGAGGGGATCTCCCAGGTGCGCTCCAGCGGCGGCAATCTCGCCGGCACGGGGGCGTACGACGCGGCCACGGATCGACTCCCTGACAGCGTCTCGGCGCTAGTCTTCCTCAACCTCAACGAGGTCCTGGGATTGGCCCAGCAGGCCGGCCTGGGACTGGATCCACTTTTTGCCTCCCTCAGCGAAGACATCTCGCGCGTTCAGTCTCTCGGCCTCGCCGTGAGGGGTAGCGACGACGAGCTTCGCTCGGAGCTCTTCCTGGCCATCCACCACTGAGATAGGGACCATGCAACAGCTTTCAGACAACGAGTACCTGTTCACCTCCGAGTCGGTCACCGAGGGCCATCCGGACAAGGTGTGCGACCAGATCTCCGATGGCGTCCTCGACGCCGTGATGGCCGACGATCCCACCGGCAGGGTGGCCTGCGAGTGCCTGGTCAACACCGGGCTCGTCGTCGTCTCGGGCGAGATCACGACGCAGACCTACGTCGATATCCCTTCGATCGCCCGCGAGACGATCCGCAAGATCGGCTACGACGACCCGCGCTACGGCTTCGACCACAAGGCCTGCGCCGTCCTCAGCGCGATCGACGAGCAGTCCCCGGACATCGCACAGGGCGTGGACAAGGGCCTGGAGCAGCGCGAGGGCGAGTCCTCGGACGAGTTCGATTCCGCCGGCGCGGGTGACCAGGGCATGATGTTCGGCTACGCGAGCCGCGAGACAAAGGCGCTGATGCCGATGCCGATCCAGATCGCGCATCAGCTGGCCCGTCAGCTCTCCGAGGTCCGCAAGGCGCAGGTCGTCCCCTACCTCGGCCCCGACGGCAAGACCCAGGTCACCGTCCGCTATGAGAACGACCGGCCGGTCGAGATCTCGAAGGTCCTGATCTCGACGCAGCACCGCGAGGAGGCCGGCGAGCAGATGATCCGCAACGACCTCTGGGAGCACGTGCTCGAGCCCGTGCTGCACACCGAGTACAAGGAGCTCTACACCGAGAAGGAGCTGCTGGAGAACTTCCTGGTGAACCCGACCGGCAAGTTCGTGATCGGCGGTCCCGTCGGCGACGCCGGCCTCACCGGCCGGAAGATCATCGTCGACACCTATGGCGGCGCCGCCCGGC
The DNA here is from genome assembly GCA_963782345.1 of uncultured Solirubrobacterales bacterium. GTDB lineage: Bacteria > Actinomycetota > Thermoleophilia > Solirubrobacterales > 70-9 > DASUPK01. The sequence continues at coordinate 74,844 of CAWAJF010000008.1, read as the reverse complement.
ACGGCGGCGGTGCCTTCTCGGGCAAGGACCCGTCGAAGGTGGACCGCTCAGCCGCGTACGCCACCCGCTACGTGGCGAAGAACGTGGTCGCCGCGGGTCTCGCCGACCGATGCGAGATCCAGGTCGCCTACGCGATCGGCGTGGCGAGCCCCGTCTCCGTGATGGCGCAGACCTTCGGCACCGGCAAGATCTCCGACGCGCAGATCGCCCATCTCGTGCAGGAGAGCTTCGACCTGCGCCCGGCGGCCTTCCGCCGGTACCTGGACCTGCACCGCCCGATCTTCCAGAAGACGGCGGCCTACGGCCACTTCGGCCGCGAGGACGCGGACTTCACCTGGGAGCGGACGGACCGCGCGGAGCAGCTGCGTGAGGCGGCCGGCCTAGCGGCCGACAGGCCGGTCGCTTCCGGAGCGGAGGCGTAGGCCGAAGCGACTTGTGCGGGCCCGGCCGATTCGGCCGCGCCTGGTGCGGCCGACAGGCCGGTCGCTTCCGGAGCGGAGGCGTAGGCCGAAGCGACTTGTGCGGGCCCGGCCGATTCGGCCGCGCCTGGTGGCGAAGCCGTCAGCCAGCCGGTTCGGCCTCACCCTGGAGTCCGGCGACGATCGGGGTCGCCTGCTCCACCTGCGCGACCACGTGCTCGGGCTGGGCGACGCCCGCGAAGATGAAGTTCGACTCCTCGGTCCCCGCGGTGGTGAACTCGACGTCCCCGATCTGCATGATCCGCTCGTAGACGCCCTGGTTGTAGTTGACGTTCTGAACCCGCTGCAGCCGGGTCTCCTGGACCTTCCGCGCGACGATCCCGATCTTGATGTTGAGGCGGCGGTCGGTGATCGTGTAGACGGTCGCCACCCGCTTGATGAACCCGGCGAGGACCGTGATCGCGACCAGCACGGCCAGAACGAGCAGCGCCAAGCCGGTGCTGTCGACGAGCTTGACGATGACGGCGATCACGACCGCGGCGAGGATCCCCTTCAGGTAGAAGCCGACGATGGCCCGCCAGGACGGGTGGCCCTGGTAGATGACCTCTTCTCCGGGCTGGAGGTCCACGGCGCGAGGCTATCGCGATCAGCGATTGTGCCCCTCCGCGGGGCGGAAGGGTGCCGCCCGTCCGTGCGCGTGCCTAGGGTGAGGCGATGGCGATCGCGAAGGTCGAACCGCTGCTCACCACCCGGAGCGTGTCCGGGCCCTTCGACTACCGGCTGCCCGAGGCGATGTCGGACATCGGGGTCGGGTCTGTTCTGGTCGTACCGTTCGGGCGGCGCAAGGTGGTCGGCGTCGTCGTCGGCCTCGCCGACCGAAGCGATCTTCCCGACGGCCGCCTGGCGGAGCCGCTCGAGGCGCTCGAGGCCGGTGTCCCGCCGGAGCTGGTCGAGCTCGGCCGCTGGGTCGGCGAGGAGTACTGCTCGACAACCGGACGCGGGCTGGGTCTCGTTCTGCCGCCGGGCATCGGCACCGGAGCCGAAGCGCGCCGCGTCCGGCCGCTGGTCGAGCTCGAGCTGGAAGCGACCCCGGAGGGGATCGAGGCGATCGAGCGCGGTGAGCGCCTGGGGCTGCGCCAGAAGGCGGTCCTGCGCGCGCTGATCGCTGGTCCGCAGCTCGCCCGCCGGCTGGCCGCGACGGCCGGCTCGGACCGCGCGACCCTGAGGCGGCTGGAGTCGCGCGGCCTCGTGGCCACTCGCGAGGTGGAGCGCCGTCGCCGCCACGAATCGCCTGGGGTTGGCGCGGTGCGCGAGGGCATCGAGCTGACGGCCGATCAGCGCGCCGTGCTGAAGAGAGTCGTCGCGTCGTTGCCGGAGGAGGGCTCATCGGAGGGCAGCCTCTCCTACCTGCTCCATGGTGTGACCGGCTCGGGCAAGACCGAGGTCTATCTCGAGGCCGCGCGGGAGGCGCTTGCGCGGGGGAGGGGGGCGATCATCCTGGTCCCCGAGATCGCCCTCACCCCGCAGACCATGGACCGTTTTCGCCGCCGCTTCGGCGATTCCGTCGCGTTGCTCCATTCGAAGATGCCCGCGGGGGCGCGCTACGACGAGTGGCGACGGCTGCGGTCCGGCGAGGCGCGGATCTGCGTCGGGCCGCGCTCCGCGGTCTTCGCGCCGATCGTCGACCCCGGCCTGATCGTGATCGACGAGGAGCACGACTCCTCGTACAAGCAGGAGAGCGATCCGCGCTACGACGCGCGCGAGGTTGCGCGCCGCCGAGCGGCGGAGGCCGGAGCGGTGCTGCTCTGCGGGACGGCCACCCCGCGGCCTGAGAGCTGGTACGAGCTCGAGCGCCTCGAGCTGCCGAGCCGCGTCGACGGGCGACCGCTCCCTCCGGTGGAGATCGTCGACATGCGCGGCGGCATTCCCGGCCCGCTCCATCCCAAGACGCGCGAGGCATTCGCGGAGGTCGCGAGGGACGGGGGCAAGGCGATCCTCCTGATCAACCGCCGCGGCTGGTCGACCCACCTGACCTGTCGCTCGTGCGGCCATGCCTGGGAGTGCCCCAACTGCGACGTGTCGCTGATCCTCCATCGCGACGGAGCGCTGCGCTGCCATCACTGCGGGCACGCCGAGTCCATGCCCGAGGCCTGTCCGGAGTGCTCATCGGTGACGATCGCACGGGTCGGCTCGGGAACCCAGCGGGTCGAGGCCGAGCTCAACGACCTGCTGGCGCCGCTGGAGGTGTTCCGGCTCGACTCCGACAGCGCGGCCGGCTCGGGGCACGCGGATGTCCTACGCCGCTTCGAGGCCGCCGCGTCCGGCGTCCTGGTGGGCACCCAGATGGTCGCGAAGGGGCACGATTTCCCCGACGTCACGCTGAGCGTCGTGCTCGACGCCGACGGCGCGCTGCGGCTGCCCGACTTCCGCTCCGAGGAGCGGACCTTCTCGCTGATCACTCAGCTGGCGGGCCGCAGCGGCCGCGGGGACGCGGGCGGCCGGGTCCTCGTGCAGGCCCTCGCGACCGGCGCCCCGAGCATCCGTCACGCCTCCACGCACGACGCCGCCGGCTTCCTCGCCGAGGAGATCGAGCGGCGGCGCGCCCTGCGCTACCCGCCCTTCTCCCACCTGATCGAGGTCGGATTGGCCGGCGAGGACGAGAATCGCGTGGAGACCTCTGCCGGGAAGGTCCGCGACCTCGTCGCCGAGCGAGTGGGCGCGGCCGACGAGCTCCTCGGCCCGGCCCCGCTGTTCCGGCTCCGCGGCCGGCATCGCAGGCGCCTGCTCGTCAAGTCCGAGCACCGCCATCGGGCAGCCGAGGCGGTTCGCGACGCGGTGCGGACCGCCGTCCGCGACCGGGCGCTCCGCGAGGTGTCGATCTCCGTGGACGTGGATCCGCAGTAGGGGCAATCAGCCGCGGAGCAGCCGCCGAAGGTCCGCCACGACGTCATCCGGTCGCGTGGTGACGCGCCGTCCAACTCGACGGCGATCCCCTGGGGCGCCAAAGGGCGTCGAGCCGCATGCGGCCGACCTTGGCGTTGATCTCCGGTAGCGGGAGGCCGGCGGACTCGCAGAGCTCGAGAAAGCGTTCCTCGAGGACGCTCAGGGTCTGGGCGAGTTGGGGCAGGTGGCTCCGAAGGGCGGCCCTCGTCGCCTTGGAGCCGGGACGTCCTGGTTTCAGGGCTCCCTCGATCTCGCCGATGTCGAGGAGCCCGCGGCAGTCAGCTTCGGCCAGGGCGCGGCGCAGTTGGCTGGCGGTGAGCATGGTCCCGATGTCCACCAGCGTCCGCGCGACGGTCGTCGCCGGGAGGCCGCAGCAATCGGTCGCCTCCAACCGCCGCGTGTGATGAGCGCAAACACCCGGCAGTGAATGGAGCCGGCCCGGGACGCTCAGGTGGATCCGCCTCGGCTCGGCGTCGATCAGCGAGCAGAGCCAGGCGGCCGTGGTGTGGCTGAGCGCTGCACCCGGGCCCGCGTGGAGAAGGGCCGCACAAAGCCGGCCCCGCAATGAAAGAGCGCTGTGACCGATGCAGTAGACATGTGGATGGATGCGGTGAAGTCGTCCCGCCTGCAACCACCGCGCAATCATCGTCGCGCTCAGGCCATGGTTGAGCAGCTGCCCTCGGCTAACGACCCCGCGCTGGCGCTCGGCAAGCCGGCGAACGCCGTCTGCGTCGGCTTTCGTCCGACTGTCGGACGGAACTCGACGCAGAACGGCCACGACCGTCATCCTGGCCGCCGAGATGTGCCGGATGCGTCGTGTCCGCCGCCCTTCATTGCCGATGTCGTGCCGCGGGACGCACCCGGGTCTACAGCGGCCCGGACTAGACTCGAAGACGTGAGCGACGAAGCCACACACAGCCCGGTCGAGGAGCTCGACGACGAGCTGGCCACCGAGGCCGCCGAGCCCGACGGCATCGATGCCGAGGCGCTCGAGCGCCGTTCCGCGGCGCTCTCTCAGGTCGTCAAGTTCGGCGACCCGGTGCTGCGCTCGGCCGCCTCGCCTGTGACCGAGTTCGGCGAGGAGCTCGCCGCCGAGGCCGATCGGATGATCGGCCTGATGCGAGATGCGATCGGCGTCGGCCTGGCGGCCACCCAGCTGGGCACGCTGCGGCGCATGCTCGTCTTCCAGGTCGGCTCCGAGGCCGAGCCGACCGCCCTCGTCAACCCCGAGATCGAGTGGCGCTCGCAGGAGCAGGCAATGGCGGAGGAGGGCTGCCTCAGCCTGCCCGGCGTGATCGTCGACGTCGAGCGTCCGCTCCACGTCAGGGCACGTGGCGTCGACGTCCACGGCGAGCCGTTCTCCGTCGAGGCCTCGGGTCTCGAGGCACGGGTGATCCTGCACGAGGTGGACCACCTCGACGGCGTCCTGATGATCGACCGCACTGAACGCGATCAGCGCCGCGGCGCCCTGCGGGCGCTCCGCGAGGGCGGCACCTTCGCGCCCGAGAGCGACGAGGACGCCGAGGGCGCGGACGACGCGCGGTCCAGCGAGGGTTGAAGACCGCCTACCTCGGCACCTCGGAGTTCGCGGCGATCGTGCTCAGGCGCCTCGCCGACAGCCCGCACCGGCCGGCCCTGGTCGTCACGCCGCTGGACAGCCGCAGGGGCCGGGGGCGCAGGCTCGCCCCGCCACCGGCGGCGGATATGGCTCGCGAGCTCGGTCTCGAGCTCCATCAGAGTCCCAACGTCAACTCGGCGGAGTCGCTGGAGGCGATTCGCGCGGCGAACCCTGCGGCGGTCGCCGTGTGCGCCTTCGGCCAGCTGATCAAGGAGCCGCTGCTGAGCGAGTGGACGATGCTCAACGTTCATCCGTCGCTGGTCCCTCGCTGGCGCGGGGCCGCCCCGATCGAGCGCACGCTGATGGCCGGGGATCAGAAGACGGGCGTCACGGTCATGCGCGTCACGGAGGGGCTCGACTCGGGCCCGGTCGCCCTGGCTGAGGAGATCCCAGTCTCTCCGCGTGATGACTACGAGTCGCTCTCGGCGAAGCTCGCACAAATCGGCGGCGAGATTCTCGTGCGCGCAATCGACGAGCTCCAGAACGGAAGACTCGACTTCGCGGAGCAGGACGACGGGGAGGCCACCTACGCGGACAAGATCTCCGCCGGCGAGCGGCACCTGGCACCGTCGCGGCCGGCGGCAGAGCTCGAGAGGATCGTGCGCGCGCTGACGCCCCATGTCGGCGCATACCTGGAGCTGGAAGGCGGCGATCGCCTCGGTGTGCGCGAGGCGCGCGTCGTCCGGGACGGCCCACCGGCGGGCGCGATCGAGGCACGCGGCGACGAGCTCGTGCTCGGCTCCGCCGACGGCGGCCTGGTGCTCGACCTCGTCCAGCCACCCGGAAAGAAGCCCATGAGCGCGGCCGATTTCCTGCGCGGGCACCCGCCGCCCGTTAGGGCGGTGTAGCGCTCGATACCCTCGTCACATGGCCGAACGAGTCGACAGTGGTGTGGGTGAGACAGCCGGCGCCCCCGGGGCGAGCGACGGCTCCCTCCAGCGGCCGAACTGCCCGGGTTGCGGCGAGCCATGGCTGCGTCCCGCTCAGCTTCCAGGCCGATTCGTCTGCGTCTACTGCCTGCGGCGGTTCGAGCTCGTCTCACAGTGCCCGAACTGCGGCGAGCATGGCACGATCAGCCGCTTGACCCGCACCGAGGACATGAAGTGCCAGGCGTGCGGCCACTCGATGCTCCGCTCGATCTGACCTTGGAAGCCGCCACCGATACCGCCTCGACGGATCGCCGCGACCTCTTCGCAGCGAAGCGGGTCGTGCCGTCGATCCTCGCCTCGGACTTCTCGAGGCTCGGCGCACAGGTGGAGGAGGTGATGGCCGCGGGGGCGCGGATCATCCACGTGGACGTGATGGACGGCCACTTCGTCCCGCCGATCACGATCGGCCCCCTCGTCGCGGGCTCGATCGCCGATCTCGTCCACGATGCAGGCGGGGCGATCGACGTTCACCTGATGATCGAGAGCCCGGACCGCCAGATCGAGGAGTTCGCGAAGGCCGGGGCGGACAGCATCACCTTCCATGCGGAGGCCACGCCACACATCAACCGAACGCTGAACGCGATCCGCGAGCTCGGCTGCCTGGCGGGCCTCGCGATCAACCCCGGCACGCCGGTTGCCGCCGTCGGCGAATCGGTGAACGACGCTGACGTCTTTCTCTGCATGACGGTCAACCCGGGTTGGGGTGGCCAGCCGTTCATCGCCGACGCCCCCGACAAGGTCGGGCGTCTCAGCGAGGCGGTGGGGGCCGGGACCATCGAGGTCGACGGCGGCATCGACACGGGGACGGCCGGCGGCGTCGCGGCCGCCGGGGCGAGCCTGTTCGTCGCCGGGTCGGCCGTATTCGGGGCCGACGATCCCGGGGCCGCCTACAGCTCGATCGCCGAAGCGGCCGGCGCCGTCTAGGCGTGACCGACAGGCACGCGCGCCTCAGTCGGTTCAGGAGCTTCGACGGACCCGGCGAGCGGGGGGAGTTCGAGCCGTTCCTGCGGCGCCTCGCGCTGTTGATCGCCGTGATCGTCGCCGTCCAGGCGGCCGGCTCGATCGCCTACGCGCTCACCGAGAGCGTCTCGATCTGGCAGGGCTTCCTCTTCGCCCTCGACACCGTGGCGACGGTCGGGTCCGATCCGACCCCGCCTGACCTGGCCGGCCAGATCGTCAAGGTCCTGCTGATCGTCCTCGGCGTGGGTACGCTCTTCTACGCCCTGGTGACGGTGACGGAGTTCTTCGTGGCCGGACATCTCGGCGAGATCCTCGAGGAGCGCCGAACGCTGAAGCAGATCGAGCATCTAAGCGGACACCACCTGATCTGCGGCTTTGGCCGGGTCGGCCGTCAGGTCGCCCGCGACCTGAAGGCCGGGGGCGACGACTTCGTGATCATCGACAGCCTCGACGAGAATCGGGGCGTCGCCGACCAGATGGGTGTGCCCTTCCTGCATGGACGTCCGTCCGACGACGAGATCCTGAGGGCCGCCGGCGTCGAGCGCGCCGTCTCCGTCCTCGCCTGCGTGGACTCGGACGCCGAGAACATCTTCATCTGCCTGACCGCCCGTGAGCTGCGCTCGGACATCACCGTCGTCGCCAGGGCGAGTGTCGAGGACTCCGAGAAGAAGCTCCGCCGCGCCGGCGCCAACCGGGTGATCTCGCCATACAAGTCGAGCGGCGCCGAGATGGCCCGGCTGGCGCTGCAGCCCCAGGTCACGGGTGTCGTCGACGTCGCCCCCGAGTACCGGATGGAGGAGATCGACGTCAGCGTGGGCTGCCAGGCCGAGGGAATGACGATCGGCCAGGTCCGCGGGACGACGACGATCGCCGCCCTTCGCAGCACGGGCGGCAACGTCCATCCCCAGCCACCATCCGACACGGTGCTCCGCGCGGGCGACGTGCTCGTGGCGATGGGGACGGTCGAGGCCCTGAAGAAGCTCGAGGCCATGTTCGTCCCCGGAACGTCCCGGGAGACCGGGACCGTGCTGGGGGACCTGGGTTAGACGGCTTCGCCATCAGATCGCGGCCACAGGCGGCCGCCCCACATAAGTCGCTCCGGACTTCGCCCTCCGCTCCGAAGTGCAGCGGCCTGGTGGCCGCTAGCCGGCCTCGTCGCCCGAGGCGAGCTGCAGCTCCATCTCTTCCGTCGAGCCCGGTTCCACCCGGATGTCCTTGGGAGCCAGAGGCTGCCGGTAGAGCCAATAGAGCAGCGCGCAGAGCAGCGTCGCCGCACCCAGGTAGCCGAATTCGACCCGGTGGAACTCGTTTGCGACGATCGGAACGGCGACCCAGACGACGAACAGGACCGCGGAGCTGATCCAGCAATAGGAAGCCCGTCGGACCTGGCCCTTCGCGAGCGCCGCCTGGTTGAGCGTGGCCGCCGAGAGGTAGAGCCCCATGCCGATGCTGACGATCACCAGGCCGAGCCGCTCGTAGCTGTGCTTGTTGCCGAATGCGATTTGCATCAGCTCAGGGCCCGCGACGAGCATCGCGAGAGCGACGATCGCCGAGAAGCCGGCGATCGCGAGGATCGTGACCCGCACCGAGTCGCGGAAGTCGGCCTCGCTGCCCTCCGAGCCAAGCCTCGTCAGGTGGGGGAGGAGGCTGGTCTGGACCGCCTGAAAGAGCTGAAGCGGGGCCCGGGCAATCATCAGGATGTTGAAGATGTAGCCCGCCGCGGCCGCCCCGGCCGAGGCGTTGGTCAGGATGATCCCGGCGTTCATGAAGGTCTGCTCGCTGAGCATGATCAGGAAGACGCCTCCGGCGAACCGTCCACCTCGCGCCAAGGTGAATTCGTCCGTCGGGGTCTCCACGGCGGCCTCGCCCGGGGATGCCCCCCCGGGCCGGCGTTCGCCGGGAGCTCCCTCAGGGGCATCCCCGGCCGCCTCCGCGGCAGCCGCCTCCGCGGCAGCCGCCGCCGCGGCAGCCGCACCACCGCCGAATCTGCGGAGGAAGGCGAACGGCACCACGATGAGCGAGAGGGTGGGGGCCGCAACGATCCCCATCGCGACCGCCGTCTGCCCCGACGCGATCCCGAGGGCCACCGCGGCGGGGAAAGCGGTGCGTGCCACCGACTCGCTCATGATCAGCAGGGCGTAGATGGTGAGCCGGTGGCTGCCCGCGAGGAAGCCTCGGGCGAAGTAGCTCGCCCCATAGGCCGTGACCGCCGTGACTCCGATCCAGTAGAGGGTCGAGTTGCCGTGCAGCAGGTTGTCCTGGATCGGGACGCGCAGGGCGAGCGCGACCGCGTCGAAGGCCACCGCGACCGAGAGCTGGATCGTGGCCGCCACCCGAACGGTGTGGCCGATCGGGGTGCCGTGGGCGAGGTTCTCGGAGACCGTGCGCGAGAGCAGCTGCTCGACCGGCCTTTGCAGGACCGAGACGACGACGAAGACGGCGGCCCAGAGGACGGCGACCTGGCCGTACTGCACCCTGGAGAGCTCGTGCGAGGCGATCGCGAAGTACAGGTAGGTGATCAGCCCGGTGATCCCCACCCCTACGGAGAGCAGGCTGGCGCGGCGGCCGTAGCTCTTTGCCTCGCTTTCGCCCGTTTTTTCCCTTGCCATTGCCATCGACGCGCAAGACTATGGGGCGCAAGGTCGCTACATCTCGGAGCGGGCGTAAGGTGGCCGCGGCTTGTGATTGCGGCCGTAGCGCCCCCGACGGGCGTAAGTACAATTCCTGGCTGACTGACCAGTCAATCAGGCCCCCCACGCCTCAGAGGAGGCGAGCATGGCCGCTGTCGGCACCGAACAGGAAGCGTCCTATCTGCGCAGGGCCCTGGATCTTGCGGAGGGGGGACGCGGGCGCGTCAGCCCAAATCCGCTGGTCGGCGCCGTCATCGTCAGGGACGGCGAGGTGATCGGCGAGGGATTCCACGCGGAGCTTGGCGACCTGCACGCCGAGCGCGCCGCGATCGAGGACTGCCGCGCCCGCGGATCCGATCCGGCCGGCGCGGCCATCTACGTGACCCTCGAGCCCTGCGCCCACGAGGGGCGCCAGCCACCCTGCACCGAGGCGATCCTGGAGGCAGGGATCTCGCGCGTGGTCTACGCGTCAGAGGATCCGACCGACAAGGCCTCGGGCCGTGGGCCGGGGATGCTGCGCGATGGTGGTGTGGACGTCGAGCTCGCGGGCGGCTCGGAGGCGAGCGCCGCGCGGCTTCTCAACCAGCCCTTCCGCAAGCGCGCCCGCATCGGCCGTCCGCTCGTCACCTACAAGGCGGCGATGTCGCTGGACGGCCGCGTTGCGTCCCCGACCGGCGACTCACGCTGGATCTCGAGTGTGGAGAGCCGCGAGCTCGTCCATCGCTGGCGCGCCGAGTGCGACGCCGTCGCGATCGGCATCGGGACGGCGCTCGCGGACGACCCCCTGCTGACCGCCCGGATCGAGGGCGCCGCGAGCCAGCCCGCGCGGGTCGTCTTCGACTCCGGAGCCCGGCTGCCGATCGAATCCGCGCTGGTCGCCTCGGTCGACGAGGCCCCCCTGATCGTGGTCTGCGCCCCCGAGGCACCCTCGGCCAAGCGCGATGCGCTCGAGCGCGCCGGGACCGAGGTGTTGGTCGCCTCGGGCCGGACCGACCGCGACCGCCTCGAGACGGGACTCGCCGAGCTAGGGCGCCGCGACATCCAGGACCTGATGGTCGAGGGCGGCCCGACGTTCGCCGGGGCGCTCTTCGACGCCGGCGAGGTGGACGCGATGCGGCTGTTCATCGCCCCCGTCCTCGTCGGTGCCGCGCAGGCGCGCGCCGTGCTCGAGGGAGAGGGCGCGATTCGGATCGCCGACGGTGTTCGGCCGCTGGCCACGAGCTTCGAGCAGGTGGGAGAGGACATGCTCGTCCGCGCGAGGCTGCGGGAGTGGTGATCCGCTGATGTTCACCGGAATCGTCAAGGAGCTGGGCCGGGTCGATGCGATCGAGGCCTCGGACGACGGAGTGCGCCTGCGGATCGGGGCCGAGCTCTCCTCCGAGCTGGCCGAAGGGGACTCGATCGCGGTCAACGGCGCCTGCCTCACGGCCACCTCGATAGGCGACGGCGCCTTCGCGGCGGACGTCATGCACCAGACCCTCTCCCTGACGACCTTGGGAGAGCTGGAGCCGTCCTCGCCCGTCAATCTCGAGCTCCCGCTGCGTGCGAGCGACCGGCTCGGCGGCCACGTCGTCCAGGGACACGTCGACGGGACGGCCACGGTCTCGGATCTCTCCGCCGACGGCTTCGCGAAGCGGGTGCGGATCGAGCTGCCCGGCGAGCTGCTGCCATACGTCGTCGAGCGGGGATCGATCGCGATCGAGGGAGTGAGCCTGACGATCGCCGATCTCACCGATTCCGGCCTGGAGGTATCGCTGATCCCCGAGACCCTCGAGCGCACCACGCTCGGCGCGCTGGAGCCCGGCGACCGCATCAACGTCGAGTGCGACGTGCTCGCCCGCTATGTCCGCCGCCAGTTGTCCGGCGACGGCGGCGTGTCACCCTTGTCATCCGAGGGTGCTCCGAAGGCGAAGCCGAGGAGCAACCCGATTCATGAAAAGGAGTAGTCAGATGTCGATCAAGGAGCGCAACTTGACCGAGTCGAGCACCGAATCTCCCTTCGCCACCATCGAGGAGGCGATCGAGGACATCCGCAGGGGGCGCATGGTCGTGGTCTGCGACGACGAGAACCGCGAGAACGAGGGGGACCTGACGCTGGCGGCCCAGTTCGCCACCCCTGAGGCGATCAACTTCATGGCCACCCACGGGCGAGGCCTGATCTGCCTCGCCCTGACCGACGAGCGCTGCAACGAGCTCGGCCTCAACCTGATGGCCGCCAAGAACGAGGCGCCGTTCCAGACCGCGTTCACCGTCTCGGTCGAGGCCCGCGAGGGCGTCACCACCGGGATCTCGGCGGCCGACCGCGCCCGCACTGTCCAGGTCGCGATCGACCCGCACTCCCAGCCGGAGGACCTGGTCCAGCCCGGTCACGTCTTCCCGCTGAAGGCGAAGGACGGAGGAGTGCTGGAGCGCACCGGCCAGACCGAGGCGGCGGTCGACCTGGCGCGCCTCGCCGGCCTGATTCCGGCCGGGGTGATCTGCGAGATCATGAACGAGGACGGGACGATGGCCCGCGTCCCCGATCTGGCCGAGTACTGCGCGAAGCACGACCTGAAGATGGTCACGGTCGCCGACTTGATCGCCTACCGGCGCCGCACCGAGAAGCTGGTCGAGCGGATCGTCTCCACCAAGCTGCCGACCAAGTTCGGCGAGTTCAGCGCGGTCGGCTACCGCTCGCTGATCGACGACAAGCACCACGTCGCGATGGTCAAGGGCGAGGTCGCCGGCTCCGAGGACGTCCTGGTCCGGGTGCACTCGGAATGCCTCACCGGCGACGTCTTCCACTCACTGCGCTGCGACTGCGGGGAGCAGCTCGAGGCGGCGCTCGCGACGATCGAGCAGGAGGGCAAGGGCGTCCTGCTCTACCTCTCCCAGGAGGGACGCGGGATCGGCCTGCTCAACAAGCTGCGCGCCTACAAGCTGCAGGAGGAGGGCCTCGACACGGTCGACGCCAACCTCAAGCTCGGGCTGCCCGCCGACCTGCGGGACTACGGGATCGGCGCCCAGATCCTGGTCGACCTCGGCCTGTCGAGCATCCGGATCCTGACGAACAATCCGAAGAAGATTCTCGGCCTCGAGGGCTACGGGCTCTCGGTCACCGATCAGGTGCCGATCCAATCCGTGCCGAACCCGCACAACGAGGCCTATCTGAACGCCAAGCGCGACCGGATGGGCCACGCGCTGCACCATCAGGGCTTGCCGCTGGACGAGCAGCTCCTCTACGAGGAGCACCGCAAGGACGAGGAGAACCGCCGGGAGCCCGGCGACTACCCGCCCGGCGACTAGCGGCGGCCCAATCCGGATAGGTTCCGCGCGTGGCGGATCTAGCCGAGCTCGAATTCGCGGTCTGCGTCGCGACCTTCTACGAGGATCTCGCCGAGCGCCTGGTGAACGGCGCGGTGGAGGCCTTCGGCGACGAGGGGGTGGCGCCGACGTCGGTGCATACCTACGAGGTCCCGGGCGCGTTCGAGCTGCCGCTGGCCGCCAAGCTCTGCGCCGAGTCCGGCCGGTTCGCCGGCGTCGCCTGCCTCGGCGTCGTGATCCGCGGAGAGACGAACCACTACGACTACGTCTGCGCGGAGGCCGCGAGCGGCATCCAGCGGGTCCAGCTCGATACCGGCGTTCCCTGCGCCTTCGGCGTGATCACCTGCGACACCCGCGAGCAGGCGGAAGCCCGGGCGGGCGGGGACAAGCGCGACCAGGGGCGAAACGCGGCGATCGCCGTGATGCGGATGGCGGAGCTGGCGAGCGGCTTCTAGGAGTCACGCCGTCCGGATCGCCCATCTGGGCTAGGCTCGGGGCAATGAAGCGGGCGCGGTAGTCATCCGGAGGCGACATCCAGGCAGGGTCTACGCGCTCGCAGCCGCCTTCGCGATCGCCGTCTATCTGCTCGCGGCGGCCTGGGCATCCGCCGCCGCGGGTGACCTCGACACCTCGTTCGCGACGAACGGCAGGTTCGTTCACAACATCCACACCAACGTCGTCCCCAGTACCGACACGGCAAGCGACGTCGTCGTGCGGCCCGACGGGCGCATCGTGGTCCTCGGCTCGACCTTCGTATTCAACCCGCCAAATCTCACGGATTCGGGCTGGTCCATCCTGCAGCTGTCGCCAAGCGGCGCCCCGGACGGCTTCGGAGGCCCCACCTTCTCCGAGGGCACCGATCCGGCCAACGGCGCCAATGCGCTCGGGCTCCAGCCGGATGGGAAGCTGCTGATGGCCGGGACGAATGGGGGCATGGGCGGGAACATGACGATCGGCCGTCTGGGGTTGACCGGCGCCTACGACACGGGATTCGGCACCGACGGGCATCCGAACGTCAACTTCGCCGGACTGGACGGCGCGACGACCGGCAATGACGGCGCGGGCGACCTCGTCCGCCAGTCCGACGGGAGCGTCGTCGCGGTCGGGTTCAGCGACAACCAGTTCGCCATCGCTCGGGTCACGTCGGCAGGAACGATCGACAACACCTTCGACGGCAACGGCCGGGAGCGGGCCGACTTCACCGGCGACACTGACGGTGCGAGGGCGGTCGCCCTCTCCGGCTCGAAGATCGTAGTCGCCGGCACTACGAGCACCGGCGGGAACCCGAGATTGGCCATTCTCAGCCTGAATTCCGCTGGCGCGGTCGACACCAGTTTCGGACTCGGCACCGGTCACTCGGAGGGTGGGAACAGCGAGCTGCCGCGGGGCGCGACCGCGGTCGCGGTTCAGCCCGACGGCAAGATCCTGGTCGCCGGTCCCGGGGGCGGCAACTTCGGTGTCGCCCGGGTGAAGACCGACGGGTTCTATGACTCGACCTTCGGTCCCGGCGCGAACGGACAGGTCTCCGTCGACTTCGGCGGCACCGACGTCGCCTACGCGATCGCCCTCCAGCCCGACGGCAAGATCCTGGTCGCAGGCACTGACGGCGACGGCTTCGCGGTGGCGAGGCTGATGCCGAACGGCGTCCTCGATCCCAGCTTCGGCACCGGCGGAAAGACGACGGTCAACTTCACCGGCGTCGATGTCGCGCGCGGCATGGCCCTCCAGCCCGACGGCAAGATCGTGCTGGTCGGGGAGACCGGACCCGCGGGTGAGACGACCGACTACGCCGTGGCGCGACTTCTCGGCGATCCGGCTCCTGCCGCGGCCCTGCCGGCGCCGGCACCGGTACCGCCGGCGCTGACGGCGCTGACGGCACCGACGCCGAAGAAGTGCAAGAAGAAGAAGCAGAAGAACCGCGCGGCGATCGCGAAGAAGCACAAGAGCTGCAAGAAGAAGAAGAAGCGGCGCTAGCCGATCTGCTCGAGCACGTCGTCGAGCGGTGCGGGCACTCCGAAGTAGAACCCCTGGCCGTAGCGGAAGCCGATGTCGAGCAGCGACTCGAGCTCCTCCTCGGTCTCGATGCCCTCGGCGATCACCCGCACGCCGACCTTCTCTGCGAAGGAGACCAGTGAGGTGGCGAGCGCGTGGACCAGCGGGTTCTCGTCGATCCGCTCGGTCAGCGAGATGTCGAGCTTGATCCACTCCGGGCGCACCTTGATGATGTGGCGGAGGCTCGCGTATCCGGCCCCGAAGTCGTCGATCGCGACCATTCCGCCCGCCTCGCGCAGAGGCGCCAGCTTCGCCGTGAACCCTTCGTAGTCGTCGACGTGGAGGTGCTCCGTGAGCTCGACGGTGACGCGATCGGCGGCATCGCCGAGGCACTCGAGGAACCCGCCGGCGAAGATCGTGGGCGGAGAGGCGTTGATGCAGAGACTGATGTCACGCGGAAGGCGTTGGAGGGCATCGGCCGCAATCCGCACCGCCAGCAGCTCGAGAGGTACCCCGAGGCCTACGTCCCAGGCCTCGGCGAACCAGCGGTCGGGCCCGCGCTCGGGCCGCCCCGGAAAGCGGGAGAGCGCCTCGCAGGCGACGACCCGGCCGGTCTGCAGATCGTAGATCGGCTGGTAGACCGGGTTGATCTGCTCGCTGTCGAGGACCGTCTGGATCCTGTCGAGCGATTGACGGTGCTCGTCGCTGGTCATCCTGTCCACCGTGCGGCGGTCGCTCAGCGACCGAGTCGAGCAGACGATCTCGATGACGGTGCCGGTGTCGACGTCGTTGACGACGCGGGTCGTGGTCTCGACCCAGACGTACTCGTTGTCCTTGCGCCGCAGCCGGTACGCGACGGTGAACGGAGCCCCCTCCAGGGTGCTGCGGTGGGCGACCCCGACCTTGGCGGAGTCGTCCGGATGGAAGTAGTCGAAGACGGACTTCCCGATCAGCTCGTCCGGCTTGTACCCGAGCAGCTCCTTCGATGCCGGGGAGACATATCGATACGTCCCGTCGGGGGCATGGGCGGAGATCATGTCGCCGAGGTAGTCGGCGATCGAGCCCAGCCCTTCGACCTCCGCCGCCAAGCGTGTGCGTGAGTGGAACGGCGTCGTTTGCCGGATGCTCATCACCTTGGTAAGCGGCGCTGCGGGGGAATTGGTTGCCTACTGGCTATTCGCCGGCAGATCTACCGCAGAACCTGATGGTTTCTTCAAGCAGCGCCCACTCCCTCCTGAGCGACCTGGCGGCCGCTACCATGCCCCGCCCATGGCGAAGGTCTGTCACAGCTGCGGCAAGCGCCCCGCGTTCGGCAACTCGCGGAGTCACTCGATGATCGCCACCCGGCGGCGCTTCAACCCGAACCTGCAGAAGGTGCGGATCCAGGAGCCCGGCGGGGGCACCGCGCGCGTCTACGTCTGCGCTCGGTGCCTGAAGTCGAACAAGGTCACGAAGGCGGTCTGACCTACGCAGTTCGAGCAGTTCGGTCCCTGCGGGTAAGACCGCCGACCCGGCGGCGGTTTTTGTGGCCGCCGTATATGGCGAAGCCGGCAACCGGTGGCTAAGGTCCCATCACTCCCCGATGGCTGATCCCTCGATAGAGCGCTTTCGCCGCGTGGTCCGCGCAGCCGCTGTCCATCTCGAGGAGCGGCGCAAGGAGGTCAACGACCTCAACGTCTTCCCGGTGGCCGACGGCGACACCGGCGACAACATGGCGCTCACGTTGCGCGCCGTCAGCGACGAGCTCGATCGTCTCGACGGCCAGATGGTCGATGAGATCGGGCGCACCGAGCTGGTCAATGCTCTCGCGCGAGCCGCGCTGATGGGCGCCCGGGGGAACTCAGGCGTGATCCTCAGCCAGATCGTCCGCGGCGCCGCGGAGGAGCTCGCCAGCCGACCCGGAGAGCTGGTCGACCCGATCGTGGTCGCGGCGGCCTTTGCACGCGCCGCGGACGCGGCCTACGAGTCGGTGCGGGAGCCGGCCGAGGGCACGATGCTCACGGTGTTCCGCGAGATGGCCCACTCGATCTCGCGGCGCCTCGCCCACATGGATGAGGTCCGGCTCTCGCCGGACGCCACCCCGGCCGAACAGGACGCGCTGCTCGCCGAGCTGCTGGGGGACGCCGTCCGCGACGGCGAGCGGGCGGTGGCCCGGACCCCCGAGCAGCTCGAGGTGCTCCGGGAGTCGGGCGTCGTCGACGCCGGGGCGCACGGCCTGGTGGTGATCCTCGCCGGCGTGGTCGCGGGCCTGCGCGGGGACATCGAGGCGTCTCCGTCGGTGCCGCACTATGCCCCGGCGGCCGACACGCGCCCTCACCACGAGGACAGCCGCTACCGCTACTGCACGAACTTCATCGTCACGGGAGCGGGCCTGGAGAGTCGCTCATTCGTCTCGGGGCTGGAGGAGCTCGGCGACTCGGTGCTCGTGGTCGGCGACGAGGCCACTCTCAAGGTCCACGTCCACACTGACGAGCCGGAGGCGGCGATGGCGCTCTTCGATCGGTCGGGCGAGGTGACCCAGCTGGATGTTGCCGACATGCGCGAGCAGATCGCCGAGCGCAGCGCCCGGCTGCAGGCCAGCCGCTGCGCCGCGGTGGCGGTCGTCGCCGGCCGAGGGATGAGAGAGCTTTACGAGAGCCTCGGGGCCTTCGTGGTCGACGCCGGGGAGACGTTCAACCCGTCGATCTACGACCTGCTCGCGGCCATCCACGAGGTCCCCTCCGAGGAGGTGCTGGTCTTCCCGAACAACCCCAACGTGGTGATGGCCGCCGAGCGCGCCGCCGAGCTCTCGGATAAGGAGGCGCGGGTCGTCTCCTGCACCTCACAGCAGGCCGGCCTCGCGGCCCTGGTGGAGCTCGATCCCGCCGGGTCGGTCGAGGAGAACGGCGTCAGGCTCAGCGCGTCGCTGGACGAAATCCGGGCGGGCTCGGTGGCACCCGCGGCGCGCGACGACGCCAAGGGGCGGTTCGTGACCGGCGATGCCGTCGGCTTCGTCGGCGATGAGATCGTGGCATGGGGTGCGGCCGACTCGACGCTGGCGGAGACGATGTCCCGCCTGGCCGAGGGGGCGGAGATTCTCACGGTGGTCGGCGGTGAGGAAGCGCCGATCCGACTCGGCGAGATCGAGGGTCATGCGCCGGAAGGGGTCGAGCTCGAGCTCCACGACGGGGGACAGCCGCACTACTGGTGGCTCCTGGCCGCGGAGTGAAGTGAGCGACGGGCTGCCCGTCCTCTGGTCAGGGCATCCGCCACCGCGGCGCTGCCGCTACCAGCCTTCCGAGCCCGGCTCTCCCTTGAACGGGCCCTCGATCTCCGAGGTGATCCAGCCGCCGTAGTAGGCGCCGGGCTGCGGCGTCACCTCCTCGTCGTCCAGGTAGGCGGCGTCAACTCGCCGCGGGTAGAAGGCGAGGTGGCCCTTGAGCTCCTCATAGCCCCGGTTCGGCGCCGGATAGTGCCAGGCGACCCTCTGCGCCCTCTTGCCGCCGGCCTCGGCGTGGACGTAGCTGGCCGTGCCTTTCCACTCGCACTCGGTCCGGACGTCCTCGGCATCGATCAGGACGTCCTCCCGGATGTCTTCGCGCGGGATGTAGATGGTCGGAGGGCCGGCTGTCTCCAGGACGCGCAGCGCTCGGTCGCTCTCGGCGATGGTCTCGCCGCCGAGGACGACCCGGACGTGCCGGTCGAGGCGCTCGACCCGGGGCGGGCGCGGGTAGTCCCAGACCGATTCCTTGGCTCGCTGCCTAGCCATCGGCTCACAGTACGAGCAGGCGGTCCGGTGTTACGCCCGTCCGGGCGCCTAGCCTTGTCCTCCGATGGAAGTGGCCCTCGAGCCCGCAGATCACGCCGCGACCTACCTGCCGCGGGCCTTCGCAACCGGGAAAGGCTTGACGGGCGAGCAGCTGCTGGAGGCTCCCCTGAAGACGATGCCGCGTCCGTCGATCCTCGACGCTCCCATCACCCAGCTGAAGGGCGCGGGCCCGAAGCTGTCGGCCGCAGCGTCCGAGATGGGAATCTCGAGCCTCGGTGACCTGCTGCGGCACCTTCCCCACAGCTACCGCGACCGGGCCAACCCGGTGGGCCTCCGCGACCTCCGGCTCGGGGAGGAGGCGACCGTCGAGGTCGAGGTGGCGGGCGCGAGGCTGCGGCCGACCCGGCGCCGGCGGCTGACGATCCTCGAGGCCGACATCTTCGACGCCAGTGGCAGGGTGAAGGCCGTCTGGTTCAACCGCGCCTGGCTGGCGGACCGGCTCCAGCCCGGCACCCGGCTGCTGATCCGCGGAAAGCTCGAGAAGCGGGGCTTCAACGTCACCGAGCACGAGTTCCTCGACTCCGAGGCAACCGCGACCCCCGCCGGCATCCATACGACCGGCGTCGTGCCGGTCCATCCCGCGAGCGAGAAGCTGCGCCCGCAGCGCATCCGGGAATGGGTCTGGCAGGCGACGCCGATGGCCCGCCACGCCGTCGAGCCCATCCCGGGCCGGATGCGGCGCGAGCTCCGCATGGCGGGCGCGACGGATTCGATCGTCGCCTCGCACTTCCCGGCCGACGACCACGCGGCCGAGGGCGCCCGGGAGAGGCTCGCCTTCGAGGAGCTCTTCCTCTACCAGGCGGCGTTGATCTCCCGGCGCGGGCGGCGCGCCTCGGGAAGCAAGGGCGTCCGGTTCCCTGAGGCGGGCGAGCGAGTGCGGATGTGGCTCGAGTCGCTCCCCTTCGAGCTGACCGGTGACCAGCGCCGCGCCGTCGAGGAGATCGACTCGGATCTCGGGGAGTCCCAGCCGATGCAGCGGCTCTTGATGGGGGAAGTGGGGAGCGGCAAGACGGTCGTCTGCGTCTACGCGATGCTGCGGGCGATCGAGGCGGGTCACCAGGCCGCCCTGATGGCGCCCACCGAGACCCTCGCCGAGCAGCACTTCCGCACGCTCGAATCGCTCCTCCCCGATGACCCGACTCCGGCGACGCTGCTCACTTCAGCGACACCCCCGGCACAGCGGCGGGAGCTGCTCAACTCGCTTGCCGCGGGCGAGCCCCAGGCGGTGGTCGGCACACACGCGCTGATCGAGCAGTCCGTCGAGTTCTCGTCGCTCGCCGCCGTGGTGGTCGACGAGCAGCACCGCTTCGGCGTTCGCCAGCGCGCGGCGCTCGACGCGAAGGGTCCCGGCAAGCTCCTGCCCCACGTCCTGCACATGACCGCCACCCCGATCCCGCGGACGCTCTCGCTGACGGCCTACGGCGACCTCGACACGACAGCCCTTCGTGAGCTGCCTAAGGGTCGCCAGCCGATCCGCACCCGGGTCGTCGACGAG
Source organism: uncultured Solirubrobacterales bacterium (assembly GCA_963782345.1). Taxonomy (GTDB): domain Bacteria; phylum Actinomycetota; class Thermoleophilia; order Solirubrobacterales; family 70-9; genus DASUPK01. The sequence continues at coordinate 54,747 of CAWAJF010000008.1, read as the reverse complement.
AAGCACAGGGCGGCAGCCTACGAGTTCATCCGGGAGCGGCTGCGCGAGGGGCGCCAGGCGTACGTCGTCTGCCCCCTGGTGAGCGAATCCGAGTTGACGGAGGCGAGGGCGGCGGAGGCCGAGGCGAAGCGGCTCGCCAAGACGGAGCTGCGCGACTTCAAGGTAGCTCTGCTGCACGGCCAGATGTCCTCCGATCAGAAGGCGCGCGCGATGGACGCCTTCTCCTCGGGCGAGGCAGACGTCCTGGTGGCGACGACTGTGATCGAGGTCGGCATCGACGTTGCCAACGCGACCGTGATGCTGGTCGAGGGGGCCGACCGCTTCGGGCTCTCCCAGCTCCATCAGCTGCGCGGCCGCGTCGGCCGTGGCAACCATGAGTCCTTCTGTGTCCTCTTCGGCGACCCGGAGTCCGACGCCGCCAAGGCGAGGCTCGAGGCGATCGCGGGGGAGGGGGACGGTTTCGCGCTCGCCGAGGTCGATCTCTCGATCCGGGGAGAGGGCGAGATCCTGGGCACTCGTCAGCACGGCCTGCCGCGGTTCCGCGCCGCGACGCTCCCCGAGGACACCCCGCTCCTGCTCGAAGCCCGCCGGCGCGTGCTCGAGTTGCGTGAGCGCTTCGGATCGCTCGAGGCGCCGGGGATCGGCCCGCTCCTCGACGAGGCGAGACGGCGATTCGGCGACGAGCGCGTCGAGCAGGTCGCAGCATGAGAGGGTGCAGCGGAAGCGAAGCTGAGCAGCAACCCGATTAGTGATGGCGGAGCTGCGGATCACCGCGGGCGAGTTCGGAGGACGCCGCATTCGCGCCCCGAAGGGAAGTCGCCTGCGGCCGACCACGGAGCGGGTCCGCGAGGCGGTCTTCTCGATCCTGGGGGACGTCTCCGGCGCCCGCGTCCTCGATCTCTTCTGCGGCACCGGAGCGCTGGCGATCGAGGCCCTCTCCAGGGGCGCGGCCGAGGCGACGCTGGTCGACACTCATCCCCGGACGGCAAGGGCGAACATCGAGGCCCTCGAGCTGACCGACCGCGCAAAGACCATCCGCGCCGATGCCGCCCGCTTCCTGCGCCGCGCCGAGGAGGCGTCATACGATCTGGTCCTCTGTGACCCGCCGTATAGACTCGCCGACCGCCTTGCAGCCGATCTCGACCCGCTCATACGACACGTGCTCGCCACGGGAGGCAGGGCGATGATCGAGTCCTCCCCGGAGCGGCCCCTCGGGCTCAGCCTGCCCCTGATCACGGAACGGACCTACGGCGAGACGCTCATTCGCGTTCACGGGAGCCATCGATGAGCCCCGACGGCAGGACGGCGGTGTGCCCGGGCAGCTACGACCCGGTCACGAACGGCCACCTCGACATCATCACCCGCACCTCGCGGGTCTTCGAGCGCGTGATCGTCGGCGTGGTGAACCAGCCCGTTCGCAAGCAGCAGACGCTGTTCACGGCCGAGGAGCGCAAGGCGTTCATCGAGGACGCGACCGCGGACCTCGAGAACGTCGAGGTCAAGGTCATGTCCAACCTCCTGGTCGCGTTCGCCAAGGAGAACGGCGCGAAGGCGATCATCAAGGGCCTCCGGGCGATCTCGGACTTCGAGTACGAGTTTGAGATGAATCAGCTGAACCGAAAGCTCGCCGCGGACATCGAGAGCATGTACATCTTCGCCTCGGCGAACTACAGCTTCCTGTCCTCCACGGGGGTCAAGGAGATCGCGACCTTCGGCGGCGACATCGGCGATCTGGTGCCGGCGCCGGTTGCAAAAGCGCTTGCGGAACGACTGACCCGCTGAGGACGTCATGCGTGGGGGGTGGGCAGGAGCTTGCAATCCGGCGTAGAAACGCAACTCGGGGCCGGTGCCGAGGCCTGATGCGTAACATCCGAAGGCCTGAGGCGAAGCCGAAAGGCAACCTGACTCACAAAGACTGCAAATGGACGTCCTAGTACTCATCGACAAGCTCGACGACCTGGTGCACAACGCGCGCCCGGTCCCTCTCACGGATCAGGTGCGCGTCGACCGCGAGGAGATCTACGACCTCCTCGACCAGATGCGCGCCACGATCCCCGAGGAGATCAAGCAGGCCCGCTGGATCGTCAAGGAGCGCCAGGAGATGCTCGCCGAGGCCAAGCGCGAGGCCGAGCGGATCGTCAAGGAGGCCCGCGAGCAGCAGGCCCGCCTCGTCGCTAACGAGGAGATCACCCGCCAGGCCGAGCGCGCCGCCGAGGAGATCGTCGAGGAGGCACGCGAGCGCGAGCGTGAGATCCGCCTCGGCGCCGAGGACTACGCGGACGACATCCTCTCGACCCTCGAGGTCAACCTCCAGAAGTTCCTCCAGGCTGTGCAGCGAGGCCGCGACCGGCTCCAGGGCCGCGAGCGCGAGCCCTCGGAGATCGGTTAGGCCACTGCCGGCGACTTACTCAACCACTGGTTGACAAAGGCGCCATTGCCTCCCGGTTAGGCTCCGCCTCGGGTGCCAGCGCTGAACCCCGAGGATGTCCGCTCCTTGATTGCCGAGGTCGACGACGATCCCGGCCAACTGTCGATCAGCCCCATCCCCGGAGGCGCATCCCGCGAGACCTGGCTGGTCGCAGGCGGGGACAGCCGGTGGGTGGTGCGAAGGGACCCCGAGGGATCCGTGTCGCTCGTCCCGCTGGTCGATGAGTTCTCCTTGATTGCCCGTGCGAGGGAGATGGGAGTCCCTGTCCCAGAGCCGCTCGTCTACGAGGCCGACGGCGGCCGCTTCGGCTCGCCGGGAATGCTGATGTCCTTCGTCGAAGGAACCTCCGTGGCCCCGAGAATCCTGCGCATGGACGAGTTCGCCCGCGTGCGAGAGCGCCTGCCCGGCCAGCTCGCCGAAGCCCTCGCCGGCATCCACTCGTTGACGCAGTTGGACGTCGACGGCATATTGCCGCCGGCCGGCGACGACCCCGCCCTCGCCCAGATCGCGGAGTGGGAGCGCCAGCTCGACGAGATCGGCGAGCCACTGCCCGCCATTGAGTTGGGACTACGTTGGCTGCGCGCCAACGCGCCGCAGCCCGCCGAGCCCCGGCTGGTTCACGGTGATTTCCGCCTCGGCAACTTCATCGTCGACGAGGAGGGACTCGCCTCCGTGATCGACTGGGAGCTCGCACACCTGGGCGATCCGGCCGAGGACATCGGCTGGCTCTGCATCCGCTCGTGGCGTTTCGGAAACGACGATCGACCGGTGGCGGGCGTAGGGAGGCTCGATGAATTCATCGGGGCGTACGAGGAGGCCGGCGGGATGCCGGTCGACCGCGATCGCGTTCGCTACTGGGAGGCCTTTGGCAACGTCAAGTGGGCGGTGATCTGTGCCCGCCAGGCGCACGATCACCTCACGGGGGTGCGCCGCAACCACGAGCTGGCCTCGCTCGGGCGCCGGATCTGCGAACCCGAGTGGGATCTGCTCCAGCTGATTCAGCGAGCGGCCTGATGCAAGATCGCCCCGACGCCGGCGAGCTGCTCGACGCGGTCGCGGAGTACCTGTTCGGCGAGCTGCGCCCGGAGGTACCGCGCGAGCAGCGCTTCAAGCTGCTGGTGGCGGCCAACATCTGCGCGGTCGTCGCGCGGGAGATCCGAGACGGTGGAGCTGCCGATCGCGAGGACCTCGCTCTCTTCGGCGAGCTGCTCGGCAAGGACACCGATGACGTCCACGCGGCCGCCGCCGAGCTCGCCCGGAGGCTCCGCGCCGGCGAGCTGGACGATCGCCTCGACGAGCTGGTCCCTCGCCTCGAGGAGCACGTCCGGCGCAAGCTCGAGGTCGCCCGACCCGGCTACGCCGGCGAGGAGCGCAACTCGGACGGCTGAAGCGGGTTTTCGCGGAGGTGAGGGCTGTGATTGGCTCCCACGTTCCATATTCCAGAGCTAACTGGGAGGAACGATGATTCGACGGTTCAAGCAGCACCTGTCTCCGGGGTTCGTTCTCGGGCTGATCGCGCTCGTCGTCGCCGTGGGCGGCAGTTCGTTCGCGATCGCACAGACGGGCAAGAAGGAAACGCTGAGGACTCGGCTCGGTGGGGCAACCCAACTGGTGGTTCAGAACGTGGCATTGCTCCCGCAGACCCAGAACAAGGGGATCTCGGACTTCACCGTCAGTTGCCCTTCGAGCAGCAAGCTGGGTCCCGGAGTGGCGATCGGTGGCGGAGTGATCGATTTGCGGCCGCCGCAGGACACGCAGGAACATGCTGCCACTCAGCCAGAAGACCGACGGCCCGGAGGGAACCGGTGCCTGGCTGTTCCAGTTCGACAACGACACGAATGATGCGTTGCCGGTCCAGCTGCGGGTGCTCTGCACCTACAGCAAGCTGAACACGAAGCGCGGCTAGTTTCAGCGGCAGCGAGCGAGTGCCTCACGGCACATCGCTTCGGGAGCGGCCCCCGCGAAGGGGGCCGCTCCCGCGTTGGCGCTCAAAGCTCGGTCTCGTGGGCTCCGGCCCGCCCGGGGTCGCTCTTCTCGTAGAAGCGCTGGAGCATCTCCGCGGTCTCCTCGGGATCCGCACAGCTGTAGGCGTTCCAGGCCTCGTTGCGGAGCTGCTCGTCGAGGGTTTTGCCGACCGTGTCGAGGATCGTCTGCTTCGCGGAGCGGACCGCCCGCTGGGAGTTCCGCAGGATCTGGCGGGCGACCGTCTCCGCCTCCTCCATCAGCCGCTCATGCGGCACGACCCTCGAGACGAGGTTGCACTGCAGAGCCCGCTGCGCGTCGATCGGCTCGGCGGTGAGCAGCATCTCCAGGGCGATGCCGGTCCCGCAGGTGTTGACGAGACGGACGATCCCGCCGTCGCCATGGTGGAAGCCGCGCCGCGCTTCGAACGATCCGAACAGCGCCCGATCGGAGGCGATCCGGATATCGCAGGCGAGCGCGGTCTCCAGCCCGCCGGCCAGCGCCCAGCCGTTGATCGCACCGATGATCGGCTTGTAGATCCGGTGCATGCCGCGGGTGAAGCCGTTCAGGCCGAGTTCGACGATCTCGCGGATGTCGGTGGCGTTGCCCTCGGCGACGATTGGCGGGATGTACTCCTTCAGATCGGCCCCGGCGCAGAAGGCGTCGCCGGCGCCGGTCAGGATCGCGACGTCGACCGAGTCGTCCTCGGCGAAGTCGGCCCAGGCGGCGATCATCTCTCGGTGGACCTCCGGGCTGACCGCGTTGCGGGCCTCGGGACGGTTGATCGTCACGTAGGCGATCCGGTCGCTCTTCTCGTAGAGGACGACGCCCTCGTCGGGAGATGGCGGCGGCCCGGGCCGCTCGGGGTTGTGATGGGTCATCGCACTCCTCTCTCATGGGGTCAGGTCTTGCATCCAACATGTCGTATGCAAGACCTGACCCCGGGTTAGTCGTAGGTTGCCCGCACGACCGCCAGGTCGTCGGCGGTCCAGGTGATCTCGCCGCCGCACCACTCGGCGAGCTCCTCGGCCGTGTCGGGAAAGTCGAAGCCCTCTTCGATCGGAGTCACCTGCGGCTCGGCCTTGACGACGTCGCCGATCACCAGTGCGCGGGACTGCTCGCGGACGCGGCGAAAGAGCAGGTGCTTCTGATCGTCGGTGAGGTGGTGGACCGAGAGCACCGAGATCACCAGGTCCCACGGGCCGTCCGGAAGCGGGTCCTCCATGCGGGCGAGCTGGACGTCGTCGTACTCTTCGCGGAGCCGGTAGACCATGTTCGTGTCGGAGTCGAGCCCGATCACCCAGGCGTCCGGATAGGCCTCGAGCAGGACCCGGGTCGTCTCGCCGGTGCCCATCCCGAGCTCGAGGACACGCTCAGGAGCGAACGGGATCGCATCGATCGCCGCTCTCTGCAGCTCGTCGTAGCGCGGGATCTCCTCCCGGATCTCCTCCAGGTAGGTCTCCGGATTCCAGTGAAATTGTGCGCACACGTTGTCTCGCTACCCTCGACGCGAGTGTATGGGGAAGGCGGAATCGTCGATTTGGAGCGCCTGGCTCTGTCGTCGGGGCAGGCCGCCGCGCTCGAACTGGGGATCGCGCTCGAGCCGATCGAGCTGGCCGGAGAGGACTACGCGCCGGCCGGCGGTGGGGTCGACGCCAGGCTGGATGTCTCCAAGACGAGCACTGGCTATGCGCTCCGATTACGCTTCTCCACCGAGCTGACCGGTCCCTGCGTCCGCTGCCTGGAGCGGGCGGCGACAGATCTCGAGATCGACAGCCGTGAGGTCGATCAGCCGGCGGCGAACGACGAGGAGCTCCGCAGCCCCTATGTCGTCGACGGCAACCTCGACGTGGGCCGCTGGGCGAATGACGCGCTCGTCCTCGCGTTCCCCTCGCAACCGCTCTGCCGCCCCGAATGCGCGGGACTGTGCGCGGTCTGCGGCGAGTCCCTGAATGACGCCGACCCGGAGGAGCACCGCCACGAGCAGGGCGGAGACCCGCGGATGGCGAAGTTGCGCGACCTGAAGCTGAGGTGACCCGGCTTCGCCATCCACGGCGGCCACAAACACCGCCGCCGACCAACCGGATAGCGACATGCTGGCCGCTATCCTCCCGAGCCAATGGCGGTCCCCAAGAAGAGACAGTCGAGGACGCGGCGCGATAAGCGGCGCTCCCAGCACAAGGCTTCGGCCCCGCGGCTGAACGAGTGCCCGCGCTGTCACAGCCCGCGCCTGCCGCATCGCGTCTGCCCGACCTGCGGCACGTACGCCGGGCGTGAGGTGATCCGCCACGAGGCGCCCGAGGCCACCCCGCAGGCCCAGCCCTCGCCCCAGGACTAGATGTGAGGGTGCTCCGTAGGCGGAGCCGAGGAGCAACCCGTTAGATGGCGAAGCCGCACCCGCTGCCCGTTGCATTAGACGCTTACGGGGCGGACGGGGGACCGGAGCTCGTGCTCGAGGGCGCGAGGATCGCGGCCGCCGATGCCATCCGGGTTCGCGTCTTCGGCCCCGCGTCGCTCAGCCCACCTCCCGGCGTCGAGCTCGATCCGACGACCGAATGGATCGGCAACGAGGCCGAGCCCGTCGCCGCGGTGCGCTCGAAGCCCGATGCCTCGGTGGTCCGTGCCGCCGCCGCCGTTGCCGAGGGGCGTTGCAGCTCCCTGGTCAGTGCCGGATCCACGGGCGCGACGATGACGGCCGCGCTGTTCGCGCTGAAGCGGGCGCAGGGAGTTCATCGCCCGGCGCTGGCGGTCCAGATCCCGGTGCCGGGCCGCGACGGTGCACCTCTGGTCTTCCTCGACGCTGGGGCCAACACCGACGTTCGCCCGCAGCACCTGATCCAGTTCGCCTTCCTGGGGTCGGCCTTCAGCGCCGCGGTCCTCGGAGTGGAGAGTCCGCGCGTCGCGCTGCTCTCGGTCGGCGAGGAGCAGAGGAAGGGAAGGGTGGACGTCGTCGAGGCGCATGAGGCGCTGGCCGACGCGGAGGGGATCCGGTTCATCGGGAACGTCGAGGGGCGCGACCTGCTCGCGGGAGAGGCCGACGTTGTCGTGACCGACGGATTCACGGGGAACGTGACGCTGAAGACGGTCGAGGGCACGGCGAAGGCCGTGGCCGACGCCGTCCGCGCCGCCGCGCGCTCGGGCCCGCTCGCGGCTGCGGGAGGGCTCCTCCTTCGGCCCGCGCTTGGCGGCCTGCGGCGGACGATGGATCCCAACGCCGTCGGCGGAGCGATCCTGCTCGGCCTGCGAGGCGTGGCGGTCGTGGCCCACGGCAGTTCGAATGCGGAGGGGATCGCCAACGCCATCCGGCTCGCCGATCGCGCCGTCCGCGAGCGGGCCGTGGAGCGCACCGGCGAGCTGCTGGCGTCCGCAGGGGCCACCCGTGATGCTCTCCGTGAAGAGCCAGCTGAGAGATAGGCGATAATCAAGAGATGGAGCGCGAAGAGGTGATGACGCTGGTCCGGAACCACCTGAGCACCGAGCTCGAGGTGGCGCCGGAGAAGATCCAGCCCGAGACCAGGTTCCGCGAGGATCTCGACGCCGACTCGCTCGACCTCTACGAGCTCGTCATGGAGCTCGAGGACCGCTACGGGATCCGAGTGAGCGAGGAGGAGGCCGCCGACATCGAGTCGGTCGGGGACGCGGTCGACTTCGTCTGCGCTCGCGTGCCGGCGACATGAGCGTGTGCTCCGCAGGGGCACCCCTTGATGAAGCCCGGGGAGGAGCGAGCGACCTGATCCGATGACGCCCAGCACCGCCCCGCTGGCGGAGCTGTTCGCGGACAGCCCCGAAGAGCTGCGCCGGCAGGCACTCTCCCACTCATCCTGGGTCGACAGGCGCACCGAGTCCTACGGGAGGCTCGCGTTTCTCGGCGACAGCGTCCTCGGCCTCTCGGTGGCCGGTCTGCTCTTCGAGGGGCATCCCGACGCGGACATCGGCGAGCTCACCAAGATCCTGAACCAGGCGGTGAGCGGGCGGGCCTGCGCCGTGGTCGCCCGCCGGCTGGGACTGCCGCAGATGCTCTCCGACGAGGCGCCCGACGCCGGAGACGGCCTGCCCGTCGACACGCTGCTCGCCTCCGAGCGGACCCTGGCCTCCGTCTGCGAGGCGGTGATCGGAGCGTGCTACATAGGCCACGGGTTCGAGCGCACCTCGACGGCGGTCATCGAGGCATTCGCCGAAGAGATCGAACAGGCCACGCGCGAGCGCATGGACTTCAAGTCCGAGCTCCAGGAGCGCCTCGCGCGCAACGGCGACACCGTCGACTACGAGGTCGCGAGCGAGGACGGCCCGCCGCACGACCGGCGGTTCAAGATCCGGGCCACCGTCGCGGGCGACGAGCTCGGCGTCGGCTCCGGCCGGAGCAAGAAGCAAGCCGAGCAGGCGGCGGCCCGCAGGGCCCTGGAGCAACTTCGCCGCTGACGCCGGGTTTGCGTCCGGTCCACGCGGGAGCATCCGCCTTCCTGCGACCCTTGCGAGAGCCATGTATCTGAAGGCCATCAACCTGAAGGGATTCAAGTCCTTCCCGGACCGCACCCGGCTCACGTTCTCGCCGGGGGTCAGCGTGATCGTCGGCCCGAACGGCTCGGGCAAGTCGAACATCACCGACGCCGTGCTCTGGGCCCTGGGGGAGCAGAGCCCGTCGGCGATTCGCGGCCAGCAGATGCGCGACGTGATCTTCGCCGGCGGCAGCGGCCAGTCTGCGCGCCGCTTCGCCGAGGTCGAGGTGGTGATCGACAACTCCGAGGGACGCGCCGCGAGCGAGTTCTCCGAGATCGCGATCTCCCGGCGGATCGAGCGGAACGGCGAGGGCGAGTACAGGCTGAACGGCGCGCGCTGCCGGCTCACGGACGTCGTCGAGGCACTCTCGGACACGAACATGGGCCGCGAGGCCCACTCGGTGATCAGCCAGGGCAAGGTCGAGGCGATCGTCAGCTCCAAGCCCCGGGACCGGCGTCTGCTGATCGAGGAGGCGGCCGGCCTCGGCAAGCACCGCAAGCGCCGTCATAGCGCCCAGCTGAAGCTCGACCGCACGCGCGACAACCTCGACCGCGCCATGGACGTGGAGCGGGAGGCACGCTCGCGCCTGCGCCCGCTGAAGCGGCAGGCCGAGGCTGCGGAGCGCACCGCGAAGCTGCTCCGCCAGTCGAACGAGCTTCGAGCGCGGATCGTCGCCGACGACCTCCGCGCCCAGCAGACGCAGTTGACCGCGGCGGAGGCGAGGCTCGCGCAAGTCCGAACGACCCGGGACTCCGTCGAGAAGCGCTTCGAGGAAGTGCGCGCTCGCCGGACGGCGATCGAGGAGCGGATCGCGGTCGGCGAGGAGGGACGTCGCCGCCAGGGAGAGATCCTCGCTGAGGCTCGCGCGGCGACCGAGCGCGTCCGCGCGCGGGCTGAATCGCTCGATCTCGCCGAGCGAGATCTGCGCGGTGCGCTCGGGGAGCGTCAGCTCCGCCTCGAGGCGCTGGACGAGGAGCCCGAGGAGGGGACGGGCGCGGCTCGCATTGCCGAGCTGGAGGCGGAGCTCGCCAAGCTCGGCGTCGACTCCTCGGAGGAGGCCGAGCGCCTGCGCGAGGACGCCGAGCAGGGGGAGCAGCGCCGCGCCGCCGCCAAGGCTGCCCTCGAACCCCTGGAGCGGGCCGAGGAGGAGATCGGCGCGCAACTGCGCCGCGCGACCCAGATGCACGAGATGGCCCGAGCCGAGGCGCGGAAGGCCTCCGAGCGGCGCGCCGGACTGGCGGGTCAGCTGGCAGCCGTCGAGGCGAAGCTCGCGGCCGCGGCCGTCGAGGGAGAGCACGAAGCACTAGCCGGCATGATCGAGGCCGGCTCCGGGCTCGAGCGCGCCGTGTCCGCCGTTCTCGGTGACCGGTTGAGGGCATCGATCGTCGGCTCGGTAGGCGAGGGCCGCGAGCGGCTCGCGGGGGCGGAGGGCGCCGCCCGTGCCCTGATCTCATCCGGATCCGTCGAATCGGCCTCGTCGCAGCCGAAGGATGGGGCCCGGCGGCTGCTCGACCTGATCGAGGCCCGCGGCGACGCTGCTCCGATCACCGAGCGGCTCCTCGCCGACGCCTGGCTGGTGGATGATCTGGACGAGATCGCCGAGGCCTTCCGCGGCATCGCGGTTACGGTCGATGGCGAGTGCTTCGATGCCGCGGCCGGCGAGGTCCGCCGCCTCCCGCGAGAGGGCACGGACCCCGCCCTCGCCGCCCGCTCCGAGCGCGAGGAGCTGGCCTCCCGCCTCGCCCAGCGCGAGCAGACCGAGGAGCGCGCGAAGCGCGACCTCGAGCGGGCCGAGGCCGCGCTCGCCGAGGCCCGCGGACACGAGGACGAATCCCAGAAGGTGCTCCGGGAGGCACGGCGCGCGCTCGACGAGGCAACGGAGGAGGCGAGCCGGACGGCCTGGCTTGCCGAGCGGCACGCCGAGCGCAAGGGCGAGGGATCCGGAACCGCGATCCAGCGTGCCAAGCTCGAGGCGGAGCTGACCGCGGAGCGCCGCCACGCCGAGGGCGCCGAGAGAGCTCGCCAGAAGCGGCTCCGCGACCGCGAGGAGCTCGAGCGGCGGATCTCGCTCGAGCGCGAGACGCTGCCGGCCCTCGGCAGGGCACGGGATGCGCTCCGCCGCCTGGCCGAGCGACTCGAGGAGCGCGCCGCCAAGCTGGCGAGGGCCGAGGGCGATGACGGCGGGGACGTCGCCGCCGAGCTCCGTCAGTGCTCGCAGCAGGAGTTCGGACTCCAGACGGAGCTCCGCGAGGCGAGCGAGGCGATGACCGTGGCCGAGGTCGAGGCCACTCAGCTGCGTACCCGCCGCGACGAGAGCACGGCCGAGCTGCAGCGCCTCGGCGCCGCGCTCGGCGAGGAGCTCGGCGCGGCGGCCGAGGCGGTCGGCGACGACGAGCGAGAGGCGATCGAGGCGAAGCTCGACAGGCTCGACCGGAGCCGCGAGCAGATCGGGCCGGTGAACCCGCTCGCGGAGCGCGAGTACGAGGAGGCGCGCGAGCACGTCACCGAGCTCGCCGAGCAGCGCAAGGACCTGGAGAAGGCGATCACGGAGCTGCGCGCCCTGGTCCGGCGCACCGACAGGGAGATCGCCGCCGCATTCGAGGAGACCTTCGAGGCGACCGCCCGCGGCTTCGAGGAGATGGTCGCCGAGCTCTTCCCAGGCGGGAAGGGTCGTCTACGCCGGGTTGACGTCGGCCCCCGTCCGTTCGCGGGCCAGGTCCCCGAGGGCGACGAGGAGGCCGCGACCGATCCGGACGAGGAGCTGGCGCCGCCCGACGACGACGGCGGCGTCGAGATCGAGGTGACCCCGGCGGGCAAGTCCACCAGGCGCCTCTCGCTGCTCTCGGGCGGCGAGAAGTCGCTGGTCGCCCTGGCCTTCGTCTTCGCCGTCCTGATGGCGCGGCCGTGCCCCTTCTACATCCTCGATGAGGTGGAGGCGGCCCTCGACGACATCAACATCGATCGCTTCCTCAGGCTGGTCCGGCGCTTCGCCGAGCGCTCGCAGTTCATCGTCGTCACCCACCAGAAGCGCACGATGGACGCCGCGGACATCCTCTACGGCGTCAGCATGGGCGGCGACGGGATCACCAAGGTGGTCTCGCGCAAGCTGCCGCGCGATGAGCTCGGGGCCGGCCAAGACACGTCGGCGGGGTTTGTGGCCGGCGGTGATGATGGGCCCCCCGCGGCCACCGAAGCGGCGGCCTGAATCGCGAGCTCCGGGGCGCGAGACGGCCCGGCTCGCCGCCTATAGGGGCAGAGCCTGGAGCTCCGCGCGAGAGGAGACGTCGAGCTTGCGGAACACCACCCGGAGGTGGGCCTCGACCGTCTTTCGGCTGACGAACAGCTGCTCGGCGATCTCGGGGTTCGACAGGCCGGATCCCGCCAGCTCCGCCACCTGGCGCTCGCGGGGTGTGAGCGATTGCATGCCGCTGCTGCGCTCCCGCCGGGGCCTGCCGCCGGCGGCGGAAAGCTCGGTCAGGGCGAGCTTCGCAAGGGGGCTCGCTCCGAGTCGCCTGCTGAGGTCGAGCGCCGCTCGCAGCGGCTCTCGCGCATCGCGGGCATGGCGCGCACGGCGCAGGGCGATGCCCAGCCCGGTCAGGGCCCGGGCTCGCTCCAGGTCGGCCCCGGCCGCCTCCAGCGGGCCCAGGGAGTCGCGCAGGATCTCCACGCCATCGTCGACCCCATCGAGCGTTCCGAGCGCGGCCAGTCCGACGCCCATCGCTCTCGGCGATCCAATCCGGCGACCGAGCTCCACCTGCTCGGTCGCCAGCTCGAGGGCCCGATCACGTTGACCGAGCTTGTCGGCGGCTCGGGCCGCCAGCGACCGCCACCAGCAGTAGCCGGGGCTCGGAGCCTCGATCGCCAGCAGCCGCCGGCCGGCTTGCAGCGACAGCTCCAGGGCACTCTCCCATTCGCGGCGAGCAAGCGCGATCCGAGCTCGACCGAGGGACAGCCATCCCCAGCCCCACGTACCGGGCGCGGACGACGCGAGGCTTGCGGGCAGATCCAGCCGCGCGTCGGCCTCGTCGAGCTCGCCGCGCTCGACCTTCATGTACGCGTAGGCGACGCGTAGCGGGAGCTTCGCCACGTCCCAGGTCCCCTCGGTCAGCGCGAAGATCGTCTCGGCATCGGCCAGCCCACCGATCAGGTCGCCGCGGCGCCATCGCGACCATACCCGGTCGTGGAGGGCCTCCGCGGTCTCCAACCTGCTGCCTCGGCGCCGGGCCCGGTCGAGGCTGGCGGCGATCAGCTTCTCCGCCTCGGCGTGGGCGTCGACGCCGGCGAGGACGAAGGCCGGCCCGGTCCCCGTCAGGGCCGGGAGCGCGTCCGCCAGCAGCGGATCGGACATCCGCTCCGCCGCCCAGGTCACCTCGACGAGCGCCCGCTTGCGGTCCCCTCGCAGGTAGCAGTCGAGTCCGAGCAGGTGCCGCCTCACCACCTCGGCGGCCGTCGTCTCGCCGCCGGGGCCGAGGCGCGGCGAGGTCAGCCGCCTCCGGACGTCGTCCATCACCTCCTCCCGCGGGCGCCCGGCGATGCCGAAGCCGAACAGGAGCTCGGCCTCGATCGCCCCGCCGGTGCCGGGCGGGATCGCGTCCAGTGCGGCGCTGACTGCCTCGATCGCTCCCCGGGTGTTGCCGGCGAGGTAGCGACCCTGGGCAAGCGCTCCATGAATGGTGCCCTGAAGCTCAGGCCGGCTTCCGGCTCGGGAGGCGGCCTCCAGGTGCCCGAGCGCTTCGGGATCGCTCGCGGCGAGCTCGGCGAGCCCGACCTCGAGCAGGAGCGCCGGATCCTCCTCGCCGCGCTCTTCCGCGAGCGCGCGGCGCAGGAAGGCAAGCGCCTCCTCCGGACCGCCGCGTCCCCTCGCAGCCCCCGCGGCCGCCCGCAGCTCGGCCGTCGCCCAGTCCCGCCCGCGCGGCTCGGTTTCCAGCAGGTGACTCGCGACCTGCTCCGGCGGAGCCCCCCGCTCGTGCAGGACCTCCGCGGCGCGGTCGTGCGCTTGCTCGCGGGCGGCGGGGGCGAGCTGCTCGTAGAGCGCCCTCCTGACGATCGGATGGGCGAGGCGCAACGGGAGCTCTCCCTTTACGAGGTCGATTCCCGCGAGCTCGTCGACGGCGGTGGCGGCGCTGGACGGATCGAGCCCTCCGTGGGCGGCGACGATCTGGAGCTCGGCCGACTCCAGGACGGCCAGTGAGAAGGCGACCGTGCGAGCCGCCTGCGGGAGCCGAGCCAGTCGCGCCAGCGTCCAGTCGGCGACCGAGGCGGGGGCAAGTCCCGCGATCTGCTCGGCGCCCGCCCGGTCCTGCGGGATGTCGCCGGTCGCCGTCGCCAGCGCAATCTCCCGGAGCAGGAAGGGATTTCCGCCGGTGGCCCGGTGGGCCGCCGAGGAGAAATCGCGCGTGGATGACCCCAGCAGGTCCCCGAGCAGCTGCCCTGAGCCGCGCTCGCTCAAGGCGGCCGGGCGCAGTCTGGTCTCCGTCGCCGGTCGCGGCAGGTGCGTGGGCGGAGGGCCGGGACCATCGTCTCGGAGCGCCAGGATCAGGCCCAGGGGATGCTCGTCCGCCCGGCGCGCGATGTAGCCGATCGCCCTTGCTGAGAGCTCGTCGACCCACTGCAGGTCATCGACCAGGATCACGGTCGGCTGTTCGTCGGCGAGATGGACGCACGCCCAGTAGAGCCCGTGGAGGAGGGCAGAGCTCAGGTCCTGCGGCGGGATCGCGAACGCGGAAGGGGCGCCGAGCACGGGGGCCGCCGCGCCCGCCGCGCCGGTCAGCGCTCGCCCGGCGCCTTCGTCTCCCCCCAGCTCCGGCTCGAGCAGCTGGCGGATGACGCCGAAGGCGAAGTGGCGCTCGAGCTCCGCGCCGCGCGCACACAGGCAGCGGATGCCGAGCGACTCGGCCAGGGAGCGGGCCTCCCCGAGCAGCCTGGTCTTGCCGATCCCCGCTTGACCCTCGATCGTCAGCACGCTGCCGGATCCCTCCAGGACGTTTTCGAGCGCCCCAGCGATCGCCGCCAGCTCACGATCCCTCTCGATCAGCGAGGGAACAATGCCCCGGCCGGGCCCCTCGCCCTTCAACCTCGTGGCAGCCAATTTCCCTCCTCTGTGCTGCTCAGCCTAGCGCCGGCGTAGAAAAGATTGGGGTGCTTCATCGATGAAAACCCGTGGCTGAGATCGCAGAATCGGTCGGGATCAGGTATCCGGGGGGAGGAAATCGGGACTGAACGTCGGCCCGCCGCCCTCGTCTCAACTTGAACACGAGAAAGGTGGTTCAGATGCGCCGCACGCTCAGGAGCGAAAGCCTCTCGCCCTCGTTGATCATCTCGATCGTCGCGCTGATCGTTGCCCTTGGCGGCACGGCGATCGCGGGTGGAGTGCTCAACAAGAAGAAGGTCAAGAAGATCTCGAGGAACATCGCCAACAAGCAGATCAACCATCGGGCGGCGGGACTCACCGTGCTGCACGCGGGCTCGGCGGGAAGCGCCACCGTCGCCGACAAGGCCGCCATCGCCGACCAGGCAGGCGTCGCCAGCAAGGCCGGCCTCGCAGACCGGGCCACGATCGCCAACACCGATCAGACCTGGTACCACGACAGCGCAGTCAACAACTCCGCGATCCCCGGCGGTGCTATCGGCGCAGCGGTGACGCTGCCACCGGGGAGCTACGTGATCTTCGTCAAGCTCAATCTGGCGAGCAACGGAACCGCGGCCAGCGGCAACTGCACCGTCGATACGCCGGGCGGAGGTCACGACCAGGTCAACTTCGACCTCAGCAACATCACCCCCGGGACCGAGACCGAGATCACCCTGCAGGCGACCTCCGAGTTCGGTAACTCCACCAGCAACAACCTGCTCTTCGACTGCGATCCTGCGGGTCTCGAGAAGATCAGCATCGACCACATACGGATCGCCGCGCTCCAGGCGGCGGACCGCGTCAAGACCGGTTTCTGAGGCAGAAAAGGAGAAGGGGAGAGAAGGATTGGGGTAATTCATCGATGAAAAGCCGTGGCTGAAATCGCAGAATCGCTCTGGATCAGGCATCCGGGGGGAGGAAGTTGGGGCTGAACGTCGGCCCGCCGCCCTCGTCTCAACTCGAAACGGGAAAGGTGGTTCAGATGCGCCGCACGCTCAAAAGCGGGAGGCTTTCGCCCTCTGATCATCTCGATCGTCGCGCTGATCGTCGCCCTCGGCGGCACCGCGATCGCGGGGGGAGCGCTGAAGAAGAAGCAGAAGAAGCAGGTCGTCAAGATCGTCAGGAACAAGGCGAACAAGATCGTCTCCAACCGTGCTCCGGGCCTGTCGGTCGCGAGCGCCAACACGGCCAACAGCGCCAACACGGCCAACAGCGCCAACACGGCGGGGCTTGCCGGGAGCCTCGCTTCCGGGGCGGTCCACGCCTCTACGCTCGGCACGATCGTGACGCGCACCACCACCGGGAGCGTCGCTGCCAGCGGTTCGTTCGACAACCGTGCAGACTGCGCTCCCGGCGAGACACTGATCTCCGGCGGCGGCGGGTTCGACTTCGTCATCGACGGTGAAGCGCTCGCCCGCAGCTACAAGTCGGGCAACGGCTGGCGGATATTCGGCCGTAACGACACGGCTAGCAGCCAGACGTACACGGTCGAGGCCTACTGCCTGCAGTGAGCGAGCTCGGCTGAGCGGAGCGTCGTCCGCAACCCGCAGGCGCACCGGCGAGGGGCCCCGAAAGGGCCCCTCGCTTCGTCTGTGAGGCCGGCCGGCTCGCTACCCTGCGCCGCCGTGGCGACGAGCTGGCAGGAGGCGTTCGATCTCGGAGGTCGAGAGGTCCGGGCGCCGGAGGAGCGAGAGGAACGGGCAGGCGTCTTCCGTCGCCTCCGTGAGGGCCTCTCCCGCAGTCGCCAGGCGCTCACCGCCGAGCTCTCGGCGAGCTTCACCGACCGGATCGACGAGTCGACCTGGGAGAGCCTCGAAGAGGCACTGATCCTGGCCGATGTCGGCGCGCCGACCACCGCGGCCGTGGTCCGGCGCCTGGAGGACGAGGTGGAAGCGGGCCAGGTCACGGCCGGAGAGCCATTGCGCGAGCGGCTGATCGAGCTGCTCACGGAGACGGCGTCGCCCGGCGACGGCCGCATCCACCTGCCCGACCGCCCATCGGTGCTGATGGTGGTCGGAGTCAACGGCACGGGCAAGACGACCACGATCGGCAAGGTCGCCTGGCACCTGCAGAAGGAGCTCGGGCTGGATGTGATCGTCGCCGCCGCCGACACCTACCGCGCCGCCGCCGTCAACCAGCTCGCCGAGTGGGCGGACCGCGCGGGGACCCAGATCGTCCGCGGCACGGAGGGGGGTGACCCGGGCGCCGTGGCCTATGACGGTGTCGCCGCGGCCCAGGCGCGCAATGCCGACGTGGTGATCTGCGACACGGCCGGGCGGCTGCACACCCACGGCAACCTGATGGAGGAGCTCGCCAAGGTCCGCCGGGTGATCTCGAAGCAGATCCCGGAGGCGCCGCACGAGACGCTGGTGGTGATCGACGCCACCACCGGGCAGAACGGGGTTCGGCAGGCCCAGGAGTTCGCCAAGTCGGTCGAGGTCACCGGCGCCGTCCTCACCAAGCTCGACGGGAGCGCGAAGGGCGGGGTGGCCCTGGCGATCGCGGCCGAGCTCGGCATCCCGGTGAAGCTGATCGGGATCGGAGAGTCGCTCGAGGACCTGCGGCCCTTCGACGCCGAGCAGTTCGCCCGGGCGCTGCTCGAGGCCTGACGATCCGCGAGTAGAGCCGCGTTAGCCGGGGTGCACCGGCCCCCGCAGCCGGTTGCCAGGGGTCAGGCTCCGGTCAAGGCCCGGGTCAGACCCCACTAAGCTCAGTCGGATGTTCGACCAGCTCTCAGAGCGCCTGCAGGGCGTGCTCTCCGACGTTCGCTCTCGGGGAACGCTCTCCGAGGACGACGTCAACAAGGCCCTCCGCGAGGTGCGGCTCGCCCTGCTCGAGGCCGACGTCAACTTCAAGGTCGTCAAGGACTTCACCGCCGCGCTCAAGGAGCGGTTGGCGGGCGAGGAGGTCTCGCAGGCGCTCAATCCGGGCCAGACCGTGGTCAAGGCCGTCAACGACGAGCTCACCACTCTGATGGGCGGTGCCGGCCGAGATCTGGTCTTCGCGCCGAGCGGCCCCACCGTGATCCTGATGAGTGGCCTCCAGGGCTCGGGGAAGACGACCGCCTGCGCCAAGCTCGCCAAGCTCCTGGGAAAGCAGAACAAGGACGTCGCCCTGGCCGCCTGCGACCTGCAGCGACCGGCCGCGGTCGAACAGCTGGAGAAGCTCGGCGCGCAGGCCAAGGCACATGTCTACTCGCAGCCCGGAGAGACCGACGCCGTCAAGGTGGCGAGGTGGGCCCGCGATCAAGCCGTCCGCGAGAACCGGGACGTGCTGATCGTCGACACGGCCGGCCGCCTGCACGTCGATCAGGAGCTGATGGACGAGCTCGCCGAGGTCCGAAAGGCCACCAAACCACACGACGTCCTCCTGGTCGTGGACGCGATGACCGGTCAGGATGCCGTCAACGTCGCCGAGAGCTTCGCCGAGGTCGCCGATTTCGACGGCGTCCTGATCACCAAGCTCGACGGCGACGCGCGAGGCGGCGCCGCGCTCTCCGTCCGCGCCGTCACCGGCAAGCCGATCATGTACGGATCGACCGGCGAGAAGCTCGACGAGCTCGAGCGCTTCCATCCCGACCGGATGGCGGGGCGGATCCTCGGGATGGGCGACGTCATGTCGCTGATCGAGAAGACCCAGGACGAGTTCGACGAGGACCAGGCGGCCGACCTCGAGCGCAAGATCCGCAAGCAGCAGTTCACGCTCGACGACTTCCTCACCCAGATGAAGCAGGTCCGCCGCATGGGGCCGCTCGGCAATCTGATGAAGATGATGCCCGGGATGGGGAAGGCGATGCAGGGCATGGGCCAGGTCGATGAACGCGAGCTCGACCGCCTCGAGGCGATCATCCAGTCGATGACGCCCTTCGAGCGGGCACATCCGGGCGAGATCAACGGCTCGCGCCGCAAGCGAATCGCGACCGGGTCGGGAACGACGGTGCAGGCCGTCAACCGACTCGTCAAGCAGTTCGGCCAGATGAACAAGCTGATGAAGCAGATGTCCGAAGGCAAGATGCCCGACCCGCAGCAGCTCATGCGCGGAATGCGGTAACCGGCCGCCGATCCTCTAACCTCCGCCGCCGCATGTCCGTGAGAATCAGACTTCGCAGGGTCGGGAGCAAGAAGAATCCGATCTGGAGGGTTGTCGTCGCCGACCAGCGCTCGCCGCGGGACGGCCGCACGATCGAGACGATCGGCCAGTACAACCCGCAGATGGATCCTTCGCTGATCGTGATCGATCCCGAGCGCGCCCAGCACTGGCTCGAGAAGGGCGCTCAGCCCACCCGCACCGTGGCGACGCTGCTCCGCACCCAGGGGATCCAGGCGTCCGGCCGGTAGGCGGCCGGACCGGAGCGTCGCGTGCGCGATCTGCTCGAGTTCCTGACCCGTTCGCTCGTCGAGAATCCCGACGAGGTCCAGGTGACCGAGGTCGAGGAGATCGACGGCGAGGTCGTGCTCGAGGTGGAGGTGGCCGATGACGACCTCGGCCGGGTGATCGGCCGGGGCGGCCGCGTCGCCAACGCGCTGCGCTCGGTGATGAAGGCCGCGGCGACCCGCGAGGACAAGCGCGTGGTCGTCGACATCCTGGACTGAGGCCCGCACCGTGCGTATCGATGTGTTCACGCTCTTCCCGGAGCACTTCGAGTGGTTCCTGCGCCAGCGGCACGTCTCGAACGCGCTGGCCGAGGGCAACGAGCTGACGTTTCGGAACTACCGGGACGCGACGCCGCTCGGTGCCGGCCAGGTGGACGACTCGCCCTACGGCGGTGGCGCCGGGATGGTGATGCGGGTGGACGTGGTGGACGCGGCCCTGGAGGCGGCGTACGGCCCCGACCGGGGCGCGGTCCGGAAGATCGCGCTGGCCCCCTCCGGGCGGCTCCTCGACGAGGCGCTCGCGGCCGAGCTCGCCGGCGAGGGGCATCTCGCCCTGCTCTGCGGCCGCTACGAGGGATTCGACGAGCGGGTCGTGGAGCACCTCGCGGACGAGGCGGTCTCGATCGGCCGCTACGTCGTCGCAGGGGGCGAGCTTCCCGCGATGGTGATCGCCGACTCGATCCTGCGCAAGTTGCCCGGCGCACTGGGGGATGCCGAGAGCGCGGTCGAGGAGTCCTACAGCGCGGCGCTCGAGGGAGCGCCCGAGTACCCCCACTACACGCGCCCGGCGACCTATCGGGGCTGGAAGGTTCCGGACGTTCTGCTCTCGGGCAACCACGCGAAGGTGAAGGAGTGGCGGCTCGCGCAAGCCCGCCAACGAGGGAAGTAGGGCTTCTCCGCTACATTTTGCGGCGCTGCGCGGGCCGACCGGTGCGCGCAATTTTTTTGAGCCCCGTCCCGGCTCGCCTCAGGCGTCGCTGAGTCTCGGCTCGCAGCATCACCACCCACGACCTCACACCTGATGAGCACAGTCATCGAAAGCCTCGAGAAGCGAGACCTGAAGCAGCGGCCCAAGTTCGGCGCCGGCGACCGCGTGCGCGTTCACTTCCAGGTGGTCGAGGGAAACCGCAGGCGCACCCAGGTCTTCGAGGGCATCGTCATCAAGCGGCAGGGGAGCGGGGTCCGCGAGACCTTCACCGTGCGGAAGCAGTCTTTTGGGGTCGGGGTCGAACGAACCTTCCCGCTCCACTCGCCGAAGATCGAGAAGCTCGAGATCGCGGCTCGCGGCGATGTCCGCCGCGCGAAGCTCTACTACCTGCGCGACAAGGTCGGTAAGAGCGCCCGGGTCGCGGAGCGCCGCTGGGGCATCGAGGACGACGTCGTCGTTCCCCAGGAGGAGACCGAGGCGGTCGACGCGGAGGGAGTCGCGGTCAGCGAGGCCGAGGCCGAGCTGACCGAGCCGGTCGAGGAGGCCGAGACAACCGAGGGCGAGGGTGGGGAGGAGCAGCCACCTGCCGAGGCGGTTGATGGTGGGGACCAGGCGGAGGCGAACCAGGAGCCGGAGCCAGACGCGACGGCCGACGCCTCTCCCGAAAAGGCAGAAGACTGAGAGTCCCGAGGCCTCACAGCACCCAGGGCGCGCTCCTCGAGCTCGTCGTCATCGTCGCGCTCGCTCTCGGCCTTGCACTGGGGATCCAGGCGTTCATCGTCAAGCCGTACCAGATCCCCTCGGAGTCGATGGAGCCCACGCTCGACGTCGGCCAGCGCGTCCTGGTCAACCGGTTCCTCTACCACTTCAAGGACCCGCAGATCGGGGACATCGTCGTCTTCCATCCACCGAAGGGCGCCGAGGGTGGGGGGCCGGGCGGCGAGTGCGGCGACCCGCGGACGGGCGCCGGCGGAAGCAGCGGCGCCGCCTGCGACGAGCCGACGCCCGATGAGGCGAGCGTCAACTTCATCAAGCGGGTCGTGGCCGGCCCCGGCGACACTCTGAGCGTGCAGAACGGTCACCCGGTCGTGAACGGGAAGATCCCCCAGGAGGGCTTCATCAAACCCTGCACGCCGGGCGGAGCCTGCAATTTGCCCAAACCGATCACCATCCCGCCCGATCATTACTTCATGATGGGCGACAACCGTGGGTCGAGCGACGACAGCCGCTTCTGGGGACCAGTCCCCAGGGACTGGATCATCGGACAGGCATTCGCCACCTACTGGCCTCCGGACCGGATCGGGTTCTTCTAGCGGTCTCCATCACACGGCCGCGACCTGATGGCGAAGCCGTCCAAGAGAGGTAGGAGAAGCCGAACCGCCGCGCGCCTGTTCAAGTTCGACCGCTCCTTCGGGCGCCGCTTCGTCGCCGGCGTTGACGAGGCTGGGCGCGGGTCGCTCGCCGGACCGCTGCTCGCCGCCGGCGTCCTGATCGACCTCGAGCGAATCGGCCGCTCCGAGCGGCTCGCCCTCGCCCGGCTGGACGACTCGAAGCAGAAGAGCGAGGAGGAGCGCGAGCGGCTCTATCCCGCCGTGATCCGCGCGGCCGCCTGTGTCTCGGTCGCGGTCCGCTCGCCGCGCTGCATCGACCGCAACGGGCTGCACGTCTCGAACATGGCCGCGCTGACCGACTGCATGCACGCCGTCGCCCGGCTGGATGCGACCAGGCTGGTGGACGGGTTCCGTCTCCACGCCTGCGAGCTCGAGCATGAGCGCGTGGTCGACGGCGACGCGCGCAGCGCGGCAATCGCCGCCGCCTCGGTGATCGCGAAGGTGACCCGCGATCGCTACATGCGCCGGGTGGCGCCGCTCTATCCGGAGTGGAGCTTCGAGGGCAACGTCGGCTACTCGACCCCCGAGCACCGTGAGGCGATCATGCGCCACGGGATCTGCCCGCTCCACCGCCGCTCGTTCGCGTCCGTCGCCTATTCCCAGCTCGACCTCAACGGGGATTGGGGCCCGGCTTCGCCATCTGTCGGGGCGGCTGGCGGCAGCAAGGATCAATCGCGGCCGCAGGCGGCCGCTCCCGATGGAGCTGCCTTGCCGCCCCTAGAAGGCGGCGCGGATGTGATCGACATCCGCGAGGCCATCCGCGCCGAAGCGGACCCCGACGACGTCGAAGCGATAGCCCGCGACGCCTGAGGGCCCCCGCCGCTCCGCGATCCACTCGCGGGCGAGGCGGCGGAGCTTCAGCTGCTTGCGCCGACCGACGGCGTGCGCGGGGAGCTCGGGGCCGTGGACGGTGCCCGCGCGGCCCGCCTTCACCTCCACGAAGACGAGGGTGGAGCGATCGAGTGCGACGATGTCCAGCTCGCCGGATGGCAGTCGCTCGTTCCGCGCGACGATCCGCCAGCCCGCCCTCCGCAGGCGGCTCGCGACGAGCTCCTCGGCCCGATGCCCCAGTTGCTGCCTGGCGAAGGTCATGCGGACAGCCTGAGGCGCGTGCCCGCTCGCGCCGCGCGCGAACCGCAATCAGTTCGTGACGCCATCGAGACGATGAGCGCACCAGCCGCGAGAACCCGCCGCCTAGCTTCGACGGGTGTTCGCGATGGCCCGCACCTTCGCCCTCGTCGGAGTGGATGCCGAGCCGGTCCACGTCGAGGTCGACATCGGCTCCGGCCTTCCCTCGTTCACGATCGTCGGGTTGCCCGACGCCGCCGTGAGGGAGTCGCGTGAGCGTGTCCGCTCGGCCCTGGTCAACTCCGGCTTTCGCTATCCGCAGCATCGGATCACGGCCAACCTGGCGCCGGCCGACCTGCGCAAGGCGGGGCCCGGCTTTGACCTCGCGATAGCCACCGCACTGCTGGTCGCCACGGGACAGCTCCCGGGGACGGTCCTCGACCGCTACGCGCTGGCGGGCGAGCTGGCGCTCGATGGCGCGATCCGGCCTGTGCCCGGCGCGCTGGCGATGGCGGAGCGAGCCAGGGGATGGGGCATGACGGGAGTCGCCGTGGCGCCGGAGGACGCCTCCCAGGCGGCCCTGGTCGATCGGATCGAAGTCGTGCCGGTGGACCACGTCGCCAAACTGCGAGACCTGAGCGAGGGCTCGATCGCGCCGGTCTCCCATGCGTCGCCACCGGATCCGCCGGCCGATGACCTGCCGGATCTGCGTGACCTGCGCGGCCATCCGGTCCTCCGGCGCTGCCTCGAGGTCGCAGCGGCCGGTGCACACAGCCTGCTCCTGATCGGCCCACCAGGAGGCGGCAAGACCCTTGCCCTGCAGCGCCTGCCGTCGCTGCTGCCCCCGCTCAGTCCCAACCAGGTGATCGAGGTCACCCGCATCGCGGGTGCCTGCGGAGAGAATGGCGGGCCCCGGCTGCGCCGTCCGTTTCGGGCACCGCACCACACCGTGTCCGGCAGGGCGCTGGTCGGCGGCGGCTCGCCGCCTCGGCCGGGCGAGGTGACGCGCGCTCACCGGGGCGTTCTCTTCCTGGATGAGCTCGGCGAGTTCCGCCGCGACGCGCTCGAGGCGCTCCGCGTCCCGCTCGAGGAGGGCGCGGTCACGGTGACAAGGACAACCGGGACCGTCGAGCTCCCCTGCCGGTTCATGCTCGTTGCCGCGTCGAATCCCTGTCCCTGCGGCAACGGCCCGGACTCGGGCGAGTGCGAGTGCCACCCGGGCGCTGTGACGCGCTACCTGGCGAAGCTCAGCGGCGCCCTCGCCGACCGGATCGACATCACCTTTCACGTCGAGCCGCCGCCGGCCGAGGAGCTGCTCGACGAGGACGTCGAGGAGTCCAGCGTGATCCGTGAGCGCGTCATCCGCGCGCGGCGGCTGCAGGAGGAGCGGCTGGGACCGGGCCGCACGAACGCCGATATGACACCGGGTGAGCTCCCTCGTCATTGCCCGCTCGACCCACCGGCCCGCGCGACGCTCGAGCAGGGTCATCGCAACCTCGGCCTCAGCGCTCGGGGCTGGGACCGCTGTCTGCGCCTGGCCCGGACGATCGCCGACCTGGCCGGCGAGGAGCGCATCTCCGCGGGTCACGTCGGGGAGGCGCTCGACAAGCGCCGGAAGGGAGAGCGGTGAGCGATCGCACGCGGCCGCGAGCGTGCGCCGAGTGTCTGCGGCGTTCCTGGTTGATCGGCTCGCTGGTCGGGCATATCGACAAGGCCGCGGACGCCACGCCCGGGAGCCGTGCGCATGAGCTGCTCGCACTTCCCGACGAGGAGCTGGCGCGGGCCCTGGCCCGTTCGAATGCCAGATCGTTGATCGCCAGGGCGAGGGAGCACGACCCGGACGCCCTGCGCGCGGCCGTGTCGGGCGCGGGCGCCTGGGCGTCATGCCCGCACGACGCTCTCCATCCGGTGTCGCTCGGCGACCTTGGCGACCCGCCCGCGTCGCTCTTCTGGCGAGGCGATCCGTCGCTGCTCCGCGCACTCGATCCGGCGGAGACGGTGACGATCGTCGGCTCTCGCCGTCCCAGCCGTCACGGTCGCGACCTCGCCAGGAGCCTGGCGCTCGAGGTCGCTGCGGCCGGGCTGCCGGTGGTGAGCGGCATGGCCATGGGGATCGACGCCGCGGCGCATGAGGGCGCTCTGGGGGCCGGCGGCCTGACGGTGGCGGTGCTCGGCAGCGGTGTGAACGTTCCGTACCCGCCGCGGTCCTCCTCGCTCTACGAGGAGATCGTGGAACGCGGCCTCGTGCTCAGCGAGCTACCGCCAGGGACGACGGCGCGCCGCTGGACTTTTCCGGCTCGCAACCGGATCATGGCCGCCTTGGGGCGGATGACGGTCGTGGTCGAGGCCCGCGAGCGCTCCGGCTCGCTGATCACCGCGACGATGGCAGAAGAGCTGAACCGCGAGGTGGGGGCGGTCCCGGGCAGGGTCGGTTCGTCCCCGGCGGCAGGAACGAACGCGCTCCTGCACGACGGGGCGCACGTGATTCGGGGCGGTCGGGACGTGCTGGACGCGCTGATCGGCCCGGGCGCCGGGCGCGACCGCATCGCCACACGGCGTGGGCCGGCCGTGGAGGCGGAGCTCGCCGCTGTGCTCGACCTGATCGAGCGCGGCGCGAGCAGCGCCGACGCGCTGGCGCGGGCCTCCGGGCTCGAGCCGGGGCCGCTGGCGGCCGCTCTCGTCCGCTTGGAGCTGAGCGGCTATCTGCGCTCGGACTCATCGGGGCGCTACGCGCGCACGACGCTCGCCGCACCGGAACCGGCGTAGCGCCCGTCACTAGCCTTACCCGCATGACGGCCTCGCATCGCGTCCCGATCGCGATGACCATCGCAACCTCCGACTCCGGCGGCGGCGCCGGGATCCAGGCGGACCTGAAGGCGTTCGCGCGCTGCGGCGTCCACGGGACCTCGGCGATCGTCGCGCTCACCGCCCAGAACACGTATGAGGTGGTCTCCGTTGAGACGCTGCCGCGGCAGTTCATCCTCGATCAGGTGCGCGCCATAGTCTCGGACATGGGCGTCGATGCCGTGAAGATCGGGATGCTCTTCGACCAGGCGACGATCGAGGCGGTTGACGAGGCCCTTGGCCTGGTCGCTGACGCTCCCATTGTGCTCGATCCCGTGATGGTCGCCGAGAGCGGCGCCGTGCTCCTGAAGCCCGAGGCGAAGGAGGCGCTGATCGAGCGGATCGTTCCGCGCGCCACCGTGGTCACCCCAAACGCGGCCGAGGCGCGCGAGCTCAGCGGCCTCGGCGACCAGGCGTCGCCGGAAGAGCTCGTCCGCGCGGTTGCTGGTCTCGGCCCGAAAGTCGCTGTGGTCACCGGGGGTCACCTGGACGGCAGGGACCGTTTCTTCGACGGCGAGCGGCTCGAGGAGATCGAGGGCCCGCGGCATCCGGAGGGCGCCGCCCACGGGTCGGGTTGCACCCACTCCTCGGCGCTCGCGGCCCGCCTGGCACTCGGCGATACGCCGCTGGAAGCGGCCCGAGCGGCGCGGGCGATCGCCGCGGAAGCGGTCGCGAATGGCCTGCGCGGAATCGGCTCCGGCGCGGGACCGGTGGACGTTCTGGGCATAATCGACTCATGAAGCTGCTTCGCATGAGTCCGGGGAAGGGAGACGTGCTGCTCGCGGAGGGCGATCCGGACATGGCCGAGGACGAGGAGCGCCTCGTCCGCGAGTTCCGCCGCCAGCTCGACCTCGGCATGTGGGCCGCGGTTCCGCACGAGGGGCCGGGCGGGAGCCGCGAGGCCACGATGGTCAGGGACTTCTCGGAGGTTCCGGCAGACGCCGAGCGCGTGATCTTCTTTCCGCAGGCGGCCGGCGGCTGATGGCACGCAGATACTTCCGCGACGCGGCGCGCGAGCGCCGGGCCGAGGAGCGGGCCCGCGAGCTCCTGCGATCGACCGCCGGGGCCGAGGCGCTCGAGATGTACGAGCGGTTCGGGATCCTCGCGGTCGAGAATCGCGAGTACGGCTACCTGATCTACCCGCAGCGCCCGCTCGTCGCCTACGACGCCGCGACGGGCGAGCTGCTCAGCGAGTACTGCGTCCGCTTTCGCGACGGCTCCGATCCCGAGGCGGGGGAGAGGCTGCCCGACGCCGACGACGTGCTCGCGAAGTGGATGGCGCTTCGCGCCGACGAGCACGAGCTGATCGGCACCGCCAACGTCCATCCGCTGGGCCGCCAGCTCGACCCGGCGATGGTCCGCCGGGATCTTTCATCCCTGCTCGCTTGGAAGCGCTCCAAGGAGGTTGGAGCGGACGAGCGAGCCGAGCACGAAACGGAGGTTGTCAGGTGAGCGAGGCGAGCGAGTCAGCGACCTTGACGAGGACGAACGGCGCACCGCGCCCGCGCTCGAGCGTCGTCTTCGACGGCCCCGAGCGCGCCTTCGCTCGCGCCTACATGAAGGGAATCGGGTTCGACGACGACGATCTGCGCCGGCCCACCGTCGGGATCGCCAACACCTGGATCGAGGCGATGCCCTGCAACTTCCACCTCCGGGGGCTCGCCGAGCACGTCAAGGAGGGCGTGCGCGCGGCCGGGGGCACGCCGCTCGAGTTCAACTCGATCGCGATCTCCGACGGGATCACGATGGGAACCGAGGGCATGAAGACCTCGCTGGTCAGTCGCGAGGTGATCGCCGACTCGATCGAGCTGACCGCGCGCGGCTACCAGTTCGACGCCGTGATCGCGCTGTCGGGCTGCGACAAGACGATCCCCGGATGCGTCATGGCGCTCGCCCGCCTCGACGTTCCGTCGCTGATGCTCTACGGCGGCTCGATCCTTCCCGGCCGCTGGCATGACCAGGACGTGACGATCCAGGACGTCTTCGAGGCGATCGGCAAGCACGCCACCGGCGAGATGTCGGACGACGACCTCTACGAGCTCGAGGGGTGCGCCAGCCCAGGGGCCGGCGCCTGCGGCGCCCAGTTCACCGCGAACACGATGGCCTGCGCCTTCGAGGTCATGGGAATGACGCCGATGGGCTCGGGCATGGTCCCCGCGGTCGCCGCCGCACGCGAGCAGGTGGCCCGCGAATGCGGCGAGCTCGTCATGCGGGTTCTCGCCGACGACCTGCGCCCATCAAGAATCATCACGAAGGACTCGATCGAGAACGCGATCGCCACCGTCGCGATGTCGGGCGGCTCCACCAACGGCGTGCTCCATCTGCTCGCCGTAGCCAACGAGGCCGGCATCGAGCTGACCATCGACGACTTCGATCGGATCTCCGAGCGCACGCCCCTGCTCGGCGACCTGAAGCCCGGCGGCCGCTTCGTCGCCAAGGACCTCTACGAGGCCGGCGGGGTGGGCGTCCTTGCAAGGCGGCTCGACGAGGCCGGCGTCCTGCACCGGGACGCGATCACCGTCACCGGCAAGACGATCGGCGAGGAGGCCGACGCGACCCAGGAGACGCCGGCCCAGCAGGTCGTCCGCCCGCTTGACGATCCGCTGAAGCCGACCGGTGGCCTGGTGATCCTGCGCGGCAACCTCGCGCCGGAGGGCTGCGTCGTCAAGGTCGCCGGCGAGGAGCGCCGCAAGCACACCGGCCCCGCCCGGGTCTTCGGCTCCGAGGAGGAGTGCTTCGCGGTGGTCGAGCAGCAGGGGATCAAGCCCGGCGATGTCGTCGTGATCCGCAACGAGGGTCCCTCGGGCGGCCCCGGGATGCGCGAGATGCTCCAGGTGACGGCGGCCCTGGTCGGGGAGGGAATCGGCGACCAGGTCGCCCTGCTCACCGACGGCCGCTTCTCCGGAGCGACCCACGGCCTGATGGCGGGCCACGTCGCCCCCGAGGCGATCCGCGGCGGCCCGATCGCGGCCGTCCGGGACGGTGATCGGATCACGCTCGACATCGACGCCCGTCGCCTCGACGTCGACCTCTCTGACGAGGAGATCGCCAAACGGGTGGAGGCGTACGAGCCTCCCGAGCCGCACTACAAGCGTGGCGTGATGGCGAAGTACGCGGCATCGGTCTCCAGCGCCTCACAGGGCGCGGTCACCGGGTAGGGCCCCGCCGGCAATCGCCGGTTTCACTGCCGCGGTTGATCGGCGCGCCTGCCGATGCGAACATACGTTCGTGTCCAGCGAGGCCGCCATCCTGCACGCCGACGCCGACGCGTTCTTCGCCTCCGTCGAGCAGCGCGACGATCCCACTCTGCGCGGGCGCCCGACGGTCGTCGGCGGCGGGGTCGTGATGGCGGCGAGCTACGAGGCCCGCGCGTTCGGAATCCACGGTGGGATGGGCGGGCGAATGGCGCGGCGACTCTGCCCCCATCTGACGGCCGTGGAGCCGAATTTCTCCGCCTACACCGCCGCCAGCAAGGCGCTCTTCGAGGTCTTCAGGCGGACCTCGCCCCTCGTCGAAGGCCTCTCAATGGAAGAGGCGTTCCTCGATGTCCGCGGGCTCGAGCACATCTCGGGGACGCCGCGCGAGATCGCCGCGCGGCTCCGGCACCGGGTGCGGGAGGAGCTCGACCTGCCCCTCAGCGTCGGCGTCGCGCGGACCAAGGTCCTCGCGAAGATGGCGAGCCGCGCTGCCAAGCCCGACGGCCTGCTCGTCGTCTCGCCGCAGGAGGAGACCGCCTTTCTGCACCCGCTCCCGGTGGAGGCGCTCTGGGGCGTGGGGGAGACGACCGCCGAGAAGCTCCACGCCGCGGGCATTCTCACCGTTGGCGCGCTCGCCGACCGCGCCGAGACCGAGCTCGAATCGATTCTCGGCGCCCACGCGGCACGCCATCTCCATGCGATCGCCCACAATCGCGACCGACGGCGCGTCCGTCCGGGCAGGCGCCGCCGCTCGATCGGCTCCCAATCCGCCCTCGGCACCCGGCCGCGCTCGCGGGCCGAGCTCGGGGCGGTGCTCGTCGCGCTCGTCGATCGGGTCACCCGGCGAATGCGCTCGTCCGCCCGGGCGGGGCGCACCGTCACGCTGCGGCTGCGGTTCGGGGACTTCACTCGGGCCACCCGCTCCCACACACTTCCCCATCCGGCCGCGGGGACGGGCTCGATCCTCGCCGCGGCGCGGATCCTGCTGGAGAGCTCGACAGCTGCGATCGAGCGCCGCGGGATCACCCTGATCGGCATCGCGGTCAGCAACCTGACCGAAAGCGGATACGGCGAGCAGCTCGAGCTGCCCCTCGATGGAGTCCCGGACCCGGCCCTCGACGCCGCGATCGACGAGGTCCGCGACCGCTTCGGCCCCGACGCGATCCGCCGGCCCGCGACGCTCAGCCGCGAGCGCTCGCTGTCGCCCTGGCTGCGCCCGGGGGAGGAACCGCGCTAGCCGAGCGAACCCGCGCGCTTCAGGAAGTTCTCGACGACCCGGTTGAACCGCACCGGGCGTTCGATCTGCGGCACGTGGCCACACTCGTCGAAGATCGCCAGCTCGGCGTTGTCGCCGATCAGCTTCCTGTAGGAGAGCGCGGCCGGGACCGGGACGACGCGGTCGTTGCGACCCCAGACGATCAGGGTGGGTACGCCGATCTCCTCCAAACGGTGACGGATGTCATAGCCCCAGAGCGTCGTCAGCGCGTCGTAGTAGCCCGGGCTCTGCAGCGCCGGGACGATGTTCTCCCAGAGCATCTCCCGGCGCAGGCCGTCCGGCTCGAAGAAGACGCCCTGGAAGTAGTTGCGCCGAAGGCGCGGGCGCCTGATTCCGTCCATGTGGAAGCGCAGCAGGAGCGGGGCGGCGGCACGGCCCATCCTCGC
This sequence comes from uncultured Solirubrobacterales bacterium, assembly GCA_963782345.1. GTDB lineage: Bacteria > Actinomycetota > Thermoleophilia > Solirubrobacterales > 70-9 > DASUPK01. The sequence continues at coordinate 24,270 of CAWAJF010000008.1, read as the reverse complement.
GATCACCATGGCGGGCTCGCGCCTGGCTCGTGCCCAGGTGACTCCGGCCGCGGAGACCAGGACCAGGTCATCGACGCGCTCCGGCTCGGTGATCGCCACCTCGGTTGCGATGAAGCCGCCCATCGAGTTGCCGACCAGTGAGCAGCGGCCCACGCCGAGGCGCTCGCAGAAGTCACGCAGGAAACGTCCGTAGGCCGGGATCGAGATCTCCCAGGGGGGCATCGGGCTCGAGCCGAAGCCCGGGAGATCCACCGCGATGACGTGGTGGGTGCGCGCGAAGTGCGGAATGTTCTCGAGCCAGTTCTGCCAGGCGCCGGAGAGCCCGTGGACGAAGATGAGCGGCGGGCCCTCGCCCATCTCGACGTAGTTCACCTCGGCCCCGACGACGTCGACCCGGTGCCGGTGCCGGCGCCAGTCGATCCGGAGCCAATCCGGGTCTGGGTCGCCATACGGATCGGGCCCGTCCGCGGGCGTCGGGGGGGGAAGCTCGATCCTGCCGCGCGCCAGCTTGTAGAGGTACGCCGTGTCCGAGGCGATCCGCCGCAGCTCCTCGCGGACCGGCTGTTCGGCCTCCATTACGCGGGTTGCGTCTTCGCCCTCGACTTGGCGCACCCTCGCATCCATCACGCGTAGCCCATTCGCTCCAGGATCGGGATCTCGCGGATCTGCGACCTTCTTCCTCTCTCTCTCTTAACTTACCTATTACATCCAGTTCAGTCCTTTTCTTTCAGTGTCTGACTGGCGAACAAATAACTAACCAGCATCACCGAGCCGGGCGGATTAATGGTCGACGATGATCGAGTTGACCCACCCCCCATTCGGCCCCGCGATAAAGCGCGAGCGCGAAGCCCGCCGGTTCTCGCAGCGGCGTCTTGCCCGCGCTGCCGGGATCAGCAAGTCGGCCTTGCGCGGCTACGAGGCAGGCGAGTCCGAGCCTGGAGTGGCGGCAGCCGAGCGGATCGCCTGGGCACTCGATATGACCCTTCCGCACATGCTCTAGATGACCGAGACGAGGGGCCGGTGAGCGCCTACGAGGTCAACGCCGGCCCGCGCAGGCGGCGGACCCTCGGCGGCGAAGGAATGCTGACGCCGACGCGGCGAATCACGCTCGGCAACGGCGACGTGCTCCTTCCCGCGCGCGACCGCCTTGCGCCCACCCACCCCCTCGCCCTCCGGTTCGCCAGCTTGATGACCCCGTGCTACGCCAAGGAATCCAGCCCCGAGATCTGCGCTTCTTGAAGCGCCAAGCCCACGAGATGCGGCAGTCCTCCTCGCAGGAACCCTGGCGCTTGAGCGGACAGCGGACTCCCCGCGGCTCCGAGCCCTGGAGGCTCTGATGGGCCGCACGAAGCTCTATCGCGCCACCCGCGACCACATGGCCCAGCACGGCCGCGACACCTGGGAGATCCCCGCGGGTGCTGTGGTCGAGGCCAGCGATCCACTGCGCGAGGCACGGCCCGAGTTCTTCCAGAAGATCAAGGCCGATGAGGACACGGGCCGACGCCCGAGGGTGGTAGACACCAAGCCGGAGCCATCCTCGAAGCCCGCGCCCCGAGTCCGTGCGATCAAGCCGCTCCGCGTCAGCGGCATCGTGATGCCCTCCGGCCATTGGTCACCAGAAGGCCAGACGATCATCAACACCGGCGACGAGCTCCCCGCCCACTCAGTGATCGCCACCAAGTTCGGCGATGCCTTCGAGCCGGTCGAGAGGATCGAGCGAGACCGGTGAACCCCTCTCCTCCCGGAGACGCCAGCGCCGTCCAGGTCGATCGCCTGGGCGGCGCCTCCTCTTGCAGACGAGTATCAACCCGATCGGAGTTGAAGTAATGGCAGCTAAGAAGCCCGAGCAGGTCATGGAGTGCGTCGAGGCTTTTGCGTGTAACGATCCACACGGAGTTCCCTACGGAGTCCGGCTTGGGGAACGCTTCCCGGAATCCCATTGGGCTCCCCAGCGCTATCCCCAGTGGTTCGCCCCTTTCGGCGCTTCCCGCGAGCAGCTCGCCGATCACAAGCGCCGACACGGCCGCTAGCCGGGGGGTGGTGTCGACGCCGTGAGCGCGCGAAAGCGAAGACCGCCGAGCCCCTTGCGCGCGAAAAAAACTCACCACCACCGATGACCACCACCGCGAAGCGCAACGGCAGGCCGCTCCTCTGTGAGATCCTCGATTGCACGGCCGAGGTCCACGGCCGGGGTCTCTGCCGGATTCATTTCGATGAGCAGCGATATCTGCGCACCACCGGCAAGAGCGCCGAGGCGGTCGAGGTGGCGAGGCGAGAGCAGGCGATCCTGGACGATCTCCGTCTTGGGGGAGTTGCCGAGTGGATGAGCCCACACGGCACGAACTCGATGTTCGCCACCGACGAGGAGCGGCGGGCGGCCTGGGAGGAACGAAAGGACGAGCTGATGAGCGAGTACCTGACCGCGCGAAGCGTCGGCCATCGGCCCGGCGCCTAGTGGGACTACGTGGCCGGGCGTCCTGAGCACCTGACCGAGTGGATCCCCTCCCACGAGTTCGTCGGCACCGACGAGGAGTACGCCGACGCCTGCGACGAGTACGAGACCGAGCCGGTGATCTGGATGGCGGCAAACGGCGACCTGACCGAGGCCGAGCTCGAGCGCATCGCTGAGAAGGCCGAGGAGGCCCGACCCCGGATCGGCACCGATGCAGAGCACATCGGCTCAGGTGGCGTCGATCGAGCCGACCGCCGCGCGGTGAAGCTCCACGAGACCGTCGTCCGGGTATTGCGCGGCGGGTGAGCAAAGGCGGAGGCGAGACGCGGTTCGTCCCAAGGTCGAGAGCGCACTCGGACCCCGGCGACCAGGGCGTTCATCGGACTGATATAGGGGCGCGTCCGTCTGGACAGGGACAGCGTGGGCGGAATAGGGTTCACATGAAATGGATGCGGCCCGCAAGATTCGAATCTACGGAGCCCTTGCGGAGTTGGACAAACAGCAGCGGCAGATTGAAAAGGCGCTCAAGCGGCTGAGCAAACGGGCTGATACGGATGATCCGGAGGTCCAAGAGACGATCGAGTCAGGTCAGGAGCTTGGTAGCCGCTTCGACCTCGACCAGATTCTGGATCTGGACAACACCGATAATCCGCGTCAGTCTCTTCAGGTCCTCTTGAGTGACGCTGCCGCATGGCTGGATCGAGCCGATCACCTCACACCCAAGCGCGGCCTCTTCGGCTGATCGAGGCGAGCCGATGATCAAGGCCAGCGAGTGTTTCTGCGGGTGCCAGCGCCAGCCTGAAGGTTCAGCTCAGCTCGCTTCCAACCTGCTCGGGTGGGAAATGAATGAGCAGATCAGCGAGCTGATGAAGAACAGCGTCCTTTTGGGTGCGATGAACCCCGATCGAGATCTGACAAACCAGGAGCGTTTCCTCGACGACGGCCGCCGCTATTGGTTGACGCTGCAGGCAGAGAGCCATGGCGAGATCCTTCCGAGCCGCGCCAGCAAGAAGGAGGCGAAGAGGTGGGTCAAGTTCTCAAAGAAAATGTGGAAGAAGAGTCCGGGCCGCTCGATGATGGAGGCTATGGACTTCCCTGAGTCCTCGGCTGCTGAGATCAGTGCCTGGTTGCTCGAGGGGACGAACCCCGCCTGGGCCGACGAAGCGGAGGAAGCGGCCCGAAGGGCCCGCGAATGAGGCGTCACCTTGGAGCGGCGCGGCGGGCTTAGGCCGCGTCGTTCCAGTGACCGGCGCGCGCCGTTTGCCCTTGACCGACTGTCCACCGCTGCGCGAAGATCGCAGCATGGACACGCGTTTCAATGGTCCGAGCCTGTTCATGGGCGCGATCCTCCTAGCCCTCGCGATTGCGCCAGCCATCCTTATTCACGTCCAGCCCTGGAAGGGCATCGCGGTCGGCAACGCCATCGCACAGTTCGTCTTGGGCTTTCTTTGGTCGACCGCCCCGGTCATCACCGGGCCCGAGGGGTTCCTTCGGAATGCGGGTCTGCAGGTCTGGTACCTGACGATCCCGGTCAGTCTGGTACTGCTGGCCGCGTCGTTCTTCCTCTGATTAGCTGCCCTTACACGGCGCTGCCATTGGCCTCGATCATCGACGGCTACGTCGGCTGCATCGTGATCAGGCCGGACGGTCAGTCGCTACGTCGCGCGCGCGGTGCCTGACCCGCTGGCGGAGCAGCAAGTAGTTGATCGCCGGCGTCTGGTAGCTCGGCGAGGCAGTCCACGAGCTGGCGGATCGGCGGTCGCCCCCAATCATCGCTGCGCCCTGCCGCCTTCTTGCGCCGCAGGAGTCGGCGGTAGATACTTGTCCCGCGTGGCTCGCATTCGCAGAAAGCAGCACTTGGAGAAATCGGCGGAGAAGCCGGCCGATTTTATGGCTGAGTCATACGAAGCCTTCACGATCGCGGAATACATCGGTGACCAGGCGCTGCAGCTATTAGAGGACGAAGAGCCACCTGAGCACGTCACCCGAATGCTGGGGATGGGCTACCCGCTCGTCTGCCAGGTAGCGCCAGAGGAAGCAGACGACGACGTGTGGCAGGCGATGAACACCGTGGCGCACCTTGGGTACTTCACCCGGATGACCGAAACGCATTTGCTGAAAAACGACGTTCGGCCCTTGCCCGATGAGGTCACGGAGCTGCTCCAGACGTGCCTAGATAACGCGGACGGCGCCGAGACCATGGGAGACGCACTGGCCCAATGTGCAGCGCGCTTCGCCGATGCCGAAGACTACGCCGACGGAACTGAGGAGACCGGATCCTTGAGTGCGGTCATCCCCGGTCAAAGCGCCCGCGCTCGCATGGATGGCGCGTACCACACGCTCAGCCCGTTCCTGCGACCGACCGAGGGGGGCACATTTACCGAGACTGAGGGCTTCGCCAAGGATGAGGGAAACCCGAAGGTCCTGGAGGGTGATGAGGTCATTCGTATCTGGCTCTACGGATTTTTCCTTCGGGTGTTTGAGGAGCATTACGTCGAGACCACCGGCGTCGAGAGCAGCGGGGGCCCTGCTTGATCAGCTCGGGATGCGGTTGTGCGATGTGCGGTCGCCAGCGTCGCAGCCGTTCCGGTTTTTAGTGGGCGCTCTCCGGTCACTGTGCCACTGACCGGCGCGCGCAAGACCTTGACGGCGATGAGCGCAGCGGTTTAGGTTGTGGACAGACATGGCCTTCTTTCGCAAGCGCCCCAAGTATCCGTCCGGGACGATCGAGCGAGACGATCAACTCCTCATTCCGGAGGAGAAAGCACCGCCGGGCATGGCAGAAGCTATAGGAGGGCACTCGTTCCGACTGATTGAAGAGTGGCGGAATGAACCTGGTACGTTCGTCGCGGTCGACGGGACCGCGGTTCTCGAGGCGGTCCAATCACGGATGAAGGACGAGCATGGTGCGTCCGACAGACGTGCAGTCACCCTCGACGAGATGAACAACCCTGCTCACTGGCTCGGCGACGACGACCCTCCCGACGATGCGATGATCACGGTCTGCCGTTTCGATCCGTCGACCGGCAAGTTGCTCGCCGGTCCCGCGATGGCGGAGGTACTGATGGGCACCAGCTCTTTCGCGCCGACCGAGGACGAGGGCACGCTTCAAATCTGCATCTGCCGCGAGTCGGTGATGGAGGAGGTCGATCAGCTCATCGCCGCGATGGACTACGAGATCACCGAGGAGGAGGTCATGGCATTGACGTACGAGGTCATAGACGACCCACGGCACTGGACGAGCCATCCCGACAAAGAACAGCCGGGCAAGTGGGGGGAGGGGGCAACCTTCAGCTTTTACCCCTTCGACCCGACAACCGGCCGAATCGATCGCCGCGACTGATCCGATCGCGGCGATCCTGAGAGGCTTGCCGGGCGGATTAGAAAACACCCGCACTGAGCGGGAAGTTTGTGAGGGCCGCCCGGCTTCGGTCCACGCCTGAGAAAGGGGTCTCCTGTCCGACCTCCTCAGGACTCTTGTAGGCGATGGCTTCCCCCGGCCGAAACCGAAAGTTCGTAGGGCTCGAAATGCCAGCCGAGCTGGCAGCCGAGCTCGCGCGAGCCGCCGAGGCCGCGGAGCGCACGGTCAGCGCCGAGGTCCGGCTGGCCGTTCGCCGACACCTAAGAAACGAAAGCGCCCGGCCCACCGAGCCGGACGCTTCCAAAGATCGGGTTGTCAAGGAAGCCGCTCATGCCGGAGGTTAAGGCCGCACGCGGTCAAGCTGGCTTTGAGGTCGATCCCGAGGAGCAGGATCACGATCGCGACGACGACGCCGACCGGCCCTCAATCGGCCGGGGCGCGAATCCGCCGTCCGCATTTGTAACCGCGCTCGACGGCGACGGCGACGGCGACGCCGTATGGTCATCCGAGCCCTGGCGCGTTCTCGGGATCGGCGGCGAGTGGGAAACCGGAGCACCGGCCTTCCAATGGGAGCTGCCCGCGCTTCACATCTCACCCAATACGGCCGGAGCCGCTGACCCCGCGGATGCCCTGGACCGCCCGACGCTGGGCGTCGATCCTCCGAGCGCGGCCTTCATCACCTCCTGGAGCGGTGAGGAGCCCGCGCCGACCAAGGTCAAGGTTGCGTGGAGAGACTTTCGGTACGTACCGAAGGTTCGTCCCTGCGAGTCCCGCCACCGCCGAGCTCCACGAGCCCGCCCCATTCGTCGGCGCGGCTCCCGGCGCACAAGCGCGCCGGCCCGCGACGGCCCAGGCGGCGACTCAGACGCGGCTTAGACGGGGAACCCCCTGGTGAACGTCGCCTCCTAGTCGGGGGGCGACGGTGAGCACCTGCGCCGAGTGTGGCAGGACCGACATCCCGAATCGGTCGCCTATTCCCATGAGCTCGGCGCTGAGGTCTGCTGGGGCTGCCGCGAGAAGGCCATCGCTGACGGCAACGCCGACGCGCAGACGGCGCCCGAGAGTGCCGCGGGCGGCGCCGGCGCCCTAGACGGCGAGGCCGAGAAGGCGAAGAACCCGCAGAGCAGGGCCGAGGACGGAGCGGCCTTCATCCTCGACGCCGAGGAGGAGGTTCCCTCCCTGTGGGGGCGCGACGGCGAGGTGCTGTGGGCGGCCGGAGAGCCGCTGCAGATCGTCGGCCCCCAGGGCGTTGTGAAGACGACGCTTGCCCAACGACTTGCCCTGCACCGCGCCGGGGTGCGTGATGGGGATCTCCTCGAGATGCCGGTCGAAGTGAGCGCCGGTCGAACGCTCTACATCGCAGCTGATCGTCCGCGGCAGGCCGCCCGCAGCTTCCGCCGCATGGTCGCGGAAGCCGACCGCGAGGCGCTTGAGCTGGGCATCATCGTCTGGCGAGGGCCCCTGCCCTTCGACCTGGGCCGGTGCGAGCGCGGGCGCTGATGGAGTTCATCTCGCAGTGGTCCGAGGTCTCCGACGTCTACATCGACGCACTCAAGGATGTAGCGGTCAAGTTGACCGACGACGAGGTCGGCTCTCGGGTGAACGCCGAGATCCAAGAGGTGATCGCCAACGGCATCGAGCTGGTGGCGGACCATCACCAGCGCAAGGCGTCCGCGGACAACAAGAAGCCCCGGACCCTCGCCGACGCCTACGGGTCGGTGTGGCTGACCGCGGGCTGCGGCTCGGTGCTGCTGCTTTGGGGCGAAGCCGGTGATCCGATCGTTGAGCTCTCGCACTTGAAGCAGCCGGCAGGTGAGTCGGGCCGCTGAAGATGATCCACGATCACCCAGCCGGGTCGGTGGGGGCCACGAGGCCGAGGACCTGGTCCAGCTCGCCCGAGCCGCACTCGGCGACGGGCTCACTGCCCGGAAGGCAGCGGAGGCGACCTACGAGACGGAGAAGCCGACCAAGAATCAGATCGAGAAGGCGAGAGGAAAGCTCAGCCGCCACCCAGAGCTGAAGCAGGTCGAGAGCTCCAACCCGCCGCCTGGAGGCCGGCCTGAGATGCCTGATTTGGAGCCGTTTCAGACGTTGGCGCCAGACGTGGCGCCAATGCCGCCGCCAACGTCGCACCAACGAGTGTTGGCAACGCCAACGTTTGTGCCTGTGGGGAGCGCCAACGTCACGCCAATGCCACCAACGATGGTGCCCCAACGCGTTTCCCCGTATCCCTAGATACGGGAAACGTTGGCCCCCGACCCGCCTCGAGCCTCAGCCTCCCTTTCCTTGCCTAGTTGAAGAAAGGAAGAACCCTCGCCGTCCGCGGCGAGCCCACGTCGCCTGCTTGGAGGGGCCCTGATGAGCAGCCAAGGCTTCATCCGCTGCGGAACCGTTCTCGATCGCGGCGGCTTCTGCACCCGCCGGCTGCGGCCCGGCGAGCGATGCCCTGATCATTCAGTCGTCGCGCCCAAGGATGGCAGCGAGCCCAAGCCGCTTCAGGCGACGCCGTGTCGTTGCTCGGAGCCGGTCAAGTGGGTCGATGACGACCCCCAAATGCGCCCGAGATGCGTTCGCTGCGGCCACGACATCATCGACTCCCAGAAACGGCGCCGCATGAGGCCGTCTAAGCCGCGGAAGCAGCGCCCGGCGGGTGACCCGCCCCGCCCTTTCGTACCCCAGCAGCTGGAGCTCGATTTCGGGTGAAGAAGCTCGACGCCCCGATCCCGCGCCTCGCACTGACGGTTCCGGAAGCTGCCGCATCCATCGGCGTCGGCGTTGACTTCTTCGATGAGCACGTCCGCCCGGAGCTGAAGGTGATCCGCCGCGGATCCAAGCGCCTGATCCCGGTCGCCGAGCTTCAGCGATGGTGCGAGGAGAACGCCGAGCAGGTGCTGGGATGAAACGGGCGGCGACCGTGCGAGGAGAAGTCACCCTCATTCCGCCCTTCTCACGGTGGTGACCTGGTGCTACTGTTCAGCCAGAATCGAACACCACGCTAGGAAAAGGACGAACAATGCCACGAGGAAGAAAGCGCCTGTCGTACGAGCCGTTTCGGGAGCAGGCCGAGCGCTGAGAGAGGAACGCGGGCTGTCGTTTAGGGGAATGGTCGAACTGATGGATAAGGCTGACCCCGCCGGACTCACCGTGGGCACTGTTCACCCGCAGTTGAGAGCGGACCCGACGACCGAGAAGGGGAAACTGACGCCTCGGATAGTCGAGACATTCGCGAAGGCGTTCAAGATGGACCCGAACCAGATCCCAGAGTGGAGGGCATGGGAGCTTCAGAAGAGATTGAGCCCTCTGAAAACCCAGCGTTCCTAAACAACCTCCGTGAGATCGAGAGCCGCCTCGATCCGGGTCGGCCGAGTCCTCTGGATGAGGATGAGATTGAAGAAGGCCGCGAGGCAATGAATGGCATGTATGACGTGCGCCAGCGAATCATTCATGCGGTCAATCACATGGACGGCGTCGCCGAGTTCACACCACCCGGGCAGCTGGCCGCCAACGCTGCGCGGGATGCCTGAGACGCGGCGATTGCGGCCGAAGAGGATTACTACGGCAACGGGGAGTCGAGCTGATGGCGACTGGAATCCGAAAGTTGCACAGCATGGGCTGCCCTGGCCGTGATGCCGGACGCTGCAGCTGCGGCGCCGGCTGGGAGGCATCGGTCTTCTCGAAGCGGGACGGCAAGAAGATCCGCAAGACCTTCGCCAACAAGGCCGAGGCGAAGAGTTGGCGCGATGACGCGAACACCCAACTCACCAAGGGCGCCCTGCGGGCTCCGAAGCCGATCTCCCTCCGGGATGCCTGGGATGCGTGGCAGGACGGCGCCCGGAACGGGACGGTGACCAATCGCTCCGGCGACCCCTACAAGCCATCGGCGCTTCGCTCCTACGAGCGGGCGATGCGGCTTCGCATCCTTCCCGAGATCGGTGGTGCACGGCTCGCGGACATCCGTCGATCAGATCTCCAGGGGCTGGCGGACCGATCGCCGCAAACAAGCTGTACCCGTCGACGGTTCGCTGCTCGATGCTCCCGGTCCGGGCGGTGTTCCGTCTCGCCGTCAGCCGTGGCGATCTCGCAGTCTATCCCTGCGACGGCCTGTAGCTCGCTGCTTCTCGGGCGCGGCGCGACCGTGTCGCTGCGCCCGGGAGGCCGAGGCTCTGATCGCCGCCGTCCCGGAACGTGACCGCGCTATCTGGGCGACGGCGATGTACGCGTGGCTTCGCCGTGGCTAGTTGAAGGCGCTCCGTGACTATGATGTTGACCTGGCCGCCGCGGTGATCCTCGTCTAGCATCGCTGCGTTGAGAAGGAAGCGGAGATCTAGCTAAAGACCGCAGCCGTCCTTCGCCTGGTCCCGATCGCGCTTGCCCTGCGCGACATCCTCACCGAGCACCGCATCCGCTCCGGGCGTTCCGTTGCCGAGCTGATCTTCGGCCGGTGGCCGTCCTGGGCCTTCAACGGCTAGGCACTGCAGGATCGCGCCGACACCGCTTGGCGTAAGGCCGGCTGGAGCAGATCACTCCGCACGATGTCGCCACACCTTCGCCAGCTTGATGATCGCCGCGGCGGTGAACGCGAAGGCGCTCTCGACCTTCATGGGCCACGCCTATATCTCGGTCACGATGGACCGCTACGGCACCTGATGCCTGGCTCGAGGAGGAGCGGCCGCCCTGCTCACTCCTACCTGCACCCAGCAGAGAGTGCAGGAGGCGCTCGATGCACGCGAGTGTCTGACTGGCGAACTGACTGGAAAAAGACCAACCAACCTAGCCAACCTACGCGTAGCCCATTCGCTCCAGGATCGGGATCTCGCGGATCTGCGGCGGCTGCAGGTGGTCCCAGAGGATCCCCCGCGGCCGCGGGTACTGACGCTCCAGCTCGATCACGGCGCGCGGGGTGGCGACCAGGTCGACCGGCAGATCGTGAGCGGTGCTCTGAAGGTGCTCGCGCAGGATCTGGATGGGGTGGACGGTGGTCGCGACCGTCGTGTGATCGTCGATCTTGCCGGCGTGGATCAGCAGCCCGTACTCGAGGTCGGAGAAGCCCCCGCCCTTGCCGATCCGCGCGCCGCTCAGGTTGACCGCGACCGAGCCGCAGAGAACGAAGTCGATGTCCGGCAGGTCCTCCTCGGCGACCACGCGGCCGTGCTTCATCGCTCCCTTGATCGTCGCGGCCTCCCGGACCTGCTTGGCCGAGAGCTTGCGCGGATCGAGCAGGCGGAAGGGATGCGCGTCCCGCAGCCTGGGCACGGCCATGATCAGCGTCTTGCCCTCTTCGAGGGCCGCGCGGCGCGCGTGCGTCTGGGGCGAGTCAGGGTTGACCTTGACCACCTGGGCTCGCTTCCAGAGCCGGTGGCCGGCAAGCTTCTCCGCCGCGAGCTTGGCGCCGGCGAAGTTGGGGATCCTGCCCTCCGCGCCCGGAAACCGGGAGACGCCCTCGCGGTCCATCGCCTTCCACACGTCCCGGCGGACCTGGTCCTTGGTCCGCATCAGGCGAGGATGTGAATCGGCGACATGGCGAGGGCATCCTAGGGAGCGGAAGCCGCAATATGCGCGGCGGGAAGCCGCGCCGGCCGTACCCGCAACGACTGTTGCGAAACGAGTGCGGGCAAGGATCCGGCTAACGTGAAACGTAGAATCCGCCGGTAGGGGAAAGCTGATCTAGAGCTGGGAAATGCGCGCAAGACTGAGAATGCACCAGAAGGTTCTGATCGCCCTGGTGGCGCTGCTCACCATGGGCCTGCTGCTCGCCGTCGGCGTCTGGGCATACGACGACGCCCAGAAGGACCAGATCGCGCCGGGGGTCAAGGTCGGCGGCATCGACGTCGGCGGCCGTGACGCGGCCTCCGCCCGCAAGATCATCCAGCGGCAGGTCGTCGCCCCGCTGAAGCAGCCGGTGGTGGTGAGCTACGCCGGCAAGGACTACACGATCAGCCCGAAGCGCCTCCACGAGAAGGCCGACGTCGATGGAATGGTGCAGGAGGCGATCGACCGCAGCCGCCAGGGCAACATCCTCGACCGCGTCTCGCGCTACGCGAGCGGAGGGGATGTGAACGCGAATCTCAAGCCTCGAGTCGGCTTCGACAAGTCCGCGGTCAAGGACTTCGTTCACGAGCTGGCGGACAAGATCGACCAGGAGCCCGTCAACGCCACCGTCGTGCCGAGCGGCGGCAGGCTGCGGCAGGAGGCCGGCAAGCCGGGTCGCACGGTGGACGCGAGCCGGATGACTTCCGAGATCAACAGCGCCGCGAGGTCACCCGGCCGCGACCAGGCGATTCCGGCGGTGGTCAGGACGACGAAGCCCGAGATCAACAAGAAGGATCTCGCCAAGGCCTACCCGCGCTACATCTACATCGACCGCGCGAACTTCAAGCTTCGCTTCTACAGCCACCTGCGACTGAAGAGGACCTACACGGTCGCGGTCGGTCAGCAGGGTCTCGAGACCCCGGCCGGCCTCTACCACGCCCAGGACAAGCAGGTCGATCCCTCCTGGCATGTGCCGAACTCGGCCTGGGCCGGGAGCCTCGCCGGCCAGGTGATCCCGCCGGGCCCGGCGGACCCGCTGAAGGCTCGCTGGATCGGGATCTTCGACGGCGCCGGGATTCACGGCACCGACGAGGTTTCCTCACTGGGCCACGCCTTCTCCCACGGCTGCGTGCGGATGGCGATCCCGGACGTGATCGATCTCTACGACCGCGTAGAGGTCGGAGATCCCATCTACGTCCAGTAGCCGGAGTCACGCAGGGTCCAGGCGTCGCGCGGCGAAGTTATGTACATGCCGGAGGCGACTCGAGAGGTCTCTCTGAGCGTCGCCTGGACCGGGGCGCTCGCGGCTTTCGATCGTGACCTGGCCGCTCGCTCGGCTGCCGAGGCGACCCGGAAGGCGTACTCGAACGACGTTGGGCAGCTGGCCACCTGGGCGAGCTCGATGGACCGCGATCCCGAGTCCCTCGACCACCGCGACCTGCGCCGCTTCGCCGCCGTGCTCTCGGAGCGCGGCATCTCGAAGGCCGGGGTGGCCCGCAAGCTGGCCGCGATTCGCGCCTTCTATGGCGCGCTGATGCGCTCGGGAGCGATGGGCTCCAACCCGGCGGACCTGGTCGCGACCCCGAAGCAGGATCGCAAGCTTCCTCGCGTGCTCAGCCGCGAGGAGATGCAGACTTTGCTGGATCGAATCCCAACCACGACTCCACTCGAGATGCGCGACCGGGCGATGCTGGAGCTCGCCTACTCCTGTGGCCTGCGGGCCGAGGAGGTGGTCAACCTCAGCACGGCCTCTCCAGACTTCGAAGGCGAGCGGCTCCGGATCGAGGGGAAGGGCGGCAAGACCCGCCTGGTTCCCATGGGCGAGCCCGCCCAGGCGGCCCTCAGCGGTTACCTGGAGCGCGGCAGGAGCGCTCTTGTAGGTGCGGGTAACGAGGATGCACTCCTGGTCTCGAAGAGCGGGCGGCGGCTTCATCCATCCGACGTGCGCCGCCGGCTCGAGCGCTGGGTGCGCGAGGCGGCGATCGCGGGTGGGGTCTCGCCGCATGCGCTCCGGCACTCCTTTGCGACGCACCTGCTGGAGGGAGGGGCGGATCTGCGGAGTATTCAGGAGCTCCTCGGGCACGCCAGCCTCTCGACGACGCAGGTTTACACCCAAGTGGAGCCATCCTGGTTGCAAAGCCAGTACGCTCGGAGTCATCCGCGCGCTTGAGGAAAATCCCCAGGTGCAGGTGAAAGGCTTATGGAAGCCGATGTAAAGGCGTTCGAGCTCAAAGAGCTCTGGCGCAGGTACAAGGAGGGGGGAGACGGGGGTGCCCGCGAACGCCTTGTGGTGGCCTATTCGCCCCTGGTCAAGTTCGTCGCCGGCCGCACCGGTGCGCGGCTGCCCTCCCACGTCGATCAGGCCGACCTGATCTCCTACGGGATGATCGGCCTGATCGAGGCGATGGACCGCTTCGAGCCGCGCCGGCAGATCCGCTTCGAGACCTTTGCGATGCAGCGAATCCGCGGTGCGATCATCGACGAGCTGCGCTCTCTCGACTGGGTCCCGCGGTCGGTCCGCTCGCGTGCGCGTGAGATCGAAGGGGCGAACTCCAAGCTCGAGCACGAGCTCGGACGGGCGCCGACGGACGCCGAGCTCGCCGAGAAGCTCGGGATGAACGAGGACGAGCTCCAGGAGGCATTGCTCCAGATCTCGAACTCATCCATCCTGGCCTTGGAGGAGCTGTGGATGACCCCCGATGCCTCGGGCGACAAGGTCTCCCTCCTCGACACGATCGAGGACGAGTCGGCTCCGGACCCGCAGGCCGCACTCGACACCAGTGAGGTGAAGGACCGGCTCGGGGAGGCGATCCAGGACCTGCCCGAGCGCGAGACCCTCGTCGTCGCCCTCTACTACTTCGAGAACCTCACCCTGAGGGAGATCGGCGAGGTCCTCGGCGTGACGGAATCGCGCGTCTCACAACTCCACTCGAAGGCCGTGCTGCGGCTGCGCTCGCGGTTGAAGACATCGGCTTGACGGCTTCGCCATAACTCGCATGTCCTCCGCTTCGCGTCCGGGCATGCGGGGCTAGGGCGCGACCGGCTTGGCAACCCTGAGCCTTCGCTATAGGGTGCGTGGCCATGCCCCACAAGGCCGCCGACCGGATTCGAAACGTCGCGCTGATCGGTCATCGCGGCAGCGGCAAGACCTCCCTCCACGAGGCCCTGCTCTTCGAGGCCGGCGTGGTCAACCGGCTCGGTCGCGTCGAGGATGGGACCACCACCTCCGACTACGAGGCAGACGAGCAGGAGCGGGAGATGTCGATCGGCGCGACCGTCTCGTCGTTCGACCACGACGGGCGCAAGATCAACCTGATCGACACGCCGGGCGAGCCGAGTTTCATCGCCGACACGATCGCCTCGATGCGCGTCGCGGACGCCGCGGTCGTCGTCGTCAACGGGGTGATGGGCGTGGAGGTCCACACCGATCGCCTCTGGCAACGCGCCGACGCCGAGGGCCTCGCGCGCCTCGTCTACGTGAACATGCTCGACCGCGAGCGCGCCGACTTCTTCCGCGCCCTCGAGTCGCTGCAGAGCGCCTTCGGCAATCACGTCGTCGCGACCGAGATCCCGATCGGCTCCGAGCACGAGGTCCGCGGCGTGATCGACCTGATCGACATGAAGGCGTTCGTCGCCACCGGGGAGCACAGGGGCGCGCCCGAGCCGCAGGACATCCCCGAGGAGCTCGCCGCCCAGGCCCAGGAGTACCGCGAGAAGCTGATGGACGAGGTGGCGGAGAACTCAGATGAGCTGATGGAGCGCTATCTCGAGGGCGAGGAGATCGACCACGACGAGATCGTCACCGTGCTGAAGCGCGGGGTCACCGACGGCAAGATCTTCCCGGTCACCTGCGGCGTCGCCACCAGGAACCTCGGCACGACGCGGCTGCTGGAGGCCCTGGTCGAGGATCTGCCCTCCCCGGCGATGCGCGGTCCGCTCAAGGCGCTCGGTGAGGAGGGCGAGGAGATCGAGATCGCGCCGGATGAGGATGGGGAGCTGATCGCCTACGTCTTCAAGACTCTCGCGGATCCGTACGCGGGCCGTCTCAACCTGTTCCGCGTCTACTCGGGCGTGCTGCGGGGCGACTCCCAGGTCAACAACGCCACCCAGCGAGCGAAGGAGCGGGTCGGCCAGATCCTGATTCCGCGGGGCAAGGAGCACGAGCAGACGGACGAGCTCGGGGCGGGCGACATCGGCGCCGTCGCGAAGCTGAAGCAGACGCGCGCGGGCGACGTGCTGACCGAGAGGGACACGAAGATCTCGTTCCCGGCACTCGACCTTCCCGCCCCCGTGATGGCGTTCGCCTTCGAGGCGAAGACCAAGGGCGACGACGACAAGGCGGCCAGCGCGATCCGCCGGCTCGAGGAGGAGGACCCGACGCTCGACGTCCACCGCGACCAGCAGACCGGCGAGCAGATCATCGCCGGGCTGACGCAGATCCACGTCGAGGTGATCGTCGACCGGATGAAGAGCCGCTTCGGCGCCGAGATCGAGCTCCACCCGCCGCGGGTGCCCTACCTGGAGGCGATCCGCAAGTCCGCCAAGGCGCATGGCCGCTACAAGAAGCAGACGGGCGGCCGAGGGCAATTCGGCGACTGCCACATCGAGATCGCCCCGACCGAGGCGGGGACCGGCTTCGAGTTCGTCGACGAGATCAAGGGCGGCGCGATCCCCAAGGGCTTCATCCCGGCCGTGGAGAAGGGCATCGCGGAGGCGATGCAGCACGGCGTCCTCGCCGGCTATCCGGTGAAGGACCTCCAGGTTCGCCTCTACGACGGCCAGTACCACCGCGTGGACTCCTCGGAGAACGCGTTCAAGGTGGCCGGGTCGATGGCGTTCAAGGAGGCCATGGAGCAGGCGGACCCGGTGCTGCTCGAGCCGATCATGCTGCTCACCGTTAGCGTCCCCGAGGACGTCGTCGGCGACGTGGTCGGCGACCTCAACTCGCGCCGCGGCCGGCCGCTCGGCATGGAGGCGAAGGGCTCGGTCACGGAGATCAAGGCCGAGGTGCCGATGGCGGAAGTGCTCGACTACGCGCGCGACCTGCGCCAGATCACGGGCGGACGCGGCGACTACACGATGGAGTTCGCCCACCATGAGGAGATCCCGTCGCACCTCGCCGAGAAGGTGATCTCGGAGGCGGGCGCACAGGAGGAAGTGCGCGCCTGAAGGTGATCGTCAACGTAGACGGCGGCTCGCGGGGGAACCCGGGGCCGGCGGGGATCGCTGCCGTCGCGACGGATCCCTCGGGGGAGATCCTCGCCGAGCGCAGCGAGACCATCGGGAAGGCCACGAACAACGTGGCCGAGTACCGGGCGCTGCTGCTCGGCATCGATCTGGCCAAGCAGCTCGGAGCGGATGAGATCGAGTTCGTCGGGGACTCGATGCTGATCGTCGAGCAGGTGCGCGGGAAGTGGAAGGTCAAGCAGGATCACCTTCGTCCGCTGCACACGAAGGCAAGGGACGCGCTGCGCGAGCTGCCGAGCTGGTCGATCAGGCACGTCAAGCGCGACGAGAACACCCGCGCCGACGAGCTCCTGAACGAAGCCCTCGACGCGGCAGCGAATTGAAAAGGCCGGGCCCCTCAGCCCGGCCTTTCCAGCCTGATCGCCTGTGGCTCCTCGCTACAGGCCGAGGCCTTTCAGAGCAGCGCGAACAACGTCCCCGCTGAAGGGCTCCGTCCCCGGCACCAGGTTGACCCCCGAGAACGCCGAGTCGTTGGCGTGCATGTAGGCGATCTCCTTGGCGAGGTCCCCGACGCCGTTCGCGCCGACCAAAGGCGCCAGCTGGACGGTGCTGAGGACGCCGATCGCTCCTCCGTTCGCGTCCAGGAACCCACTCCCCGAGTCCCCGGGGATGCCGGGAGTGAGCGTGTAGACGTCATGGCTCCAGCCGCTCGCGGCGTTCTGCACGACGATGCCCTGCTTCGGGCTGAGCGCGGTGACGCCACCGCGGAGCTCCGAATTGCCATATGTGTAGACCGTGGATCCCGTGCCGCCCCAGGTGCCGAGGCCGGTCGGCCCTCCGAAGGCGGGGACCGATGGATTGACGCTCCCGACATCCGCCGGATCCAGCTTGATCAGGGCGAGGTCGTTGAACGCGCAGGTGTCGGCGTCGGTCTCGCCCTTCGACTGCATGGTCAGCCAGGAGTTGTAGACGAGCGTCCCCGGATGGCTCGCGCCGGTGACGTCGACCGGCGTGCCGATCGGCAGAGAGCCCGAGGTGCACCCGTTCGTGTCGGTGCTCGACCCGGTGCCCGAGCAGTGCGCAGCTTGGCCCAGGTACACGTCCGAAGCGTCCTGGAAGACGAAGTTGGAGGTGCACTGCGCGCCCTCGGTGAACACCTGGACGCCTGGGTGGATCGTTGCCGAGCTCGCCGGAGCCCATGCGGAAGCGGCCGACGGCACGATCGCTAGAACGCAGATCGCGACCACGCCGATCGCGGCGGTCAGAGCCTTTCGATGCATTGAAGCCCCCTGGTTCGCAGTTACCCCAAGCGGAAGGACCATACCCAAAAATAGTGACCGCGGTGCCGGTGGGGGTTGGTAAATACCCCGCAGGGATGATCCGTGCTGATTGCGGATGTTGTCCGCTCCGGGATGGCGTTAGTGTCGGCGAAACGAGGCTCGGCGACGGTGACCGGATTGCCCGACGTCGCGCGAGACTCCAACCGGAAAGGTGGTCGCTATGAAGCGACTCATCGCAGTGCTCGCAGTAGCAGCAGGTCTGATGGTTCCCGTCCTGCTGATCCCCAGTGGTGCCGGCGCGGCCTACTGTGACCAGTCCGCGAACGGCTGCAACTCGGCCGCTGACGCCGGTGCGCAGTGCGACTCAGGCGCGGGTTCAGGCGCGTTCGGCGCGTTCGGCAACAAGGGTGACGTCGCTCACGATTTCCGCGGTGGAGCGAACGGACGGCAGACCGGACTCAACAACAGCGCCGTCTGCGGCAACCGACAGGGCAACCTGTAGACCGTCGCCAGCTGCGCGGATCCAGGAGGAGAACCCGGCAAGGACGCCGGGTTTTTCTCCTAGCGAAGCTAGACTCGGGCACCGCGCGGCTGTAGCTCAGTTGGCTAGAGCGTCTGCTTGCCATGCAGAAGGTCGTGGGTTCGAATCCCATCAGCCGCTTGCCTCGACTCATTCGCCCCGTGGGCATGAAGCCTCCGGGGCGTTTTCACTTCTGAGACTCGTCGTTAGGCTTGCTCTCACCCGGCGCCCTGGCGGAGTGGTTACGCAGCGGCCTGCAAAGCCGTTTACACCGGTTCGATTCCGGTGGGCGCCTCTGGGAATACCCTGCCGATCGGCAACTTCCCTTGGACTCGTAGCCGCCCGCCCGCCCGCTCTCGATCTATTGGCGGGCAATCCCGGGAGTACACTCTGCCCCACTGACAGCAGGGGAGCCCGCCTCGCTGGGGACCGGAAGAATAGGTGCCGAGTTCGCTGCTAGAGTCGCGCGGCCGTCTCGGTGCTGTCGCCAGGCTCATGCGATTCATTGAAGATTTCCGAGCTGCAATCGGCCGGCACTCCGGACAAGGCTTGCCTGCGACGAGCGATTCGATCCATGTGGAGCAGGCAAGGGGTGAAGCTCACGGATTGACCACTCCGTTGGCATGGCGGCTGGCCGGGGCCCTCTTCATCGGCAGCGCGCTGATGATGGTGCCGGCCATCCTCCTTCTGGGCAGGTCCCTCGACGCCCCGGAGGCAATCGTGGTGGCGCTTGCGGTCGGCACCGGGGCTAGTTGCCTCTGGGCAGCGGAGCGACAGCTGAGCCGACGGTGGCTGGCAGTCGTTCCCATCGTCGCCATCGCCGAGACGGCCGCGATGGTGCAGGCCACGGACTATGTCCTTTCCTACCTCTACTTCTTCGTCGCCCTCTTCGTCGCCGTTGTCTTTCCCAAGCGGATGGCCCCTTACCTGGCCCTGATCGGCGCGGCACTGCTTCTCAGGTTCACGGATACGGGTGTGGATTTTCAGGAGGGGGCTCTCTGGACGCTTGCGGTTGGCTTGCCCTTGACGTTCACGGCCGTCGCCGTCGGTCGGTTGACCGCGAATCTGGAGTCGAGTCGCGCGACCTATCAGGCACTCCTGGGGGTCGATGATCTCACTGGCGTGGGCAACTACCGGGCCCTGATCGAGCGGCTGCGTCATGAGACGCTCCGGCACAGCCGTAAGGGGCGGCAGTTCGCCCTACTCAATCTGGACCTTGATGGTTTCAAGTCCGTCAACGACACCCAAGGTCACCTGATCGGGGACCTGGTGCTCGTGATCGTGGCCTCGATGATCGGGCTCGAGGTACGCGGCGAGGATGCGGTCTACCGGCACGGGGGAGACGAGTTCTCGGTGATCGCGCCGGAGACCAACCGCGACCAGGCCTGGCTTCTGGCCGCGCGGATCGAGCGTGAGGTGCGCCGGCTGGCCGCCGGTCCAGTCAAGCTCTCGGTGAGTTTCGGTGTGGCTGTCTTTCCCGAGGACGGCGCCGAGCCGGCCGAGCTGCTCGACGCTGCCGACATCTCCCTTCGTACACACCGCCTCGAGCTCGCAAACTATCGCTCGCGCCGCGTCTCCCGCGGCACGTCCGTCACAGGGGCCTGAAGCTCTTCCGGGCGGCGGTGGCCTGCCGTACGCGATACGGCTCGTCGTTCCGAGCGATTCGCGTGACCAGGAGGTACGCGTAGGCCCCGCTGGTCAAGACCAGGGCCGACTCCGATCCGTCGGGGTAGGTGGCCTGGACTCGCAGCGCCCGCAGGTCCGCGACGCTGGTTGGGACCGGCTCGGTGACGTGTCCGGCAGGGTGGCGATCCTCCAGGAAGCGAACCGCCGACCTGCCCAAATCGGCCAGCCCGCGTTGGTTTATGGCGTAGTAGATGTCGATCTCGGGCGTCCCGCCCGGGCCGAGCAGCACCGTCTCCGCGCCCCTTCGTTCGGAGCGCCATCGACCGGGCACACCGATCGTGAACCGGTCGTCGTAGGTCGCCGCGTGCAGCCTCGGAGGGCGCGGCTCCGGCTTGGCTGGGGGAGCAGTCGCTGGCGCGGTGGGTTGCGTCGCCACCGTTGCCGGGGCGGACGTCGGGGTCGTCGACCTCGTCCCCATCGAATCGTTCGAGCCGCCGCCGGCGAGGAGCAGGATGCCGATCAGCACGAGTCCCAATATCACGATCCCGATCGCGATCGCAGCGAGCGGAGGCCGACCGGATCGCCCCGCGGCTTGGCTATGGGCCGCCGGTTGCTTGGGGAGCCGCTCCTGCCCCTGACGGGAGGAGCGCTGGCTCCCGAGGCGCGCGCGAACCTCCGGGCCGGTTTCGGTCGTGCGGTAATCGACGCTCTCGCCGCAGCCCAGGCAGACGACCCTCAGGTGGCCTGTTCCGGATCCTGCCTCCCTGCCGACGTCGAAACCGGCGTCGTGATCCTGGTGCTCCACGAGAAAGCGTGAGATCGCGCTCGTACCCCTGCTGGATGGCCCCGGGACTCCCATCCAGCGAACGTTAGCCGCTGGCCCTGAGGCCAAACAACCGGGTCCGGCTCAGGCGCCCATCCGGTCCAGCATCGCGCCGGCGTCCTGAATGCCGAACTCCTTTCGGAGCCGGCGTGAGATTTGCTCGCGCGAGTCACCGGCCGCGATCATCTGCGCGGCGTACAAGCGGGCGCGGTCGGAAATCGCATCCTTTCCGGGTGAGGCGGAGGCCCCGGCTCTCGCCGTGTCCTGCAAATCGTCGGCGGTCTCGGACTCGGAGCCGGCGACGCCCGGTCTCGGGCTCGACTCGTCGGACGTCGCCCGGCCGGAGGAGTCCTCGATCGCCTTGATCACCTGATCGCATTCCTGCGCGACCGCATGGGCGCTCGCCCTCAGGTCATCGGTGAGACGCCAGAGCTCGCGAAGGTGCCCGGCCGCAAGCTCTTCGGCTCGCTGCTGCGACTCCTCCTTGTGTTGGCGAGCCCATTCACGCGCCTCCTCCCTGATGCCGGTCGCCGCGCGCTCCGCGGCAGCCAGCACCGAGTCGATCCGCGCACCCACGGTACCGCTCTCCTCGTCCGCGGTCCGTTCCGGCTCCTGCTCCGAGGCCGCTTGCGCATCAGTGTCGGCCTCAGCGTTGGCGCTTCCTTCTTCCCAGGTCATCAAGTTCCGTCCCGCCCCCGCATAGCCAAACTCGGATCAGACTACTCGATGTTTCGGCCCAGCCCGGCCCGGGTGGCGGTCCCGCCTTAGCATCGGCGGGTGCTCCTCGTCGTCGCGGTTGCGCTCGCCTTCTTCGTCCTACCGCCCGGGTGGGGGCTTGCGGCGGTGTCCCTCGGGATCGCGATCGAGATCGCGGAGGTCGGCTTCTGGATTCGCTTCCTGCGCCGGTACCGTGTCGCCACCGGCAAGGAGGCGCTGATCGGCGCCTCGGCGGAGGTGATCGAGGTCTGCGATCCGCGTGGCCGGGTGCGTTTCCGCGGGGAGATCTGGCGCGCCGAGTGTCCCTCGAAGGCGGAGGTGGGAGACAGGGTGACGGTCGCCGGCGTGCATGGCCTCACCCTCCGCGTCGAGCGGCAGTCGGAGTGATTCGCCTGTTTTATGTCGACGCGGATCCGGAGACGCGCCTCCAGCACGGAAAAGGGCCCCGCTGAGGGGGCCCTTTGGTTCCGAAAGGACGTGCCGCCGGCGAATCTGAGCTTCAGCCGGCCCGTCGGTCCTTCAAGCCTTATGGCTCACGTCGGCCGTTCAGTGCGGCGACTTGAGCCTGTCAAGAGAAACTAACACGCCTGCTCGCGAGAGGTTGCACTTCCTTCGGAAGACGCAAGATTCCTTGAATTTTGGGGACCCTGGATTTATGAGCGAACGCTCGTAGACATTGGCCGCCCAGCCAGGATAGGATGCGGTCCGTGCGCTACCTGATCACTGGCGGATCCGGGTACATCGGCGGTCGGCTCACCGACGAGCTTTCCTCCCGTGAGGAGACCGAGAAGATCGTCGACGTCGACCTCCGCCCGCCGCCTCGCAGCTGGCCGAAGCACGAGTTCGTCAAGGCCGACATCCGCGACCGCAAGCAGATGCGCGAGCTGCTCGAGCGTCACGAGATCGACGCGCTCCTTCACTTCGCCTTCGTCCTCAACCCGATTCGCGACGAGGCGAAGATGTACGACATCGACGTGAACGGCACGCAGGCGGTGCTGCAGGCCGCTGCCGACGCCGGCATCAAGCAGGTGATCCAGACCTCCTCGGCCACCGCCTACGGCGCCTTTCCGGACAACCCGAAGCCGATCGCCGAGGACTGGCCGGTCCGCGGGGCCCCCGACTTCTCGTACGCCAAGCACAAGGCGGACTCCGACCGGATCGCCCAGCTCTGGGCGCTGGAGAACCCGGACGCCGTGATGACCATCGTCCGGCCCTCGATCGTCTTCGGCCCGAGCGTCGACAACTACATCGTCCGCGCCTTCGGCAACAACCCCTTCGTCCCGATCCTCGACGGCGTCGACGAGGAGTTCCAGCTCGTCCACGAGGACGACGTCGTCTCCGCCCTGATCGCGCTGCTCGACGGCAAGCACGCCGGCGCCTTCAACCTCGCCGGCGACGGCCTGATGACCTGGAGCCGGGCCGCCGAGATGGTGGGCAAGAAGACGCGCAACATCTCACTGAAGACGATGAAGCGGCTGAACGGGGCGATGTGGAAGATGCGCGTGCCGCGAACCGAGGCGCCGGCCGGAAACCTGGACTTCATCCGCTACCCCTGGGTCGTCTCGACCGAGAAGCTCAAGTCGACCGCCGGCTGGCAGCCCAAGTACGACACCCTCGAGACCTTCAAGGTGACGATGCGCGCCAAGGGCCTGCTGCCCGAGGCCCCGGCGACCGTCCAGGCTCCGACCGCGCCCGTCGCCTAGCACCGGAGCGGAACCCGCCGTGGCGCGGGATCGCGGAACACTGGTCATCTTCTTTGCGGAGACGCGCGCCGCGGAGCTGACCGCCGAGAATGTCTGCGCCAAGGTCCTCGACGAGCTCGATGCTGACCTTGCGCTCTGCGTCAGGGAGGGCGAGCCCCCGAACCCGTTCTACGAGCGGGCCAGCCATCTCAAGACGTATCCCGAGGACGGGGACTGGGCGGCGGAGCTCGACCGCCTCTCGGGTGGCGAGGACTGGAGATGCTTGCTCGACCTGAGCCCGTTCATCTTGGGGCCGATCGAGGATGCCGATCATCCGCAGCTCGCCTCCGCCGCGATCCTCTGCGTCTATCGGCGCCTGCTCGCGGACTGGCTGCAGCACGACGGGCTGATCGATCGCTACGACTGGTTCGTCTTGACGCGTTCCGATTTCCTCTGGCCGCTGCCGCACCCGCCGGTCGCCTGTCTATCGAAGCGTCATCTCTACACGCTGGATGGGGAGCAGTACGGCGGCATCACCGATCGGCACGCGGTGGTTCCTCGCCGCTACCTGCTCGCCTACCTGAGGGCGACCGACGCCGTGTTCACCTCTCCGCACCAGTTGAGACACGCGGCTCTTCGGTTCCGAGAGCACCACCCGGCTCACTTCTTCAACATCGAGCAGCTGCTCGCTTTGGGGTTGAAGCGGGAAGGTCTATGGCCGCGGCTCCGGTACCTGCCGTACGTGCCCTTCGCGATCAGGACGGCTGAAATCAGCACCAGGTGGAGCAAGGGCAGGTACGCGGAGGATCTCGGCTGCTTCGTCAAGTACCCGACGGAGCGATCGCGCTCGCAGATCGCGGTGCGCTTACTCGGGGAAGGGTGCTCGTGGAGCGAGTACCTCGCGCCCCTCCGAGGGCTCCGCAAGCGCAGGCGAATGCAACGGGCACTCGAGGAGGCGGGCCTCCGGGAGCGGGCTGTCTTCCCTCCTGATCCCTGAGCCCCGGCGCTAAACTCGCCGGCCCAGGGCGCATAGCTCAGTTGGGAGAGCGCCGCCTCGACAAGGCGGAGGTCGCTGGTTCGAGCCCAGCTGTGC